>CAZQQT010000005.1:0-168998 GCA_964595645.1 uncultured Thermococci archaeon
TCGAACACCGCGTGGAGAAGTACGGGGATCCCCTCCACTCGATAAAAATCGATGGAAACAGAGCTAACTCTCTCAAATCTATCCATTGAGTACAACGAAAACGAAGTCATTCTCTCCTGTGATGCATCAAACCTTGGACCATTAAATGCTGACAACGTCACAGTACAGTTCTACAACGGAAAGCCGGAGAACACTAACGTTATCGATGAGAAAACTATAACTTTAGCATCAGAAGAAACCAAACGCGTTACTGTACCGTGGACTGTGGAGGATGGGATCTATACCATCTACGCGGTCATCGATCCCGACGACACTATAAGCGAAAGTGCGGAGTACAACAACACGATCTTCAACCAGTTCAGTATCGATAGAACACCGCCGGAGGCGAGGATAACCTTCAACACTGAAACACAAGGCATTGAAGTCATCGGCGTAGACAATATCGACGATAATGTGGACGTAAGCTATGAAGAGTACAACGAGAAGGGGAAATCATATAGAGTTTACGAGTTGAGAGATGACACTGGGAATACACTCGAAATAACAAAGAAATACAAAAAGCGACCCAATACGTTGGATATAGAGATACTGGAACTGACATATAACAGCGAGACAACAACACCCCAAAAGAACAACTTCCACATTGTCTCCGTCTACAAAAAAGGAAAGCTTAAGAATTTAGTACAACATTTAAAAGTTGCTAAAGGCAACATAAAAGTAAAGTATTTTCCAAAAAAAGATGAGTCGATGATAAGGATAAACGGAGAACAAGGGAGAAGAGATATGCTGGTACTCATTGTTCTTGGAACGGAGAAAGGTACTTTAAGTTATATACTGGAGTGAGTGTATGGGCTTTATTCCTGAAGAGAAAGAGGAGCGGAAGTGGTTTATTAGAGTTATTCTCCTTGGGATATTGGGACTTCTAATAATCTTCCTCTTCGCCTTTGTTCTGCCCATAATAATCCCAAATGCTATTTTGTTTTACATTTTCGATTTTAGTTTGTATGGAATTCTTTTTTTTATTATAGGTCTCTTTGCGGGACTAAGTTCCAATTTAAATGAAAATAAGCTTTCTAAAATTTGTTTTAAGGGTATATTATGTCTTGAGACACTACCCTTCCTTTTTTTGTTTTTTTTCATAGCTTTAGGAGGTTTTATCTTCATTTCTTTATTGCTGTCTTTGTTAATATTCTTTACAGCTATATCTTGTAGTGTAGGTAGCCGTTCAGGAACAAAGTTAAGGAGGAAGCGTACAGTAATCACGAAGGCAAGTGGGAAATGATCGAAGTTTTGGTAGACTACGACAAGTTCCAACAGAGCGGTGCAACAATAAGAAAAAGCTATCAGGACTAATCTCTGTACAAAAAGGAATTCAAGAATTCAGTGTAGCATCCAAAGATCGGGGATGAATAACTGTTATCGAAGATAAAGGAGGAACAGAGTGCAGGTTGAGACGTATCCCTCTGCGGCGAATAAATTGGATAACACCGCTATGCAAGAACTAACCTTTAAATTCTCATGGTGTAAGGGAGGGCATGATCGGCGAACTCCTCGCGATACTCTCTGCACTGATATGGGCACTTTCCTCCGTGTTCTACAAGATAGGATTAAAGGACATGAAGCCCACAACAATCAACACAATACGCCCGCTCGTGGCACTGTGTTTTCTCACGGTGGTCTTGCTCCTCTCGGGAGATGCCGAGCAAATTCTCGATCTCTCCTTGAAGGAACTATCTTATATTCTCCTAGCCACTCTTTTTGGTCTTGTAATAGGGGATCTCCTGTACCTGTTCAGCTTGAAGGCGATAGGTATCGCCAGAGCGTATCCGGTGTCTAACACGTATCCCATTTTTACACTTGTACTGGCACCATTATTCTTGGAGGAAACGATAAGCGCGAAACTGATCGTTGGGGCAGTCATGATCGTGGCCGCCATTTTTCTCCTTTCAGAGAAACGATTCGATCTCGAGATTAGAAAGGGTATCTTTCTCGCTGTAGGTGCTTCCTTCTTCTGGGCGACATCTATGACGATTATGAAAGTTGCAATGAGTAGTATTAGCCCCCTAGTGTTTTCAACGCTACGGATGGCGATTTTTGCCTCGTTTCTTCTCTTCTACACAGTAAAATATGAGAAAATCGAGTTTTTTCATATTACAAAAAGCTGGGGTATTGTTGCACTGGGAGGGATCTTCGATCTCGGCATTGGCATCTTGTTATTTTTAACAGCATTGAAGCACATCGATGTGTCAAAGGCGTCCCCACTCAATGGCACCGCACCGATATTTGCTGTTATGTTCGCACTCCTTCTCACAAATGAGAAAATCACTGTGAGAATACTGTTAGGCGTCGTTCTCTCCTTTTTAGGGGTCCTGGTCATTGTGTAACCTCGATGAAAAAGTAGACGATTTATAGAAAAGTTTTTTAAGTAACTTGATAATAAAAAATTAAAGGAAAGATTTTTTGAGGGATACTAATGGCAGAAGACAGAAATATGGAGATTGAAATTGCCAAATTAAAACAGCAGATTGAGGATCTGGCAGGGTCAATGAGATATGCTGGAGGTGATAGAGATCTCATTGAACGTCTCGACAGACTTATTGAGGTGTTGAGTGCCGCTGCTATGGAGGAAGAAGGACCCGATAAAATTAATAAGCTCATCGAGTTACTCGCGGAGGAAGCGGAGGGAGAACCGGATCTCGCTATGGATGAGATTGCCAGAAGCCTTACAGGGATTGCAGAGACGATGAGGGAAAATACAGAGCTTCTGAGAGAAACTGTTGAGCGACTGGAAAAGGTCGAGAGGGATCTTGAAGAGAGAGAACCCCCTCCAGCCAAATCTCCCGAAAGGGCTGTATCCAAAGAACCTACACCTGAGAAACCACCAGAAGAGGCTCCCAAAAGGCCGAAGGCGGACGTGTCAAAGGGCGTTCGTGGGATAGACCTCCTCGAAGAGGAAGAACGTGAGAAACCAGAAGGACCTGAGGAGGAACTAGAGAGACCTGATGTCACGGAAGGGAAGACACCGGCTGCCGATATTTTTGGAGAAGAGGTTATGCCGGAGGATATACCCAAAGGAGAGTCACTTGATGAGATCCTCTCGGAGGCAGAAAAACTTGGGATCGATACGAGTCACATCCGTGAGAAGCGAAGCACAGGTGCGGGTGGTGTTGTACTGCCCTATGTGCTTGGTGCTGTGTGGCTTGTGCTCGGTGTGTTACAGTTCTTATCTCCCTTGGAGATCTCGATGGTCACACAGATCAACGAGTTCATGATGAACAATGAAATGACGGGGATGCTTTTCAGCATATTTTTGATGGTCACCGGAATACCGATGATATTTATTGGGATGCAAGGAGAACCGGAAAAGGACTCGGCCATTTTCAACGTGATTTCCTACATTACCGGTGCACTGTGGGTGCTTGTAGGTGTTATTTTCCTTGTGTTCATAATGCAAGGAACGGAGATAACAGAGATGGATCCCATGATACTCCTCCCCAGTACAGGGATCATGCTCGCATCAGGAATGCTGGGTATCTTCATTGGGGTCTCGATGTCCCAGGGAAAATTTGGCATATAGGGAGTTATGCTTCCTCAACGACCTCAAATTTTTTTCCTGTGAACTGTTGTGTTTCTTGAAGCTCTACAGCAACGATCCGGGAGATATTGTCCCTCATGGAGACACCAAAGAGCCTGTCGGCAGAGGACATCATCGCATCTCGCAGCGTGATTACAATAAACTGGGAGTTTTCTGATGCTCTTTTTATCATTTCTGCCACTTTTTTTACATTCTCATCATCCAAATGTGCATCGATTTCATCAAAAAGGTAGAAAGGTGCTGTTTTATATCGTTGAATAGCAAAAATGAAGGCTAATGCAGTGAGTGCCTTCTCTCCTCCTGACATTGCGGCTGTCGTCTTCATCTCTTTTCCCTGCGGCCGCGCTTCGATCTCTACACCTCCATCAAAGGGGTCCTCCTTGTCTTCCAAGAGGAGATCACCTTCCCCTCCAGAGAGTTCAAGAAATATCTCTGAGAAGTTGTCTGCCACTTCGTTAAAGGTTTCCATGAAGACTTCTTTTTTCCGCCGTTCTATTTTGCCAATAAACTCGAGTACTGCTTCTTTTTCCTTCTGTATCTTCTTGTACTTTGTTTTTAAGGTGAGGTACCGCTCTTCAGTTTCCTCAAACTCTTCAATGGCTCTCATATTGATGGGTTCAAGCCCCTCCTTCTCTCTGCGCATCCGCTGTATCTTGAAACTGAGCTCCTCAATATCCTCTCGTATTTCTGTTTTTTCGTAGGCGTCTGCTTGTGCAGAAATTTCTTCGATCTTTTCTTTTAAGTCTCGAGTTCTCTGCTCCAAGAGGCTGATCCTCGTGTGCAGATTTGTGATTGTTTTTTCCCGTGCTTCTTTTTCTTTCCTGGCAGTGCTAATTTCCTCGTTTGCAGTAGATCGTCTCTTCTTCACGTCTTCTAGTTCTTCTTTTTTTCGTTCCATTGATTTCTCAACTTCATCAATACGCTCCTGTGCGGTTTTTAAGGAGGCTTCATATTGCTCAACGGTTTGTGCCATCTTTTTGGAGTACTCTTCATTTTCTGTTATTTTTTTCGATGTTTTAGCATGATCGGTGGTGAGCACATCGAGTCTGGATTTTTTCGATGCGTACTGTTTATCCAGTTCCTGGTACTGGGATCGTAGATCCTCACGCTCTTTTTTCAGTGCATCCAGTCGTTCCAGTTCTTCCCCCGATCGCTCCATAAGCTTCGCGTACAGTGCATCTTTCTTCTGTTCCATATCTTCCAACAGCTGTTTTCGATCCGAATATTCCTCACGGAAAAGAGAGAGTTCCGACTCTATTTCTTTTAATTTTCTTTCATCTTCCTCTATACGTTCTTTTAATTTTTTAATCTCTACCCCCTGTACGTTTTCTTCGATAGCACTTGTAAGTGTTTTTATCTCTGTTCGTATCTCCGTTTTTTTTCGCTCTTGTTCTTTCAGTTTCTTTTTCACTGTCACAAGATCTTTTTCAAGCGAGTTCTTTTCGGATTTTATCTCTTCTATTCTCCCCTGCAGTTGTTCCAACTTTTTGGTTTCCTCTTTTTCTTCGAATCCCCCCCTCGGCCTGTAGAATCCACCGGTGACTACGTTTGTTCTTTCGATGAGCTCTCCATCCAGCGTGACTCTCCTGAAGGACTCAAAATTCTTTGCGCAGTCCATGTTTTTGATCACAATGGTATCACCAAACACGTACTCAAATGCAGGGCTCAGTATTTCATCGAACTCCACGAGGTTGATGGCGTAGTCAACAAACCCTTCACGCTTCTCTACATCTCGCAGACGTCCACTCCTAATCTTATCCAAAGGGATAAATGTGGCTCTCCCAACCCTTTCTTTTTTTAGGTACTGTACACACTCTTTCGCCGTGTCAGCTGTATCAACTACGATATAGTCAAGTCGCCTCCCCGCTGCCACCTCCAGTGCAGTACTGTACTGTGTATTCACCGTTCCTAAATTCTTTATCCTCCCGTAGATCCCTTGGATCCCCGATGTTTTCAGCTTTTTATACGGTTTATCTTTTCTTTTGTCGAGCGACTTTCGTGCCTTGATGGAAGATTTTATCTTTAAAAGCTCCTCTTTCTTGTTCCACAATTCTTTATCCAACTTATTTATCTTATTTTCTATTTTTTTTACTTCCGATTTGTATAACGTTACACGTTCATCGATTTCATGGAGGGCGGATTGATGTTCATCAATCTGAGTTCTGATACTGGCGCGGCGGGATTTCTTTTTCTGATATTCATCTCTATTCTTCTTTATCGTTTCTTCTAAATACTCTTTTTTGTTTTTTAGAGATTCAAGTTCGTTTTTCTTCTCATAAAACTCCTCCCTCTTCTTTTCTAACTTTTTCACAAGAGTATCATGATCTTTCTTTAAAAAATCTGTATCTTCCTGGATTTTCTTTTCTAACTCATTTATTTCTTTGCGATGAGATTCTATCTTTTCTTTCAACGAACGTTTTTTTTCATCGAGATTCGTGATATCTTCTTCAATTTGTTCGATTTCATTTTGAAGCTGTGTTTTTTCCCTTTTCAGTTCTTCTGTCTCCGATCTATTTTTTTCAAGATTTTCTTTCTCATGTGCGATTTTCTGTTCCAGTTTAAGTAGTTCTCTTTTTAGTTTCTCACTTTTTTTATTCGTTTCTATATACTCTGCATTTTTTCTGTCTAGCTCCTCTTCCAGTTCTTTCAACTTTGTTTCTAACGTGTTGATAGAGTCGATATATGATTGGAGTGCGGATTTTTTCTCCTCGATCTTTTCTTTACACTCACGAATTTTTTCCTTCTTTTTCTTCAGCTCTTTTTTATTCTTTTCCAGTTTGCTATGCACCAGTATTCCCATATGTTCCCGAATCTTTGATTTCAGATGGTTGTATCGTATTGCATCGTTTTTCTCTTTTTCGAGCCTGTCCATCTGTTTTTTGACTTCATCCATTACTAAATGTACTCTTGCCAGATTTTCCTCCGCTTCTTCCAGTTCCCGCAACCCCCGCTCTTTTTTTTCATCGAACTCTGCGATTCCGGATATCTCTTCGATGATATTCCTTCTTTCAACAGGAGTAATATTGATAAAATCCATGATTTCCCCCTGGTGAACAATATTGTATCCGTCAGGGGTCACACCTGCTTCCAGTAAGAGATCCAGCACGTACCGTCGTGTCTCTCTCTTCCCATTGACTCTGTACGTACTTGTTCCATCATCAGAAACTTCCCGTGCAATTACTACCTCCTTTTTTTCTATTGGGAATTTTTCATCCTCGTTGTCGAAATAGAGAGACACTTTTGCTTGATTAGTGTTATCACCGGCGTATATAAGATCTGAGAATACTTCTGCCCTCATAGCCTTCGCAGAGAGGCCACCAAGGACGAATAAAAGTGCATCTGCAATATTGCTCTTTCCTGAGCCGTTGGGCCCGATGACACAGGTAAATCCCTCGGAGAGAGGAAGAGATACCTTTTTCTTTCCGTAAGATTTAAATCCCTTCATCTCTACCTTCTTAATATACACCATCTGAAGTAAAGTATGAAGGAAGATTTATATAAATTACTCTTCGGACCTTCTCATTCTCAAATATCGAGACCGAACTGCCTTTTAAGACGACGGTATTTTGCTTCCATCTCATGTTCCACATTGATTTCCATTGTGTTGGCAAGATAGAATACTCCAAGGAGGAGATCACCTACTTCCTCCTGCAGTTTCTCTCGATCTGGTTCTTTTTTCTGGTACAGTTTCGCTCCTGATCTGCATACTTTGTTCATCTCTGATGCTACCTCCCCCAGTTCTTCTGTTACAAAGGCCAACGCTCTGTATGGGTCATCGCTGGAACCAAACTCATGCGAAAGTGCTGCAGCCAATACTTTTATTTCATCCAATTCCATACAGCAATATCCAATACACACCATATAATTCTTGTCATGGTTCAACAGTAAGGTTTTAAAAGGAAAAGTGATAGAACATAACTGTGCCTCGGTGGCTCAGCTTGGAAGAGCGACTGACTTGTAATCAGTAGGTCGGGGGTTCAAATCCCCCTCGGGGCTCTCGTACACTATGTTCTGTGTCGATACTCAGCCGGAACAGAAATATGGAAAAAATATGTTATAGTTTTGTACACAAAATGAATGCATTCAGATAAACAGAATATATTGTGCAGGAAGTAACTGAATTTCTTTCAATCGAGTGTTCTTTTAAAATTATTCTTGCGAATTTTCTGCTTTCCTTCGGAGTGCTCGAATGTGAACCTCCTCCTGTAGTAGATAACTCTTTTTTTCCCTCGTTGAGCGGGATCGTGCGAACCTTTCCTTCCTCTTCGAGTTCTTCTATCAATTGTTCCAATTCTTCTTCATCCAGTACCAATCCCTTTTCCTTTGCGATGAAATGGATTCTCTTGGAGGTGAGGTGTTCAAACACATATCTGCGGCTCTACGTGGCAAAACGGATCCTCGACCACTTCGACGGGACCTTCACTCTCTACGACATGGAGGAAGGAACGAAGATCACAGCCCGCCTTCCCTATGCGGACTGAGATTCCTTATTCACTCCTTGAAAACGTGAGTGTAAAAGTGGTGCCTTCTTCCTCTGCAGATTCCCCCCCTATACTCCACCCATGTGCCTCCACAATTCTTTTCACAATGGAGAGACCTATACCGAATCCGTCTGTAGAGTAGCCCATATCAAAAATCTTATCGAGATGTTCTTCTGGGATACCCTTCCCGTTATCCTTCACGGAAATTACGGATGCGTCTTCTCCTTGTTCAGCGGTTAGTTCCACACGGGTAGCTTCGCCATGGATAACAGCATTTTCAATGAGGTTATGAAACATTTCTTTTAATCGTTGAGGATCGCCTTCAATTATAGGGAGATCTTCCCATTTCACTGCGAGGTCATGATTCTCACTTACTTCTTCGAGCAGTTTGTTGAGATCCACCTTTTCTGGCTTGCCTATCGCTTTCCCGGCATCGGCGAGTTCCAGCTGTCTCGATACGAATTTTTCCATTTTCTCCGTGATACCCACGATTTTTTTTGCATTGGTTTCGGCTGTTTCCTCTTTCATGAGTGATAACTGTGCTCTATTTTTGATTATATTGATGTAATTCTTCAGATCATGGGAGACAGTATGCGCAAACTCTGAGAGTTCTTCTTTCTGTTTTTTGAGAGCTTCTTCTGTCTCTTTACGCTCGGTGATCTCCTGCACAGCGCCCAACGCACGGACAACATTTCCCTGCTCATCGAACTCCCTCTCTGCTTTTTCTCGAACCCACTTCACTTCATCTCCCACAACAATACGATGATCTATATTGGAAGGTTCTCCCTGAAGAGCTGCCTTCCATTTGTTGTCAACATACTCTCTATCATCGGGGTGAACACACTCCAAAAAGTCCTCGTAGGTAAGTTCTGTGTCCAGGGGAATGCCGAAGATGCGGTAGACCTCATCCGTCCACATAAGTTTATTATTTTTTACGTCCAATTCCCATGTACCAATTTTTCCGATTTCTTGGGCCTTTTCAAGGTGATTCTGCTTTTGTTTTAATTCCTGTTCTGCCTTTTTCCTTTTGGTGATATCCAAAATCTGTGCTACTGTTTTTGGCTTTCCTTCCGGGTCTTTGATTACGCTGGATCTAACTTCCACTCGTCTTTTCTCACCATCTTTCCGAATAATATTAAACTCGTATCTCGAAGGAACGTTTTCTCCCCTTTGTCTTCGACGATACCGATCTGTCACAAGTTGCGTGCTCGCTTCGTCGAGAAACTCTCGAAAGTCATGGTCGATGATCTCATCACGAGGATAGCCCAGTATTTCGCATAACGTGTCATTCACATAAGTGAGCGTGTAATTTTCGTCTATGATGAGAATTCCACTATGAGCGTTTTCCACGATGGAACGATATTTTTGTTCACTTTCCCGCAGTTCCTCTTCCATCTTTTTTCTTTCACTGATGTCTCTGTATATCGCAAAAATGCCTACATGTTCACCATCGACAACCACAGGGGCACCCAGTATAGACACGAACAGTTCTTTCCCCTCCTTCGTTTTTCTTACTGAGTCAAAATGCACTACTTCCCCGTTCATCACACGGGATGTACATCGTTTTCCTTCTTCTATTAACTTTTCGGGGATAATAAAGTCATCGATATCTTTTCCTTTCAGATCATTGTAGTCGAACATCTCTTTAAAGGTAGAATTTGTGGTGACTACTCGATGGTTTTTGTCCATTAATACAATCCCCTCAGGAATAGTCTCAAGCACTGCTTCAAAGTACTTTTCACTGCCCCCTTTTTTGGGACTTTTTCTTTCATACATTATTGCTCACCTAGAGGTACTAAGCTTGATGCCGTTCCCACTAATTACTAGAAACTGTAACTATCTATCTTTTCATGCCGTCTGTTTTTTTGCCTGTTTTTCTCACTTCTTTATTCATTTTTTCTTATCAAAAATTTTTTCTATTCGAATATAAGAACATATTCTTTTTTTCGAATCTATCAATTATTCTCTCTTTTGATTGTTTATAAATTTTTCCATTCATCGTCGTGCGGTATAATTTAATCTGAATAATTTTACTTTTTTCCTTACTTCCTGATGGACGAGAAAGCCCATTCATCTCCCCATATACCATCCCCATAATATTGCCTTCCTTTTCACTGGTTTTCTCTCAAAATATAATAGTAGGAATGTTAAAAATACTTCTGAAGCTTTGAAAATTCTTCTCCCAATTGTTCCCTCTTAATTAAGTAAAATCCAAAAAATATCACGACGAATCCGACTACAGTGTACAGCTCTACATCCTCATCCAGTAAGAGCCATCCTGTCAGTGCCGCGAACAGTGGAGCAACATATGACACCAAATTGATCTCGATAGGTCCTACCTGTTCGAGGAGATCGAAGTATATGATGAACCCTATTACACCGGAGACAATGGAGAGGTATAACACAGGGATCATGGCGTCTATCGTCCAGTGGATCGATGCAATGGGTTCAGATCTGAATAGACTAATTACCGTCATTAACATAGCCCCTACAATCATCGCCCAGGAGATGAATGTTTCTTTTGGAAGTGCAGAGTCTGATCGTTTCACCAGCACGCTTCCTAGAGCAAAGGAGGCAGCGGCCAGAAAGATCAGTCCCTTGGCCAGAACGGCCCCTGAAAGAAGATGGGAAGGATCAGGTCGGGCGATAATAATGATTCCCAGTAATCCGAGAGTTACTCCAAGAAATCCACGTACTGTTAACCGTTCCTGAGGGAGGAGGGCTCGGGCAAATGCCGTGGTAAGTAAAGGACTTAAACTTACAATGACTGCGGCAACTGCACTGGTTGTAGAAAGTTCTCCAATGTAGAGAAATGCGTGGTAGGCGGCAAACATTAATGATCCACTTATAAGCACTGTGAGTATCTCATCTCTCTCTTTTGGGCACCATCTTCCCGTGACGTAGAGGGCATAAAGAAGCATAATAAAGCCAGCGATATAGTAACGAATGGCAGCATAGAACACCGGTGGGAAGATCGCTAAGCCTGCTTTAATGGCCATAAAGGAAACTCCCCACATGGCCGCAAGTGAAACAAACGAGATGACATCTCGGTATTGTGACATACGAGATCTTCTTGGGATCTGTATTAAACGTTTGGTACGCTACCACGCTCTAAACCATTTTGGATACTTTCTCATTTCACATCTGACTTTTATGGTTCTGCGTGGAATAGAGTGAGTATACGATGGAAGATCGGGGGAGTATAGTAAGCATTTTTATTTTTCTGTTGGGAGAGTTTTGTTTTTATTACATTTTATGCAAATTTACTTTTTTTACCAGTAATGAAATAGATTTAAATACTTCGGAAGGGAAAAAAATATAATGCTCTCCAAACAACGAATAGTACAGCTTGTGGGCATGACAGGGATTCTTCTTTCAATCGTGTACTATACGGTCATCGTCTCTTTTGTTAGTCATGGTGTCTTTACGAATGTGTCTACGTCAGAACTGTTCCAAATTCTCACTGGATTTTTCATCATGCTCTTCCTTAACCTCATTTTTGGTGTGTACTATATCTCACAGTATGAGATCGTGAAAAAAATGGAAAGAAAGCTCCCAAAAATCGTGTCTGAGGTTAATCCTGATCTTTCGAGGGAGGAAAGAGAGGAGTATGCACAAAAAATAGCCTTAAAACTTCAGGAAATAATAAAAAAATGATCCCTTCCGAATTTCAATACTATTCTAGTTAAATGAAGACTCATCCATCTCTTATCCTTCTTCATCGGTGTATGTGTCATCACTGGATCTACATCTGCTACCATAATCGCACCGTCATATACAGTTCTACTTCAATGTTTAAATCATTTTCTAAGACAAGGTTGGACATTCACACAATGTTCTACAAACAAAAAGATTGTCGAAGGCAATTTTAAAACACATTGAATTCTCCCCCAGGCTTACACTACCGTTTTATTAATATTTTTCTGCTTTATAATATACGCCGCTTGTAAGCGGGTAATGCGCGGGCGAACAGTTCGTAAACGTAAATGGAATTGTTTGACAATTGGGCTCTGAACACTCCTTCGTAACATCAAAATGTAAATGATACGTAATCGCACCTGATTTCCCACTCAATCCTACTGTATCTCCTGTATTTTTGTGATTGATCTATGTCTGTGAATAAATCGGTATATGCGATATGGAGAATCTGAAGAAACTTATTTAAGTAGGGAGGATATTGGATAGAAGTGAACTCATGGAGGTAACGGGAGGATATTTAAAAATAAGGTGAGAGATGAGAAGAGTAATAACAAGTGAGTTTCAGAACTCTCGCTCCCTGCACTTCTCGGTGCTATCGCACTACGTAACAACAAATGCACGACCTCGCTACACCTCGCTCAAATTCGCTGTCGATAGCTCCTTCTATCCACGAAACTTTATATCAAATGATGAGTTTAGAGATGATGAAGATGCCGTCCGTAAACTTTATAATGAAGCTGTGATAACACTATAGTGATACTATGTCTTCAATAAATGTGAAAATTCCAGAACGGTTGAAGGATGAGATAGATGATTACATCAAGGATCATCCGTACTACCTCAGTAAGAGTGAACTGGTTCGAGATGCTATCCGCCATCTAATCCACAAAGAGCGTCGATTATCAGGAGAGGCCTTGAGAGTCATAGCTGAGGGGAAGGAGCAGATAAAAAAAGATGAAGGAAAGACCCTCGCCGAAGTGAGGAAAGAATTGGATGGTTGAGATTTATTTTACTAATCCAGCGAAGGACCAGCTCGCCGACTTGGAGAAAAAAGTAAGGTTGAGAATATACTCAAAGTTAGAGGAAATAAAAGACTGGCCCGATCATTTTCTGAGACCATTGACAGGTTATCCTTATTTCCGTCTTCGAGTGGGGGAGTATAGAGTAATAATCGACTGGTATAAAGAGAGAGATCAACTATGGGTAGTAGCTGTAGGGCACAGGAAAAACATCTATGAAAACAATTTTTAAGGAAGGTACACCATGACAACTTTATAGAAGCCTCTTCTCTCATTACCTACATTTTCGTCTTCAAGACAAAATAACAGCGTCTATCTGGTTTTCCTCCTGAGTTCACTAATTGTCTTCGGCGAACTTCTTTTATCTGCGAAACGTTAGAAAAATAAAACAACAATCGTTCACTATCAAATCCTTCTTAACTCAATAACGACTGGGACCTCACCTCTTTTTTTCTTTTTGGACCCCGAATTTCAATACTATTCTAGTTAAATGAAGACAAACTTATATATGAAAGAAAAGGAAATATCATCTTCATTTCAATACTATTCTAGTTAAATGAAGACTAGAAGAAACGCGTACTCTCTATAAACATGACTTTTATTTCAATACTATTCTAGTTAAATGAAGACGAAGTACAGCTAGAGTTTGAAGATGTAAATAGTCAAATTTCAATACTATTCTAGTTAAATGAAGACTAGGAAAAAAAATAAATCACCAAGTTATGTTTGCATATTTCAATACTATTCTAGTTAAATGAAGACAAGAAAGAAATAACCACCTTTCTGAATCACATCATTATTTCAATACTATTCTAGTTAAATGAAGACAAATTTTACCGTTGTCATATTATCACCTAAGATGCCATTTCAATACTATTCTAGTTAAATGAAGACGGAGTTCGAACCATACAAAGAACTCATCGATGGAATATTTCAATACTATTCTAGTTAAATGAAGACATATCTCCTGGCTCCAGTTCCCGACATCTGTCTGCAATTTCAATACTATTCTAGTTAAATGAAGACTGGAGAGATGAAATGACAAAGTTTATGATGCAATTATTTCAATACTATTCTAGTTAAATGAAGACCAACACCTGGCAACACTTTTTGATGAAGGGCGAGTTCATTTCAATACTATTCTAGTTAAATGAAGACTCTACATAATTCTTTGTCGCCGCATCCTGTGCACTAGATTTCAATACTATTCTAGTTAAATGAAGACTTGCATTATATCTGTTGCAATATTATCAGGAGTATCAATTTCAATACTATTCTAGTTAAATGAAGACAAAGTGAAAACTTAGTAAATATTTTCTTTGAAAATTATTTCAATACTATTCTAGTTAAATGAAGACTTGGTGGAGCAGGAGAATATGATACAGCCTTTGAAGATTTCAATACTATTCTAGTTAAATGAAGACGTAGCACAAGAAAAATAGGCCCTAGTTTTGTCGCCAATTTCAATACTATTCTAGTTAAATGAAGACACGACAGGAAGCACAGCGGGCAGGACGGGTGATGCAATTTCAATACTATTCTAGTTAAATGAAGACGCGTGCTCTGGAATACTTTTTTTGAAGATAAAGATCATTTCAATACTATTCTAGTTAAATGAAGACGACTTTCTTGGGTTGCTCGCCGAGGAGTTAGAGATGGATTTCAATACTATTCTAGTTAAATGAAGACTCGAAAGGGATTCTACGAGATCCTCAATTACATAGCTGATTTCAATACTATTCTAGTTAAATGAAGACCTGCCTCACAGGCACTATACTGTAGGATTCAAGGTATATAAGGTTTCCGATCGTGATTTGCCCAACCTCACAGATCCTCGTCATTTATAAAGGCTGGGACAGAGGAAAAATTCTTTCATTTCGATTTTTTAGAGTTGAACATCCAGATTCCGTAATCTCCGATTACTATTTCTCCACCATAATTTTCTGGATTGAATGTTTTCCCCTCTTCAACTGTTGTATTGGAAGAGTTTTTAAGAACAAATTCAGATCCGGGTACCAAACCGATACCGCCAAAGGAAGTGTGGTGTCCTACCCCTCCGTCTTTTCCCCATTCTCTTCCCACTAATGGTTCTAAGTCACCTTTCATAGAGGTAACCTTTCCAAAATGTTCTTTCCCATTCTCCTCTTTTATTAACAGATGCGAAAGCGTAATGAGTGCTTCTTTTCCAATTTCGATTGTCGGACGATCCGTATCTAGATCCACGTTGATCTTGTCGAATATTCGTACTTCCCCCTCTTGTTCAGTTTCATACGGGTTATTGAACAACTCTATTCTTCCATACCCATAATTTCGTTCCCCGCCAACTTGTAACGTCGAGGTGCTCTCGAACAGATCATCAATCACACATTTTTCATTCTCAAAAATCTCTATTCTGTCACCATTTTTTCTCACTGAGTACTTCTCTTCCTCCCCCTCCTTGACGAGTAGATACCCTACGAGTGTAACCTTTTTATTCTCAATGTTGTGTTGCAGAAGCTCTATCTCGTGGAGACTTCCATCTTCTGCTGTCCCCGATGTTTTTTCTACTGCTGTAGAAACGTAGGAAGTGATATATTTACTCTCAAACGTTGATTGTTCCTTATTTCCATATTTGATTCCCTCTTCCGTGTAGATTGGATATAGAGCATTTTTATTCTCTAGAATGAAAAAGTAGCTAAAGATCAGGTTTTTCCTGACCAGATCTTTCAACGCTTTATAATTGGGATTCTCGATGGTCCGTCCAAGCTTCGCTGTCACTGCCCCCCACATGGTCTTTCCGGGGATGTAGTACCGCGTTCTGTCCACAATGCCAAGTCTTGCACCATAGCCTATGTGGATAGGAGAGTTCACCCTGTATGTTAGCTCATAGGCCTTCCAGCTCATCTCAATCACTCAATGCCTTCGCATGATATCTTGCGTAGATGAGTGTTTTTTCTATCAGAGCCTTTGCAAAGAGGAGAGTAGTGATGTCGTCTGCGAGAGATTTTATACTCTCCAACTCGTATTCTATTTTTTTATCTATAATCTCATCCAATAGGCTTATTGTCTCCTTTCCAATGGTGTCTTCGTTCTCCGATTTTAAATATACATAAAATGCAAAAACGCCATTTTCTTGCAACACTCCTAAAGATTTGTTTATAGTATTCTCTATCTTCTTGGCTTTCTCTTTTCGTTTCTCCTCATTGGAGATATCTTTCACGTCTTCGAGCATTTTTATCGCATGTGAAAAACATTCTTTGTCCACATTCTTTTGTGTCATCTCACTCACCATTGTTCGCATTGAGGATCTTAAACCGTCCGAATCCACGGGTGCTCATGCCACCTACCCCGAGCGTTTCAAACAGCTCCAATCCTTTCCGCACTGTTTTTGTTGTCATATCAACGTCCATATTTTTATCATCTATTTTTTCTGAGATATCCGGGAAATTCGCAGGGTTCAGGAACGTGACGGTAAACGACAAGATCGTTCCCCGGGGGATCGCTTCATAGGTGAACAGTGCTTTTTCCTCCGCCGCACCCGTCTCTGGATCAATGGAAACGGAGGTTCTCACCTCGAGGTTTGAATTCACGATCTGTGCGAACAAACTGTCTGAGACGACTGCCAGACGTTGGAGTACCTCATCTATCTTTGGGAGCTCTTTCAACTTTTTTCCGTTCTCCTTTTCGTTGTACTTCCACTTTTCAGGTTGTACATTAGAATTTTCTATAGCTTCAAGATAGATCCATCCAAGATTTATTTTTCCCTCAGCTATCCGTTCATTTAGATCATCACAGAGCCACACTTTCTCTCTTATACCGTTGCCGTTTTTTGACGATAGCTCTTTTTTCAGTTGTTTCATACTATTTTTAGTTTCAAAATTTTCTATTAGCGATGGACATGTCGCCCAGACAGGCCCGATCATTGTATGCACCGGGAAGAACAAGATTTGTGCGTCAGAGAACTGTGCCATGCCATGGAGTGACTTTTCCCTCGTTGAAAATCCATAGGTGATGCAGATCTCACAGTTACCGCACTGTTTTGTTCCCTTCTCCTCATTACTTTTCCCTGCACAATTGAGATATTCTTCTTTCTTCTCCTTTATTGATTCATTGTCGTTAATTAAACTATAGGCAGAATATGTCCTTGCTGTCCCCTCGATACTGGATCCAAAGACTATTGGCAAATTCGTTGCAGGATCTCGTGCTATCGTATTGTCCACCCGTCCCAGCCGGTACCCACCGGTCCCGATATGTATAGGATCTAACGCCATTGCAAACTTTTTTTCTTCGTACGGCTTACTCATTTCTTCTCATCTCCTAATTTCTCTTTTAAAATCGTGTGGTACAGCTCCTTCACATCGAAAAACATCCCTGACAGCACGGAGCTGTAGATTAGCTTGAACTCTTTACTTTCTTCACTTTCTTTATCTTCTTTTTTATCCTCAATATCCAAAATATTTTTTATAGAGAATTTTATCAGCTCTTGAAACTCTTTATACTCTTTATTCTCCTCTAATTCTTCTAATTCCAACTGCCAGTCCTCTATTTTCCCGAGGAGGAGCGATTCGAAGTTATTCAACTGAGTGTTGTCAACATTGCAGTTTTGCAGTGTCTCCCATACCTCGATGATCGTCTCGATCTCCTCGAGGTAGTATGGCCTCGGCCCTTTCTTTTTGAAGATGGGATGCGGCCGTGTGCCGGCAACGATATCGAACCGTCTTGTGTTGGAGTCCAGGAACTGGAAGTCGAAATGATTAGTAAAGACCTGTATTTTATCTCCTTCCTTAATCTTGTTGATATGTACGCTCTTTTCTCCATTTAAAAGGAAGTAGGGGTAATAAAAATCAGTAATTTCTCCATTTCCCAGCTTATTTCGAATCTTCCAAGCTATCTCCTTATTACCTATTTTCAGTGAAATTAATTTGCTTTCATTACAATTTTGCATATTGGAAATTTTTGTTTTCTCTTTTTCTAGTTCATCAAATATATCAATGAATCTTCTTCCAGAATCGAGTATTGAAAATGTAGGTGTCTTTTTTTTAGAGTAAATGCATCCAATGTTAAGGGATATCTTACCTAGCGATTTAGTAAATTTTGATTTGAAATCCTCTTTAATAGACTCAATTAATTTGAAAGAGCTATTTGCAGGAATTAAAAACATAAAACTCGTGGGAGAAGAAATTATTTCTCTAAATTGTTTAAAATCAACGAACCTGAATTTTTTAATTTCGTACTTTTTTTTCTCATTCTCATTTTTAATCTCGATAGTTTTTCCTTTAAAATTTATTTTTGATATTCCCACATGTGATTTTAGATAGTCTTTTTGTTTGACATCAGATGGATTCCTTTTATCAATTCGTTCTATGGTGAAAAATTCCTTCCCGTCAAAGAACACCTCGATCGTTCCAATATCAGGTATTTCAGCCTCGTATATCTTTCCTTCTTCAAGATCATGCACTATTTGAAAAATTAACCGTTTACCCTTTGGAACTATATTTCTACTCTTTTCTATCTGTCCCCGCGAAAAATTTTGAAGTTCTCTCCAGGTTCTGTATAGTCGAGCTGGTGAAGGTGGTTTTGTTTCTATAGCATCTAAAATTTTCTCTTCTCCAATATCCGATCCAATTCTATAGTAAAACTCTCCTACTTTGCTTTTAGCTCCAATAAAAGTGGATTCTTTATCATTGAGTTTATCAAGTTCTCTCACTTTATTTTTAAATACTCTTTCACCCTGCACGGTGTTGGGATCCGTTTCTGATAACAATTTGGCAAACTTTGCAATAGCATTATCTTTAATATTGTTATACTCTTCTTCTGAGATATTGTTAAAATGTCTCCTAGCGAAAGGGTGCTCTTCCAGATCTTTCTTAGTTCTAATTTTTTGATATTTCAAGAATTTTCCGCTTAACCATTCTTTTAACGGTTCAAATCTTCCTGTAATTAAAGCTATTTTTCCATTGCTATCTGCGAGTTCATCTATCCATCTTGTTCCTCCTTCTCTATTTTTTTCCTTATCAGTTCCTCTCTTTTTTCTTGTTTCCCAACAAAATCTACATAGATAATCACTTTCTTTTCCTTTCCACTGGGGCATTTTTCCACAGAGAATACATTTGTCTTTATTTTTTATTCCATTCCACGTTTTAATCCATTTAGGAGTGAAATTAGGTGGGGTTTCAATAGACTTTCGTCTTGCCTCTTTTTCACCTTTTTTCCTTAAGTTAGTTAACTCCACCCCATAATACTTTAAATCGCATGATCTGTTTGTTATTGGAATAACTAATCCCATCGTTTTATCATTGAAAATATTATCTTGGATATATCTCTTAAGGTAATTAAAAGAATCGTTTTTAATTGGAGGAACTAAAAAACATAGGTGATTTTCATCTTTATAAATGCAGTTCCCAAGCGGATAATCTACTTCAAGTAAATTTTTGATCTCTTTTCTAACTTCGTTCATGATTGCTTTCCTTCCACTCACATCCAAAAGGTTTTCCCCTTGAGAAATAAAGTTGATACTGTCGAAGGAGACAATCAATAAATTTAAGTCCATAGGATCTTCAAAATGATGAGTGTTTCTATCAGGTTCAAATTCTGATATTAATCTATCGTTTAAAATACATTTTGAAACAATAGATTTTGAGATGGTACCAGTCATGAAACCGTGATCAAAAAGGGTTACATCATTGCTTGAACGATAGGTACTGGCAACTCCTTCTTTGAAAACTCCAACTGCCTTTACTATCTTTTCATGAAAATTGTTCCAGTCCACATTCTCTTTAATCTTTTCTTGAGAATCAACAATCAAAGTTTTTGAAAATAAGGCATCTAAGTTATTATATACTCCCTCTCTTTTTTCATTGAATTTCTCTTTTTTAAGCTTTTTTTCATTCCCAAAAACGGATGCTACAAATTCCTCTTGCATAGCGATTGCTTTTCCTCTATCCTCTGAACTATCTTTCTTGTCCGCCAGATTTATTATTTCTTCTACCCAATTCTGAGGCCAATATTCTACATTTCTAGGATTGCCTTCACTATTCCACTTCCGATGGTGTCTTTGAAATCCTTTAACTTTAATTTCGCGATTTTTTACTTTTTCTAGAATATTCTCCGATATCTTGCTATTGAGCAATCTTTCAAAATCTGCATTAAATAATTTAATTATTCTCCGTGGAACGTTTACGTGAGTTCTACCATTCTCTTCTTCGCGTTCCTCTGTAAATTTCACATCGCCGTCATATCTTTTATAGTGGCATTTGTGAAGTTCAGAAGATAGTTTTCCAATATCATGCAAAAATCCCATCAATTCAACCAATAAAATTAATGCTCGATTATCTTGCAACTTTTTTAGTTCGTTTGGGATATTCTTACTCTCTGTATTCATCTTCCAGAATCTCCTCCAGCATTTTGCAGAAGTCTTTCCCGTAATCATTACCATTTACATTAATGTTCTCTATCTCTGCCACGCCATACCCACTACTTGTTTTTGCTCCAAATCCGTATTTTGTAAGCATGTCGAAAACAGCGTTCACGATGATGAGAATATCTTCATTCTTTTCTTCTTTGATTTTTTTCTCCTTATCTCTTAAAATATCGAAGGGGAAATAGAGCAAGTAAAATTCGCCTTTCATTTTTTCTCCATCTTTTTCTTCAGGAACTGTTTCGAGTGTGATGGGAACAGTGCCTGTTTTTGTCTTCCTGTCATGAGGGTTAATTACATCGAGATCCATTGAGTTGAAAAATGTGGGGTAGGTACGCAACCGTCCTCTTCTCGGTAGACTATCTCTGGAATAGCTATCAAACTCCTTTCCAAGTTCGTCTGCTTTTTTTCCAACTTTTTTACCTATAGATCGATTGAGCCAATGGCTCACATTCTCTTTCTCATCACCAAAGAGTTTCAGAAGTCTCATTCTTCTTTCCTTCCAGTTCACTGATTTTTCATCATCATCCAAATCTTCTAAGAATTGTTTTGATGCGGCCCACCGTAGATTACCTTTCCACGACGATGCCTTGATATATGGGACTTTGAAGATCTTTTCTTTCGTCACAGGATTCTCGTGGAGATAGAACTCTTCATCCTCCTTACTCAGAAACGGTTTTGTGAGGGTGAATTTGATGTGGAGGAGAGATGAATAGGGGAGGGTTTCCGGATCGTATTTTGGTTCTGCAATTGTTTCAAAAACTTTTGATTTATAATTCTCTCCTTCCTTCAACGCCCAGTCCTCGTTCATCGTATACACAGCGTCTTTCTTCAAATCTAGGATATACTCATTGTACCCCACCTTTAAAAGATTTTTATTATCCCTGTTACTGTTTTCATAGAACCTTACAAATAATGAAATTTCTTTTAATCGAGAGTACCAATTAGAAGAAAAATTATTTTCGAAGAAAGTGAGGAGTTCCTCTCTCACTTTATCTTCTTTTATCCTATCTAATTTATTTTTTAATTTTCCAATTTTCTCATCCCACAACGCAGCATAGAAATCGTAGGTCATTCTAACACATCTCCCTAGAAACTTTTCCTCCCGATCTAAGAATTTTCTTTGGGTCAGGATCATAAACCCATTTAATCTTGTCTATATCAACAGGACAACTATTCACATTGAAGCATTGTTTCCAAAAATTTTCATTTTTAAGTTTCTCTTTCAATATTTTTTGAATATTTTCTCGAGAAGTATTCAATTTATTTGGAATATCTGGAATCCATCCCCATATTTTCATTTCCCATTTCGATTCTTTCTCATTACTGTAAAATTTCTTATCGTACATATGAGAAACATTGATTTTAGAAGCGACTTTCTTTAGTATTTTTTCCTCTGTAATTCCCCCCTCTTGACAATTATGACACCAATATTTCCCTCTATTCTTCCTATCATTATCAATCAAATGTTGCCAACATTTTAGGTGCACTGGCCTTGGGGTTCCTTTCACAGAAACAAACCCCATTAAGTAATGTCTTAAGACATCATTATTAGAAAATAGTCGCCTTATGCTTCTCCTCACCCACGGTGCCGACGGGATGTAAGGATACTTCTGTTCATGGGGCCACCTCAAACTTTCTCCAGACTTTACAGCTTTCATTGTTTTATATACATTCTTACCAATCTCACTCCTAATGGTATCTACGTGTCCATCTCTGATAGGGATTCTATAAAAGAAAAAGTGATCTATCTGTGGTAGCGGTAAAGAATAGGAGACCTTCTTGGGAAATTCTAAGAATTTGGGCAATTCTTTCTTGTAACTCTTAGGTTCTCTCTTTAAAGAGGATATCCCAAAACCTCTTTGTACGATTGCACCTAATCCCCAATCAGCAGAAAGCTGGAGAGTACAGTCGATTATACCTTCGATGTCTTCTTTCTGAGCAGTTATGTCCACTTTAAGTTTTCCAAATATCCCTCCATTTTTTTCATAGGTTCTCCCAGTATTATCATAATATCCTAAAAAGGCTTGTTTCTTAGAACTTTTAGGTTTTGCGATTACAAATGGTGCATATGAGTATCTATCTTCTGGATTGATTTCCAGTTTAAACTTTTTTCTCCACCCTGTACATCCAAAGAGCCTGCACGCCTCGCATACATCTTTCAATCCATTCTCTACGTTTTTTGTTTCTCTATAAGCGTTATAATTAAATTCACATTCAGAATCAGTCGGATCACACGCATACCCTCCCAATCCCCTAACAAGAGCCTCGTACCACCACCGCAGAGACCCGATGATACCAGTCTCTTTTATCTTTGTGCATTTCCCCTCAATGTCTCCTGTCCAAAGAGGGGTTAATGTCTTAAGGTGGATCTCCATTAGATCACATACAACATAGGGAATCATCCTTTATAAGGTTTACTAATTTTTTTGTTTCTTTCATTTCTGACTTTTCTTTTAGTGACACCCGTATACTCTGCACTCAGAGTACAAAAAGAAAATTGAACTGAGAGAACTTTTTCTGTCCCAGCCTTTATAAAGGACGACGATCTGCGAGGTTGGGCAAAACGAAATGGGTAGGACAACTCTACATTTCATGTTAAAGTAACTTAACCGCATTGTACAGACTCCAGACGAACAATAATGTAAAAATTAATCCGAAGATCCAGGGAAGTAGTTTCATTCTTCTTGCCCACCATCCCTCCTGGTACTTTATAGAAAATCCTGGAACCAAAGAAGGTTCTCCTGCTTCACCGGGGAGTGTTTTCCCTCTGTCTTTGAAATCATGTAGCTCCAAAAATATCTTGGGACCGTCTTTCCAATTTTTCTCCGTTATTCGTAGCTTTCGTTCCAAATAATGTCGTTCTCCCAGGGAAATCCCTTGGGCAATATACATCTGAACACATAGTAGAACACCTGCCAGTGAGAGAATAAGTGAGACGTAATATCTAAATGTGTAGTCTTGGGCAATGAGTATTGCTATTGCGGTGATAAGAATTGAGTTGGCCGTAAGGTATGTACGGGTGAGGATATGATAATCACGAATACAGGATGATCGTAACTTCGTCAGTAGATCATAAACGCGTATACGCGTATCATCGTTTTGATTTTCTCCCTGTCCATTTTTCATTGTAATCTTCTTGAATAGTGTTCCTATAAATAATTTTTTGAACCTATTTATGCCCTGAAATTACTTTAAAAAGTCAAAAGATATTGGACAGCTCAGTTTTCTCGATACCCAGAATCTCTTTATCCACGTACCGTTTGTCCCGCATACGGAAGATCATGACAGAATCGTAGTCCTCGTCAATGATCTTCTTGATTTCCTTTTTTACCTTTTTGAGTTCACTTTCGGTGAGGTTTCCCTCAAATACCGAGTTCTGGATCCAGTTCAAATACTGCCGTAAGAACTTACAGACCTTGCTCACCCGTGACTCCTCCACATCGTAGACGAGAAGGATATACATTACCACCACATCCTGAACCCTTCATACTTTTTGTCGCCAATCACGTGTTTCACCAGTTTGTATCCCTCCAATCGTAACAGTCGCCTGTAAGAGACCTTTCTGTTCAACGTTGGGTGTTCTACAGTACGATTCATTCGTTTGTCAAACTCCTTCAACGCGATCCGTTTTCCCGCGTCGTTGAGTAGACAGGAGTTGAGATCCTTCCTGAAGTGGTCCTCCTGGATCATCCGCTTGTTCACCAACGTGAACAATGCCCTCCCGGTGATCAGCGGTTTGAACATCTCTGCGATATCGAGGGCCAAAGAGAACCGTCGCACCGAGGGCTCGTGAAGGTAGCTCACGGTAGGGTTTAGCTGTGTGTGGTAAAGTTCTGTTAAGACCGCGGTGTACAGCAATGAGTTGAAAAAGGAGATCAGACAGTTAACTTCGTTATCGGGAGGTCGCTTTGTCCTGGAAGAGAACTCGAAGAACTTGAGAATCTCCGGGAATGTCTGGTAGTACTGTTTCCATGCCTCACCCTCCTTCTGCATCACCTCCTCGATACTTGTAGCATCGGATACTGCCTGTCCGCACTCCCGTATCGTGAGCATCTGCTGCATTACCTCTTTCTTATGTTTCCGGTAGTGTTCCAAAATACGTGAAAGGTTGTCGATTGTTGAAGTCACGATCTCTTTGGCAATAAAGAGTCGCTTCTCACGATCTAAGTAATGTTCGGCCTGACGCACGATCACATCGCCGGAGACGAGATGTTCCCGCGGATAGAAGGATCCTGTGTAGTACCCGTAGTAGTTGAAAAAGTGGGCCACGATATGTTTCTGTGAGAGGTAGGTGAGAAGCTTGGAGTTGATGTTCACCTGACCCACGCAGTAGAGCGACCGTATTTTCTCGATGGGGATGATCTTCCGCGTGTTCTCGTTGGTAAAATAGACGGTGTTCTGTTTCCTCTTTAAATCGCCGCTCTGGACGATGTAGAAATTCCGTTTCATACAAAACACAACTCGTAGTAACTGCATTTCTTGCAGATTTTCTTATTTTCCCGATCGGGGAGTTCTCCATTCACAATTTCATGGATTTCATCTATTACGTCCGTCAGCATCTCCTCGTTCTCCTCCGTCAATGCTACCTCCTCCTTCCTGTTGTTCTCCCTGTACTTTATCACGGCGGTAGTCTCGATTCCCTTCTGTTTCAGTACATAGAGGTAGTATAGTGCTTGATGGATACTGGCTTGCCTGTTCTTTTTGGACTTCTTGAGCTCCCACACCCTTCCCTTCTTCATCATGTCGATCTTGATCCGATCGATCACAACTTCATCGAGATCTTCATGATACAGTTTCCCGATTTTCACGAGGTCAGATTCCCGCTCACAATGAATGGAGTGGTGGAAAAACCAGAGTTTCCGCTGGCAGGTAAAGTAGTAGTTGATATGGGTGCCGGTGAGCGTATTTTCTTGGAGAGATGGTATTAGTGTCATTGACCCTCACATACTTTTATTGTTGGATATATTAATAATGTTTGTCGAAATTCGGTAATGCTGATCTCACAGTCAAAAGATTTATATAGTATATCTCTGTATACGTTGGTATACCTGGTGAGTACATGCCGACAACAATCAAGCTAAAAAGAAAAACGAAACATGAATTAGATAAGTTTAGGGAGCATA
The DNA here is from genome assembly GCA_964595645.1 of uncultured Thermococci archaeon. Lineage (GTDB taxonomy): Archaea > Methanobacteriota_B > Thermococci > Methanofastidiosales > B48-G16 > JAYEIH01. The sequence continues at coordinate 25,317 of CAZQQT010000005.1, forward strand.
AAAACGAAACATATGATGAAATAGTGAGGAAATTAGTATATATTGCACAAAATCTTGAGAAAAATCCTGAGCTAAGTGAAAAAACTATACTGGAAATCGAAAAGGCCCGTGAAAGAATAAAAAAAGGAGATTTTTACACTGAAGAAGAGATACAAGAGATTTTGGGGTTGTAAGTGTGGGATATTCGGTGGTGGCAGACAAGAAAGCTGTAAAAGAGCTTGAAAAGCTACCTGTAGATATACAAGAGAGAATCTTTCAAAAGATTGTCGATGCCAAAAAGAATCCGTTCAGATACTTTGAACAGTTAAGGGGGAGAAATGATTATAAGCTTCGTGTAGGAGATTATCGTATCATTGCGGATATTAATCGCACAGAGGAGAGAATCGAGATCACCGTGATAGGTCATAGAAAGAATATCTATAAAAGGGGTAAATAAGATGCTAGATCCATAACGATTCTTCCACAGCCCCCAGAGATGATCGGAGCGAGATTCCTCGCTTTCCAAGTATCTCGAGGGACTCCCAGATGGTGACCCCTGCCATCTCTGCAGCTCGCATCAACGAGACTTCACCGTCTCGATACTTCGTGACTGCCCGTTCGATTTTTCTTTTCTTCCTCATTCTACTCACTTCCTAAAACACTCTTAAAAACTTGATATAGATTTTTTAATCTTATATTTTAAAACTATCTTATTTTTCACACACTTTTTCTTTTCCTCTTTAAGAGCTGCCGTATACGACAGTACTTGAGCAATGCTATCTGGTTTTGCAGTGCCTGCTTTCAGTTCTATTACCACAAAATTTCCTTCCTTATCTTCGACGGCAATATCTATTCTCCCCGCTTCGGTTGTCAGTTCTTTGCCCTGATCAATAACTTTTAGTCCCGATTCTAGCTGCTCGATATTGTATCGGAGTGCCTTTTGGAGATCTTTTTCAAGGCCAAAAGTTGTTTCCAAGGCATCTATTATCTCCTCAGGATCTGAGTCTGCATATGTTCCCATTGTGATGTGCGCCTTGACTGCGCTTACAGTTCCTGGTGACACACCTACTCTTTCTGTAATTTCTCTCCTCGTGAGTTTGTTCTCCTGCTGTAAGGAGATAACTTCTGATTTTTCCTCTTCGTTTATGGACATGTTTGGGTTCCTCTTTGCTCATTTATATCATACGTAAATCTAGTGTAGAATCAGGTATTTTAAATCCAGTTTCCTTGTCATACCAATTATTTAAGTCACTGCTTCGAATAACTCTGAAACTGTCATTACCTAAGAACGGAGGATGAGATATTTCAATTTTGTCTATAACCTTGTCACTTCCCTTAATAGATAAAGTGTACTCATTCAATTCTTTTCTCCACTTTAAGAGTTTTTCTTTTCTTTTGAATCCTTTAACTTCAACTAGCTCCTCGTCCAATTGTTGCCTTAGTTTCTTTGCTCGTTCACTATTTTCTACAAATAAAGATATAGACTTAACTTTTTCTTCAATCAAATTAAAGTTAGCTATATTCATAAATTTCAGTTGCTCCATATCTTCTAAAACCTGCCTATCCTGAGCTTTTCTTTTTTGAATTAAATTATAATAATTTACAGCTCCTTTCAAACTGAATTCCTTCTCCATTACTTCTTCATCGAATCTCTCAATAACATCTCCCGTAGCCCCCATTATAGTTGGATCATAAATATAAGAATTATAATACCTATGAGTTGATTCGTCTTTGAGATTGATGATCTTCGTTGTTCCTCTTTCTTCGTTAAATTCTCTGTTACACCTACCAGCAGTTTGAATTATCGAATCTAGCGGGGCAAAATCCCGATAAATTATGTCTACACTAACATCCACACCTGCTTCAATCAACTGGGTTGTTACAACTATTTTCCTCTTTTCATCATTTTTTATACGATTTATTCTTTTCATTCTGGTAAATGGTAAGATGTGCGTAGAAAGATTGATAAGTTCTAGATCATCGAATTGACATATTCCATCATTATCGATTTCATGGTTCCGGTTATACAATTTGTCAAAATACTCTTTTAAATCATAATAAATTTTTTTACATGAACTGATAGTATTCATAACAATCATGACGTCTTTTTGATCCTCATCAAGAATCAGCTCCTTTAATTCATCTAATCCTTCCACTCGAAGATCGAATTTATATTTAATTCTATCAAAAAACTCAAAATATTCTTCTTTTTGAGATGCTAGTTCGTGAATTTCATCTTCATCGAAGATCAATGGTTTAGTGGCTGTCATGAATAATATCCAACAGTTGAATTTTTCAGTTAAAATCCGCAATATGTTGTTTACCAGTTCCCAATATTTAAATGGTATAGATTGTACTTCATCTAAGATAATGATAGAGTTCGTGATATTATGGAATTTCCTTGCAGCTCTGTTTTTATTTGTGATCAGACTATGGAATAATTGTACAAAGGTTGATACAACTATCTCTGAATACCATCCTTCAGTAAGAAGAAGAGAATTTAAAAGATCTTTATAACAATATATCTCGTCTTCTTCTTTTCTTTCTCTATACTCTACATCTGCTAGATGATGATGTGTAAGCAGTAAGTTCGATGGAATACGTTCTTTCAATAATTCCTCTTTTTCTTCATCCTTCATCTCCAAGATCTCTTGCCAATCCAATCCGACTTCTTCTGCCAAAACTTCTCTAAAAACAGAGCTATTCTGATCGATGATACTGAGAAAAGGTAGAGAATAGATTATTTTTGGAGTGAAATCATATTCATTTTCTATCCTTTTTCTTAAATAGAATGCAGCAGAGAGGGCTGTTAGGGTCTTTCCAGAACCTGTAGGTAAATTTATCGATAAGAGTCTATCAACAAGTTCAATATCTTCAATTGAGTCATTCACATCAGTATAAGCTCTCTCACGAACTTTATTAATCTCCGATTTTGGTTCACCAAATTTTTTTCTCTTGTACTGATCAACTATTTTCTTTTCTAATAGTTTATCCCATCTTGAAGGAGTGGCTTCTATACCTGATGCATCTAATTTGTCCGAATCAAGAAGAACAGAATAAAAGAACATGATATCGACATACTTATCCATACATTCCTTTCTTGATAAGTTTTTCAAAGACTGGTAAACATTGTAATAAAAATCCTCATCTAATCTTTCAAAAAAATCTTGAATTCTCAGCTCTAGATCTATTTCATTGAGCAAATCGTCGTATATTGTTTTCACTTCATCGAGATGATTTTCTTTGATATCTCTTACTTGTTTTTCTATTATTTTTTTATTGCCACTATCTTTGATTTTATTTGCAAAATCGGATCTCCCCCCTCTGATATTCAGCAGATTTCCATGATGTTTGTTTATTACTATAAAAGATATCGCTGGAAAATTTTCAAAATCTCCTTTCAATCCATATTGTATGAGATATTTATCTACCAAATAATATCCGAATAAGGAAGATAAGTGTCCATGTCTAGCTTTTTCGCTTCTTTTTCCTTTTTCCAGCCAATCTTGGAAAAAAGTGGTTGATTTAGCGAAATCATGGGCTACACCGTTGAGATAGGCTGTTTTTGAATAGATGTCTTTATTTTTGAAATTTTTTGATTTTACAATTTTCTCAGAAAGGCATGCTGAATTTTTTAGGTGGGAAAAAAGAGTTTTGTCTGGATGCGATTTAAGATGTTGCTCTTTTATCATATGATACAAATTATACAAATATTACATTATCTTCTCCAATTTCATAATACTCGGCCTTTTCCAATGGAACCGATCTACCATTGGAATCGAAGATCACTTCAGCATATTCCTTTACAACTCTCTCCTCATCCATATACATTGGAATATTCTCGATTATCCATCTCATACCCTCTTCAATATAGCTCAAATTAATCTCAACTTTTTTTTGGGGGAGTACCGAATCAATCTTTACTCTTTCCTTTTCTTTTTTCACAGGATTAAATTCACCAACAAATTTAAAATCGGCTATATGCTCGCTAAGGCCCAGAAATGGAGTGTAAATGGTTTTATGTTTCTTTAAATTATAGATTAAGCTATCAAAGGTATCTTTATCTTTCAGTCTCAGGTAAACTCTATACTTGGGATCACTTAAATATTCGTATGGAATCTGTGTTCTTGGATTGTTCTTATCATATAGATTAAAATATGGTGAGTTAGCTGTATTGATAAGGTTTTGATTAATTCTGGCTTTGTTAACTGGATTGAGTAATTTTACGGAAAATTCTATGTTATCTCTCGAAAAATCCTCGTAATACGAATCTCTTCTATATCCCATCATTCCAGCAATTAATCCAGCTAATGCAGTTCCAGTGGGTATAGAGTACGTCAAAGGAGATGTTGTGGTTTCGATCTCCTTGAAATGGGCGTAATCCCCCCAGATATCAAATGCAATTACTTTTTCCATCTGTATCTCCGCTATAATTCTAAATTATTCACGTCGATTCCAATGTTAGCTATACACTTTTCTAGTTCTTCTCCTTCGGACAGATCAAAACTAAGACTGGTATCATACTTCAACTCAACTCTTTTAATGTTATCTTTGTTTTCCTCTAGCGATTCCATCAGTTTATCTATATTCAAAATGTAGCCATCAACACTTCTGATACTTTTTTGTTCTTCTTCATTCAACGGCTCACCATTTTTCCCAACCATCTTGATTTTTTTGTCCAAGTCCCCAATATGGTAGTTATCCTCATCATACACAACCCTTATCAACAATCTTGGGACTTGCCCCACTTTAGAACGGGTAATGAGATTCTTTGTTCCGTTCCAGATTCCATCCATTAGTAGATCTATATCTTCCTCAGTTAGCCCTGTATATCTAGCTGCATTTTCATTAACTATTCCATAAAATCCGATCAAAGAATATGGGAGTCTATATTCCTCGGAAAATTCCGCCTGTTTTTTACCTTTTTCTCTTCCTCGTCCCGGTTCTACGGGCATAGTTATTGAACCTTTGTAAAAATCATAGTCAACTTTATGTAGTGACCTACCGAACTTGAATTGTACTGGTCCTGTCTGCTGCACTTGTATATTTCGAACGGCCAATGTCGATCCAAACAATCTCAAGTCTATGAATTTATCAAAGACTTTTTCTTTGATTACGGTGGTTCTAAGTTCTTCAAATCTCTCATAAATCTCTTTTTTCTCTTCATCACCTCTTTCTTCAACTAAACATCCTAAAAACATCTTTTTTCTATCGTTAGCACTACTCTCTGTTAATATGGAATGAATTTTTTTCCCAAGATGCTCCTTCTCTTTGTCCTCTAATTCCTCTTCCGCAAGAAGTTCTATTAGTTCTTCCTCTAGTTTACGACCTCTAGATTTTATAAGCTCTTCACCTTCTTCGACCACTTTTTCACTCTGAATGAATATATTTTGGTCTTTAAAATCTCTTAAGTAATCCCGTATTGTCCTTTTCAATCTCACATCAGTAACAATGTTCAAATCTGTTTGCTGGTCGATTCTAGGTTTGTCTTCATCTAACGGATCTCCATTTGGATTTGCATCACTCACATCATACAGAAATACTATCTCTGACCTATTTTTTATTTCACTCATTTTTTTCACCTTCTACATCCTTTTCCTTCTTCTCTTTTCTTTTGAATACTCTTCCTAGGTTCAGCCCCAAAGCAAAATAATAGCTAATTTCATTCTTGTTGATGCCCCATCCATCGTTATCCGCAGCTATGAAATATTGAGAAATCATCTCTTCTAACCATGAGTAATAAGGAGCTTCATATTGTCTTAATTTTTCTGTGATCTCTGGGAACAGATTCTTGATTTTTGATTCGTCTAACCTCAATCCCCTTAACTTAGATCTAAATGGGGTAGAGTTCCTTTCTCGACTCTGTATGTCCAATAGAAACTTAGTCAGGACCCCTTCTAGAAATACTGCCTTTTTCGCGTTGGTATCGAAAGCTTTAGAGAAATCATCGAAAAAATTCTCTATTCTATTTTCGTTTTTATTAATTTTTTTCTTTATCTCGCTTTTTTTATTCATACAACCATCACCCCTTAGCAGTTCTAAACTTTTTATCATATCTAACACATACAATGATTTTAAAGCCAATAGCCTTTCATTCCATTCTTCTTTGACATGACTATATCTTAACTCTCTTACAAACGCTTCAATCAAAACATTTTCCTGAAATTTTTGTTTTGATAAAATATTCCCGATTACATCTAAGAATTCCTTATCATGATTTCCAGTATTTTCAGAATCAGGAAAAAAAGTTCTAAGCATCCCCCCAAAAGACATGTATCCAGGATTATTCCCCTTATAGGTACCTCCTTTAAAACTCCCTACCCATTTATCACCAAAAATGATTTGCAGATTATCTTCTTCAAATATCTCTTTAGAGGTTGTGTTTTTAAAAACATCGATTATTTCTTTGATCCACGAAGGGGGCACATCTTCTATGTATTTTAAAATGTCAAAATTTTTTCCACCTTGTTTTACTTCGTAAAATACGAAGATTAAGTTTACTACACCCTCATTGTTTCGCATATAATATAATATATCATCTTCTTCTGTTAGTAATGATCCCTGGTAATCCTTTTCTTTCAAATTTATAATATCTTCCATTATCTCTTTTTCTATGCCTCCGAATAAAAATTTGGGTATTACATAAAATCTATAACCATAGAAACGTTTAGAAAGATGCTCATCCATAAAATTTCTTCCTGCCACAAGTGTGAGTGTGCATTCTGAACAGATGGGCAACTGTTTCCAAGAATCTACAACATTCAAACTCTGAGCAAAACCTTTTGGATTAACCGTATAAAATGAAAAAGGCTCTCTAGGCCTTGAAACTTCTTTTTCTTCACCACAAAGGTAACATACCCCCTCTTCTAAAGGCACATCGGGTACCCAGAATTCACTCATGCCTTCTTCCTTTAAGATACTATTAAATATTTCAAGATCTCCAATATGTTTTTGACCCCCATCCGTTTGAAAGGTAATAGTCAGTAAAGAATTTTTCTTAGAATCCGATTCAAAAGATTTGAATTTCTGTTTCACATCCGATAATATGTTCTCTTCAATTTCTTTTTCTTCCGTTAGTTTCTCTTTAAGATTTTTAATAAAGTCGTTAGAAAGATATTTATCAAATTTTCTGAACCAGTATGCTACCCTCCATGAGGTTTTTTCCAAAGTACTAATTTTGTCTGTCGGGGTAATTCTAAATCTATGGGAGGGATGATCACGATAAAGATACTTAGTTAATTTTGAAGTATCATAATCCTCGATATGCACACCAGCGTAATCTAACTTACCATTTTCTAAATTAAAATCTATGCATATTACTTTTGCATTTCCCTCCTCAATTACTCTTTTGTTAAGTGGCTGATCCACTATTATATTCAACGGTTCAAGGTTCTTATGATCAATTGCAAATTCTCCTATCTCTTTTACTTCCTTTAACATTTTACTTTTCATCCCCATTGGTCAAAGTGAAAGAATTTCTCATAACATTTTTTTCCTTCAGCCACTGTTCTAACACAAATACCCTCCTTTTCAACGGTAAAAAAGGAGTACTTTCATACTCCTATTTTAAGTAGAAACACTGCTATTTAAATCTTTCGGAAAAAACTTAATTTCTACATTTTCTAGTAGAGCCTATTAAATAGTTACATTTCATTTCTATCTATTTCACTGATAAGAGAGAGTGACTTTTTCCATACGTCTTCTTTTTCTTCTTTTCTTCTTCAAGCTTTTCCAAAGTATAACAGACAGTTGCATTTAACATCTCGCAACGTAGTGGTAGAACCGTGTGATACGCATCTGTTCAACTATATTCTGTCGGCGTCTACTCCCTAGTAGGTTCATAGAGACATAGTTGGCGGCTTCACTATTACAGAGTATAAACTACTTCTGCTTGATATGGGATTTATTCGTATAGATTTCTATTAAAATACTCCAGATCAATTTTCAATCTGATGGTGGAATAAAATCTCTTATTTTATCTATGTTAGGATTTATCTTACCATACCTAGTCAAAGAAAACATGATATCGATGAGTTCAGGTTTTTCTCTGAGAAATTCCTTATACTCTCTTCGTATCGTATCGTAGTATTTCCTTGCTGTGGCCCAATCCTTTGCTGCAAACACTATTATCCAATCGTATGTGCCGTTCATGTAAAAGCTATCCACCACTCTCGCACTGCATTTCTCTGCTTTATGACTCACTACCCGCTCCATGAGGAGATCAACCTGCTCTTTAGAGATAGGTTCCATCTTCATTAAAATAATGAAAGACTTCCACCCCATTTTTTCCTCATCTATGACTGCAGTATATCCCCATATCGTCCGATTTTTCTCCAATTCCTTTACTTTTCGCCATATTTTTTGTCTGTACGTATCAAACTTTTCTGCTATCTCAGAAAAGGTCTGTTTAGGGTTTTTTAACAATTCATTGATGAGATCCTCGTTCTTGTAGAGAGTTGTGTCACAACCGTTAAATTTTTCGCTCATATCTATCACTTTGTCACATATAATCCTTACAAAAGTTTAAAAAGTTTACTCTTATACCCTGAACGATGGACAGATGTAACCAACGACGATAGTAAAGTTATGAGTTGCTCAAAGGTTGCGTCTGTACCAAAGAAACTATAGGAGGTGAAAAATGAAAAAGAAAAGAAAGCTGATCAAAGCAGGAAAAATAATAGATGGGACAGGCCGTGACCCTATCGAAAACAAAGTGATTGCCATTGAAGAGAATGTCATCAGCTTCATCGGTGATGAAAGTGATCTTAATGAGGAATATGACACCGTTATCGACCTTTCCGAATATACAGTGCTACCAGGACTAATAGATTGTCATCTGCACACCAGTTTCAATGGAGAGTCCGATTACTACAATATAGTGTTGGAACAGTCTGCTCCGTATCGAACGTTGACATCTCTCCGCAATGTACAGAGCGATCTCAATGCAGGATTTACTACAATACGAGTGATGGGAGAAAAGTCGCATCTGGATATTGCCCTAAAAAATGCTATAGAACGAGGCATTGTTGAGGGACCTCGAATAGTAGCAGCAGGACAAAATATCACCGTTACAGGAGGACATGCCGATCTTTGGCTTGCTCCAGACATCGAGTACAAACAAGGGCTCGGTGGGATAATCGTTGATGGACCAGAAGAATTTAGAAAGGCCGCAAGAATACAACTCAAACGTGGAGCTGATGTCGTCAAACTTGTTGTGACGGGAGGAATTATGTCAGCCGGCGGCGATCCCGGAATGCCGTATCATAGCCCCGAAGAGATCAGAGCCGCTGTAGAAGAAGCTCATCGCCTAGGGAAAAAGGTAGCAGCCCACTGTCACGGCGCAAAAGGAGCAAAAATATCGGTGGAACAGGGAGTTGACACAATAGAACATGGAACATATCTCATAGATGAACCTGCTGTAATTGATCTCATGGCCAAAAACAAAGCATTTTTGGTACCAACGTTAAAGGCTACAATACTCCATGAGGACGAAATTGACAATCTTCCCGATTTCTATGTGAGGAAAACAAAAGAAGCTCAAGGCAAGGCAATTGAAAGCGTGAAATACGCATTAAAAGCCGGCGTACGTATTGCAGCGGGTACAGATGCAGGTTCACCCGGTAATAAGCACGGAAAAAATGCCCAAGAACTTGAGATGATGGTTAAAGCAGGGATGTCAGAGATGGAAGCGATTGTAGCCGCTACAAAGACCTCAAGTGAGTGTGTCGGGTTGGAGAAAAAAATAGGAACTCTTGAAGAAAAAAAATATGCAGATATTATTGCAGTAAGGAGAGATCCGCTCTCGGATATCTCAGTTCTGCAGGATGTAGATTTTGTAATGAAAAATGGAGATGTATATAAGGAGGTAAAATAAATGGAATTAGAGACAGTACTGTTAGATGTATCTATAGTAGCAGCTCTTCTATTGGTAGGAGCAATAATACGTGCTAAGGTAAAAATACTACAACGATATGTAATACCTGCAGCAGTGATTGGGGGTCTCATTGGCCTTCTATTGGGACACAACGGACTGGGTGTGCTTCCAACAACACAGGAATACTCACAGTATGCCGCTGTCTTGATTAACCTGGTGTTTGCAGGGATATTTATTGGTAGAACGATACCACCATTAAAAAAATTAGGAGAAACTGCAGGAGCACAGACATTTTATGCCGTGTTCAGTAACTTTGGTCAAATAGCTGTAGGAATGCTAGTAGTCATCGTATTTTCAGCTCTAGGCTATGCGATACACTCTACGTTCGGGATGCAACTCATCCTCGGCTTTCAGGGAGGAGTGGGTGTTCCTTCGGCCTTCGCCCCCATGTACGAAAACCTGGGATGGACATCCGAGGCTGCTAGAGCTGTAGGAGAAACCTGTGCAGTGACCGGCCTTGTACTATCGATAGCTATTGGATTCCTTGCAATAAACCTTGGAGTCGTTCGCGGATTTACCAAGAAAAATTTCTTTAAGGAAGGTAAAAGGGTAGAATCTCGTACTTTTGTTCCCAAAAAAGAGCGTAAGTCGATTGGAAACGGAATAACGAATCCCGAAGCATTGAGTACACTGGCCTATAACTTCGGTTTTATGGCCTTGGCGATATTAGGCGGGAAGATAGTACAGTGGGCACTCGTCTCGAACTTCTCCCAGCTACGGTTCATACCGCTGTTTCCCTTCGTCCTCGTTGGAGGAATACTAGTACAGATTATACTGCAAAAGACCGGTCTAGATGCGTACGTGGATAGAGGAACGGTTGGATCGATTTCATCGATCGCCCTCGACGTGCTGATTGTGACTGCGTTGATAAGTATACGACCCGATATGGTAGTGATGTACGTCCTCCCACTGACGGTAGTGATTGTACTGGGTATTGTGTTTAACCTATGGCAGATGACTTGGCTTGCTCCCCGGGTGCTTCCAGGTGCCTGGTTCGAGAAAGCTCTCTCTGAGTGGGGGCAGGGAACAGGATCAACGCCCTCAGCGATGCTTCTTCTCAGATCTGTAGACCCGGAACTGGAGACAGGAGCGGCAGAAGCCTTTGGCCTGAAAATGTTCTTCACAAGCCCCACAATGGTGCCGATGCTAATGTTAATCTCGCCAGTTGTTGTTTCGAGAGGGCCGTTGTTCGTTTTGGGCATTTACCTCGCGGGAATGATCGCCATTATCGTGGGTCTTCGAGCATTCGCGTGGATAAAACGTCCTGATGTCAAATGGATATAAGAGGCTAACGCAAGAAAATGAACGCAGGGAAGTGAGAACATCGGAAAAAAACTTTCGCTTTTCGATGGATGGGTAATCGGTACTGGATCAATGATAGGTGCCGCGATATTTGTCGTGAGCGGTGCAATCATTGGAACAGCCGGACCATCCTCTTTTTTATCATTTTTGATTGCCGGAGTTGCTACATTAACTGTTGCCCTTTCTTTCTCTAAGCTTGTAACAACATTTCCAGAGAGTAGTGGGGGAATATATGCCTATCCTAAAAAAGTAGTAAAAAAATACGGAAAACAGCTTTCCTTCCTCGCAGGATGGTGTTTGTGGGGAGGACAGGGGTTGGGACCTGCTATCGTAGGACTGAGTTTCGCATACTATCTCACGTGGCTGTTGGATATCCTCGGCCTTTCTTTTACGATAGAAAGAAGGATCATCGCTATTCTTATTATTTTTGTACTTGGAGCTTTTAATAGCAAAGGAACAAACCTCAGCAAACGAATACAGGCGGTAACGACGTTTTCTATTGTTGTTTGTTTATTAATTTTCTGTTTAACAGGAGTTTTTCATATCGACACTTCTAATTTCACCCCATTTTTACCGTACGGAACGCAAGGACTGTTAAAAGCTTCTGCCATGGCATCCCTCACCTATGGAGCCTGGTCCACGATCCCCAATGCCTCTCAGGAGTTTTCAAATCCGAAAAGGGATGTACCACGGAGCATGATATTTTCTTTGGTCACATGTTCAGTTCTGTTTATGTTTGTTATACTGATACAATCCGGTCTCTGCCACTATACCTCTCTTTTAAACGCTTCTGCTCCTCTAGCCACAGCCGCATACAAAATAACAAAAAATGCAGGCATTCTTATCGCTTTTGCAGGGCTCTTTGCTACAGCTAGCACGTTAAATGGCCTGATCTTCACAGGTTCTCGACTCTTGGCTTCTATGGGTAAAAGTTCACTTCCACAATTCTTGAAAAAAAAACACAAAACATTCCACACACCGTATATGGCAATATTATGTACAGTGGCTGGCCAGATTATTTTAGTCATCACCGGCCTCTTCTTGCTAATTGTAGAGATGGTTGTGTTCGTCACAACAGTTTCTTGGATTATCGGCTGTGTTTCTACACTCGTGCTTAACTATAAGACTGAAGGAAAGATAACGAGCTGCATTTTACCCTTCGTTGCCTTGATATTCTGTGTAATTTTATGTACTACCCTTGATACGAGGGCGATCCAATTTGGAGTCCTCTGGATTGTATTGGGCCTTGGGGTGCAACAGGTATACGAGCAAGTTGATAAAGAAAAAATAAAATCGAAGGTTATTTTTCAGGAAAAAGAAGCCTTGGAAGCAATTGATCGGGATCATTAATACCAAAATCCAGAGGGTGGTGGATATAGAATTGTCTACACGATCGAGAAGGACGTGGTGAAAGTCATTGACGTGTTCAAACGGGACAAGGGATACTGACAGCTCGTGAGGTTAGTACCCTACGTGCGTGCCACTCACCCTTCAACGAACACTTCATTCCCTACTACCACATACAAAAAGCGATGATTCCCCACTCGTAACCGATGGAACTCTTTTTGACGCCTCACCAATGATCTCAAGGTTCCTTATGACTGCATCTACAACCATGTCATTTTTTACAAATTCTTCGTAACTCCGATCTTTGATATAGCGCTCGATTTTATTCATCGCCTCCACTATGTCCTCAATGAATACCTTATATGTCCTTTCCTTCATGCGTATGTAACCTCTTCTAGAATTTTATCCTTTAGTTGTGATTTTAATGCTTTTACTGTAACTAAGTCAACCTCCCTATCTAGTTCCTTTTCAAGGAATTCTTTGAGATCAATAAATTCCCAACCTATCGGTTCAGAAAACTCCACAAGAATATCCACATCGCTTCTTTCAGATTCCTCACCTCTCGCAACAGAACCAAAAACTCCTATCCTCTTTACTTTAAACTTCTTTCTCAGGAAGGGCTTGTGTTTTTTCAAGGTTTTTTCTATTTCTTTTTGCATATTCTTATTGTTGTAGTTTTCTTTTTAAATTTTTTTAACAACATTAATATGTTGCACAATTCACAGAGCTAGAGCTCATGTTATATTTGGTTAGCAGTGCTTCATGTTCCTATTCTAGTTAAATGAAGACATACCAGATCAGCGCAGATAATTCAACATGGGTCGAATTTCAATACTATTCTAGTTAAATGAAGACTAAGCGGCATGATCCTTATTGTCGCCCTCACCCCTGATTTCAATACTATTCTAGTTAAATGAAGACTCGCGGGTACCCACCCAGATGCCCAGTTGTGGATATATTTCAATACTATTCTAGTTAAATGAAGACCGAACTTTGCCCTTAGTTACGCCCTCCACTCTTATCAATTTCAATACTATTCTAGTTAAATGAAGACAGAATATGCAGGCACTCTCGAAGTTTGCGCTTGGATTTCAATACTATTCTAGTTAAATGAAGACGTGTAAAAGCCTTGGTGTTTCTCCTAATTTTTCTTCATTTCAATACTATTCTAGTTAAATGAAGACCTATACAATTTAATATATAGGTTCTTCTGGTTACTTGATTTCAATACTATTCTAGTTAAATGAAGACTCGGATCCTGGAAGACCTTGCCACGCTTCCTTAATGTTATTTCAATACTATTCTAGTTAAATGAAGACATGGGCCACGATGGCTGGCTCATCACATTAGGGATCTATTTCAATACTATTCTAGTTAAATGAAGACTCAGGGCGAGCAGTTTGTAATCACAGAAACGGATACATTTCAATACTATTCTAGTTAAATGAAGACTTATGGAGAGTATTACTCCATACCCTGCACTGTTAAATTTCAATACTATTCTAGTTAAATGAAGACTGGAGATCGGCACGCCGGAGATCCGCATCCCGGAGATATTTCAATACTATTCTAGTTAAATGAAGACAAGAAAAAATCCACAAAAAAGACTGCTCACGTCGGTATTTCAATACTATTCTAGTTAAATGAAGACTTGAGTCGTTTTCACTTGGTACTTGCCACGTCGTTCCATTTCAATACTATTCTAGTTAAATGAAGACCATCGACAACGACGTCGATGTGATCTCTATGTCCTTATTTCAATACTATTCTAGTTAAATGAAGACTTGTCGTATTCCTTCGGCGATCGGTACAGAGGATGGCCATTTCAATACTATTCTAGTTAAATGAAGACCAAATGACATTACGGGAACGGTGACATTTACAGAAGGCATTTCAATACTATTCTAGTTAAATGAAGACGTTACAAGTTTGGTCAGGTATCTCATGAGGTTGATATTTCAATACTATTCTAGTTAAATGAAGACTGGTACTGTACGGTTTTCTCTTTATTCTTCTCCTTGATTTCAATACTATTCTAGTTAAATGAAGACCAACATTCAGAACTTGTAATTGAGTCCACAGTTCTATATTTCAATACTATTCTAGTTAAATGAAGACATATATGTGTCTGTCGTGGTCATCCTCACTTCAAAGATTTCAATACTATTCTAGTTAAATGAAGACCTAAAAAAAGGAGAAGTAGAGGGCTATACTGAGCCGCATTTCAATACTATTCTAGTTAAATGAAGACTATATTCTTCCCATTCACCTTCTTCATTTAAAGCATATTTCAATACTATTCTAGTTAAATGAAGACTGTAGCACAAGAAAAATAGGCTCTAGTTTTGTCGCCAATTTCAATACTATTCTAGTTAAATGAAGACTCGATCTCTCCAATATTGATATGGTACACCATCCACATTTCAATACTATTCTAGTTAAATGAAGACCTAAAATAGCATCGGATTCTTCAATACTACACACATCTTTATTTCAATACTATTCTAGTTAAATGAAGACTTTTAATTCATCCAATCTCTCTTTTATTTCCTTTATTATTTCAATACTATTCTAGTTAAATGAAGACATGTTACATGAGGGTGCTCCCTCGATCTGGAACATCATTTCAATACTATTCTAGTTAAATGAAGACCCAGGTCCGCATGGCCATGGGGGTGGTCTGCGATTTCAATACTATTCTAGTTAAATGAAGACAGAGAGTTAAGAATCTAGTAGAAAAGGATATTATTACATTTCAATACTATTCTAGTTAAATGAAGACATGATTTGGGTGAGACAGAACCAACATGGACTAGTAAATTTCAATACTATTCTAGTTAAATGAAGACGAAACTATACCTGTTATAATAAATATAATGATTGATATATTTCAATACTATTCTAGTTAAATGAAGACCGTTCCGATAAGACTACAATCCAGTCCATAGACCTCATTTCAATACTATTCTAGTTAAATGAAGACGCGGGTCTTATAAACTCCAATATGCAATGACTCCGACATTTCAATACTATTCTAGTTAAATGAAGACTTTTTGTTGTAATGGTGACTATTGGCGGAACGATACTATTTCAATACTATTCTAGTTAAATGAAGACTATTTCTTTGTTTGCTCGTTTTGCACCACGCACCCAATTTCAATACTATTCTAGTTAAATGAAGACCAGTACTATGATGAAACTGAACAGGTCGATGTATATTTCAATACTATTCTAGTTAAATGAAGACCTAACACTAGAACTCTTCTGAGTGTATTCACTCCATATTTCAATACTATTCTAGTTAAATGAAGACGGACAGGAACAAGAAAAGAAAAAGAAGAGTATCAACATTTCAATACTATTCTAGTTAAATGAAGACCAGCACAGGCTATGGAGATTTTTAGAACAAAATTTAAATTTCAATACTATTCTAGTTAAATGAAGACAAGAATATTGAATACTTTGCATAAATTCATTGATTTATTTCAATACTATTCTAGTTAAATGAAGACATGATATGTCCAACATAAATACAGACATCGGTCTCGGATTTCAATACTATTCTAGTTAAATGAAGACGCACATCGGAAGCAAATGGTGAAACTATAAAAGAAGATTTCAATACTATTCTAGTTAAATGAAGACATATATGTGTCTGTCGTGGTCATCCTCACTTCAAAGATTTCAATACTATTCTAGTTAAATGAAGACAACAATTAACCCACTCGATGAAGAGATATTAGAAGAATTTCAATACTATTCTAGTTAAATGAAGACTTATGGCGATGCTGTATATCTTAGCGATTCTGTAGAATTTCAATACTATTCTAGTTAAATGAAGACATAAACTATCACACAGTGAATTTGATGATAATCTTAAATTTCAATACTATTCTAGTTAAATGAAGACTTTCCCTTCCCCTTTTTGCAAGACCCCCAATTGTTCATTTCAATACTATTCTAGTTAAATGAAGACGAGCACATCATGAACCAAATATGGGATCCCAAACATCCAATTTCAATACTATTCTAGTTAAATGAAGACATGTAGAACCAGAAATATTGGAGATAGTTGCTATTGAATTTCAATACTATTCTAGTTAAATGAAGACTCCTTTTTCCCATCACGTTACTATGTTCCTTTCCTAATTTCAATACTATTCTAGTTAAATGAAGACCTTCGAAAAATACAGCCTTTGACAATATGCCAACATATTTCAATACTATTCTAGTTAAATGAAGACTTTTTGTTCTTTTTCTGATTTCTTTCTTATATATACATTTCAATACTATTCTAGTTAAATGAAGACATAGTGGGGTTGATTCTGACGATGATTCAGATTATTGATTTCAATACTATTCTAGTTAAATGAAGACAAACTCATTTATTCACCTCTTTCACTTCAACATCATCATTTCAATACTATTCTAGTTAAATGAAGACTACTGACCATTCCCGCATCCACCTTTACCGTTGCGGATTTCAATACTATTCTAGTTAAATGAAGACGTATTAAGGTCTTTTTAGGTTAAGGTCTTTTTAGTTATTTCAATACTATTCTAGTTAAATGAAGACTTTCGTAAACTACATAATCAAAAATTCCCGTGTATCTAATTTCAATACTATTCTAGTTAAATGAAGACTCAATCATCTCGGAAGCAATGAACATTCTATCTTTTATTTCAATACTATTCTAGTTAAATGAAGACCAAAAATTCTCGTAGACAAAGTATTTGTTGAAGACATTTCAATACTATTCTAGTTAAATGAAGACCATGGTGCATTATAGTAATCTACAAAACATCCATGGATTTCAATACTATTCTAGTTAAATGAAGACACAAGAAGAAAAACTATATCAAAAAATAGGGATTTATTTCAATACTATTCTAGTTAAATGAAGACTGCTCTATCAGACAGTGAATTTGATGATAATCTTAAATTTCAATACTATTCTAGTTAAATGAAGACCTGCCTCACAGGTACCATTCTATTGGATTCAAGGTATATAAGGTTTCCGATCGTGTTTTGCCCAACCTCCGAAATCACGGTCATTTATAAAGACTGGGACATCAGTAGGGATCGACCATTCCAAATCCCATGGAGTTCTTCTCGCCGACACCACACTCATACGCTGTTTCCAGCAGTTTCGGCGTGGCAGCAATTTTTAGCGGAATCTTGAACCCTATCACATGCCCCTCCTTGATTTTAATGGATTTTTGAGGGCTATGAGGACATTTTGTCCAGATGAGATCGATCGTGATATCTTTTTTGTACTGGGTGCCGTGGACCATGAGGTACTTTTTTCGAAGGTTCTCTGCGAGATTCTCGTAGAACTGATCCTTGTGAGGAGGAATGTAGTAAATTGTTCCATCGTTGTACGTGGACGTCACGATGGGACTCAGTGCTTTGAACTCGGCGGTATCGGTGAACTCTGGAGACTTAAGCGTCTCAATTGATTTGATTCTCAGCGTGACATCTCTGAGCGTGAGGGGATTCTCATTCACGCTGTTCAGCAGCCCTTTCACCGTGTTCCCGATGAACTCGGATCTGGGTGAGGAAAGCAATAAAGAAACGTCGTCACTCTTCGTGCGGAGACCCTTCCCTCTCACCACACGATAGTTGGGGATGAAGAGGTCCGAGAAGACAAAGAGCTTGATATCTCGGTCGAAGTGGAGTTTCTCCGAGTACTCTTCGTTGAAGGATCGGATCACATGGTAAAGCCATGAAGAAATAGCGTATTTCCTGTTGAATGGAATGAGGTTCTTCCCATTGTAGTGGAAGACCAGCTTCACTCTCATACTACTGGTAAGTTATTGAAATTAATAAAGTTTCTCTTTCTTCTGGAATTGTTCATCATGCTTGTTAGAACGGGGAATATACACTGTATTTTTTGCGCGGTCCCCAACTTTTTAATGTCTACAAAAGAATGGCGTAGTAGAAGGAGGTAGTACAATGAGAGTACGATGGTTAGGTAATGCGTGTCTCGAGATTTTTGGAGATGACCATATTCTGATAGATCCACACTTCACAGTCACACCGGAGAACGAGGCAGATCTCGTGCTGGTAACCCATGAGCATGACGATCACTTCGATCCAGCGAAGTACAGGGGATACGGTGAGGACGCAGGGCTATACGCGCCGGCTACAACACTAGAGAAATTTGGTGTAGATGGTCACGCTGTGACACCGGGAGATCGTATCGGTGATGTACGTGTACTGGACTGTGACTGCTGGGGATCTGATGAGAGCGTGAGCTACTATTACCATGGACTTCTCCACGCCGGTGATTCCAACGTGTTCCCCGATGCAGAGGATGTTGCCGTGATCTTTACTGCGTGTTTCCCCGATTACTACGAGGATTACGTCTCAGCATTTACCCGGTTGAACCCAACGCGTGTTGTGCCATTCCATTACGATCCGGAAGACAACGAATCCGATGCGACGGGACTCAAAGAGAGACTCGACAGTGAAGGAATACCAAACGAAATTCTCGCACCCGGAGAGAGCATTGACGTGTAGATTTCATTTTCTCTTTTCTTTTTTTTTACCGACGTACCATTCCTATAACTATCAACACGATAATGGCAACGGCGGCGCCGACAATATAATATGTATTGTTACTTGTCTTTTCAGGTTCCGATGACTGTTCCACAGCAGATTCTTCTGGTGCCTTTGGTGCCTTCGTCTCTAGTTCTTCCTCTCCAAGACAGTAGAGCGTTGACTCTACAGGCACGAACACATAGCCGTTGGAAATCGCAGGCGATCCAACAACTTTTCCAAGTTTGAAATCACCAAGAAGGTTCCCTTTGTACGCATCGAGACAGTAGAAATGGCCATCCATACATCCCACACATACAAGACCGTCAGCAATCACAGGCGAGGAGAGTATCCTGTCACCAGTGAGAAATGTCCATTTTTCTTTCCCTGTCTCCGCATCCAGCGCATAGATTGTGTTGTTCCACGATCCAAAATAGACATTCTCGTATGCCGCTCCGAGAGTTGAGATGATTCTGTCCTCTCCTGTTCGGTACTGTTCCATTACCACGCTTCCCTTTGTTTCGAAGGTCCAGCTTGGTTCACCCGTGTCACTATCGATGCAGTGAACTTTTTTCTTCCCGGAACCAAAATAAATCTTGCCATTATATACGGTAGGAGATGAGGTGACGCCCTGTGTGCTCCTTACACTTATCGGAGGGATACATGCGCCCTCGGGGACCTTGACTGTTTTGTACTTCCAGACGAGTTCTCCCTCAGGGGTGAAACAGCAGAGTTCATCTGCGTAGATGTCATTCTGGAATATCACGTAGATATGGTCGTTCCATACTGAGGCAGTCGTTTTTACAGGAGAGACTGTTTCATACTCCCACTTGATTTCTCCTGTGTCAGCGTCAAGACAATAAAATTTTGGGGTTAAAGCGCCTTTTCCTATAAATACGTTTCCTTTATATACCAATGGAGCATTTCGTATCTCTTTTCCGATTTCTTGTTTCCAAATAGTCTTTCCGTCAGTATTCAGTGCGTAGACATATCCATTCCAGGTACCAACGTATACAGTATCGTTCACCACGGTGGGAGTGGACCAGAGCGTATTCATCTCTTTTTTCCACACCACGTTCCCGTTGAGATCTAACTTATAAAAATATCCTTCAGAGCCGATATAGACATTATTTTCCACGATCACGGGAGAACCACAGATTCTCCCCTCTAAATCGGTTTTCCAGATCACACTGTTGATTGTTCCTACATCTATCTCATTCAACCCTGTATTTTTTTCATCGTGCATAAACGTATTCCAGTCTGCGCATACCATCGGTAGCAGAATCAACCCAATAAGAACGAATACATATTTCTTCATTCAGTCACCTTTTATCTCTTTACTTCATCTCATTTTTTAAATCTTGTTGTAGATATGAGAAAGGAGTACTCAGTAGGACTACTGTGTTTCGCAGTAGTGTATTTAAACATCCAAAGCGAACTACACGCAATGATCTCCCTTGGGATAGAGAGCACGGCACACACCTTCGGTGTTGGTATTGTCACAGAAAAGGAGGTACTGGCAAATGAAACTTCCGTCTATTCAGGGAAGGGGATACATCCACGGAAGGCGGCGGATCACCACGCCGACACCGCAAAGGATGTGCTCGACAGTGCGCTGAACACAGCGAACCACTCACTGGACGACATCGATCTCGTCAGTTTTTCCCAGGGACCGGGAATCGGGCCGTGCCTGAGGATCGGTGCTACAGTGGCAAGAACGCTTTCCCTCAGGCTCGATATACCGATTATAGGGGTAAACCACTGCGTGAGCCATATCGAGATAGGGAAGTTTACCACCGGCGCAACGGATCCAGTAACACTTTACGTCTCCGGAGGAAATACACAGATCATCGCCTACGCCTCTCAACGGTATCGAATTTTTGGAGAAACACTCGATATCGGACTGGGAAATATGCAGGACAGCTTCGGGAGAGCGATGGGCTTGAAATTCCCCTGTGGGAAAACGATCGACGAGTTACTTGCGAAAGGACGCATGTATCTACAGCTTCCCTATACTATTAAGGGGATGGATTTCTCCTTCAGCGGCATGCTCACAGACGCACTACGGTACAAAGAAACAGAAACAATCGAGGATATCACCTTCTCCCTAATGGAAACAGCCTTTTCTACGGTGGTAGAGGCCTCCGAGAGGGCGCTGGCACATACGGAAAAGCACGAGCTGCTGTTGACAGGCGGCATGGCCGCGTCCCCACGACTGCGTGAGATGTGTACAATCATGTGCGAGGAACGGGGAGATGAATGCTATGTGCCATCCTTCGATCTCTGCAGGGACAATGGGGCCATGATCGCGCACCATGGACTTCTCAAGCACAACAGCGGCGCGCGGATGCACCTTAAAGATACGGTAGTACGACAGAAATGGCGCACAGATGAGGAGGAGATCACATGGCTGTGATCGGGAGGGGTGCAGAGGCGGTTCTTACCGTGGAAGATTTCAGTGATCGATACTTTCCCAGCGACGATCTCGATATACGGGTAGTGATCAAGAAACGGATCAAGAAAGGCTACCGCAATGAGCAGATAGATCTCCATTTACGGCGATCGAGGACTGTACTGGAGGCACGGTTGATGCACGAAGCAAAAAAGTACGTGAAAACGCCAACAATCTTTGAAGTGGACACAGACGAGTGTTACATTGTGATGGAGTATATAGAAGGAGAACGAGTCAAGGAGCTCCTTGAAAAAATTAGTCCTGAAAAGAGGAGATCAGTGTGTCATCGTATTGGAGAAATTGTGGGCAATCTGCATAGAAATGATATCATCCATGGCGATTTGACCACCTCCAACATGATCCGTTCTTCCAGTGGGATATATCTCATTGATTTCGGACTGGGAGAGTTCTCCATAGAAATAGAAGATAAAGGTGTGGATATGCACCTTCTGAGAGAAGCACTCCAGTCCACACATTACCATCATTTTGAGGGAGACTTCAATGCAGTGATGGAGGGGTATGAAGCTACTGTCGGTGAAAAAAGAAAAGACGAGATTATAAGAAAAATAGAAGAGATAGAGAGGAGAGGACGGTATGTCAAGAGAGATAGTATTCATCACGGGCAATAGGAATAAGGTTAACGAGATACAAAAGGCTATCGATCCGTTGGACTATACGGTCATACAGAACGATCTGGACTATCCGGAAATCCAGAGTACGTCGTTAGAAGATGTAGTCCGGTACGGTATCGAGTGGATCAAAGACAGTGTCGATATCTTTTTTCTGGAGGATTCTGGGCTTTTCGTTGAGCGTTTGAACGGATTTCCCGGTGTTTACTCCAAGTTTGTGTTTGAGAGCATCGGGAACCAAGGGATTCTGAAGCTCATGGAATACGTTGAGGATAGAAACGCGGTATTTAAGACAGTAATTGGCTTCTATGATGGCGAAGCAAAAATTTTTAAAGGGCAGTGCAAAGGAAGGATAGCCAAGAGGCCAAAGGGAGGCCATGGATTTGGCTATGATCCAATTTTTATCCCGGACGGTACCACAAATACTTTTGGCGAAATGGAAACATACCAGAAGAATGAATACTCTCATAGGGCAAAAGCCTTAAAAAGTTTCATTCATTATTTAAAAAAGAGGTGAATCAGATGGCAAGAATGCACTCGAGAAAGAAAGGAAAATCAGGATCAACTCGTCCTCATCGGACAAAATCTCCTGGATGGACAGAATATGATGCAGAAGAAGGAGAGGCATTAGTTGTCAAATTACGGAAAAAAGGACTTTCTCCAAGTCTCATCGGCTTGAAACTGCGGGATCAGTATGGAATCCCCGATGTCAAGCTCCTCACAGGAAAAAAGATCACGGAGATCCTGGAAGCTCACGATATGGCACCTGAGTTCCCTGAGGACATGCTAAACCTCATACGGAAAGCGGTGAAGATCCGGAAGCATATGGAGGACAACAAGAAGGACTACCACACCAAACGTGGATTGCAGCTTACAGAATCGAAAATAAAGCGGCTTGCAAAGTATTATAAGAAGAAAGGAGAAATTCCTGAAGATTGGAGATACGATCCGGAAAAAGCCGAGCTCCTTATAAGGTGATTTGTTGGAAAGGATTTATAAAAGGGCAGAGAAGATTGCTTCGTTTTTTTTAGAACATTCTTCTGAGTTCGAGAAGGTGTATATTGTTTCTCACAAAGATACAGATGGCATTGCAGCAGCTGCCCTTTTGCAAATTACATTCTCCCAGTTTAAAAAGGTAGAAACAAAGATAGTATCCCAGATATACATTGATACATTGGAAGAGCTGAAGGAGGAGGTAGGCGATAACCTTGTGGTGTTTTCCGATCTCGGCAGCTCCTTTTGTACCGCGATCAACGAAAAGTTCCCTTACGCGATTATTTTGGATCACCATCCTCCCGAAGACTGTGAGGACAGCTATGTGCTGAACCCCCATCTTTTTGGGTACAATGGTGCCCATGATCTTTCGGGGGCAGGAGCCGCATATTTTTTTTGCAGAGATCTTTACCCAGAGATAAAGGAGTACAGCTACCTTGCAATTGTTGGTGCAATTGGTGATAAACAGAACAATCCGTTCCAGGGTTTGAATCGTGAGATTATCAAGGAAGGAAAGGGCATATTCCATGAAAAAGATGGAAACATCATCATCGATGTGTTGGAGGGCCATCTCAGGGATGGGGAGTACTTTTCTTCCTTACTCAATGCCTGTGGCACCTTGAATAAAACGGATTTAGGACTTCAAGCCTGTCGTGGAGACGAAGTGGCAATAAAAAAGGCCAAAAAAGTACTCAAACAATATTATAAAGAGATAAATAGTGCCCTCAGACGGATCGTGAAGAATAAGAAGAAAATAATAGAAGAAAATAAGAATAGATCTGCGTATTTTATTGTTTCCCCAGCACAGGTAGGATTGACGGGTACCCTTTCTACTCGGCTGATCGATATTTTCAACGACAAACCGGTGATTTTCATCTCAAAGAAAGATGCCTTGAAAGTATCTGTACGGGGAACGAAACAGCTTGTATCCCAGGGTCTGCATCTTGGTGAGGCACTGAAAAATGCTGTGGGAATAAAAGGAGAGGGTGGAGGTCATGATATCGCGGCAGGGGCGAAGTACCATGGTGATATAGAGGAGTTCATTGAGAGAGTAGATTTTGAAATAAAGAAACAGATAGGAGACAGCTTCCTGATAGAGGGAGACCTCACCATTGTATATGAAGATGGGAAAAAGGCTGCGTCCATCGCGGGTGCCATCGATGTGGACAATGAAAAACCTTTAAAAGCCACCATGATAGAAAGTTACAGTAACGAGAACGAGTTTATCACTCGTGTACAATCAGAGAGTATAGGCACCTTTAAGAATGTGTTTGATGATATACTTGTCTGTGTGAAATCATCTGAAACGATAGAGGAATGAGAATATGGCAAGAAGGAGTACAAGAAAAAAAGATCCATGGAAAATGAAAGATTGGTATACTGTTTACGCTCCAAAAATATTTGGAAATCAAGAGATAGGCGAGGTACCTGCTAAAGAACCAGAGCAGATGGTCGGCAGGGTAATAGAAACGACACTTCGAGATCTCACCGGAGACTTCAAGAAAAACCACGTAAAGTTGTTTTTCGAAGTGACAGATGTAAAAGGAACGAACGCGTATACGGAACTGAAACAGCAGGAGTTACTACGATCGTATATGCGATCCCAGGTGAGAAGGAATACCACGAAGGTAGAAGATGTTGTGGAAGTGGAGACAAAGGACGGCAGAAAGGCACGTATTCAAGTTGCCGCGATCACGCTGAAGAAGATACAGCAGTCACAGGAGAGTAAGATCCGAGAGATTTTGGAAGATACGATCAAGAGTAATGCTTCGTCCAAAGATTTCGACGCATTCAGTCTTGAACTCGTCCTTGGGAAAACAGCTGCCGCGGCGTATCGAAAGGCAAAGAAGATTTACCCTCTCAAGCGGGTAGAAATTACAAAAACCAAGGTATTAGCGTAGGGCCCGTGGCCTAGCTGGATATGGCGTCGGCCTTCTAAGCCGAAAGTCGCGGGTTCGAATCCCGCCGGGTCCGCTTCTGACAGTTTAAAGGAAGAGAGACTTTAATCGAAAACAGCTCCAATTTTCTCAATGTCACGCCCGGGTTGTCCTCTGCAGCGTGAGGAGAAACAGTAACAGCCCTGCAACTGTGACGAGAGCGCCCATTATTATATACAGCGGATACGTTTCTGTTGAACAGACAGAAGGGCAGAATCCTACTCCTTTCCCAAGAATACGAACTCCTATAAGGAGAATAACAATTCCTAGGAGTTCCATCCATGGAGATTTATTGTTTTCCTTTTCAGTCATGCGTGTAGCACTCTCTCCCAGTTTAAATATTTTACTGCGCAATTATCTCTCGATTTAACTAGAAAAAACAATGAGATGTGAAAAATAGTCTCACATCCTTGAGTAACCTTTAAAAATAGAGCATACAGTATTGAGTAACAACTGTGGTGATGACATGGAACACTGTGCTCGCTGTCAAAATCTAATAGAGAAAGGAAAAGAGATGTATATCGATAGGAATGTGTACTGTCCACAATGCTGGAAGTCTCTCATCGTTAATGGGGACAGGCCTATTGGAAGGATTAGACATGGATGGGGTTGATAGTATGGATGAAGAATTTACGTGCCCGATATGTGTTCTCGCTAAAAAAATCAAAAATGTCATCAAAAAAGATGAGGCGAAAGATACACAACCTTCCTGTCCTTGTTCATGAGCATCAGAGACTGACATTGCGCTGTGAACAGTCTTTTGATGTACCGAATATTTTAAAATGAGTATGGCATACTCTTTTCATGAATCAGTTCACACCCGCTCCGGTTGCTCCGACGATCTCTTTTGAGATGTTTGAGAAGATCGATGTTCGTGTGGGAACGATTGAACGTGTCGAAGATATCCCTCGTTCAACGAACCTTGTACGGTTGATTGTGGACTTCGGCGATCACACGAGGAAAATACTAGCAGGTATAAAACAGGAACGTGAGAATCCGAAGGAGATCGAGGGAAAACAGGCACTATTTGTCGTGAACATGGAGCCGAAAAAAATGATGGGAGAGGTATCAGAGGGGATGCTGTTCGATATTGGATACCCTGATGGAATTCTTCCTGTGCTCGCTGTTCCAGAAAAACCTGTTCCCAATGGAGCGCGGTTGGGGTAACAACAGTAAACCTTTAAAGTTATCTCTCTGTTATACCACATATGAGGAAAAGTAAGCTCCTCCAGAGTATCCGGAGGGCACGGGTGAAAGGAGAAATCCCGTATAAGTTCACACCGTTGGAACTGCGTGAATACTGTCCCGGGTTTGCCACCTCTACATATTACTCTTATTTATCACGACATACAGGAAACACGGAGTATAAAGAACATTTTGTACGACATTCACGAGGAATATATAGCTTAAAGGACGATCCCATTGTGAATGAGAGAAGTTTAGTGGAGTTTGGAATATGAACCTCGAAGAATACCTCGGAACGGATACCATACAGTTTGCACCATCAGGGACCATGGCTATCTTTTCCACACTTTACCCCTCCAGGGAGAAAATGCTTGGAATACCGGATCAGGGGGGTTTCAAAGGGATTTTAACGATCGCCAATCTTCTCGCAATGCCGTATACGTTGATAGAGACAGAGAAGGGATTAATTATTCCGGAACATATTAGGGACGTTGATCTTTTCGTCTTTTCCTCATTTTCAGGGTATATTGTAGAAAATGATGTTGATACGATAGTGTCACACTGTCACGATCACGAAATATGGACCATTGAAGATATTTCCTCTGGATTCTCATATCCATCGTTTGGAAAAGGTGATATCGTGGTGTGCTCCACAGGACGTCCCAAAATCCTGGAGTGTGGATGGGGCGGGTTCGCCGCGTACAGAGAGGGAGAGCACTCCCCGCTTTTTAACTATATGGAGCCGCCAGAAGGATATATAGAAGGGCTCCAGCACCAGGTAGACCATGCCGGGGCAAAACTCCAGAAACTATTGAGGTACAGCAGTCTCTTAAAGGATTTTGCATTCGATGTGCTTTTCGAGGATGATGAGGGGCCCTCAGTCTTTGTGAGAACAGAGAATCCAAAGAAGATTTTAAAAAGGTTGAATAAGAAGATACGACCGGATACAGGGTACTCCCTTTTTTCCCAGTGTCCACGGTTCGATAGAGTACAGGAGGAGGGATTTGTGATTGAAACAATCAAGGTATGGGAAAGAGATGAAGATGAGATCCTCGAGATAGGAAGAACGATAGAGAAGGTGGTGACCGATGTTTAAACATTTAAAAACCTACCTGCTCACTGGACTCGTTATTGTGATTCCTGTAGCTGCCACTGTGTACATATTTTATTACGTGTTCAGGTGGATCAACGCTTTTATTCAGGATCTCGCTCCAGGTTTTTTTGCCAAGTATGTTCCACATATCCCCTTTCTTAATGTAATCATTTCGGTACTGATCGTGCTCGGGATAGGCTTTTTCGCCAGCGTTTCCGTTGGAAAAACAGCGATAAACTACATGGATAAATGGATGAAAAGGATCCCCATTGTGAGCGAACTGTATTTCACAATTAAACAGGCCTCAGAAACACTTTTAATACAACAAAAAGGATTTAAAAGGGCAGTAACTTTGGAATATCCTCGAAAAGGAGTGTATGCCATAGGATTTGTGACAGGAGATACCTATAACGAAATAAAGGAAGCCATAGGTGATAAAACCATGGTAAATGTCTTTATCCCCACATCTCCCAATCCCACGTCCGGATACCTCGTCTTCGTTCCCAAGTCTGATCTGAGGGATGTGGACCTCACCATTCAACAAGCAATAAAAATCGTGATCTCAGGTGGGTTCCTGAAAAAAGAAGAGTTAAGAAAAGGGAAAAAATTATCCGATGAACTACCTATTTAAACTCTCGTTTATAAGCTGCTCTCTCTGTATTTTTTTCTCTTTTTTGATTTTAAAGCCGTGACCTATCTTACTTGCGAGCTCTTCCTTTGATTTTTTCTTGTCAACCACAATGAACCCTCTCTTGTGGTAGGCATCGATAAACGCTCTATAAACTACTGGATCTGTACTGAGAGCGTACTGTATCTTTCTCGCGTCCTCAGGGGTGATGTCTTCAAGTTTAAACTCGATTCTTCTCAGCATCGCATCACCTTAAAAGAACTCCTCTATATCTGTATAGGTCTTTTTATACTGTTCGCTTTCTTTCGTTTCAGCGATGAAATCCTTCGTTCGCCGGTACTTGTCCTTTTTGTACTCCCATCCAGGATTTTTCTCTTTCCACTCCTCTGGAGTGTAGCTGAACTGTGTCTGAACTTTGTCTCTGTAGAGTTCAGGAATGACGTTGAACGCACAGAAAGGAACGATTCTTCCATCAGGCATGGCGTAGTGAATCACGCACCGCTCAACTCGCTCGATATCGTAGTTGTAGTCATCCATGAAATGCATCATACCGAGGAACAGGGTTTTCGTATGGAACTCTCCCAGTGCTCTGTAGCTCCCCTTGATAAATGCATTCCTCATGAGATTCAGTACATTGAGACTCTCTGGTGCGTACTCCTCATCGTAAAATCTCCTGAAGTTTAAGAGTATCTCCGCCCCCACTCTTGTTTTCGAAAGTTTTTTAAGCCGTTTTATATCTTTTAGTCTTTCCGCTTTTTCATTGAGATACTCGACAAATCCCTCTACATCGATAAATCGCGGTATGGGGATTATCTCATCTTCATCCCGGAACACGTAGGTGGCAGCACCGCAGGAAAAGTGGGATGTCATATAGTATCTCTTCCCGGTGAACACCTCAAAAAATCGTGCGATATGGCCGGCAATAGGAATAGAATACCAGTCCTCCATGGCTATCGCACCGTTGGTCTGTTCTTCTATTTTCTGTATCGCTCCTGGGACGGTGATCCTGAGCTTCCGTCTCTCCTCCTTCGGCGTTCGGCCCACCAACGAAACGGGCTGCATATTGACACTTCGGATCACATCCATATGGTTGAATGCGAAATTAATGATATCGCCCATTCCATGATCATTCATATTTCTTATGATTGTTGGAACAAGTACAATTCCAGGTCCTCCCGCCTTTCGTACGTTCTCCAGGATCCACGGTATCTCCCAATGATTTTTCCAGTTTGTTGTGGGGGTCATCCCATCGTAACTGAGATAGAGCGTGTTCACTCCCGCCGCCTTTAGATTTTTTGCAAGATCTGGATTATGCGCGAGATCGATGCCGTCGGTGTTTACCTGTATATGTGAGTATCCCTCCTCCTTACAGACATTCACCACATCAACCAGATCATCTCTGAGCGTGGGTTCTCCCCCGGTGAGTTGTATGGCATCTGCACCGATATCTTTCTCCTTTTTCGCGTTTCTCAGCATCATTCGTATTCGTTCAAGAGACGGTTCGTAGATAGGCTGATTTTCCTTTGCGTAGAAAAAGCAGTACCAGCAGTTGAGGTTGCACCTGTTCGTCAGTGCAATGTTTAGAAGTGCAGTGTGGCTTTTGTGTCGCGGACAGAGCCCACAGTCAAGTGGACAGTTCACCCCAGTATTCTCTACATTTGTACTTTGCAGGTTCCAATCGTATTTTAACTTTTCAAATTGGCGATATGTGTCAGCATTCTCGTAATACAGAGCCGTCAATACATTATCAGAACATTCTTTTGATATCCATACCATGTTATCCTTTTCCCACACCACAGCGGGGACAATTTCACGTGTTTCTGGACAGATAGAACGTGTTTCATGAGGGAGTTCACTTCCATATTTCTTTCCAGATTCTTTAATGAGTGCTATGAATTTTTCTTTATTAATTTCAGGTATATCTATAAGATCTTTCTGTCCCCTTGTAGATTCTGCAGATTCTTTTTTTCCATCAGGGACTTCACCGTTGTCATTCACCAATATCACCTTTATACATGATTACTCCATCCATTATATAAAAGTTTTTCTTAACGGAAATACGTCTATCTCTTTTAGGATACCGATTATGTCACCTCATATTCTAAAATTTCGCCGGAATGTGAATAGAACACAAGTGTTTCTTCTGTGTAGGGATACGCGAGTATGCCGTGATACCGTCCATATTTTGAAAAAAAGACGAGATCGGATTCGGACGGTTTCGTATTAGGGGCGGGATGGGTATGTACTGTTCCGCGTATGTCTCGATCCAGCGGCAGTGAGTTTCGATCGATGATGCTTCCTGTCCTGCCAAAAAAAGAGATAGGAGAGAGTATTACTTCTGAGATCACACCGTTCTTTTCTTTTAAAAATGACGCGAACTCATCTGGATGCGTATTTTTTGCGGTGTTGCACAGAAACTCAATGAGCTCTTTTTCTATTTTTAACATTCGATCAACGTATACTCGCTCGATCCGAGGCCGATTTCCTCTCCGTGCCTGACAAAGAGTTCATAGTCCACCGAGGTAAAATCCAGATTTTCCTTTCCCACGAGGTCGATACTCGCCCTTTCCAGTGCGATTGGATCATTTGAGGCGGCGATTCCTATATCATTGGTCACGAATCGATCTGTCCATGGTGCACAGTCGCAGTGCGATGTGATATCCATGAGAAAGTTGAAAAATGTTGCTTTTTTGTTTTTTAGTACACCGTAGCTGTACTCGTTGACCTTCCGAATAAGCTCCTCATTGGTCTGGTTGCTCTCCGTCCTCATGGCGTGCTGAGGGCAGACAGTGATACATTCCCCACATCCAATACAAAGGCTGTAATCCACTTCCGCCTTTTCTCCAACAGTGATGGCATCCTGGGGACAGTTTTCTGCGCATATGCCACACGCAATACAGTCCTCACTTGCATAGGGCTCTATATTTGCGTGCATCTGCTGTTTTCCTGCTCTGTCTGCGCATCCCATTCCGATATTTTTCAATGTGCCCCCTATTCCTGCCATAGGGTGCCCCTTGAAATGGCTCAGTGCAACGATCACATCACTTTCTGCTATCGCCGCTGCAACGCGCACCGTATCAAAGTACTCTAGATTCACCTCGACTTCGCGATACTCGTGCCCTCGCAGTCCATCGGCAATAATCATCGGTGCACCGACAACTTCAGGGACAAACCCGTTGCGTGTCGCACAGTTCATATGATCCACGGCATTTGCCCGCATTCCTCGATACAGTGTGTTCGCGTCCACAAGAAATGGCTTTCCACCGTACTCCTTGATTTTATCGACCACTGCCCGGACGTAAACAGGCCGGAGGAATGACGTATTTCCAAGTTCCCCGACATGGAGTTTTACTGCCACAAGATCATTATTATCTATTTTTTCCTCTAAGTTCAGGCGATCACAGAGTGAAGAGAGTTTATTGGGCATATTTTCATCTTTTGAACTTGCCTCAAATCGTGCTAGATAGACGTTCATAGTTCCATACTATTGGCGAAGAATAAAAAAATTGTGGTGATGGGCATTACGTGTACGGAATCAGACACAAGAATTTCAGTATGTCTCCTGTGCACCGCAGCTGGTGCTTTTCATTTGCAGGAATGAAGATCACGTCACCCTCCAATAGCTCCTTCTCGGAGTTTTCTCCCCGAACAACACCCTCCCCTTCAAGGACAAACACCTCGTGTTCCCACGGGTGTGAATGAAACGGGCTGTATCCGTTCTTTTTTATTTCAAATAGTCGCATTGCAAAGTTCTCTGCACCTATCTCCTCGGTGATGAGCCATCGAACAGAGGTATTCACGGTACCTTCCTCAGCTTCCTCTTTTTGAACTTTCGAGTAGTGAAATTTCTTCATATGTATAAGGAGGAGACGCAATTGAAAAATCTTGGGGCGAAAATTTATGTAGTTGTCTTCTGAAAGAGCAGTATGGCACGAAAAAAATTCACTATTCTGCAGATGAATGATAGCCATGGGTATCTCGAGCCACACCCTGAGCTCTACTGGAGGGGAGGACGAGAGCTATATAAAGAGGCAGGGGGATATGCACGAATTGCTACACTGTTCAAGGGTATACGAGAGGAAGCTGGAGCTGTTATCGCACTCGACAACGGAGATACCATACACGGGACCTTTCCCGCGGTCCAGAGTGAAGGAGAGGCACTCATCCCGTTGCTCAATGGACTGGGATTTGATGGAATGACAGCACACTGGGAGTTCGCCTATGGGCCGGATCAGTTTAGACGCATTGTCGATGATCTGAACTTTCCCATGCTCGCTATCAACTGCTATAACAAAACGACAGATACATTGGTCTTTCCACCGTATACTATTGTAGAACGTGAGAATCTGCGTATCGGTGTAATTGGAATTGCTGCGACGATCGTGGATAAAACTATGCCCCCCCTTTTCAGCGAAGGGATTTATTTTACCCTAGGGAATGAAGAGCTTCCACATTATATCCAGGAACTTCGTGAAGAGGGCGTCGATCTCATTGTTGTAGTCTCTCATCTGGGATATCCCCAGGAGCTGAAACTCGCTGAAGAGATCGATGGTATCGACGTACTTCTCAGCGGCCACACCCACAACCGCCTTTATAATGCAGTAACGGTTAATGGAACAATCATCATACAGTCGGGCTGCCACGGATCGTTTATCGGCCGACTCGATCTTACTATCAACGAGAAGAAAGTACAACAGTTCCACCACCGACTTCTCAACGTGGATGATTCTATTTCTCCCGATCCTGAGATTGGTACCTTAGTGGAGGAGGCAATGGCCCCTCATCGAGAGCTACTGAATACTGTAGTGGGACATACACAGACGCCTCTAAGTAGGTACTTTCCCATGGAATCAACAATGGACACGTTACTTCTCCAATCATTGCGTGAGACAACACACGCCGAAATGGCGTTCTCCAATGGCTGGCGCTACGGTGCTCCGGTCCTAGAAGGTCCTCTTACCGTGAACGATTTGTGGAACATCATCCCCACGAACCCACCTGTATCCACATGCGAAATCACGGGAAAAGAGCTGTGGGCAATGATGGAGGAAAACCTTGAGCGGACATTTTCTCGGAATCCTTACCATCAGATGGGGGGCTACGTGAAACGCTGCCTCGGTATCCATATGTATTTTAAGATTGAGAATCCTGAAGGAAACCGTATTCATGAGTTCTTCATGAACGGGACACGGCTCGATCCTTCAAAGACCTATACCGCTTGTTTTGTTACCACTCAAGGAGTACCAGCGAAATATGGGAGCAACAGGCAGAATCTTGATATCCATGCCATCGATGCTCTACGACAGTATGTGGAGAGACACGACCCTGTTTCTGCAGAGCCGAAAAGAACGATCGTCCCTATCTAACACAAGGAACTTTTCTCTTCATAATAGGATAAGAGGAGAAAGCAAGAAGTTGCCAACTTCCAAGGAGGTCTGATGGAGTGGGCGGAAATATATGGACGAGCTTTCTCCTCTCCAAAGGGGTATATGTTCTCCATTTATTTATTATTTTTTGCTATTATAACAGGGTATTCTACCAAGATATCTAAGAAAAATATGTTACGTTATTTTAAAAAATACAAATTATAAATTTTATATTCCAATAGAGGACATAGAGAACACAAAAAGTATATAAAAATCGCATTATCCAATGTAGAAGGCGGATCAAAAAACTTTATAAAGTTTTTAGGGTAATACAATGTATGAAAAAACATTACCTCCCTTCCTCCTTTGTCTATATGATATTCGATAGTATAAAAGAACAGTTGGGGGACCGAGGACTAACACTTTTATTGAAAAGAGCAGGTCTGGAACGATACATAAAAAATCCTCCAAAAAATGATGATACACCTTCTCTTTCCAGTAAAGAACTTGCGGAAATAGCTGCTTCCACCTACACCGTCTTTGGAGAAAAGGCAGCGAAGCCGCTCCTGCTCCGTTGGGGGAGAATGACCTTTGAGCAGTCGTTAAACGAAAATCCTACACTTTTTGGCGTTGCAGGTGCACTCACTACGTTGATGGGGCAGGAACGAAAAGAACGATTTTTTATCAAACGAATTCTCAATGAACTCGAAAAGATCTACGATACACCGCGGGTCCTGACTGAGGACGACACGTATTTCTATATAGAGATAACGGACTGTCCGTATACTGGTGGAATCCACACCGATCATCCGATATGTTATCCCGCCGTGGGATTCTGGCGTGCAGTGATGAAATGGATCACAGGAAATAATCATGAAGTGATGGAGACAGCTTGTGTAGCCATGGGAGACGAGTCATGCATGCTTAGAATAGCGAAACACAGCCTTTAGAAAGAACATCGAGTTATCTTCATAGAAACTGCCATAGTATATGATCACAAAAGTTTTTTCAGTGGTAGATGCGAGTTAACAAAGAGGAAAAAGAAGAATAACAAAAGACTCAATACTGAAAAGAGTATATAGTTTGAATTTGAGAGAGGAGTGATGTTCTCGAAATTAAAGTACTAGAGAGTGAAAAAAAGATGAAGCGAATAAAGGATCGTCCTCTGACTGAGGACAATGTAAATGACATTATTTGTTGTCCGGGCGGACGTGAGATAAAAGGAAAGAACCTTGAGGGGAGGATTGAGAGGACAATTGCTTGGCGAATGAAAATGATAAAACTAGGAATGAGTGGTTTTGTTTCCTATCAAGATGGTTTAGCGAGGGGTTCCATTGAATATATGCCTGCAGAAACTGCTCCATTTCCTATCCAGGCACCTGGAGCTTGTACTCATGTGTTATCACTGGAAAACGGAGAAAGAGAATAACGAAGAGGAACATCTTGCTCAAGAAAAACGCCTCATTGATTTAGTTGTCGAGGAAACCAAAGATGAATTCGCCGGGATCGCGACGTTAGGATGGGACAATCCCACACACTTTCCTATATCGTTTTTAGAGGAGATCGGTTTCCAAGAACTGGAGAGAACTGACTACCTGGCCTTGATGTGGCTCCCCTTCGAAGAAGAAGCTACTCCCCCTGAAATTCCTCCTTCTCAATTTGAACCGCAGGATTTCTCTTCACAGGAATTACTGACAGTAGAATCTGCATCTAGTAACCGTTGTCCTTACAGCATCCATGAAACTACCCGCCTTACACGGGTGATACATAATTTGCCACAGGAGTACCGCACGCAAATACGTCACTTTTCACATCTTATCGATACCCACCAGGACGCTCTCACATACTCACTCTCTCCTTGGGATTGGGCTGGACGTTTTTTAACGGAAAGGAAATTACACTCTTTAAATTAAAATCAGATCAGTTAAATCAGCTGTTACGAGACGAGATAAATAACCTGAAAGCATAAAAAATGTAACGCTGCTTTGCCGAATAGTATTGGAACTACACCTCAGGTAGGCGTACTGTTAGTACGCTAGGAGGGTTATAAAGTGACCGGCGAAACAAAGGAGAGAACAAGAAATGCGCAGATGAGCGGACGAGGATAGCTGGCAAAGAAAGAAATTGTAGTTGTGTACGTGAGAGAACTT
The DNA here is from genome assembly GCA_964595645.1 of uncultured Thermococci archaeon. Lineage (GTDB taxonomy): Archaea > Methanobacteriota_B > Thermococci > Methanofastidiosales > B48-G16 > JAYEIH01. The sequence goes on from CAZQQT010000005.1 coordinate 60,853, forward strand.
GGATCATCTTATCTGGGAAATATATGTTTTATCCCTACCATCTCTAAAATATATCGCATTGTTTTTTCGACTTTTCAGTTACATGAGCATTTAAGAGCCACGAAAAGGTATTTAAATATAGAAAGGAATATTCTATCATGAATATTTCTGAATCTACGATTCAGAGAGTAAAGAGGTCATGCAAAAATCTAGCCATATCTCTGATCTTACTGTTTTTTCTTATATCCTTCCTTGGTATCGCAAATGGTTCAAGAGTTCTCAGAGTTGGACTGTATGAGAATGAACCCAAAATATTTACACAAAACGGAAAGGCTGTAGGATTCTGGCCTGATATCATCCAATATATCGCTTCCAAAGAGGGGTGGAAAATAGAGTGGGTCCCTGGGACATGGAGGGAATGCCAAGAAAGACTGGAGGCCGGTGAAATAGATATAATGCCAGATGTCGGATACACAGAAGAACGAAGTAGAAAATACGCCTTTCAAAATGAGACTGTGTTTATCAGTTGGTCACGAGTCTATGTACCGACAGGATCAAAAATCCAGTCATTACCCGATTTAAAAGGTAAAAAGATAGCAGTTCTCAAGAAAAGCGTCAACTATGTAGGAAAAGACGGAATAAAAGAATTAACTGAGAAATTTGGAATTGAATGTGTATTTGTCGAGTTAGATAATTACATCAGCGTTTTTGAAGTGGTAGAAGCAGAAAAGGTAGGTGCAGGGGTTGTCAACAAAGAGTTTGGTAATAGACATGAGCGAAACTATCAAGTTGAAAGAACAGGGATTGTGTTCCAACCCAGTGACCTCAAATTTGCCTTTCCGAAGGATGCCCCCCTGACACCTCACTTAATCGAACGCATCGATTACCATATAATCGAGTTAAAGGAGGACAAGGATTCGATCTACTACCAGTCAATGGAACGATATTTTGAGATGGCCATCCCGAGAGAGCCAGTTGCTCCAGGATGGACGAAGTGGGTGCTGATAGGTATTGTCGCGGTCGTTGCCCTGCTCGCCGGAGGAAATTTTATTTTGAGTCGTCGAGTTGAATCCAGAACGAAGGAGCTTCGTGAAAGCGAGGAAAAGTATCGTCGGCTGGCGGAAAATGTTGCCGACGTACTTCTTCAAATAGATCTTGACGGGAATTTTACGTACATGAGTAAGAATTTAGAAGAAATCACAGGATACACTCGTGATGAAGTTGAGGGAATGAATATTAAAAATTTTCTTTCCACTAAATCATACGAGAGAGCTGTCGAGCGAATAAAAAAGTGGAAAGAAGGAGCGGAGAGGTTACCCCCCTACGAAGTAGAGGTAATGACGAAGGACGGTGGAAAGGTGCCCTTCGAATTAAACACTTCACCTGTGTTTGAAGACGGCAACCTCACCACCATACAAATAGTGGCAAGAAATATCACCGAACGAAAAAAGGCCGAGTACGAGTTGAAAAAGAGTGAAGAGAACTACCGCCAGCTCGTCGAGGCGTTGAATGAGGGCATCTGGAGGATAGACGCCGAAGGGTACACCACCTTCGTCAACCCTAAAATGGCGGAGATGCTCGGGTATACCGTGAAGGAAATGGAGGGAAAGCATCTTTTTGCGTTCATAGACGACGAATGGGTGGAAAAAGCGAAGAAAAATTTGAAAAAACGCCGACAGGGAGTAGCGGAGCAGCACGAGTTCATGTTCAGAAAGAAAGATGGAGAGCCAGCATACATGCTGGTGAATACCTCTCCCGTTTTTGATGACGGGGGAAGGTATGTCGGAGCCTTGGCGGGTATCACCGATATCACTGAACGCCAAAAAGCAGAAGAACAGCGGGAGGAAGCACGAGAGGAAGCGGAGTTCTATGCAGATGTCCTCGCCCACGACATGGGCAACCTCAACCAGATCATGCTCGGATACCTCTATCTTCTCAGAGAGGCAGAAGAGAGAGAAACCATAGAGAAGAATATAGAATGTGTAAAAAAAACGATTATGGAGGCAAAACGACTGGCAGAGAATATCCAGATGCTAAAAAGAATCAAAGAAACATCTGTAGAGAGGACAAGCCTTGGCGATGCACTAGAGCGATCCATCGAACGACTGTATAAGTATTTCGATCGAGAAATCGAGATCAATATTACGTTAGATGAGCATTACGTGAATGCTAACGTCTTCCTCGATGAGGCACTCTTCAGTGTTCTTGAGAATGCGGTGGAGTACACGTTCCACGAACCAGTCACAATCGATATTTTTATCGAGGAGAGGGACGGTATATGTGACGTGCACATCCGTGACTACGGCATCGGCATCTCGGAACAAAAACGAAAAGACATCCTTGAAAATCTTGAGACACTCTCAAAACGGACGGGGATGGGACTCTACCTGACAAAAAGAATTATCGAGAGTTACGGTGGCTCACTGGATATTGAGAAAAAAGAAACCGGCACTGAGGTCGTGCTCAGTATCCCTGAGGCGGATACGGAAGATTCGGAAAAGGATGCCCCCCCTCAGCGTGCTGATAAACACCGTAGACAAGGGGGCGATGAGTAATGAAGATCCTCGTTATCGACGATGAAAAGGTGGTCCTCACTCTTTTCAAGGATATTCTCGAATCTGTGGGTCATGAGGTGCAGATCGCCATTGACGGAGAGATTGGAATCGCGCTAGTGAAGGAGGCACTAGAAAACGGAGACGCATTCGATCTTGTGGTTATGGACTACCGGATGCATGGGATGGATGGAATGGAAGTCTCCGAGGAGATCTGGGTCATGGATGATGATACCCCCATCATGTTCGCCAGTGCCGATCCCACCATCAAAAAAGAGGCACTGCATAAAGGGGCCGTGAGCTTCCTCCACAAATCTTTCAATCTCGACAAGCTTGTGGATGAAGTAGAAAGAATAATGAGGAAATAATAAACAAAAGAAAGTCTTCTCCTTCCATATCTTCTGATCATGCTGCTGCACTCGTGGATACACCTATAAATCCTAATATCTCTATACTCCACGATTGCTGGTACATAGGATCATATACAAAAAGATTTATGGAGGTAATTAAGACACAAATGTCTTGACAATGGTTAGATGCACTCTGAGAACGCCGATCCTGTTTCTATCAAAGTAAAGGTAACGTATGGAGATACATATGATTCGCTTGAAGCGGAAGTAATAGAAAATGAACCGAAGGTATTGTAATGGGGAAAAGGGATGTTGACATGCATAAAAATACCTTATAAGACAGGATTCTGTCCATTGATGGATCCATACTCGTAAAAACACCATTTTTTTCAAGCCCAAATATCGGTCCGTTGGAGAATTGAAGGGATTTAAATGCGGAGGAAGGGATTTGAACCCTCGAACTCCTACGAGACAGGACCCTGAATCCTGCACCTTTGGCCATGCTCGGTAACCTCCGCCTGTGTATTTTTCATTTTATAGGTAGTATTTAAATGGTTTTGGCTGCGAAGAAATAGTGTGGTTGTTCCAATTTTCTGTCAGGTCAGTATGGCAAATAAGAATAAAATACGTCAATGAACTAAAAAAGGAAGAAGGTTTTTAAGCATTGTTCACTGACTTATATATTGAAAAGTAATATATATGGATAGAATAAAGAAGTTAATGATGGAAACAGTGTTTTTAGTCTCTTTGTTAGGGATGAGTTCAGTAGGTGCGGTAGTGTGTGTAACTACATCATCGTCTGTAGTTGCAATAAGCCCTGCCAATAACGTTCAACCCTCAGGTGCAGGAGCTCCTCGATGATGTGAATGTGCTTCTCGATCAGGCATTAGAGCAAGAGCTCGATGTTGCGGAGTACGAAGAGAGGATAGAAAAAGCTGAAAATACGGGCAACGCTCTGTACGCTAAAAACCTCCTTGAATCGGCGATATCTGGACTGAAAGCACTCTTAAGTTAATTGTTTCTTCTCTTTTTCTTTTTTTTAAAAGAAATCTTTAAATGCGGCTGCCGGGATTCGAACCCGGGTCGTGGGCTTGGAAGGCCCAAGTGCTAGCCGCTACACTACAGCCGCTCTACCGTTTTTCCCCATGCCACTATTTAAATTTTACGATTTTGTCCAAAAGAATAAAAAAGATTAAGTTTATATAGTAGTTTATCAGTGAAGTAGTAGGTGAGTCCGATGATAGACAGACTGGTAGCAGATTTAAAGAAAATTGATGGAATAAAACATGTAGGAGTCATTGAAGGAGACAATCCTGTTGTGTCCGATATGCCCGAAGAAGAAGGTGAACTCCTGGCTAACACGATAACAGAGATCTATGATGTGTCTGAGGAGACAGCTGACTCGACAGATATGGGTCAACTGGAGCAGATCCTTATCAGCGGATTTGAGGGAAAAATGGTCATTGCGAAAAGCGAAGAGTATCTTATCGGTGCAATTACCGAGACAAAAGTTAATTTGGGACTGGTACGGCTTAAACTTAGAAGCATACTTCGAGAATTAAAAGGTGAGAAAGAATGATAATAGAAAAAGTGCTCGGAAAGTTAAAGGAGGAAAATGATGGAGTACTTGGCAGCAGTGTGATAGAGAAGGGTGGCTTTTTAGTGGCCATGGACGCACCTGCCGATCTAGGCATAGAAAAAAGTAGTGCAATGGCTGCTTCTGTGTTCAACAGACTCATGAGAAACGTAGAATCTTCAAAAGTTGGTGCAATCGATTATATTTTAATGGAAGGAAAAGAAGGGGATATGCTCGTTGTGGATGTGGGAAATGTCTACCTTTTTGTCAGGACGAAAAAGAACGCCACAATTGCAAAAATAATGGAAGATGCAAAGGACGTTGGAAAGAAAATTGAAGCACTTATTTGAGGAGGATAGTGTATATGGGACAATCTATTGTTGTATCATCGGGAAAAGGTGGAACAGGAAAAACAACGATATGTGCGAATTTAGGGATAGCACTGGCTCAAAGAGGAAAGTCGGTGACGATCCTGGATGCTGATATTGATATGGCCAATTTGGAACTTATGCTCGGTCTGGAGGGCATGCCTGTCACACTCCATGAGGTACTCTCCGGTGAGGCAGAGCCGGAAGAGGCAATATATGATGGTCCAGAGGGCGTGAGGATACTCCCTGCGGGGCTCTCACTGAGTGGTGTGCAGAAAGCAGATCCACGAAAACTTGAGAATGTGCTCAAGAAGCTTATAGGGGTCTCTGATTATCTCCTGATAGATGGAGCTCCTGGACTGGAAGTGGATGCGGTGACTGCCATTGCAGCAGCCCAGAATTTACTCCTCGTAGTAAATCCTGAGATAACATCCATGAGTGATGCACTAAAAACGAAAATCGTTGCTGAGAAGTTGGGGACACACATTATTGGTGTGGTACTCAATAGGGTAGGTTTTGATATGACAGAGCTTTCAAAAGAAGAAGTAGAAACTATACTGGAAACAGAGGTAGTGGCTGTGGTTCCAGAGGACCCGGAGGTGAAAAGAGCAGCAGCCTTTGGAGAGCCACTTGTGACACGAAATCCAAACTCTTCGGCAACGATAGCGGTGAAAAAACTTGCAGCCGATCTTCTTGGTGAGAAGTATATTCCACCGTCCCCTGAAAATCCTCTTAAACGAATCTTCAAAGCACTCTTTGGAAGTGATTAGTAATGCCTTTGATGGACATACTGGCAGCAAATGTCGAAATTTTATTTGTAGCAACAGTGTTAAGTGTAATACTTAATATTATTTTAGCGTTGAAAGTCTCCTCATTACGATCGGAAGTGTCAAGATTGAAGGGAGGATCACTTACAAGAGAAGAACTCGAACTTCTCAAATCGCGGTTAACACGACTCAAAAAGCTTACGAGATGATGGGATTGACACGGTTGACAAGAAAAATCTATGTATTGTTGTTAGTCTTGATTATAGTATTTCCATACTCTGTGGAAGCGGTGGTGCAGGAAGATGGAAAAATAGAAGGGACAGTATCTGATGAGTTCGGTGATCCGATAGAGGGTGCTACTGTGGTCGCCTGTTGCTACATGAAACGGTACACTACAACGACGAATGCCGATGGAGAGTATACCTTTGAGGATGTGGCGTACGATACTGCAGGAACGAAATACAGAGTAGAGGCGTATAGGGAAGCTACAGACGAAGAAAAGGGATACGAGAAAAATACAAAATCTACAGAATTAAAGAGCCCGCCAGATAATCAAAAAACGATTGATATTTCTTTAACAGAGCTCACAGAATCGAGAGCCAAGTATAAAGAACTTTATACATTATGGATGGAAGTAGGTGATCTTCGTGCGGTAGGTGAGTACACTATTGTTCTTTTTGATATTAGCAAACGAAGTTGGGAACATGCAGAAACAAGAATGTTCCCCGAAAAGGTTTATTTCCGTGTTTTTCGAGAGGGAAATTTTATTGATGAGTATATTCTCGATCTCTGCGATAACACGGTGATTATTCAGGAGGTCCTCAAGGTTGAGATGCTGAGCATTGAGGACAGAAACTCTGATGGCGAGTATGAGGTGGAGCTTCGAATCTCCTCGAGAGAGCGTCCTTCCATCTCTTTGAGCATATTCAAACTCTACGAGAATGTGGCAATCAAGGAGAAAACGGTGAGTGTCAATGCCACAACAACAAGCGTTGAAATCGATGGAGAAGAGTTTAAAGCAGAAGTGACAGGAAATAGTTTCACAATAGATGTGAACAAAAATGAGATCCTCGATCCTTACGAGACGTTTACTCCTGGTGACTCATTCTCAACAATTTCAGGCCCGTGCATCTCCACACGCTCGTACCGAATTGTCACCATTTCTGGAAACACAGTAACTTTAAAACCGGAGATTCGAGAGTTAATGAATCCCGATGATTTCGATTTGAATGAGATGCAGACAACGACTCCCATTTCTGGGGAGGAATTTTACATGTACGCGGTGGTTGAAAATGTAGGGAACTACGATGCTACGGATGTGGTGGTGAGTGTCGATCATACCAATTATACACTTCTCAATTACTGTGATATCGCCAGTGATCATATTCCTATAGGGGGCATGGGTACAAAGGAAGGAGAAAATAAAAGCAAGGTCGTCCTCCTCCGATTAAGAGCTCCTACTGTTCCCTACGAAGAGTATCATCCAATTACCATCGGTGCGAACTACAAAATGGTGTATACGAGTGAGGAAGGAGATGTGGTAGAAGAGAAGTTCCAGAAGGAGTTCAAACAGGATGTCAATGTCTATCCAAAAACGGTCCAGCTCAAAATTGATCAGTTTGTCGCATTTAAGAAGCTTCTTCTCGGTGAGGAGAGCGATATCTCCATTACTGTAGAGAACGTTGGGGATATCACAGCATACGATCTTGAGATCACGTCATACCTCCCCGCTGGTCTCGAGTTGATCGAAGGAGACGCCACACAAACAATCGAGGAGCTTTCGCCGGGAGACAGTACGCAGTTTTCGTACAGGGTAAAGGCGAAGGAGCTGGGAGATTACGATCTGATCACCAAGGTGCGGTACAAGGATGCGCGGGGAGAACAGTATGAAAAACAGTCGTTTCCAGTGCCATTTACCGTATATAAGGAATTTCCTCGGTTAGAGTTGAAGAAAAATATCGATAAAACAAAGATTTTGGTGAATGAACATATTATTGTCGTGCTCGTGATCACGAACACAGGGAATAAACCGGCCAAGGATATTGTCCTAGTCGATTCTATTCCCAAGAGCTTTTCGCTTGTGAGCAGCAAAGAAGAAGAAATTACAGGAAATGTGAACGTCTTTAAAATCGACCGGATGGAACCGAACGAGAAAAGAGTGTTTAGCTACGTGATCAAAGCGGACGAACCGGGTAAGTACACATTAAAAGGCTGTAAGGTGAAGTACGCTGATTACGAGGACAACCATTTCGAGTACGAGGCGCCGGATGTGAATATCGATGTCAGTGGTATCCCAACCCTCGACCTGAGCTACGCTCTCTCCAGAGAGAGTGTACAGGATGGTGAGTTGCTGACTGTGATAAGCACGGTGAGGAATAAGGGGAACGGCCTCGCAGAAAATATCACGATCGACAATGTGTTTAACAAGGGAGAACTCGTCAATGGAGATCTCACGAAGGAGATAGCCGCCCTCAAACCGGGGGAATACCAAAGATATAAATTCACTGTGCGCGTGCCGGTCTCAAGTACGAAATACGATTTTGTGATCGACGCAACCTACAGCTACGAGGACATTCTCGGCAATACGTATCCCAAAGACAAGAAATCAGTTCAGTTTGTTCAGACAATCGCTGCAGAAAAACCAAAAATCGATATAGCGCGGAGTGTCGAGAAAATGATCATCAAGAGCAATAAGTACTACGTGGACGCGGGATACTCCTTTATCGTTCGTATTTCAGCGGTGAACACCGGTTCGGCCGATGCGGTGGATCTCGTGCTCGAAGAATCACTTCCTTCTGGATTTGAGGTCATCGATGGGACAAACAGCTGGGAGGGTGATCTGAAGGTAGGGGAGTCAAAGACCCTCACCTATACAGCCATTGGACATGTGGGCGGCGCCTATACACTGACACCTCGGGCATCGTATAAGGACAAATGGGACGTATCGTACGCTGCTACGGGGAAATCACTGCAGTTTACGCTTCGAGGATTGGACATCACAAAAAATGTGAGTAAAGAAGAGGTGGCAGAAGGAGACACGCTGAGCGTGACAATCACGGTGCGAAATTACGGTAATGCTGAGATGAGTGACATTGTGATCGAGGACGCGGTACCCGAGGGATTTGAGATTGTAGAAGGAGAGACAACAGTACAAAAGGACCTTTTGGAAGGCGGAGCTTCAATGAGGCTCACATACACACTCAAGGCCGTATCTTCGGGAGAGTACACGATGGAGAAGGCACGAGTGCGATGGAAAAATCCCTATGGGGAATCACGACAGCTCGAGTCGACGACGTATGCGGTCACAGTTCAGAAACCCACACCGCCCCCAACTACCACGCCCGCACCGACGACGACAGCCCCACCCAGTGTTGTGGAGCGATTTGGATCGACACTTCTCTGGATTCTTGTGGCTGTGCTGTTACTTCTCATAGGAATTATTGGAGGGCGTGCATACCTCCGACGACGATCTGAGATGGAGGAAGAGGAGGTGTTTGGAGAGCTCGAAATCTCTGAAGAGGAACTATCTGAAGAGGAACTTCCAGAAGAAGAAACACCCGGAGGGGAGCTCCCAGAGGGAGTATTTTTTGGAGAGGAAGAATCAGAGGAAGAAAAAACCCCACAGGAGCTTTTTGAAGAACTTTCTGTACCTGAAGAAGAGATGTACGAAGAAGAGGAAGAACAAGAGAGTGCAAGTGACGTTGCACCGGATTCCATCAAGAAAATTCTTGACTGGCAGGACCGAGAGGAGAAGAAACGGAGAAAAAAGAAGGAACCGAAAGAGAAGGATGAAAAAAAGGAAAAGCAGTGGTTCGATCGCGATTACGAAGTGACCGATGATATGTCCCCGAGGGAAGTCTTAAAAGGAAAAAAGAAGGAAAAGGACAACGATGAAGATACTTAAGAAGGATATGAACAAGGGATTCATAAAGATTCGCGTGGACTCGTTGGACGATCTCTGGCATCTCACCCACGTGATTGAGGAGGGCGACGATCTCGAAGGAAAGACGTTCAGGCGGGAGGAACAGCAAACAGACAAAATTAGAGATGAACGTCTTGAAAAAAAATCGGTTTATCTTAAAGTCCGTGCAGAAAAGATAGAGTTCCATAAAAACACGAATAGACTTCGGGTAACCGGTGTGATAGAGGAGGGGGAGGATGTGGGACGGTACCATACATTCAATATTGAGGAAGGAACTGTTATTGGGATCACGAAACAGTGGAAGGATCACCATCTTGAGCGGATGCACGAGGCTGTGGAAAGTGCACATGCACCTCGGATCCTCATTCTCGCGATGGACTCCGGCGATGCTACCTTCGGGCTTGTGAGAGGCTATGGTATCGATTTTCTAGGAGATGTGAGTGAGAACGTTCCTGGTAAGTACTACTCGGTGACACGAGAAAAGGAACAGCAGCAGTTTTTTAAGGAGACCGCCGAGAAAATCGTCAGACTTCTCGATACGCACGACGTGGAGAAAGTGGTCATTGCTGGTCCTGGATTTACCAAACAGGAGTTCACCACCTACCTTCGGGAGGAGTATCCGCAGCTTGACGGAACATATGTACTGCGGAAAGCGTCGACAGCTGGAAGAACAGGAGTGTATGAAGTAGTGAGACGAGGCGATCTGGAGGATGTGTACAAAGAGTCACGGGTATCACGAGAGCTCGTCCTCGTGGAACAGATGTGCCAGAAGATACTGACGGACGAGGCGGTGTATGGTACGGAGACGGTGGAGAAGGCATTAACCTATGGGGCCGTTGACACACTGCTTATTCTCGACAAGCTCATGCGAGACGAACGGTACGAGGAATTGATGAAACAAGCTCGAAGTCAGAACGCAGAAGTCTACGTAATCAGCAGTGAGCATGAAGGCGGCGAGAAACTGGAGGGACTTGGAGGAATCGCTGGTCTTCTCCGGTTTAAAATCGGGTAATCACAGTTTTCGAAGGAACTGGATCAAACTTCTCTCAGTGGTGAGATAGTACTTCTGTTCTCTGATGAGGATGGATGGAAGAGAACGAATTTTCGATGGCAGCATCGCGCGTGTTTTCTCATAGTCTCGGGGTTTGAAGTTTATCGTCCCGTTGGACACATAACTCAGAAGCGCAAATATGGTCAGTGCCTTGTTGCAGTACTTTGAGTCTTTCTCCACTACTATTTCGACCTCGAGAGGAGACATAGACAGTTTCTGATCCAGGATGTACCGTCTATCGTAGTACTCTATTTTTGGATCTCCATACGCAATAAATACCGCACTTTTTGTACAGGAGGCGATGATTTCCGAGAAATCAGGATAATCTATGAGTTTTTCTATCCTGAATCCTGTTTCTCCTGTGAATTCCATGCCACAGTTCTTTATTTTGCAGTATCTGCACTTTTCGAGGTCAAATACGAGATCGAGTGTATTTCCCATCGCTATCTCTTCTCGAAGACCTTCGAGGATTCCTTCTTCTGTGAGTTCTCCAGTGAAAATTCTATTGTTGATTATGAGTGTGGGTTCCAGGAACTCTGAGTCTTCGAGAGGGATGAATGTAATATTAAGGAATTTTTGAAGTTCAGTGAGTATGGGTGGAATCTCATCTTCAAGATGGTAGAACCGGATGATCAGTTTTCTCGCCTCTGGAGAGAGATCGTAATACCCGATTTCATCTCCGCTCCTGTACACGCCTGACGGTGTGTACGGTCTCAATGGCGTTTCGTCAACAACCGTCTCTTTTTTTTCCGCTCCAGGTTCTTCAACACACCTTTCTTCGAATGATTTTGTCGGGTACACAAACTCAATGGCGTTGTTGCGACACACTTCCACGCACTCCCCACAGAGTGTACAGTCCGTGCTCCGTTCACTTTGCACTGGATCGATTCCCATAGGGCACGCGTCGGCGCACATACCGCAGCCATCACACTTCTCCATATCGACATGAAGTTTGAGGAGGCTTACCTTGTTGAAGATTCCTACCCAGGCACCAAGAGGGCAGAGGGATCGGCACCAGAATCGGGAGATTACGAGGATAATGCCCATCAGAAAGATGAAAAATACGATTCTTCCGATAAAAAGTGTGTCGACAACCATTCCATGCTGGATTCTGTACGGTACGGCGGCTTCGATGAATCCTGCTGGACATATTTTACAGAAGAGCGTGTCCGCAAAATACCACGCGGCGACAACTGTTGCTGCAAGCACGACAAATTTCGTGAACCGTAATCTGTGGGGTGTAGTGATCTTTCGATTGAAGATCTTGTCCATGCCGTCCTGAAGGAGTCCAAAGGGACATGCCCAGCTGCAGAAGGCGCGTCCTATCGCCACAAAAAAGACCGTGGTGTAGCCGATGAGGTAGTACGGTACCTTCCCGAGGATGACGAAGTTTTGGATAGTACCGATAGGACAGGCTGTGGATGCGAGGGGGCATGCGTAACAGTGGAGAAATGGAGCGCAGAGCATCTTGAATACAATACCCAGCCCGCCGAGGCTCACTATTACGACGGAGATGAGCTGTGCGATTCTCCTCTTCTTCAGTGTGTTCTCACGCATAAAGAAGATACCCATACCAATGAGCACAAAACCAATCAACAGCACAAAAAAGTCTATCTCTGTGACTGCAGGATCTCCAACGTATCCCACTTGCATATTCACAATTGAAAAAAGCGTGATCACACTACCAACGGCAAGTAGCATCTTTTCCGTTATCTCCCCTTCACGCATTTTCTATAGCCTCCAGAATCCTGCTATCAAGTTTAAAGGCGCCAGAAAGTCTCGTTGCTTCCTCGCCATTGATCAGGATGATGGTGACGGGTAGGCCGTTGCGATCGATACCGTACTCCTCAAATGTCTCGGGGTGCTCCTCGTACTCGATCACGGTGTACTCTATCGATGCTGAAGCACCGGCTATCTCTTTCACGGTTTTGATGGCATCTGGACAGGATTTGCACCACTCTGCGGAAAATACGATAAGTTTCACGGCACGATCGATTTTCTCTATACCCCCTGTATCTTCAATGCTAGTCTGATATGAGGAAGAGGTGAGTCCAAGGCAGGAAAGACAGATATACGTGGCGATATTTTCGGTGTCCACATGTTGTTTGAGACTTACACCGTAGCTTAGTACCACGATCCCGATTATCAGTACAGCTATCCCTTCCTTCTGCATGGGTATGCTATACGGAGTAGTTATTTATACCTTTCGTTTGTTCCAGAAACAGAATCTTTAAATAGCAGATCAGCCCTGTAGAGGTATGCATCGGGACGATACACTGGCCCTTATGATCGACATCCAGGAGAAGTTCAGACCGGCGATTGCCGAGATAGATAGGGTAATTGATAGCGCAACAACACTTCTCAAAGCATGGAGCATTCTCGATGTCCCTGTGGTTGTAACCGAACAGTATCCACGGGGTCTTGGATCTACGGTGGAAGAACTTGCGGATCTGATACCGACACCGATGGAGAAGGTACACTTCAGCTGTTTTGGAGATAACAATATCGCAAAGAAGATTGGGGAGTACGACAGGGAAAACCTTGTGCTTATAGGAATAGAAGCACACGTCTGCGTCCTGAATACAGCGCTTAATGCTCTTGAAGAAGGATATACACCGCACGTCGTTGTGGATGCTGTTGCATCGAGACACGATGTAGACTATGAGACTGCGCTGACCAGAATGACACAAGAAGGCGTACATCTTGCTACTGTCGAAATACTACTCTTTCAACTCTTAGAAAAAGCAGGAACACCGGAGTTTAAAGCGATCAGTAAGCTTATTAAATGAGTTCGTCGACATAACGGTAAAGCCGGGTAGGGTAGAGGCCAATCCTGTGAGGCTCTGGACCTCACGACTGCGGTTCGAATCCGCGCCCGGCTACTTTTCGCATACGTAATAGTGTACTTCTCAGCGTGGTCGTGGAAAAAGAGCTTATATCTCGTCGATATCTTCTTTTTCCTGTTCTCCAGTTTTCATGTTTTTTATCGTTACCTTTTTCTCTTCCAACTCCCGTTCTCCAATGATTATCACATGTTCAGCATTTATTCTATCCGCATATTTCAGCTGGTTACTGAGATTTCTGTCGACCATGTCATAGGAAACGGAGTGTCCCTTCGCACGCAGTTTTTTTGCAATGTCGAGCACGTATTTATCCACGTCGCCAATACTTGCAATATAATAGTCTACTCTTGTTCTTTCCTCAGGCCAGACACCTTCCTCCCGCATCATGAGCTCCAATACGACATCCCCCATACCGAACCCAACGGCAGGTGTAGGTTCACCTCCGAAGCTCTCCACGAGATCATCGTATCGTCCCCCTCCAAACACGCTTCGCATCTCCTTTCCTTCATCGTACACCTCAAACACCATATCTGTGTAGTACGCCAATCCCCGGACAATGCTCAAATCCAGGGTACAGTGCTCTTTAAATCCATAGAGATCCAAATATCTAAAGATATCAAGAAGATTATCGATGGCGTTATCCATTTTTGCCGTTCTCCCCTTGAATTCTTCTATATTTTCGATGGTCACAGAGTCGAGAATTTCGAGAATCTCATCGTAGTTTGTGATCCCACACGCAGTGAGTTCTTCGATAAACTCGTTTTCCGGGATTTTCTCTCGTTTGTCGATCACTCTGAAGGCTTTCTGTACATCAGGTATGTTGTACTCCTCTAAAAGCCCCTGTAAAAATCCTCGGTGCGAGATATGGAATAAGAATTGTTTCAACCCGAGGTTTACCATAATACTAATACCGACAGACAGCACCTCCGCATCTGCTTTCGGCGACTCGGATCCAAAAATATCCACGTTAAGCTGGTAGAACTCACGCAGTCTGCCGGACTGCGGTCGTTCATACCGCCAGTGTCGAGGAATTGAGTACCATTTTAATGGTTTTCCCAGTTCCTTCTGCTTGTTGGCGATCATCCGTGAGACAGAAGGGGTGAACTCTGGAATCAAACAGATTGTTCTCCCTCCCTTGTCTTCAAAGGCGTAGATCTCTTCCTTAATTTCTTCTCCGGATTTTTTCGCAATGAGATCGAAGGATTCGATAGCAGGAGAGACGATCTCATGAAATCCATATCGTTCCGCTGTATCTCTGATAATGCGAAATACTTCGTTTCTCGCCGCCATCTCTTCGGGGTAGAAATCTCTTGTCCCTCGTAATCGCTGAAACATACATTCCCCACTGATTTCTGACTTAAAAACCTTTCTACACCTTGACGAAAAGCTTTTAAATAGCGTTACCAACATCGTACTGTGCCGCGGTCGCCTAGCCAGGGAGGGCGCCAGACTGAAGATCTGGTTCTCCGCCGGTTCAAATCCGGCCCGCGGCATTCTAAAGATTTCTTTTTTAACTTTCTTAGATATATTATAGTTCCATTGAAATTTTAGTTCTTTCATATCCTTTATAAAAAAGTATTCACAATAACTTTTATGGGGAGACATTGTCTACATACCCTCCCAAATACATATTTGTGGTGAGAACCTCACTTTCCAAGAGAAAGATTTATTAACCTTTGTGTCTATACAGTGTTGGAGAGTTTGGAGATTCACTTTTTTACCACCTCCCACACCCCCCTCTCCAAGCTCTCCATTTCAATCTTTTATTGTTATTTACCATCCACAATGAAAGTAAAAGCTATCAGTGAAGAATAGAGTAACATATTCAGAAAAACATAAGATCAAAGATTCTTTATGTACAATCTCTTCTCTTATCGTTATTTTTCTTGAAGCTACGTGATAAAATAGCGAATAATTAAACCTAACTCACTGTACTGTACGGCTTTTTTGGAGCTACTATCCTTGCTCAGAAGTTAAATACTTCTTCTCGTTTCGTGCCGCTTCGTTCTCCTAGTCCTTTTCCTTGGTAAGTGTGATCTCACAGGTACTGACGTTTCTATCTTCAATAACCTCTGTTCCTATCTCAATGTTTTCGAGTTTCGCTTCTTGATAGAACCGATTTCGCGTGATCTCCGCAACATCCACCGCTTTCGAAATATTTCTTCCTCTCGCTTTAAGCACAACTTCGTCGTCGTTATTAAATCCTGTTACTGCAGCCAGTACGTATGCCATAGCACCTTTTTTACCTATCAATACGTCCATTTTGTCCACCTCATTGTTCAACTTTTGTGTCCACTAAGAGTTTATCGACAGAGTATATAAAGTTTTGGGACTATACAGGATTGAATATCTCTTTTTAAACATTCTCCATATCATCTACTTTCTTTCGCCTTTTTCGTTATGCTAGCCAGAGATCTGTGAGATGATAGAGTTCACCGATCTATAAAGGCTAATTCTTCTCTTCTCCTCGTTGTCTCTTTGAAACCCTTTTACTATATCATACGCTTTAAAAAGATACAAGATAAATACTTCATGGAATCACGGAGAGATCACTGATGAATGAAAAGCGATTGTTCTGGATACTCACCTCCTTTGCTACAGTCTCCTCAATTGGATCAAGCATGATCCTGCCGTACATTCCCCTTTACGGAAAGGAAATCGGGATGTCGGTCAGCCTCGTTGGATATCTCATCTTCGTCTACTATGGGATAGAGGTCTTTACGAGGATACCAATTGGGTCATTGTCAGATTCCCTTGGACATGCTACTGTGACGTTTGCTGGGGCAGTGGCATTGATAGGCGCTGCTGTTTCGTACTTACTATCTGTAGAGGCAACGAAACTGCTTTTTCTCGCACAACTCCTTTTTGGCATTGGCATGTCAATTACATGGGTGACGATTCCATCCTTCATTACAAAAACAGAGAAATCTGTGTTCACCTACAGTTTTTCCGTTGGGCTAGGATGGCTCATAGGACCCCCGATTGGAGGGCATATCAAGGATCTTTGGGGCATGTACTCGCTGTTCGAGCTGTTTTTGGTGAACATGGTAGTCTTGTTGGGATTGGCTCTTTTATTCTATATCAACGATCCGGAGCGATCTGAGAAATCTGATGTAACACTTTCCAGGGCACTTTCACGTGTCTCCAAATCGTATAAAAGAGCATTTCATCTTTTAAACAAACAGAGAATTGTAATCGCCGGTGCTGTCTCCTTTCTCATGTTCATGATCTTCGCCATGGGTGCATCATTGATACCGCTCTACTTTTCAAGTATAGGATTTATTAGTTTTTATATCGGTATTCTTCAGTCCGTGAGGACAGGTTCCTCAACAATCATTCGGTTGGTGGCGAAGAAAATTCTCACTGTGGCAAATGATGTGACGGTACTTGTTCTGGGCATGGGACTCACCGGACTGTCTGTTATCTTGATCACCATGACCGAATCTCTCCTTCCCATTGCAATCCTCTGTGCGGTGTGGGGGATAGGCGGAGGGTTCTACCTCCCCATCGTCTTTGATCTCATTGGGAAGTGCACCGATCAGGATGAGCGCGGGCTTGCCATGGGGCTACGAGGGACAATGGGGACAATGGGATCTGCGATAGGAGTTCTCGCATTTTCCAATATCGCTGAGTTTTTTAGTGTCCAGATCTCACTTCAATTGCTCGGTATTTTCGGTGTAGCATCTACTATCGTTCTTTTAGGGTACTGGAAATTTCGTGTAAACACAGATGAGGAAGAGGAGTGTTGATACGCACCACGTTGTTTCTACATTTCCTCTATAAACCACTTCACCGTTTCTCTGATACCTTCTTTCAACGAGATTGAAGGTGTGTATCCGAGTACCTGCTTCGCTTTGGAGATATTCGCGTAGTTTCTGTAGATCTCTCCTGCACGTTCTTCTTCATATTGTGGGGAGGGGACATTGTACCCATGCATTTTCAGTTCTTGTTGTATCATTCGGTATAATGCGTTGACAGTCGTTTCTTTGCCTGTGGCAATCTGAAAAAGTTCATAGGAGGTAGGGAGATCAGTGGTTAAGGCGAGATGGATCGCATTTGCGATATCCTTGGAATGAATGAAGTCGCGGGTTTGGTTCCCGTCGCTATAGATCACCGGCTGTTTGTTGCGAAGCAACTGTTTGATCCACAATGCCACAACACTTCCCTTGTGGTACGAGTGAGGACCATAGACATTGGAGAAACGTAATGCAACAGTGTTGAGGTCGAAAGACCCTGCGTAGGCACTGCAATAGCCCTCACACGCGAGTTTGCTCGCACCATAGGGTGAAAGTGGCTGCGGCACCTGCGTTTCATGTGCAGGCGGCTCCTGCTCACCAAGCGGCGCTGCTGAGGAGGCATGTACTACTTTGGCACACTGTTCTTCCACCGCAGCGTTTAATACAGTGAGAGTGCCGAAAATATTGATTTCTGCGTCATTCATCGGGTCGTCGATGGAGTGTATTACATCTGTGTGGGCTGCTAAATTTACTACGTACTTACAGCCACGAATCGCATCCATCACATCCTCTTCATCTCTGATATCACCTTTAAACAGTGTAACTCTCTCCGAAGAGTATCTATTGATGTTTTCGAGGTGCTCCCTTTTTCCCGTACTCAGGTTGTCGAGCACGTTGATGTTCCAATCCGTTTCTCTCAGTAGGTATTCGATCAGATTTACACCAACAAATCCACATCCTCCTGTGACCAAAATTTTCATTGTTCCACCATCATATATTCTCGAGTAGATGTATTAATGATAATACCTATAACTACTGCAAACGTGATGCTGAGAAGTGTACCAATAAGATAGTAGTCAGATAAGCTTTTATCCTTTTTACCTTCTATTTCATATGATCGTATAGATTTTGCAACAAATATTATACAATAGTTCCAAAAAAAATCCATTTAATCACCTTTTCTTAGATCTTTCACCCATTTGCGGCTAACAAATTCTACAAAACTTCTCTCTGCACCCTCTATCATCCCATACTTCGCACGTTTCAGTATCTTTGACACATTCTGCTTTGTAATATTCTTCCTTTCTGCAACGTCAGTCAGTGTGAGATCTTCTTTTTTCTTTTTCATTTTTCTGCAATATCCTACAATTTCTTTCTGCCGTTCTGTCCATCCCCACATTGTATCTGCAATGAAATTTAGGAGAGAAGAAATAATGTCATTTGTATCCCACTCACTTTTAATTTCAATCCATTTTTTTTGTTTTTTTATTTCTTCAAGCGCTTCACGTGCCCTATAAAATGCTCCACCATCTATTTCACTGACACGTTCACTTATCCTCGTGGATATTCCACCAATACCTATGCCTAGGTAAAATTCATGATTGAGAATATCAAAAAACATTTGATAGATGTCAAATAGGCTTTTAGGAGAAGAAATCATCCCTTGAAAGCTATCACCACCTATAAGCATGAATTTTGCGGTGATAGTCCTTTCAAATCCCTTGTTAATCCTATTAATGGCTTTTTTTAAATTCTCTTGTGCTCCTGCCCCATTTTTTAAATCTCGGGGTGACCGGAGATTGCCTGTGAGAACGATATAGTCTTTTTGCAATGCATCACGCATTATATCTTCTCTCCTCCATTGTTTGTATCTTTTCTTTTTTTATAAATTTTTCTTTTCATTACATTTTTTTACTCACGCATTTCCGTACACCCATTTCTCGAACAGAGGTGTTAAATTACAGTTACAATGGGTCTCAGCAAGTGTTTTGAACTCTTCTTCTGTACCAATTTCCCATTTGTTAGATTCATAGTACTCCCTGAGGAACTCATTGAATGTATCCTGTCCCATCTCCTCTTCCAACGTGGTAAGAAAGAATGGGCCTCGGCCATACACAATTGGTGAGTACTCTTCCCTCGAATAGCTGTGTGATGACATGCCTATTGGTATCTCTGCCTTATCTACGTGGCTCCATATTGACTCCCATGAGTGCCGACGATACTGTTGTGCAGCTGCTTCTCCATAGACCTCACGGTAGTACACCCCGGTGAGATACTGGACGACAGCTTCATCGAGCCATGGATCATCCACCTGATCGTTTCCCACAACATTGTAAAACCACTGGTGTGCCACCTCATGGACCGTTACAATTTCAAGCATCATGTTCTCATCCACCCCTTCCGTATCCTGCGTCTCGGTGTAGAGTCTATCGGAGATCGTGATAATTCCCGGATATTCCATTCCATAGGCTAACATAGGTGTACCCACAATATCGAACTCAGTATAAGGGTATGTACCGAATCGTTCTGCGTAGATTTTCAATGCTTCTACTGCGTATTGTAGTGCCATTTTCGCTCTTCCTTCTCCTTCCGGAAGAGTATAAGAGTTGACCGAGGTCTCTCCTATCGTCGTAGTTCTCGAGTTGTAAAACTCGCTGGCGACGAGATAGAAATCACGAGCAGGACCAACCGCGAAGGTGCAGGTCTGCACACCATTTTCAGTCGTTGATCGTATCTTATTTCCTGAGGTAATGAGGTTCAATTGCGCAGGTGCGGTCACGCGTACTAGATAGAGGCTAGCGTCGAGATAGGTAAGATCACCGTGAGAGGGGGGCATGTCGAGGTTCCATCCCTCATCATCGTACACCGGGATGAGAGGATAAAACTCCTCGAGAGCCAGCACGTTTTCGAAGTACCCGAAAAGCCCATAGTGCCCCTTTTTATCTTGAGGAATCTCTACCTCAAACTCCAGAGTCATGGTGACTGTATCTCCCGGTTCCAGCGAGGAGGAAAGTGGTACACTGAGTGCACTTTTTTGGTTTTCGTAAGAGGGGATCACCTCTTCTTCGTTCACTAGCATAGTGGAGACAGTCATCGTTCCACCAATGATGTTCGGATACAACAAAAAGTAAATCTTATTGAGAGGCACATTTTCTCTGTTGGTATATCGAACCTTCTCATATCCGGTGAGTCTGAGACGGTTATCGGATATTGCGATATTAATGCGGTACACAGTAGCACCAGAGAGGTCATCCATCCCCTTCTTCTCTGCACTCACAAGCCCCTGACGGAACACTGTGTAATCGCTCCAGTCAGTCTCGAATGGATCAGGTGATATTATATCGTTCTCTTTAGGGGGAACGGTAGAGGGCTGCTGTTTGTTTGATGCGCATCCCATCACGAGGATAATTATTGATATGCATGCAATAATTTTTAATGATGAGTCCATTGTGTTTTTTTCTCCCCCCTGTTTTATAACGGTTTCGTTTGCGGACTGTAGTAATTATTTGAACAATCACATTTGTCACTAGTTTTCAACCGAAAAGCTTAAATGTTAGAACGAGGGACATAGAAATGTATCTCAATCCTGGAGGTGACCAAATGAAAAAGATAATTTTAAGCGCTGGAGTACTCGGCGTGGCAATCACGCTCATTACAGGAATGATCAACACAACACCCAAAAATCTGGTAGGGGCAACTCATTATGGATTCCCATGGGCGTGGAGATACGTTCCTGTTGTTCCTAATCCGGTTGCTACCTATGATCTCACGCATTTTCTCGGGGATATTGTCGCGTGGTGTGTCGTTGTGAGCATTCCGCTACTACTCTGGTGGAAAATGAAAAAGAAGTGAGTTTCACCGACTCTCTTTTTTTCACATCCTTTTTAATATAGATCGGTGAGGATCGGAATGGTGAGAATTATTGCCATAAGGCAGTATATGAGCACTATTGTTATCATTTTTTCCTTTTCATGACGACTTCTTATCAAGAAAATTACGGTTGAGACGATTAGCAGTGTTTTTGTGAGCAGCACGAGAAACATTCTTGATGAGTATTCCTCTGTAAACGGGAAATACCATACAAATGCGGGGGCGAAGAGACTGGTGACGGGAGATTGGTACAATGTTTTCATCCCAGTGGTCTGATCCGGCCAGAAGATTCCTTCTTTCACTTGTCGCACATATACCTGTGGATACCCAAAGAAGAGATACTGATCACCATAATAGGTTTCTCTATCCATCATCTCGCCACGTACCCATATAGTGGTGCCTTTTTCTATACTTGTGTCTGTTATTCCCCGGGTATATGCAGTGTCAATAGTGAGCACCACTTCGGATCCAGAAGCGGTACCTTCTCCAGAAATAGTAAGGAAATACTGGAGTTTCCCACCGAGTGTTTCATCGAGTTTTTCCTGGACTGTTGCTTGAAATGTGTACGGTGGGGACGAGTCTGTGGTCACCACATATACCACAGACAGCGGAACGAGGAGGATGAGGATACAGATAATCAAGGAGAGATATTTGAGGTTCATACATTTTTTACCGGCTGCCTAATAATCGTCTTTAGTTTCTTTGGTGCTGTTCTCCGCGGATCGCTCAAATAGATCTCATGATGTTTTTTGGTGGGAATGTATCCGTTTTCCTCGATGAAGGCGTGGAGTTTCGCGATGGTGGGAACCTCAGATGAGTACGACCCGATGTGGAGTATCTGTGCTGCCTTTCCCTCACGTAGAGTTTCAAACCGTACTTTAGAAAGTGCAGGAGGATTCTTCTTTTTTTCAACTTGTGTACGTGCCGTCTCAAGTCGTTGGTCTGTCACATATTTTGGTTGCATAACCATTGCAGTCCACTTCCATTCATCTTTATTGTCTACCGAGAACCCTTCCATATCTTCGGTCCACCAAAGACCCTCGAGCGGCATTACTACGTAGTTCACGTTCTCTTCCTTTTTTACCATGAACTTCAGCGTGTAGGATACAGCGTACAGTGCCTCTATTGCCTCCTGATATCCCTGCGAGGTGTTTGGATCTCCTTTTCCATCGACCATCAGGTAATTTAACGGAGGAATGTTAACAATCGTTGCTTTTTTTGCAGATTGTTTATAGAGCTTCGCATACTTCTTTTTAAGATCTATTTTTTCCATAGATATGGATATACAAATAAACGTTTTTATTATTTTCGCTATTTTACCCAGATAAAACGTCTATTATTATGAAATGTCCCCATTCAAAAGAAGAGGTTTATAAACTTTAGTATCCGAATAACAGTGGTGTCACACATGAAGCCCGCTGTGTTTATCACGCGCGAAATACCCAAAAATGGAATTGCATTGCTTAAGGAATACTATGACATTGAACTCTGGGAAGAGAAGAAACGTCCATCTCGAGAGATTTTGTACGAAAGGGCACGGAACTGCGATGCTCTCGTCACACTTCTCAGTGATCCCGTTGATGACACACTCTTGAAGGAGGCGTCCAACCTTCGAATCATTGCACAGTACGCCGTGGGATACGATAATATCGCTATAGAGGCAGCAACGAACCGAGGAGTGTACGTCACTAACACGCCTGAGGTACTCACGGATACAACAGCTGATCTCGCATTTTCATTTCTGCTTGCAACTGCACGAAACCTTATAGATGCAGACGCGCTTGTGAGAAGCGGGCAGTGGAAGAACGAGGGTGTTGCCTGGCATCCTCTGATGTATCTGGGGCACGATATCTATGAAAAAACGTTAGGCATTATCGGATTTGGGAGAATTGGACAGGCTGTCGCGAAGAGAGCGCAGGGCTTTGGAATGCGTGTACTGTACTGGAGCAGGACACAAAAAAAGGAAAAAGAAAAGGAACTTCACGCAGAGTTTGTTGATTTAAAGACACTTTTGAAGGAAAGCGACTTTGTTAGTCTCCACGTTCCCCTGACAGACGAAACAGAGGATCTCATCGGTGAGAACGAACTACACATGATGAAAGATACGTCTATCCTGATAAATACAGCACGAGGGAACGTCGTAAACACTGATGCGTTGATAAAAGCTCTCAAAAATGAGTGGATTGCCGGAGCGGGATTGGATGTGTTTGAGGAAGAGCCATATTTCAATGAGCAACTTTTCAACTGTGACCATCTGGTGGTCACACCACATATCGGAAGTGCTACACACGGTGCGCGGGAAGCAATGGCAGAACTGGTGGCCGAAAACCTCATCGCTTTTGCCAAAGGAAATATTCCTCCTACACTCATCAATCGCGAAGTAACAGAGGTCAGAAGACCCGGATTTTAATTTTCTTGTGCAAGAAAAAATATTTATACAGAGAGATTATGGATAAAACTATGCAAAATGAATGTAACACAAAGGGTACGCTTCCATCGGCGGCGGATGCCATTGGAAATACTCCTCTTGTCGAGTTGAGTCGTCTTACTAAAGACATTGATGGAAGAATCTTGGCAAAAATGGACTATCTTAATCCAGGTTATTCAAAAAAAGATAGAATCGCTCTCCAGATAATTGAAGATGCTGAATCCAAAGGGCTCCTGAAACCTGGACAGACGGTTGTTGAACTTACCAGTGGTAACACAGGAACAGGACTGGCGATTGTGTGCGGTATCAAAGGGCACCATTTTGTGGCTGTTATGTCAAAAGGGAACTCGATGGAGAGAGCCAGGATGATGTCAGCACTTGGTGCTGAGGTTGTGCTTGTTGATCAGCTTCCCGACTCTACACCTGGACAGGTATCCGGAGGAGATCTTGAGCTTGTAGAACGTGAGACACAGCGAATCGTTGAAGAGAGAGATGCGTTTAGAGCTGATCAGTTTCGGCTCGAAGGCAACTTTCGAGCCCACTACCTCCACACAGGTCCTGAAATTATCAGACAGGCCGGAACCTTTGATGCCTTCTGTGATTTTGTAGGCACGGGAGGGACCTTTGCAGGGTGTGCCGCAGCCTTTAAAGAGCATGATCCTACCATCTCATGTTTTATTGTTGAACCGGAAGGAACGCCTATCCTCGCGGGCAAACCGGTAACGAACCCAAACCACAAAATTCAGGGTGGAGGGTACTCTATGGAGGATCTTCCTCTCCTCAGGGAGGAACATATTGATGGATATCTCACAGCGTCGAATGAAGAGGCTATTGAGATGGCACGAGCACTGGCAAAAAAAGAAGGAGTCTTTGCAGGATTCTCCTCTGGTGCTAACATTGCAGCCGCGGTAAAACTGCTCGAAACGGATTTTGTGGACAAAACTATTGTTGTCATAATGAATGATTCAGGGTTAAAGTATTTGAGCACAGATCTATGGGAATAAACGAGAGATACGAACAACATTCTCGAGTTATATGAAGAAGGCACGTATATATCTCCCTGGATTTAATTCCTTTTAAAATAGATTTATTAGATTTTTAGTTTTTATCTGTACCTTAATATGAACATAGTCTACGGGAGTACTATAGACCATTGTTGACATATCTTTATTGAAGAAAAAATTTCAATCTGCCCTTATACACACGGTGCAAAGTGAAACGAAATGTGAGCTCATAGGGGAACTCCTGATCTCGGATTGATTGCCGACATTCTTCTAGTCTTGTGCACTCTTATTCTCTCCTCCCCGTTCATGAAGGGTTTGGTCTCTTTGAACAAAATGAACGCATCGAACGCATCAAAAAGCGGCACTTCTGGATTATAACATCCTAAATCTGCTAGAGATTCAGCTACACATACTACCTCTGTCTCAACGTGAAGGTTGATATACACCATACTCCACTCAGTGTTTGTATCAACAAGATCACGTGCTGTCGTCCCATTGGCGAATTCAATGAGATCAGGATTTATCGTGGAGGCCATGATTGTATAGAGTGGTACGCCTACTGCAGTCAACCGCTGTGTCCATGGTGCAGATTCCAGCACCATACGCGTGGTTTTTCGTGTATGATAACACCCGTACAACGCTACCACCGAACCGTATTCCTGCGTCACGTACTGAATATTAGCTACAATCTGTTCCTCCCGTATGGACGCAGCCCGGTATTTTCTTGCAACCCATTCTAGTGAAGTATCAACGGTGCCCTGTTCATTGCGAATCCGTGCAATATCCATATTTACCGCATCCGTCTTTTAGAAATGAGGCATTCAAACTTATATAGTACCTACAAATCACTTATGATCTCTCACACTTCTTTTTTCGCGCTTTTTCGTTTACTCACTACTATTTCTATTTCTTTGGGCAGTCAGAGAGCTTCTATTAAGAGTGGAGAAATATAACTGCAGAGCACGAGCTCGAAAACACGGAAAAGCGTGAAAGCGTTTTTTTAAAAAATGGATTTCAACTGATTGTATTTGAGATAGCATATATAAAGTTGATCAACATATCACTAGTAGGTGAGAACAATGGCTGAGATGTACGAGGTAAAAATTACTGTGTTGAAACGGCTTGATCCATCAGATGTTTTTGAGAAGCTTCCCGTAACACCAAAGGAAGAGTTAGAGACTTG
Source organism: uncultured Thermococci archaeon (assembly GCA_964595645.1). Lineage (GTDB taxonomy): Archaea > Methanobacteriota_B > Thermococci > Methanofastidiosales > B48-G16 > JAYEIH01. The sequence goes on from CAZQQT010000005.1 coordinate 86,483, forward strand.
TGAACTTTTTGACGACGGTGAGGAGTTCATCAGTACGGGAGCTAGAATGCCCGAAGGATTCCCCTGTGCTGCAGCGTGGCAGGTGCTGTATCCTCCTGTCAGAGTACTGGCCTTCGGCGGTAATATGCCATGGTACGAAGAAGAGGGTGTTGCAGTATATTGTTGCCCCGATGGGTTGCGTCCTGTTGTATTCAAACTGGAACGAATTTAGTAGGATCAATCTTTTGAGAATGGCCACTACGCTTTTTTCAGATCTCTTTTTTGTATACTTCATAGCACATAATCCATCCAGTGATATACTCGCGTGATCGCCCTGTTATCATAGAGGAGGGAGTGTCACGTCTTGAGAAGATAGTATCTGTCGTCAAGGCAGAGTAATATATTCGCCGTGTTTATCTCTCCCTGCGGCCTCGTTCATACGCTTTGACTCTTATAGAAGTAATACAAAACTCCTCCCCGCACCACCCCTACAAAGAATGAAGACGAGATGGAGAATTCCGATCATGATACAAAAACATGCACTTACGGGAAAGAAATAGGACCATTTCCCATATCTCTTTTCGCGCGTGACGGCATAAGAATCGAGAAATTAATGGATAACTATTTAAGGAATGATAGGATAAATACATACGAACATAATGGATATCGTACTCTCCGATTTTCATATTGGGAATAAAAATTCGACGCTCAGCTCTTCGGAGGAAGCGAAGCGACTCAGCACTCAGTTTGCAAAAGAAATTGCCAGTCTGGACACACATACTGAAAAGGTGATTCTCCTTGGAGATATATTCGACTGGTGGGATATGGATATCGCACGCTCCATGAGAACTGCACGGATATTTTTTGAAACGCTCGATACACTCGCAGATGAGATCCTGTACATCCCTGGAAACCACGATCATCACGCACTGATTATATGTGAAGAGATGGAGAGAATCCAGATGATGGAGGAGGATCGGGTGCCCACACTTCCATTTCGGGATATTCTTCGGTACGAGTTTCCACACAGATCGGATACATTTGTAGAGGCACCGTTACTGAAAGGATTGTTCCCCGGATTTTCAGGACATATTCAGCTCGTATATCCTGAATATACGTTGAAATGGAAGGAGAAAGAGATTCTTCTGAGGCACGGCCATTATTTGGACACAGGTCTTTTTCAGGTCATGCCGTGGATTTTTCAACGATTTGTACGGAAAATTCAAAGTGAGAAAGATTTTGAGATTATCAATACCCCTATTTACGAGCATCTGTACAGTGTCGGATCTGTGCCGGAAATCAACGATTTTTATCAACGTATTTTTACTCTTGTGAATAAGATTACTTCCTTTTTTTATAGAAAACAGACTCGAAAAGACATTGTCAGTAGAAAAGATGATATTACACAGTTTTTCACGAAGTTTAAACACAATACGTATCCCGACTTCTTTATTTTTGGTCATACACATTTCGCTGGTACAGCGCACCTAGGAACTATGGAACTTTTTAACACTGGTTGTTGGGTACACGAGCAGAACTCTAGTCATAATACGTATCTTACCATCGATGATGACATTGTCGTGAGAGCGTTGGGCAAAGTGTAGCAATCAGACGGAATATCTCTTCTTATTGAGCGAATGAAGAAGGATTTTTCACGTTACAATAGGTGCTATTACATGAGACAGATGAGAACAAGAACATACGTTTATTAATCTCTTTACTACAGTATAGACGAGGAGCTACGTATGGATGAAGAAGAAAAACATTTTCATTTTGTGAGCACACGAGAGGAAGCACGTAGGATCATAGACGATCAGGAGCGGTACTGGGTTTCTAACTGTGGGTGTCGGGAAGGAGGATCGGGATGCGAACGATCTCGGATGGATCTGTGTCTGTTTTTCGACACAGCGATGACCGGCACCGGTACGGACTTTAGAGAAGTTGATCACGCGTTTGTCGAGGGTATTCTTGAGGAGGCGGAGGAAAAGCACCTCGTCTGTCGGCCGTTCCGGTACATGGATGACAGAACACGTATCCAAGGTATCTGCTTCTGTTGTGACGATTGTTGCTACTACTTCACAGCAGACTTACCCGATCCCGTGAATGAGGGGACATTCATTGAACGAACAGATATGGAGGCCTGCACTCAGTGCGGAGTGTGCACGGAGGTTTGTTATTTTGGTGCTCGTGTAATGAACGAGAACACACTCACGATTATCCGAGAGAACTGTTATGGTTGCGGTCTCTGTGTTGATGTCTGTTCTGTGGATTGTATCGAGATGGAGGAACGGGAGTACTGATAGATATTCCAAGCCCGCTTACTACACTGGTGTTCAGAAGAGATCAAAAATAATTGTAAACAGTGAAGCATGCTTTTACTTTCTTCTTAAAGAAAACAGCTTCTTCACATGATCACACACTATTTTTTTGCTTCTCTTTACATTCTCACCTCCAAATCCAGCTTTCCACTTCTCACCAGAGAGTTCATCAGTAATGACGATCACAGCCGCAAACGCTGTCTCCCGGTACATCGCAATGGCCATCAACGCGGTACATTCCATTTCTACAGCCACCGCTCCTTTCTCTGCATATGCGTCGATTTTATCTCTCGTCTCGCGGAAGGGTGCATCGGTGGTCCAGATACCCCCTGTTACGATATCAACATCGTCAAAACATTCTTTGAGCTTTGAGAAAAGAGAGTTAGTGGGTTTCACAGTGGTATCCGGAGGGAGATAGTGGTACGATGTTCCTTCTTCTCGAATTCCCCAGGAAGGGAGGAAAATATCGCCTATCTTGCAGTGAGAGGCTACCGATCCTGCCTCACCCACCATCAGTACGCGTTCTATTCCGGAACTAATGAGGGTCTCCAGTAGCATCCCTGCAGCAGGTGCGCCGAAAAACGCTCTACAGATGACAAGGTCGTTATCCATTGTTCCCTCTAGTAATCCAGGAAGATCGCTTATCTTTTCACCCTCCATGAGCCCACACGTTTCCAGCAACATATGGTATGTCTCCGATTCGAAGCAGATGACCGCATTTTTTGCAGTCAGTAGTGTGGCCATTGCAAAGGGTGTTATGATTTCTTTTTCGGAGGAGAACCAGTGAAGAGGCGAGTTGTTGTTCATGGCAGATACTCCATAGTTCATCTAAAATATTTTTCGTTAACTATGGTATGGAAGGCAATACCTCTGTAAATCTCACGAAGACTATGATACTTGGCTATTTCACTACTTCTTAATGGCAATCCTGTACAGTGCGACTACAACCAGCAGGTATGCGAGTAGTCTAATCCCAATTAATATGTCCTCCAGCGAGTCCTTATACCCAAAGAGCGTCGCTAAATGCGAGACGCCGAACAATCCGAAGGCGATGCCAACGTACAATCCCATCTCGTTATTTTTCTTTTTGTAACTCCACAGGCCAAGGAGCAAAATAATGATACAGAGCACCAGATTTACTCCATACAGCGGATCCCATTCAAACATCATCTAATATCACCATCCCACGTATGTCCAGCGAGTATAAATACTTGTTGGAAAGATGGTATGCTGCTCAACCTTGGATAATTCAAATAAAAAAAGAAAGGAAAATTATTGTGTCGATTTTGTAATGTTTACATCGTTCACGAGAACGTACGGCGCGATACCCGGAGTGAATACTTCGTACCACCATTTCACCATCTCTCGTTCCGTCGAGAGAGCCTCGATACTCTTGTAGATGTTCAACATGTTGTCGCTCACGCGGATATCCTTCCACGCTTCCTTCTGTTTGCCGTTCTCGTAGTAGAGGATAGCGTCTCGTGGGATAGTCGAGAAGTCACCGGTCATCCGATTCTGGAATCGGGTATACCACGTGTTCGTGAGATACAGTCCGGTGAAATCTTCGAAGAGCTCTTCTTTGCTGCGATCTCCGGGTGTAACTTCAAAGTTCCACGCTTCCGGCGTGACAAGTCCCGCGTTGCCCGTTGTCTCTGTATCGAATTTCTCGGCGGTGGACGTATTGTGGAGGTATGTGTTGTACACGCCCTTGTCAATAATCTTATTCTCTCGGGTGGCAACACCTTCGTCGTCAAACTTTCGAGAGTAAAGTCCCCTTCCCGTATCGATCAGCGTGAAGAACTTCGGTGTCACCGTCTCCCCAATTTTCTCCGTGAAGAAGGACAGTCCTGCGTCCACATTGAACGCGGAGGCAGAGCCGAGCGTGTAGTTCACCACACTGCCAAAGACCAGGGGGTCGAGTAGGAGGTCGTACTTTCCGACGTCACCGCTCCGTGGATTTTTATAGCACTGCGCGAGTTCGTAAGCATCCTTTGCCGCCTTTACAGGTTTAAAATTGTGTAGATCCGTGGCTGTACTCACTCTGTGACCCGATACCTCATTTTCCAAGAAGATACGGATGGAGAACTCGATGTTTGCCGTTTCGTTCCCTGCATGGGTGTAGGGCGTTGCGATACGTCGTTTCCTATGGTATTTATAGACCGTGCCGGCCGCAGTACCCTTTACCTCATTCAGTGCGTCGTGTACGTACTTTTTACAGTCTGCATCCACGATTTTTTTGTCAAATGGGATATCGGTGTAGTCAAATCCATCCTGTGCAATGCCGTGGTAGTTCTTATTTTCACTCGTTTTTTTCACAAACTTCATGAGGGTTTTGAGGGAATTGTCAACGTTGTCAAGATCTTTGAGTGTGGTAGACATAGTCTTTTTTCCGACGGCTACAAAGACATCCGCCTTCCGTTCAACCCAGTTCTTTGCGATATCTATCTTATTCCTCGAGAACCGCACCTGCTCAATATCTTCCTCAGTGATCTTCACTACCGCATCATCTGCTCCCAACTCAAGGAGTGTATCCAACATTTCTTTCTCCATTATTATCACCTGAACACCACATTTCGCAGGCGGATGGTTGGTCCACCCATCCAAACATCCAATCCCTGCATGGGATCGCTCTTTCCGCATGCACCGGCGGTGAACTCGAGATCCTCGCCCACTCCGTCCACAGCCTTGTAGAACCCTGGCGTGGTAATCTCCAGCACCGGTCGTTTTACGGGGTCGCTGATCTCGCCGTTCTCAATGAGGTACGATTCCCTGCCAATGTACCGCTGGTTGTACCGTTTGTCGTCGATGTTCCACTCGGTGAAGTTCTTCATATAGATGCCACGATCGATATCCTCGATGAGCTCTTCAAAGGAGTGGTCACCAGTATCAAAGTAGGTATTCGACATCCGGGGGATTGGTTCCCTGTTGTATGCAGAGGCACGGGCAGCGCCGTTACTCTTAATACCCATCTTGTGCGCCGTCTCCCTACTGTGCAGGAACTCGTTGATCTTTCCTTCTTTGTAGAGGTACTTTTTCCGCGCCTTCACCCCGTCTTCGTCGTACTTATAGTAGCCGTAGCTGTGTTCGACGGTGGGATCCTCTGCAATATTGACGTATTCGCTTCCAACGGTCTCACCGATCATGTCCTCCTTGATGAAGGATTCTCCCGCTTGGGAAGATTCTCTCCCCAGGATTCTATCTGCCTCTGAAGGATGACCGCAGGACTCGTGCACAGCAATGCCGGTCACCTCGGGTCCGCAGAGAAGATCCATTTTTCCAGAGGGTGCCTTTTTCCCCTGGTTCGCTACCTTGTCGAGTCCCTTTACCTCCTTGACCGTTCTTTTTGTGAGATTCCAGAAATCGAGTGCTTCATACCCTCCAGCGTAGCCGAATTGTTTGTATCCCTGCTCCACCGTTTCTCCTGCTACGGTGAGGAAGTAAAAGAATCCAACCTTCGGAAGATATGCCGATATTTTCGCCCCGTCCGAGTTGATGTACTCCTGTTCAATCAGAACATCGCTGAGTTGGAACACACGGGCGGCAACCTTCACTCCCGTATCCATCACTTGGGCGTCCAGATCTTGGAGGTATCCGATCTTCCACTCAAGATCTGTGTCTGCTATCTTTTTTTTCTGAGGTACCTTCCACTTGTCACGATGTGCTTCTTCTTTTGATAGTCCAACTTTACTTTTGTTGTTCTTTGCTACTTTCACCGCTCGTTTTACGAGATCATCAACATTGTCAGCAATATTCGTGCTGGCAAATCCTATGCCCCCATTGTACAGTACACGTAAGCTGATACCTTTCTCTTCTTCAACGTTCACCGCATCCACATTCCCATTTTTCATTACCAGTGTATTCTCTCTTTTTTTTCCGTACCGTACTTCAGCAAAGTCCGTTTTTTCTTCCGCCTTTTTAAGAACATATTCTATATCCATACACTCACCTAAAATTCTGTTGTTCCTGTGAATAGGAACTTCCCTAACTTCATCTTTGGAACGCGCATTCCTCCATTCATATACGAAAAACTCTCGAGCTTTGTCTTTTCCCCGATAAATTCCACACTCTGTAGGGCTTCAAGTACATTTTGTGTAAATCGAAGGTTCTTCACCGCTTCTGTCACTTCACCATCTTCTATGAGGAATGTGCCGTCTCGCGTCATACCGGTGATAATTGTTTTTATGGGGTGCACTGGATTCACATAGTGGAATCGAGTTACCAATAATCCTTTCTCAGTCTCGGCAATCATCTCATCTTTGTCTGAGTCTCCCGATTCTAAGAAGAGGTTGATGGGATACGGTTTTTCTGTCTGGAGAAGTGCGTGTCCCGTTGACTCTTCCCCTGCCTTGCCAGCGGTATATGAGTTGTGTACAACATTTTTCGCGATACCTTCAGCAATGAGAGGTACCTTCTGTTTTGGGACACCTTCAAAATCAAAGGGTAGAGCAAAGTTTGTCTGATCGAGTCCGTCATCCCAGATAGTAATGCTCTCTCCGGTGATTTTTTCGCCTAGGTTTCCGCACATAAAACTCTTCTCTTCCTGAAAATCCATAGCACTGAACCCCATAAACGCGAGGTACATGAGCATCGTGCTGACGGCATACTCCTCCAATACTACCTCATACTCACCGGGTTCGATCGTTTTGGCGTGTTCACTCATAATGCACCCTTCCGCAGCTTCTCTTCCCAGTTCAGCAAAGTTGAACTTGTTTACATCACGAGACGCGAAATCGGCGTAGCCAAACCCTGTATCACTTATCGCATTGGTGGTCAACACTGCTGTGGTAGATTCAAACTCTTTTTCTACACCCAGGGAATTTGCAATGGTAAAATTCGTATAGGTGGTACTGAATGCCCCTGAGACAGAACCTATGTCTTTCTCATGCGCGGTATCGATGAGTGTTTTCACATCCTCTGCCCGTTCGTCCGGTGTGGAGGCATGTGTGCTTTTATAATATGCCTTTACCGGTTTGTGCATCTTCGGTTCTGGGAGTGAGGTGAAATCAGGATTTGGTTTCTGGAGGTTGACTATTTTCTCCAGGGTCTTTATGCTGTCGTCTACACTGTCGAGGGAAGTAGTCATTACCTCCCCCACTTTCTTGTCAATGACACCTTTAATATAGAGCTCTATATGTGTCTCGTTCACATTTTGGTGTATTATGGAGTTCGCAAATCGCGTCAGGTTGTTTTCTGTTTGTAGCACACACACTTGGAGCTGATCGAACCGATCATCGTGCACTATCTTTTGTAGAATATCTCTTACCATTTTCCCACCCCCACCATGATATCTTCAAATTTTGCTGAGGGGACGCCGTGTCCGACGTGCGCCGCCTGTCCCGGCTGGCCTTTTCCACAGTTGGGAACACCCCACATATGCCAGTCGTTGCCGATAGCAACGAGATTTCTCCAGAATTCGTAGGTGATGCCCGTATACGTAGGATTCTTTACGAGATCCTTGAGCTCTCCATCTTCAATCGTATAGCCCAGCTCTGTGCCAAACTGGAAGTTCAACCGTTTATCATCGATACTCCAACTTTTATTCGTCTCCACGTAGAGCCCCTCCTTAGTGTCTTCTATCAATTCTTCTTTTGAATAATCTCCGGGAGCCAGGTTGATATTGGTCATCCGGATGATAGGGATCTTGCTCCACCCATCTGCTCTCATAGTGCCGTTGCTCGTCTGGTCTATCTCATACGCCGTTTCTCGGGAGGTTAAGTACCCTGAGAACATACCGTTTTTCACAAGGTACACCTTTTGTGCCTTCACTCCTTCATCATCATAGCCAAAGGTCCCCAACCCTCCTTCTATTGTAGCATCGGCTGTGATGTTGACCAGATCACTTCCGTACCTAAATGTATTGAGCTTCTCCGTTGTTAAAAAACTCGTACCTGCGTAGTTGGCTTCGGTGCCAAACACTCTATCAAGCTCGGTAGGGTGGCCACAGGACTCGTGTATCTGGAGTACCATCTGTGAGGAGTCCACCACCAGATCGGTCTTTTTCGATGGACACTGGTCCGCGTTCAGTAGCTGAACGGCTTCGTCGGCTACCCGTTCTGCATTTCCAGGGAGATTCAGTCCTTCGATAAACTCGTATCCTTCTGTATGGTAGTCACCGCCAAATGAGGTAGGGTAACATCGCTTCTGCATCTCACCGGGTGTCGCAGCTATTGCGGTGATGCCACCTCCTACTTCCGTGATTTCTTGCTCGATGTGGGCGTTTTCTGTCGAGGCAAACGTCTTTTTTTCCCTCATTGTACGCATCGTTCCTTCTCTTACCGCAATTTTTTCTTTATCCATCCGTTTGACACATTCCATAAGAAGATCAACTTTTTCTTCGGTGGCTACCTTAAATGGATCCTTTTTTATCTTCGTCTTATATGTATCCCGATATACTTCTGCGTCAGCGAGTTTCACGTCCTTTTTCTTTGCTTTGGCAGAAGCTTTGGCTATTTTTATAGCAAGTTTTGCTTTTTTCCTCACTTCATCCTTATTCATTTTCGATGAACTCGCGAATCCCCACGCACCATTGAGCAGAACACGAATGCCAAACCCCCTATCAACAATATCTTCAAGACGTTCTATTTTGCCATTTTTTACTTCTATGTTCTCCGTATGTCGTTCAACAGTTCGTATATCTCCATAGGCACCTTCTTTATTTACTGTTTTAAGAGCTTCTTTAATTACCAATAGATCACCTTTTGCACTACTGTACATGTATCCTAACCGTAATATTTAAATTTTATCCCTCGTAGAGGATTTGGTGAGACAATGAATGTGAAAAAGATACGAGAACAAATCCCTGCTCTTACAAAGCGTGTTCACCTGAATTCAGCAGCGGTCGCACCCCTCTTTTCAGAAACAATCAGCGAAATTCAACATTTTCTGGACAGCAGGGGAACACGTGCGACGTTTGATTTTTCCGGCTGGCTAGAGAAAATAGAAGCGTGTAGAGAGAATATTGCTGAGCTTGTTAACGCGTCAAAGGAGGAAATTGCCTTCATGCTCAACACGTCTCAGGGAATCAACACGGTGGCGAACATGATTGAGTGGGAAAAGGGAGACACGGTAATCACGTCGGATCTCGAGTTTCCTTCCAATAGTATCCCGTGGTATAACCTCAGAAAAAAAGGAGTCACGGTAAAAACAGTCAAGAATGTCAATGGTGAGATACGTATCGAGGATGTTGAAAAAATGATGGACGAAAATACTCGGATGGTCGCTTTCTCGTATGTACAGTTCGGTAACGGCTTTCGATGCGACTTAAAAGAAATTAAAACGCTATGCAATGAGTACAATGCCTTTCTGTTTACCGATGCAATTCAAGGGCTTGGTGCGGTAACATTTAATGTTAAGGAGATGGATATTGATTTTTTCTCAGCAGCTGCGTATAAATGGCTTATGGGCCCTCTAGGCGTTGGGATCTTCTACATCAAGAAGGAACATCTCGAACGGTTCGATCCGCCGTGCATCGGCTGGCACTCACTGAAAAGAGAAGAAGATCAAGAAAAAGTGGGACTGGAAAGCATAGAATTTGCCGACTCTGCAAGAAAATTTGAGCCTGGAGGAAAGAGTTTCGCTCTCCTCATGGGACTTAAAAAATCGCTTGACATCCTCCTAGACATCGGAATTGATGCAATTGAAAAACGCGTACTGAACCTCTCAAAATATGTACTCGACAATGTTGAGGATACACAAACGCCTTCCGAAGAAGCGAAACGGGCAGGTATTGTCAATATACCTCATCCCGATGCAGAAAAAACTGCAGAGCGACTGTGGGAGAAGAACATTCTCGTATCTCCAAGAATGAATGGAATACGTGTTTCTACACACTTTTGGAATACAACGAGAGATGTGGATGCGCTTTTAGAAGAACTGCAGTGAACTCAATGCTCTTTGAACTTAAGGGGAAGGATGGTCTTGGGAGAATAGGGAAACTCACCATCAATGGAAGAACAATTGAGACGCCGGCGCTTATGCCCGTGATAAATCCCAACTTGCCATTAATAACCCCGGAAGAGATGAAAGAACATTTTGGTACAGATATTGTTATAACAAACGCCTATATTCTTTACAAGTCTTTTGACGTGACAGAGATCCATGATTTTTTGAATTTTGATGATATTGTGGTCACAGACTCCGGAAGCTTTCAATTAATGCAGTATGGAGATATTGATGTCTCGAATCGGGAAATCATCGAGTACCAAAATGATATAGGCGTTGATGTTGCCACATTTCTCGATATTCCCACGAAACCAAATGTTCCCTATGATAAGGCAAGAGAAGAGCTGCATACAACGATAGAGAGAGCGGAAGAGGCGAGAATTCTGCGAGATGGTGAATTAAACGGGACAGTGCAGGGTTCTACCTACTTCGATTTACGTGAGTACGCTGCTCGACGAATGAGCATGTACGACTTTGATATTTATCCTATTGGTGCTGTCGTCCCGCTCCTCATGGAGTATGATTTCTCAACGCTCGTCCACATAATCCTCACATGTAAGAAACATCTCCCTATCCACAGACCTGTACACCTTTTTGGCGCGGGCCATCCGCTGGTACTGGCACTCTCTGTGCTTCTCGGCTGCGATCTTTTTGACTCCGCGGCTTACGCATTATATGCAAAGGATGACAGGTACCTCACACCGTACGGAACAAAAAAGTTGAATGAAATGAAGTATCTCCCCTGCTCCTGTCCCATATGTTCACAGTACACCTTAGAGGAGCTAAAAATTTCCGAGGAAAAGATAAAGCTTCTAGCTCTCCACAACCTCTACGTGACCTACGAAGAGATTAATAAAATAAAAGAGTGCATCCATGAAACAACCCTCTGGGACTTTGTGGAATCAAGAATACGGAATCATCCCCGGCTTTACTACGCGTATAACGAAATTCAGACGTACCAAGACTTTATTACTATGGTCGATCCACTTCTCAAGAAAACACCTCTTTCCTATACAGGCGAAGAAACGAAGAGGAGACCAGTTGTTAAAGAGATAAAAAAGCGGCTGGAGAGAGTTTCCAAAAAACGTGATGCACGCAACGATCTTTTTGAGTACCCTTCCGCACTTGCATTTACCTTTCCCTTTAACCTCGCGACAGATAGGTCCTCAGAGTTCGATCAGGACACCGAATCCCTCGAAATAATACTGGATTATCAGTTTGGCAACGGTACGGGAAAAGAGTTTTTGGAAGGAACAACAGTGCAAAGAAGCGCAAAAACACAGAGAATTCGATATGTCTATGGAGACAAACTTCTAGCGACTTTGAGGGCACGGGACAATCTGTTTACCTTTACGCACATCGGCGCACAGCGGCTTCATCGTATTCTAAAATATCCATATTACAGAGTGATGGCATCCTATGAGGCGGCACCTTTTGTGAAGGAAGGAAGAGATCTCCTCACAAAGTTTGCTATTTCATGGGATACCCATCTGCGCCCCTATGAAGAGGTGCTGGTAGTGGATGCGGATGACACCCTTCTTGGTACAGGAACGCTGGTACTTTCACCTATAGAAATGGAACGTTTTGAGAGAGGAGTTGCGGTAAAAATGAGAACAGGGGTAGAATTATAAAAGATCGCTCTCTTGGAGCACTTTCAATTCGTCTACAGTGAGTTTCTTTCCCCGCTTAAACTTTTCATAAATTTCTTCTCCATGCTTTTTGAGTTTTTCTTTTTTCTTTTCTTCTTTCTTTGCTCTTTTTCGTAGCTTTTTTACCTGTTTTTTCGCTTTTATTTCTTTTATTTTGTCGGATGTTTCGTTTATTTTTCTTATCGTTTCTCGCAACTCTTCATAGTATTCATCAAGCTTTTTATTCTCTTCAATGAGTTCTTCATGGTATTTATCTGCAACTTCTTTGATTTCCTTCGCCCTGTCAAAGTAGTAAATCATTCTTTCATGATGTTTTTTAGATTTTTCAGCTCTTTTTACTACTTCTTTGTGGCATTTGTTCACTCTTTTTCTCACTTTTTGAATATTTCTCTTTACATCTTTGAGTTTCATCTCTGCTTCCATGCCTTCTTCGCTTATCTTGTGTTTTTCCTTGAGACTTCGTATCTTGTCGACGATCTGTTTTTCCTTTTCGAGTTTCATTACCGTTGTTTCTAGTTTCCATTCCAATCGCTCTATCGTTTTTATTACTTGTTCTGGTGGCATTTTAAAGTCTTTAAAGCTTTTATTTCTCTTTTCCTTGAGTTTTTTCGCTTTTTCTTTGAGTTCATCCAATTTTTCTCTCTCTTTATCTCGTTTTTCTTTAAATTCCGCTACTTCCTCGTTTATGCGGTCCCTCTCTTTTTTTTCCTTTTTTCCCTTTTTTATGAGGTCGGAGAATTTTTTATTTTCTTTGTCTCTCTTTTTTTTGAGTTCCTTGGTTTCTTTCATTAAGTCGTCCTTTATTTTTTGCAATTCTCTTTCTTTCTTTTTAAGAGAGGCGAGTTCTTTTTTCAGCTGTCCAATCAACGTATCTCCTCCGTGCCTTTCACACAACCATTTAATGGGGTGGCATTTATAAAGTTTATCTGTCTAATACACTGGTGTGAAGAATGTTTTTATAAGGGTTTCGATCTTCAATACGGTATATTTTCTCGTAGGTGCGGCAATAATTTATATTTTAGGTCTTAGCCCATATTTTTTGGCACCTCTGGCAGTAGTTATATTATTTTGGGCTTATTACAGTTATAAGATGAATATTCAGGCATTAGAAAAAGCGGATGAACTGGGTATGGAAGGGAAGAGAGCCATTGTAGTAGAGACGATCGATCCCTACGGTACAGTAAAAATTGGAAACGAGTACTGGAAGGCTTACGCAGATACTCCAATAGTCGAGGGAACAAACGTGAAAGTTATTAGGAGTGAGGGACTAACACTTGTCGTGGGCGCCGTGAACAACAGCTCAATCGATTAAAGAGAATTCGGATATTCGTTTAATGTAGTACATATCTCTCCCCGGATGGTTTCTTCGTCATTCACTTTGAATTTTGTCCAGCGCCTCTCGTGCCGCTTCCACATTGACATCTCCATCATGGAGTGCGGACATCATTACAGAGATTTCATCTCCCACGCCGTACGCTGTAGCGATAAGCGGCCCAAGATATTTGAAATACAGAGAATCTTGTGTGAGTCTCTCTAGGGCTTTGCTGTAGAGGGTAAACTCACTCGGTTCCCCATAGGTGGTAAAGAACCATGGCGTACCACCATGCACTCTTCCTTCAAACAACGTTCCCTTTTCATTATATAAACTTAATTTACAGTTTATGTTGGTCCCATACGCATCAATGGAGGAGTAATACCCACCTTTTTCTTCCTTGTACTCTACTGTAAGTGTTGCATCATAGTCCTTATCCGAAACCTCAAACTCGATCCCTTCCAACCTCTTTTTCACCGCCACGTAGATATTATATGGTTCTTTTCCCTCCCTGCAGGTAGAGGAAGAGGTAACCTTGAGTTTAATTGTTACACCTATCGTTACAGCAATATGGACCTCATCAGTTCCCGACAATCCATCACTATCTACAACAGTCAGCGTGATAGTGTAGGGTCCTCCTTGGCATACACATGGGTCACCGTCTCCCCGGAAGCGGTGGTTCCATCACCGAAATTCCACTCGTACGAGACAATTGATCCATCGGGATCAGCGGAGTCCTTCGCACTGAATATGATAACTTCGTTTATCGCTATTGAATCCGAGGAAACTCCTATTTGTGCAGTTGGTCACTCCTTCTCTGGAGGTTGCGGAGATTGTTCCATACATCCAGAGAACATGAGGAGGACCATACAGATCAAAGCCAGTGTGAGACTCTTGTGAAGAATACCCAATCCCCCTTATTATCCTTTGTTCTAGGGTCCTTTGGTGGTCATTCCGTTTTCATGCCCACCTTAAGGATGACAGGTGCCAAGACTGCCATGAGTACCAGTACCCAGATGACGCCGCCAATCAACGCCCATGAAACTTCGTTCAGTCCAAATGTTCCCTGCAGATCTGCAAAATACTCGCCGAGTGTAAGCACGTAAAGAGTCACCGCCAGCAACATACCTCCTATGCACAGAACGTATCCAAGCCCCGTGAGTTTTCTCCTTTTTTCTGCCATGGTTCCCCCATTTAAAACTCAAACCGAGGTCCCATTCCACTCCAGTTGCATTGGGTGCAGGTGTATCTGAAGGTGCTGGGCGAGCTCGTAGACGTCCAAGTCATGACTCCGTCACACCGTGTGTTGCCACATCTCGGTTTTGCCCATTCGCACTGGGTACAGTGGTAGGTGTTGATGTACGGGCTGACCGATGATCCCTTTAGTTCCTCTACAGAACTTCCACACTCAGGACATGTTTTATCAGTTTTCTTTCCAGGATAGTTCTCCCAGTTCTCATTGAGCAAGTTCTCAAAAATAGATTCATCCTTTGCAGTTTTTCTTAGAGCATTGATTCCTTTTAGAGCAGCATTCTTGGACATGTGAGCGGGAGTAGTGTATTCATCTCGCAGAGAACGGATCGCGTAGTCTATTCCATCTAACTCCCAGAAGGCCTTGGCGGCATTCATTCTGACCTCTCCGATACCATCTGCCAACCGATTTGCCAACTCGAACCATACACCAATAGCTCTTATCTCCTGCCGGACTACCGCAGATATGATTGCATTTCTCACCTTATAATCCCAATGTTTTAGTAGTTCCATGGTCAGCTCTATCTTTTTTTCATCTGAGGCCTGTGAAAGTTGGGTGATTGCATCCTCGCCTGATTCAATCGTCTTTCTTTCCTTTTTTTCATCCTTCTTTTTAAATTTATCAAATATCCCTATTTTGCTCACCTCCATCTTTACTTCCTTTAGAATTTAGGTAGACTTTCCTCAAGATAATCATCTTTTAATTATATATGCATTATCTTATAGGTGTACTTTATACTATACTATTTATGATAAAAATTGTTATAAATACTTTTCTGTTTAATGAATATACCTTATCTTAAGTTTACTATAGAGTGCTTTCATTTGTTCATTCTTGAAATAAAGTTTTTTAAGAACATATAACAAAAAAAGAACTAAAATGATATTTTCATGAGCACCACTTCAATAGAAACTGATGATAGCAGTGAAACAAGGTATGAGATGATAACCTTAAATAGCCCTTTTGAAAAAGAGATATAATCATACGAAGGAAGAGGAAGGAGGAGTTAGACTACCACTTTGAGTTTCATTGTAGGTGTTGAGAATGATAGAGGGTGAGAAGGTTGTATTGAGAGCCTTGGAAAAGGACGATATCGAAAACTGCTGGAGATGGGTCAATGATCCGAAGATTACAGAAGGTCTCACCATGATTTTCCCCATATCAAAATATGAAGAGGAACAATGGTATGAAGGCTATATCAAGAACAATAAAGATAAAATATTTGCTATCGAAGTAGAAGGTGAACATATAGGGAATATAGGACTCCATGGCATCGACTGGGTAAATAGAAAAGCTGAACTCGGGATCATGATCGGTGAGAAGGAATACTGGGGGGAAGGATACGGTACCGATGCGATTACCACATTATTACGATACGCATTTACTAGAATGAACCTTCATAGAGTACAGCTGCGGGTGTTTGAGTACAATGAACGAGCCATCCGGTGCTACAAAAAATGCGGCTTTACAGAGGAGGGGGTCATGCGGGATGACAGGTTTAAGGATGGTATGTACCACAACACCATTTTTATGAGCATTCTTCGGAGTGAGTTCGATGAGATATGAGGATTTTGTTCATCCTGAGTATGAACCAGAGAATGATCTCATCTGTGAGTACGCCATAGAATCGAGCGAGCCTTTTAAAAGGGCAGCTGGTGCAGTGGCGGCGGAATCGAGCATAGGGACGTGGGATCCCAACCTCACCACAATGAAACCAAGAATTGAGAAACTTGGAGCCAAAGTCTTTGCAATCGATGGAGACACTGTGAAAATTGCGTACCCTTTGGATCTATTTGAACTTTCGAATGTCTCGCAAATATTCTCTTCAATTGCAGGAAATGTCTTTGGCATGGATGTTGTGGATAATCTCCGTCTTCTCGATGTGACGATTCCCGATCAGATGTTGCAGAAGTATCGAGGACCGCGTTTTGGTATTTTCGGTGTGCGAAAGCTGCTGAACGTGAAAAAACGACCGCTCACCGGCACAATTGTGAAACCTAAACTGGGATTGAATCCTGAGGAACACAGCACTACTGCTTATAATGCGTGGGTCGGTGGCATAGATCTCGTGAAGGATGACGAAAATCTTACCAACATGACATTCAGTAAGTTTGAGGAGAGAGTGACCAAAACTCTTGAGATGCAGGATCGTGCGGAGGAAGAAACAGGAGAAAAAAAGGCGTATATGCCCAACATTACCGCACCATATAAAAAAATGAGAAAAAGAGCGGATTTCGTAGCTGATATGGGTGGAAAATATGTGATGGTGGATATCCTCACTGTGGGATGGTCCGCCTTCCAGGAGATTGCAAAATATACGAAGCTTGCCATCCATGGACATAGGGCGATGCATGCTACGTTCACACGAAATGAACTACACGGTATCCGGATGATTGTGATTGCGAAGTTTGCACGGCTTCTCGGTGCCGATCAGCTACATACAGGAGGAGTTGTCGGTAAAATGGAAGGAGAGAAAGAAGAAATTGTGGAGATCAATAACGCACTGTGTTCGGGGAGTATGAAGAAGACCTTTCCAGTAGCATCAGGTGGACTTCATCCTGGCTGCGTTGAAAAGCTTATCGACGTTCTCGGCACAGACATTGTGATTCAGGCCGGCGGCGGCATTCACGCTCACCCACAGGGAAGCAAACATGGAGCACGAGCGATGAGACAGGCTGTTGATGGGGTGATGAATGGGTACTCACTGAAAGACTATGCAGCAGATCATGGAGAACTTCAGAGAGCCATAGAGCGATGGGGAGTGGTGAAGTGAAGGGTAAAATAAATCCTTCAAAGTTAAAAAATCTCGTGTTTCCTTACCTGGGTGCGAAGAATAGCAGCGTTGTTATCGGCCCAAAGATCGGCGAAGATGCAGCTGTCATAGATCTCGACGATATCTATCTTGCTGTCTCCTCTGATCCCATTACCGGTGCCAAGGATCGGATCGGGTTTTACTCTGTGCATATCAATGCGAACGATGTCGCCACCATGGGTGCGGTACCGCAGTACTTTTTACCCGTGATCATGTTGAAGGAGAACTCCGGTGAGGACGACGTGAAAACAATAATGAAAGATATCGATTCAACATGCAAAAAACTCAACATTTCCGTGATCGGAGGACACAGTGAAGTAACCCCCAATTTGAAAGAACATATCGTTTCTGCATCAGTTCTAGGGACAATATCGAAGGATAAACCAGTGATTTCTTCATCAGGAGCCGCCGCTGGCGATGTTATCCTGCTTACAAAAGGAGCGGGAATTGAAGGGACCTCGATTCTCGCTAGAGATTACTACGATGAGCTCAAGAAGACCGTAGATGCAGGCATGTTAAAGCGTGCCAGAATGTATATGGACCGGATCTCCGTGGTAAAAGAAGCACTAATTGCCCGAGAGTATGCTACAGCTATGCACGATCCTACGGAAGGTGGTGTACTTGGTGGCGTCCATGAGATCTGCGATGCCTCAGAGAAAGGGTTCTATGTGGGTAGTTCTACGATACCGGTGAATGAAGAAACGCAGGCAATCTGCGACGTCTTGGATATCAATCCTTTGGCGCTCATCGGTTCAGGCGCGCTTCTGATCACCTGCTCTGAACAAGATGCACCTACACTTATAAAAGAATTGGAGAAAAACGAAATACCAAGTGCGATCATCGGAGAGATCAGAGAAGACAGCAGTGACAGAAATCTGTCGCGTGTTGAAGAGGATGAGATCTGGCGGTTTGTGTAATACCGATGAATAGCTTTTAAATACTTTAAAAATAAAAAAGAGGAGATGAGCAATGATTAAAATTGGCATGTATTTACCTGTTTACGGTGGCTGGTTCCGTCACTCGACAAACGAAGAAGAGAAACCACCCACGTATCGTTATGTGAAACAAACTGCCATCGAAGCAGAAAAAATTGGTATCGATTCGTTGTGGATACCCGATCATATGTTAAACCCAATAAAAAATGATCGGACACCCTCGTTAGAAGCGTGGACTCTTGCCACAGCAATTGCGGAAGCGACGACGAAAGTGAATATATCTCACACTACGCTTTGTGAAGCATTTCGTTACCCCGCAGTATTAGCGAAACATGCAACTACCCTTCATGATATCAGTAATGGCAGATTCTGGCTCAGTATTGGAGCAGGCTGGTTCAAACGGGAATATCAAGCATATGGTCTGCCATTTTACCCGCATGATGAACGCGTAGCTCGAACAAAAGAGGCAATCCAAATCATTACAAAATTGTGGGAAGAAGAAAGCGTAACTTTTAAAGGTGAGTACTATTCGCTAAGTAATGGCATCCTTGAACCAAAACCAGATCCCAGACCCCCAATATGGTATGCCGGTATGTCTGAAGCCTCTCGCAGCCTTGTTGCCGAAGAAGCAGATGGCTGGCTAATGCGTGGGTGCAGTCTTGAAGAAGCACAGAGTAATATTGTCGATATGCATGAACGCCTCAAGAAAAAGAGGAGGGATACCATAGAATTTGCCATTCCAGCACTAACATTTATCAGGGATACAGCTGAAAAGGCGGAGGAATACATAGAAAAGGTAACAGGAGATAACAAGGATGTCCCCGATCGTACCTTAGACACTGGACTTGTGGGCACTCCTGAGATGGTGGCTCGAAAGATAAATCAATTGGAGAACATAGGCATCGATCATGTACTATTACAGCTCACTCCAACACTGAGAGAATTGCAGCAGGTAAGAAAAGTGCTTGATTGCCTTAAAAGCTGATTAAATCTGTTGTTGATCTCCACGAACTAGTATAACTGAGAGCCTACCGAATATCGTCGATTTAGAGGGAATTATATTCATGTTCCTGCGGAATTTAGACCGATTAACTCACCAAAGTATGTGGAGTTCTTCTAGATATGTCTGTGAAATCCTAGTATTTCTCTTCTACTTTCTCTGCAAACTCTCGTGCACCTTCTAGATCTTCTTCATTGGGTCTCCCCTTGTGGATTCCCCCAATAAGGCGGAGAAGGTTACTAGTGTCGTATCCTCGGCAGGAAAATGTCCCAATAACGATGAATCTCTTCTTTTCCAATTTTTTCTGTAACTTCTTACTGTACGCGTGAAATATTGGAATCTCTGGCAAACCGCTTGTGGAGAAAATAAACGCTTTTTTGGTGTTCATTTCAGATAGATCATCAATAAACTCTAGAATTTCCCGATGAAACGTTCCGTAGTAGATACCGGACCCAAACCCCACAAGATCGTACTTATCAAGTGACTCCACCTCGTGCGGTTCATAGAGTGGTGCATCGAGGACATCTGCGATCACTGAAGCAATTTTTTCAGTGTTGTCGTGGTGTACCGATTTGTAGATAACTACTGGCTTCATCAACAAGAAGTATATACATGTACCTTTTTATAGCATCGTGAAAAAATATTTTATGGAGCTTAATAACAGTACTATTTCTGTGATTTCTGTCCTTAGCGGAGTAATACTCATTTTTGTCGTGCCCACAGCCCATGAGGGCCCACTGCTTATTTACATCAATGAACGTCATGCCATTCGGCTTGTAGACGCGCTGGGCCTTACACTTGCTGTACCGGGCTGGCTCTACATCAACGTTCTTTTATTCCGGCGGTGGAGGAAGAGGCGTTCTCAAGAATATTATTTTAAATGAGACCTCTATGTATTGTATATGCATGTACTTATTCTTGGTGGTGGATTCTGCGGCGCGCGCGTAGCGAAAACACTGGAAAATGACGTCAATGTTACGCTTATTGACAGCAATCCACAGTTTGAGTTCACACCCAGTGTACTCAAGTGTATTTTCGATCCACAATATTATAAGCAGATCGTTGTACCTTTCCGACAATTTCTGCATTCTACTCGAATAATAACAGACAATATAATCTCTATTACACCGAATTCGATAAAAACTAAAACAGCATCGTATACCTTTGATTATCTTGTTATTTCTACAGGAATTGAATATCCTATATTTCTTACCAATAAAAAAGATGTGTATACAGTTACTTCTGTCAACGAGGCACAGAACGTACATTCTGCTGTTCTCAGTGCTGATCGGATACTGGTTGTTGGAGGAGGACTTATTGGCACAGAACTGGCCGGCGAAATCGTTACAAAAATACCAGAGAAGGAGGTAATTCTCGTGCATTCACATCCTCGATTACTCGAAAGGAACCCTTTCAAAGCCTCAGCATACGCTCATCGTTTTTTGGAAGAGAGAAGAGTCAAGATAGTGTACAATGAAAAAGTTCGCGGAAATACAAATGGGAGCTATACAACAGACAAAGGACGGTCTATTGAGGCAGATGTTGGTCTTTGGTGTGCGGGTATTCGGTGGGACACCTCTTTCATGAACCACTTTAAAAGTTCTATTTTTGCAGAAAACGGTGCACTGCATGTGAATGAACATCTCCAACTAGTAGGATACCCAAATATCTTTGTAGGTGGGGATATCACTGCAATTCCAGAGGAAAAAACGGCACAAAATGCTGAACGTCATGCGGATGTCATCGTTGAAAATCTCCGCAGAGCCGTGGAAGGTACTCCACTGTGTGTGTACACACCACGAACAGGACCTTTACTGATTAGTCTTGGCACATGGAGAGAGATCATGACTATAAAAGACCACGTTATTACAGGGGTAATACCTGGTATTCTCAAGCATCTTGTAGAATGGCGGGTACTGGGACAATACAGAGGATTCTAAAATAAAAATTGAAAAAAAACAACATGTTTTTATCTTTTACGAGAACACAGTACTGATATCCTGTGTATATATTCTGGAATATGTTTGTTCCATGAATAATTTTAAATAGATAAAATTCATAGTAAGAATAGGTAAAATAGGGTAACAACAAGCGTTCAACGGTGAATATATGGAAAGTGATGCAAAGCCACAGGACACGCCCACGAAGGAATTATCCATTGTTTCAGAGGTAACATCGACACTGAATAGATGTGATACCCCTGAGGAAGTATACCGGGTAGTAGGCAGGGAAATATACGAGTTGAGTAAGCATTCATATGTAGTAGTGACCTCTCATGAAGGAGAAATGGAGACTATACGAATCAAAGAATATTTTGGATTTGAGGGAGTAACAGAGTTATTATTGCGTTTGATTGGGAAAGATCCACGAGAAATGATTTTTTCCCCTGAAGACATGACAAAAGAGGAGTGGCAGATTTTTACTAGTGGGAAACTGGAATTACTTTCTGGAGGTCTTTACACTCTCATGACACGAAAGATCCCGAGAAGAGTGTGTGATGCCATTGAAGGAATTCTTGGTATCGATCGGATCTACACAATGGGATTTAGTTTTAAGCAAATTCCTCACGGTGGTGTTATAATTATGGTAAAAAAGAATGAACAGCTACGTCATGTACACGTAATAGAAACAATCGTAAGCCACGCCGCCAATGTGATATACCGGAGAAAAACAGAGGAAGAATTAAGGATAACCAAAGAACGATTAGAGCTTGCCTTTAAAGGAGCAAATGAGGGGCTTTGGGATTGGAATATTACAACAAACGAGGTTTATTTTAGTCCAGAGTGGGCCAAGACGTTGGGATATGAGTCGGAGGAGATTGAGGGGGTGCTTGAATCATGGAAAGCACGTGTTCACCCAGAGGATATGCCCAGAGTTCAAAGGGCCCTTGATGATCATTTGAATGGGAAAACGCCCTATTACAAAACAGAACACAGAATGAAATCAAAATCCGGCGAGTGGATCTGGATCCTCGACACAGGGAAAGTAGTTGAGTGGGACGAAGAAGGAAATCCAGTGCGGGCTGTTGGAACGCATAAAGATATCACCGCACGAAAAAAGATGGAAAAGGAGCTCCGAGAGAGCGAAGAGAAGTACCGATTACTCGCTGAAAATATGTCCGATGTAGTATTTATAGAGGACATGGAGTTTAATCTGCAGTATATAAGTCCTTCAGTTTCATCGTTGCTCGGTTATAGTATAGATGAACTCTTACGATTGGAAAAAAGAGAGTATATGAAACCAGAATCTTTTAAAAAGGCAAAAGAGGGTTTTCGTACCTGTATGGAGCTGGCTAAAAAAGGAGAAAATGAGGAATTTCCCCTCATGCGGTATGAGTACGTACGGAAGGACGGCTCTACCTTCTGGGGGGAGTTACAAGTAAAATTTCTGCGGGATTCAAAGGGCCATCTTACAGGAGTCCAGGGATCCCTCAGAGATATTACTGAACGAAAAAAGATAGAAGAGGAACTGCGGGAGAACGAACAGAAGTATCGCTCCATCGTAGAAAATGCTCATAGTGGAATCCTCATCGTCGATGAAAATTACACATGTACCTATGTGAACGACAAATTGTGTGAAATACTTGGATATTCTCAGAATGAGATCATCGGCCATGATTTTCGAGATTTCCTTGACGAAGAAAGTACACAGCTCGTAACGGATCGCTACATCCGACGGCAACGAGGAGAAGATGTTCCTTCAAAATACGAGTTCAATGTTGTCCAGAAGAGCGGTGAGAAAAGACGGGTGGAAATTAGATCCACGGTACTTAAAGATCCAGAGGGAAAACTGAGAACGGTGGCACAGATTCTGGATATCACGGAAAGAAAAAAAGCAGAAGAAGCTCTCAAAAAACAGAAAGAAGAACTTTCTGAGTTTGCACATACTGTTTCTCATGATCTGAAGAATTATATCGGAATAATCAAAAATAGAGCACAATTTACCCTTATAGAAAAGAATAAAGCTGAAGAAAACGTCAAAAAAATCATCGATACGACAGAAAAAATGGAACATTTTGTGAAAAAGCAACTCGAGCTTGCCGATGCAGGTAGAGCCATAGGGGAGATGACCTATACCGATCTTGCTACAGTACTTGGAAATGTAGCGGAGAATTATGAGATTAAATTAAAACTAGAGGATCTGCCATCGATACGTGGTGATCCGGAGCGCTTAGAAGAGATATTTTCCAATCTCATTGAGAATGCAATTGTTCACGGTGAAGCAAGTGAAATAGAAATATGTTCGCGGAAAAAGGAAGGTTTTTGTGCAATTACTGTAAAAGACAATGGCAGAGGCATTCCTGAGGAAGAGATTGAGAAGATCTTTGATACAGGATATTCAACGAGTGGGACGGGATTTGGTCTTTCTATCGTTCAGAAGATCGTTGAAGCGCACAATGGGAGTATTGTAGTGGATTCTAAAGAGGAAAAAGGAACAATTTTTGAGATTGTGTTTCCTCAAGAGAAGTAAAAACTTCTATACATCTTATTTCATTATAATATGATTTTTAGTTCATTTATAGTACTTATTTTTTAAATTCTCCCAAAAAATCACAGAAAGATTTAAAAAAATTGTGTATTTTCTTAGGGGGAGCAACGTATGTGATCCCCAATCTTTATAAACACCTCTCAAGTACACACCTCTCAATGATGCTTATCCTCGCAGAGAAACCAAATGTCGCCAATAAAATAGCACTCTTTTTGGGCGATGCCACCCGAAAAAAGAACGGTCGTGTCAGCTATTACGTAATAGACGATAAAGACATTGTTGTCGCCTCTGCGGTAGGACATATTTACTCTCTTAGACAGACGAGGGCTGTGGACACCTATCCATTTTTTGAGTACGATTGGACACCTGTATACGACTACAATAAAAGCTCCAAGTATGTCAAAAAATATGAAACAACACTAAAAAAACTTTCTAAGGATTGTGATGAGTTTGTCAATGCGTGCGATTACGATACGGAGGGGAGCGTAATAGGATATAACGCACTGCGATTTGCGTGTGGTGCAGATCCCAAAAAAACAAAGAGAATGAAGTTCTCTACGCTCACAAAAGGAGATATTCAGGAGGCATTTGAGAATCTCCATTCTTTGAATTTTGCAATGGTGGAATCAGGCCTTACCCGACATGAAATGGATTGGATATGGGGGATAAGCACATCGAAGGCGCTTTCTTCCTCTGTGGAAACAGCGCTCGGACGGTTTGTTATGCTCTCTGCTGGAAGAGTACAAACACCAACGCTCTATTTTCTTGTCAAGCGGGAAAAGGAGATTGGTGCCTTTGAGCCGGAAACATACTATAAAGCCTATATTTTCTTTACTAAGGATGAGATCGAAGTAAAGGCGGTCCATTCCGGCAGATTGGAAAAGGATGAAGCCGAAAAAATAGAAAAAGACTGTAAAGGAAAGGATGGTATCGTCGATAAGGTTACACGGAAAAAAAGAACACGAAAACCCCCAATCCCTATGAATTTAGGGATTTTACAGTCCGAATGTTACAAAAATTTCCGATTTTCTCCAAAAAAGACCCAAAAAATTGCACAATCCTTGTATGAGTCAGGATTAATTTCGTATCCGCGTACGTCTTCACAACAACTTCCAAAATCCATTGATTTCAAGGGAATACTTACACGCCTGAAAAAACAGTACCCATTAGTAGGTGATATCCTCAAAAAGAAAAAGCTTGTACCGAGACAGGGAAAAAAGAAGGATCCCGCGCATCCAGCTATTCATCCTACTGGTGAGCTTGGAAAAATGTCTAAAAATGAAAAAAGAGTATACGATCTCATTGTTCACAGATTCATGTCACATTTTGCCGACATTTCAGTCAAGGAAAGAATAAAGGTAGATATAGATGTAAATGGATATATCTTTCTTGCAAGAGGGACACAAACATTGAAACAGGGATGGCTCAAGTACTATGGAAGATATACGAAGCAGAAGAAAAGAAAACTTCCAGATCTCAATGAAAATGAAGAAATTCCCATCGATAAACTGGAAATACAGGAGAAACAGACACAGCCGCCTCCCAGATACAATCCATCTTCCGTGGTGAAGGAGATGGAGCGACTGGGCATTGGTACCAAGGCTACCAGAGCAAGTATACTCGACACACTCTACAATAGGAATTACATCAAGGGAGGGAGGATAGAGGTTACCGAACTTGGGAAGAGAATCATTGGGACCTTGGAGAAGTACTGTGAGGACATTGTTTCTGTCGAGCTCACAAAGCACTTCGAAGAGGAAATGGAGAAAGTATACGAAGGAGAGACCAAAAGGGAAGAGGTAATTGAGGAAGCACGAACGAAGTTAGTAAAAATTTTTAAGAAATTTAGGAAAAAAGAAAATGAGATAGGGAAAGAGATTGCAGATGCTTTTAAGATAACGCAGAGAAATAAACGAATTGTAGGAGAATGTCCAGAATGTGGTGGAGATTTAAAGATCGTCACCTCAAAGAAAACGGGGAAACGATTTGTTGGATGTTCAAATTATCCAAAATGTAACAATTCTGTCCCCTTACCTCAAAAAGGAAAAATTTCCAAAACAAAAAAAGTGTGTGAGTGTGGCTACCCTGTACTGAGGATAGGACGATGGACGTTCTGTATCAACCCGAAATGTCCAAAAAAAGAAGATTAAGATTTATACGGAATTCTTCGTATATGACCACACTCAAGACATGTCATGACCTTTTTTTTGTTTCTGAAGCGTATCCGTAGATTCTCTCCTGGCTTGAGGAATTTGTGGCAGTTTTTACAGTACATCCTTCTCCATTTTTTTGGGATCTGTACTCTACATCTCATGGAGACTCTCCTCGCTATCCTCACGTACCTGTGTGCCAGTTCTGGGCGCTCGTCAAATACCTTTTCAGCTTCTTTGAACAGCCTGTCAATGCTTTTTTTCGCACGTCTCTTGATTCTCGACTTCCGCTTCATTGAGAAGAAAAAGGTTTTAAAAAATAAAAGCCTATGGGAGAAGTATGCAAATGGTAGAATGTGTTCCAAACTTTAGTGAAGGGAAAGATACTCAAACGATCGATGCTATCCTCGATGCTATCACGAGTGTGGAAGGCGTGAAGATCCTAGACAGTGAACATGATAAGGATCACAACAGAAGTGTCATATCGTTTGTGGCGGGTCCAGACGATGCTGTAGAGGCGGCCTTCCGTGGGTGCAAAAAGGCCTCAGAGCTGATAGATCTCAATACGCACGAGGGAGAACATCCACGGATGGGCGCCACCGATGTGATTCCGTTTATCCCTGTCTCAGATGTAACGATGAAGGACTGTGTAGCACTTGCCGAAAAACTGGGTGAGCGAATATGGAACGAACTGGAAATTCCAGTGTACCTCTACGAACAAGCGGCGAAAACACGGAAACGGAAGAATCTGGCGAATATACGGAAGGGAGAGTTCGAGTGGCTCAAGGAGAATATCGAGAAACGCCCCCCTGATTTTGGAGATGCAATTCACCCTACCGCCGGTGCTACTGCAGTGGGCGCCCGTGAGTTTCTGATAGCATTTAATGTGAATCTTGGTACGAATGATCTCGGCGTTGCGAAAAAGATAGCAAAGGCGGTGAGACACTCCAGCGGTGGACTACGATATGTGAAGGCCTTGGGATTTGAGATAAAGGAAAGAGACATTGTACAAGTATCGATGAATCTCACAAACTACAAAAAAACACCGATATTCCGGGTCTTTGAGCTAATAAAAAGTGAAGCGGATCGATATGGTGTTCCTATTATTGGCAGTGAGCTGATAGGACTAGCGCCTATGAACGCATTTGTGGATGTAGCAGAATTCTACCTCAAACTTGAGGACTTCAAGAAGGATCAGATATTTGAACGGAGGATATGGGAATGAAGGAATTTTTGGACAGACTTGCGTCAAAAAGCTCCGTACCCGGTGGGGGAAGTGTCTCCGCACTTTCTGGTGCGCTTGCTGCGTCCCTTGGGTTGATGGTGTGCAATCTCTCTGACCTTCCCACTGTACGATTGGAAACACTGAAGGAAGAGCTTGAAAAGCTCATGAAAGAAGATGAAGAAGCTTTTAAAGAGGTAATGAAAGCATATAAGAAAAAAAACAAAGAAAAAAAGGAAGAAGCACTTAAAGAAGCCAGTAGGGTACCTTTGAGAACGGCAGAAAAATGTCTCGATGTGCTGAAAGAACTTAAACCGCTCAGCAAGGAAGGAAAAAAATCCGCGATCACTGACGTGGCAGTAGCCGCTGTGCTTGCGGAGTCTGGTATTCAGGGAGCAATTTTTAACATACGGATCAACCACAAGTATATTAAGGACGAAAAATTTATAAAAGACACCACACGATGGTACGAAGAGATAGTGAAGGAAGGAAAAGACCTCAAAACATATGTACTGTCTATTGTTGAGGAGTCGTTATGAACGATTACGAGATAGCACAGAATGCTGAGATGCAGAGGATAGGTGAGATAGCTGAGAAAGTCGATCTCCCCATTGAACCATTGGGCTCATACAAAGCCAAAATTCCACTCCACAGCAGAAATGCCCGGGGGAAGTTAATACTCGTCACCGCGAGCACACCTACAGCCATGGGCGAAGGAAAAACTACTGTGGCTATCGGCCTATCCCAGGCGCTCTGGAACGTAGGGAAAAAAAGCATTGTGACAGTACGGGAACCCTCCCTTGGTCCTGTGTTTGGAATAAAAGGAGGTGCATGCGGCGGAGGTTACGCCCAGATCGTTCCCATGGATGATATCAACCTCCACTTCACTGGTGATATGCACGCAATCACCTCTGCTCACAATTTACTCTCTGCACTTATCTCTAACGATCTCTATCGTGGCAATACACTGAACCTGAAGACCGTGGAATGGAATAGAGTCATGGATATGAACGATCGTGCCCTTCGGAGAGTGATTGTTGGAATCGATTCGTATATGCAGGAAGATTCCTTTGCAATTACCGCTGCCTCGGAAATTATGGCGATTCTCTGTCTTTCACAAGATCGTGAGGATTTGAAAAGGAGAATAGCAGATATTATTGTAGGATACACCTTTGATGAAAAGATCGTGAGAACAGAGGATCTGAATGCGGAAGGGGCAATGGCTATTCTTTTAGAGGATGCAATTAAGCCCAATCTAGTGCAGACCCTTGAGAACACGCCTGCCATTGTGCATGGCGGCCCTTTTGCAAATATCGCTCATGGCACGAACTCTCTTATCGCCACAAAAATTGCGCTGCAGCACTCGGAGTACACCGTGACTGAAGCAGGATTTGGATCGGACCTCGGCGCTGAGAAATTCTTCAATATATTCTGTAGGGCTGCAGAAGAGACGGTTGACTGTATTGTTCTCACCACGACAGTACGTTCTCTCAAAGAGCAGGGAGACACACTGGAAGACGGCTTTGAGAATCTCAAACACCACATAGAGAATATACAGCAGTTTGGAGTACCATTAGTTGTGGCGATAAATCGGTTTCCAGACGATACGGACGATGAGATCGGACTGATCCGAACATTGTGCGTGAGAGAAGGTGTGGATGCTGTTGAATGCAACGTGTATCAGAAAGGAGGCGAAGGGGGAACTGTCCTCGGTGAGAAGGTCATTGAACTCTGCGAAAAAAAGAACGACTTTGAATTTTTATATGATCCAAAAGAGAGTATTAAGAAAAAAATAGAGAAAATAGCGACGAATGTGTACGGTGCAAGCTCCGTGAGGTATAGGAAGAAGGCGAGGAATATGATAAAGACACTCGAGTCACATGGGCTTGATGATAAGATGATCTGCATGGCAAAAACGCAGTACTCCTTCACCGACGATCCAAAAAAACGTGGTGCACCGACGGACTTTTCCATCACCGTAAGGGATATGAAGCTCGCCAACGGCGCCGGATTCATCGTTCCTCTCTGCGGAAATATCATGACCATGCCCGGGCTCCCGAAGAAACCTGCTGCTATGGACATGAGTATTGCCGATGGAAAAATAGAGGGACTTTTCTAACCCTTATTTTTTATTTTCCACACCTTGTTTTTTCGTCACATGCCCTATTTTCATAGAGGGTCATGCCTCTTACCAGTGTCTTTTCGATTTTTCTCTGTACATTCATCCCGTCAAAAATCGTGACATGGGATTTGTGAACATATCCTCGTTTTTCAGCGTGTATGTCTTTTTCATATCTACAATTACGAGATCGGCATCCTCGCCCACAGAAATGTATCCTTTCTGCGGATAAATACCAAATCGTTTTGCAGGTGAGCTAGATGTGACCTCTACAAGTCTTTTCAGCGTTGTTCTCTTCTTGTTTACAGCGTGAAGCATTAGAGGAAGCAGTCTCTACTCCAAGAGTTCCAGAGCCACACTCGAAGCTGCTGTTGTCGTACCATGTCATGTCTTTCTCTTCTTGAGTGTATGGAGAGTGGTCGCTGGCAACTATATCGATGGTTCCACTGTTCAAGGCATCCCACGTTGTAGCAACATCCCTCTTTGTTTGTAAGGGCGGATTTACTTTTGCCCACGGGCCGATTTTTTCCCGTAGTGTTTAACTGCACATTGAATGCCACTATTGAAGTGATACCTCTAGAGGCAGTAACTTGTGTTCCAGTAATGAAATCTTCCCTATACGCGTAGGTTAGATCGAGTATATAGGTGTGTACATCTACTCCTCTAGGAATAACTATTTTCTTTGAGGCGTCTATTGTCTTCTCAGCTCGAGAGAGAACATTTTTTTATGAATCCCTACTATTTTCCCTTTATCTATATTCAGATCCACCATGATTTCACCTTCTCTTCTCTCTATTCTTCTATTATTAAGATTTTTCATATTACTTTAGAAAAGTATTATAATATGCTTGTAGAGAGAACAAATAAGCGAAGAGGGATATCATGAGATTTGAAGAGTTGAATTTTGAAGAGGCACCAAAAATTATCACGGAACTTCTTGGAAAGAGAACTGGCAGACAAAGGAATAGGAAGAGTTGCGGAGGCTATAGAGGAGGTGGAGCGTAATGAAGGATAACAAAATGTACTCTGGTGCCTCACCGATGGAGGTAAAGGAAGATCTGAAACTCCTCGTTGATTTCGAGGACGAGGGACTCACTCTCGATGAGCTTTCTTCACTTATCGAAGAGAGACTCGTTCCGCATCTTATGCGGTATAATCTCCCTGGATTTCAATCAATGTTTAATATGGTGCCGGAGAAAGGAGCGAAGCTCGGTTCAAAGATTGCTCTTCAACATAATCAAGGAGTAACAAACTGGCAGGTATCACCAGGAGGTGCAGCGCTTGAGGAACTTTGTTGTGAGGCGCTGTGTGCCCTCTTTGGGTTTTCTTCTGGTGCTGACGCCACCTTCATGTACTCCGGTACCTATGCGAATCAAGAAGCCATCTATCTGGCGCTCCATCGGAAAGCAGAGGAACACGGATTTGATCTCGGAAAAAAAGGAATAAAAGGATTCTCAGATCCGAGTCTTCTAGCAGTAATAACCTCAAAAGATGCGCATTTCTCAGTAATCCATGCGCTTCGTATGCTGGGGCTTGGTGAGGAGAGTATTGTGTCTGTGGATCTCAATGAGAACTTTCGTATGGATCTTGATCATCTGAAAGAAACTATCGAGACGTGTAAGAATCAAGAGATTTTCTGTGTAGTTGCCACCGCTGGTACTACTTCTACAGGTGCTGTGGATCCAATAAAACCCATTGTATCTTTCTGTAAAGAAATTGGAGCATGGTTGCATGTGGACGGTGCGTATGGGCTGGCTTACAGTCTCGTTTCTGGATGGAAACATCTTTTTGAAGGAGTAACTGACGCAGACTCCGTTTGTTGGGATCCGCATAAACAGATGGGCGTTCCCATTCCATCTTCTGTACTTTTTGTCCGCCAGAAAGAAAATTTTCGAAGAATGACAGTGCACAGTCACTATTTTAACATATCTGGAGATCCTAGACCAAACCCCGGATTGAAGTCTCCTCCTTCTACACGCCCAATGTCTGCACTGCCACTGGTTGCGACTATTCGGCATCTCGGATTGAAGAAACTCATTGAGCGGCTTCAAACGCCTCTTAATGTAGTGAAAAATATAGCAGAGAAACTTAGAGAGTACAAAGATATCGAAGTGTGTCTCTCCCCGGATCTTGGCATTCTTTGTTTTCGTGTCATTCCGGAGGGAATTTCAGAAGAAAAATTGAATTATATACAACAGTATCTTTATCGTAGAGTCATGAGTGAGGGGAGACGTACTATCTCTCTCACAGAGTTGAATGGTAGAACGGTGTTACGACTTGTTGCAGTTTCTCCTTCTGTTACTGAGAAGACGTTGATAGGAACAATAGACTACGTCAGGAACCTAGCCAAGGAGTATACAAGAAGAAAGGAGAAGAGATGATCGCTTGAGAATATTCGTGATAAACCCCAATAGTGATCGGAGAATGACAGAGGCTATCTGTCGAACGGCAAATAGTTTCGCAGGGGATCATGAGATCATGTGTAGATCAGTGCCAGGGGCACCTACATTCATTGAAACGTATCGTGATGAAGTGGATACCGCCCCAGGAATGGTTCAATTGGTACGGGATAATGAAGACGATTACGATGCATTTATTGTTGCTTGTCATTGTGATCCTAACCTTGATCTGATGAAGGAGATCACAAAAAAACCGGTAGTAGGTATCGGTGAGGCATCCATGAAGATAGCATCCATGTTAGGGCATCGATTTTCTGTGCTCTCATCTACTGCACACTCTGTTCCGAACAAAGAGGCTTTGATACAAAAGTATCATCTTCAGGGTCTCGTAGCTTCAGTAAGACCAGTAGAGAGCAATGAGAAAGAGAACTACTGCAAAACTGCGAGACAGGCAGTGAAAAAAGATAATGCGGAGGTAATCGTCTTGGGATGTGCAGGAATGACAGGACTGGACAGATGGCTGGAGAAACGAGTTAATGTGCCGGTGTTGGATGGTGTCGTATGTGCATTGATCATTGCTATAGGTCTCGCGAAATATGGTGTATCAACGAGTAAAGTCAGACGATATAGAGGCTGATCCATTACCACAGTTGTTCAACAACCCTTACACTATTATACCAAAAAGCTTATATAGTCTCATACAGTATCCCATTTATGATGCTTAGAGATCTCACCTTTTTCCAGCTCGAAATCTTAAAGGAATTAAAATTTGGGCCCAAATATGGACTGGAGCTTATAAAAACGTTAAATGTTTCTTCGGGAAGGCTCTACCCTAATTTAAAGCGTCTGGAAAAGTTGGGGCTCATAGAAGGAAAGAAACGAGATAACCGAATTTATTACTCCCTCTCAGAGGAGGGGCTTCAGGAATTTCATAACATTTTTCGCTGGATAGCAGATTATATTCTTTCCATCGGAGTGAGCATGCTGGATGATTACCTAAATTTTATTATTGGCGCTCTTGATCTTCATGAAGGCGAAAAAATTTTTATCATGTCAAAAAAACGTCCAATGCATCCTTTTCTCATGCGCATGGGATTGCAGTTCATTCGAGAGATATTAAAAAAGGTCACCATCTCCGGAAGGATCTTCATGCTCAAGGGAACAGGAGTCCACGATGCTGATCTCCCTGACATAGAGGATGTAGATCTTTCTCCTGTGACGTTTGTGGAGGATTTTGAAGCACTTCCAAACAATATTGTGGACAAATCATGTGTGCTGTTAATGGATCCTGATGAAGCAATCATCAAGGGATGTGAGAGGATCACACGTTCTGAAATAAAGATCATCGGGAAGCTTTACAGTGATTTTTTCATTGAGCGATGCTTCCGGACTACACTTGATCAGATAAAACAGGAAATGATTCCTCCCTTCCTGATAGGATTTAAAAAGGAAGAACTCCTGAAAAAACTGGAAGAAATGGGGTATGAGAATGTAGGATTCTCGTCATGGGGAGGAGCCTTTGTTGCAAGCATCTCTCTTTAAGTAACATTTTTAAACCGATCCTCCAAGATGTACTGATGTCATCACTGCTCGGTGTAGATGTAGGCGGGACGTTCACGGATTTTATTTTTATCAGAGATGGCAGAGTCGAGACGCTGAAAATTCCTTCTACACCGAAAAATCCTGCAGAGGCAGTGATTGAAGGAGTAGAACGGTTGGGGGGTGCAGAGAATGTTGCTCACGGCACCACCCACGCAACGAATATTTTAATAGAAAAAAAAGGCGCAAAGATTGCACTGCTCACCACAGAGGGGTTTGAGGACGTGCTGGAAATAGGAAGACAGAATAGGCCGGAACTTTACAATTTCTTCACAGAAAAACCAAAACCTCTCGTGGACAAAAAGGATAGATACGGTATTGAGGAAAGAATTAGTGCGGAAGGAAAAATAATAAAGCCGTTAAATGAAAAAATTCTGAAAAAAATGGATTTTAGTGAGTATGATGCGGTCACTGTGTGTTTTTTGTTTTCGTATGTGAATCCAGTACACGAAAAAGAGATAAAAAAGATACTTGATGTTCCTGTCTCACTGTCCTCTGAGGTACTCCCTGAGTTTAGAGAGTATGAGCGAATGTCTACCACTGTGGTAAACACCTACGTCATGCCTGCCATGCGTCGTTACCTTTCATTTCTTGAGGATTCGTTGGATGCGAAGCTCACTGTTATCCAGTCGAATGGGAATACGATCTCCTCGGAAAACGCTCGAGCAGTCCCGGCGAAGACGATACTCTCCGGTCCGGCAGCTGGTGTGAGGGTCGCCATCTTCCTCGCAGAGAAGATAGGATTTGAAAATGTTATTTCTATGGATATGGGTGGGACATCCTGCGATGTCTCACTCATCGAGAACGGAACTCCTACTCTCACGACCGAATCGATAATAGATGGATACCCTATTAAGTTCCCTTCAATAGATATCCATACCGTAGGTGCGGGTGGAGGGAGCATTGCGTGGGTGGATGAGGGGCTCTTGCGGGTTGGCCCTGAGAGTATGGGTGCAGATCCCGGTCCCGCATGTTACGATCTCGGCGGTGAGCGTCCCACTGTCACTGATGCCAACCTACTTCTGGGATACTTACCGAGAACACTGGCTGACGGTACACCCTTAAACAAGGAGAAGAGTTTCCAGGCGATTGAGAAGTTAGGTGAGAGGCTCGATCTCGATCCAATTGAGACAGCGTGGGGCATTCTAAAGGTAGCGGATTCCAATATGTCCAGTGCCATCAGAGTCGTCTCTGTACAGAAGGGTCACGATCCCCGAGATTTTTCCCTTTTTGTGTTTGGAGGTGCCGGACCATTACATTCAGGGAGAATTGCAGAGGATCTCGGTATCACTACAGTACTGATTCCCCAACATTCCGGTGTGCTCTCAGCCCTTGGCACCCTCGTCTCTACGCCTGCCTGCGATTTCGTTCGGTCTGTCGTCACACCATTGAGGGAGAGCGATTCGAAGGAACTGGAGGAGTATTATGAACAAATGGAAGAGGAGGGAACGTCGATTGTAGAAAATGTGGAGCGAATAGAGCTTTCCATGGATTTACGATACAAAGGACAGAGTTATGAGATTAAAGTTCCTGTGCAATCCTTCAATTTCGATGAAATAGAAAATAATTTTCATAGAGCACATAAAAAGCTCTACGGATACACGAGTGAGGAAGTGGAGCTTGTCAACCTCAGAAGTAAAGTATTTGGAGAAAAACCTTCTATAGAGCTAAAGAAGGCTGAGAAAAAGAAACTGGAGAGCTACAGACGAGAAGCGTACTTTGGAGAGATGAAGAAAGTTCCGGTGTACCAATATGGAACACTTTCCCCCGAGATGACGGTAGAGGGCCCCTGCGTGATAGAAGGTACTGAAACAACAGTGCTGGTCCGTCCGCACGAGATGGTCCGTGTCGATCCGTATCTCAACCTTATTTTGAGGAGGCGGTAGGATGGATCCCATTACTCTCGAAATTGTGAAAAACAAGCTGGTGGGCATTACGGAGGAAATGGGTGCGTCACTGGTAAGAACGGCATACTCTCCGAACATTAAGGAGAGACGAGATTGTTCATGTGCAATATTTGACAGACACGGCAGATTGATGGCTCAGGCGGAGCATATACCCGTCCATCTTGGTGCTATGCCTTTTGCAGTTAATAGCATTATGAACAAGGAGTTTAATGAGGGGGATATATTCATCTTAAACGATCCATATCTCGGCGGAACACACCTTCCGGATATCACGCTTGTCTCTCCTGTATTCGAGAAAGAGCTCATCGGATTCGCTGTCAGCCGTGCACACCATGCCGATGTCGGAGGAAAAACACCCGGAAGTATGCCGTCGGATTCTAAAGAGATCTACGAAGAGGGAATCATTATCCCTCCAATCAAGATCGTCTCAGAAGGGACCATTCAGCAAGATGTGATGGATCTTATCTTGAGCAACGTGAGGACAGAAAAGGAGCGGAGAGGGGATATCAAGGCGCAAATAGCAGCGAATACTATTGGAACCACGAGATTCCGAGAACTTTATAGGGCGTATTCCTCCTTCGATGCGTACGTAGAAGAAGTTCTCCGGTATTCAGAACGGATCATACGAAAAGAACTATCTAAAATGCCCAAAATGAAAGTCAAGAGTCAGGATTACCTCGAATGGGACGAAAAGATAGCGATAAAGGTAGAACTGGAGAAAAAGAACGATGAACTCTACATTGATTTTTCTGGGACGGCAGAAGACATTCCAGGAAATTTAAACTCTGTAGAGTCAATTACTCTTTCTGCAGTGTACTATACGCTTGTAGGGCTGATACAGCGGGATCTCATGATAAATGAGGGGTGTTACAGACCGTTGTACGTGACCGTTCCGGAAAAAACGATTGTGAATGCACAGAAACCCCGGGCACTTGTAGCAGGTAACGTCGAGACCTCGCAGAGGATTGTGGACGTTCTCATGAATGCTTTTTCACAGATAGTACCCGAAAGAGTAATCGCACAATCGCAGGGGACCATGAACAATATAATCATTGGTGGGAGCTACAACGGCGAGAATTTTACGTACTATGAGACGATAGGAGGGGGTATGGGTGCATCCTCCTCGAAGGACGGTGAGAGTGGTGTTCACTCCCATATGACGAATACGCTCAACACACCTATCGAGGCGCTGGAAACAGAGTATCCTCTCTACGTTCGACGGTACGCTCTCCGTGGGGGATCAGGGGGTCCGGGTGGTCATAGAGGGGGCGATGGGATCATCAAAGAGATTCAAGTACTGACCGACTGCACAATGTCAATTATCTCGGAACGAAGAAAGATAGCACCTACTGGTCTTTTTGGAGGATTGGATGGAAAAAAGGGGGTGAATCTCCTGAACGGTGAAGAAATTCCCGGAAAATGCACACTAAACTTAAAAAAGGGAGATATAATCACAATAAAGACTCCGGGAGGGGGAGGGTACGGGAAGATGGGTGGTGTTACATAATACATTTATTTCCTCTAATCTGTCAGCCTCACAGAGCAATAACTTTATATAGCTGTGTATGCATACACAGTTACATGGGAACAAAGACAATATCTATAAAGGAAAGCGTGTACGAGATCCTCAAACGATCGAAAAGAGAAAACGAGAGCTTCAGTGATGTCATAGAGAGATTAGCGAGGAAAAAAAATATAGACTTAATGAGTTTTTTTGGGGAACTAAAGGGCAAAGAAGTGTTGGATGCTATAGAAGAGGATTCCAAGAAAATAAGAGAACTCTCAAAAGTGAGATCATGATAGTCTTGGATACAAGTTTTCTCATTGATTTTTTTCGAGGGGAAGAAGGAACGTTACGCGTTTTCACCGACACGGAGATGACAACCACTGTGATTACATACTACGAAATCTTCTCCGGTGTATTTCACAAAGGAGCGAAAAGAGAAGAGAAATTTTTTAGAAGATTTTTTTCCGAGATACGGATCTTAAACTTGGATGCACGTGCAGCCGAGCACTCCAGTGAGATAATGGCAAGACTCCTCAAGATGGGCGTTTCGGTAAACGCACTTGACGTACTTATTGCCGGTATCGCAGTAACTCATGGGGCAAAGACCGTAGTATCGAAAGATACGGATTTTTTGGAGATATCGAAGGTGACGGATTTGGACGTGAGTATCTACTGAGAGGAAAGCTGATCCGTACAGTGAGCAGTATTCTTTGAGGTGCCTGTAACAACCGAAAAGCAGCTTTTTTATGGGATATATACAGCATCTGGGAGATCTTTATATCTAAATTCTAAATACATAAATCTAAAAAATAACACAATTGCAGTTTATACTGCGAAGAAATCGTATCTTCCCGGAGAGACGGTAACTGTTTTTGTTGAAACAGGGACAGAAGGTACTCTGCACATTGAAGCTCCTGAGTATTCAGAGGATTTTGATATAAATGGAAACATGAATTTCAGTTTTACAGCGCCAGATCTACCGTCTGGTAGTTATCCTATAAGGTACACTTTTACTTGTCCCGGTAAAGAGACAAAGGGAATATGTTACTTTGATATAGAGGGACTCGATATAAAGATACGTGAGTTGCAATTGAAAAAAAGAGATTACAAGCCTTTGGACACACTGAAAATACATTCAAGTATCTATTCTAACCGCTCGTTTAATGCTACGTTTTCGTTTGAGCTCTACGATTTCAGCAATGAACAGATAGAAAAAATAGAGACGGAAAGAGTTTTAGATGTAGGTGAGAACACCCTTTCTTTCAAGATACCGTTCTCAACTCCTTCCTCAGGAATACACAAACTTCTTTATGAGATAGGGGATTTCTATGGCACAGAGTACTTTGATGTCCGAGGACCTATTATCTATTCTATTACTACAAGTAAAGGTGTATATACTCCAGGAGAAGAAAAGTATGTCACTATAGAAACGAGAGGGGAAGATATGGTACGAATATATTTAGATGGGAATGCGATATATGAAGGTTATGTAGATTCAGACGAATTAGTAGTTCCTTTATATACTGCCAGTGAAGGATTTCATAGTGTAAAAGCTAAAATTGTCTCGAACATTTCAAATGAAAAAAAAGTTGGTTTTTTTGTTTTTAAAACGTCAAAATCTGAGTCTCCAGAACGTTCAGAAACGTTCACTGCAAACCCTCTAGCTTATAAGTCCTTGGCCGAAGCAACGTTATCGAAGATTAATCAGGAGATGTTAGTAGTGGAAGGCCTTATTGAAGTTAAAAAGGATGAACTCGATCTAGAAAATATAGAAAAAACGTTAACTACGATTAAAACTTATATAGCCGAAGGAAAAAAGGCGATGGACTCTAGAAATTATATAACAGCCAATAGTAAGTTTAATACAGCACTTGACGAGATAGTGGAACTGGAAGACTATCTAATAAATGTATAAACCCTGATCCAAACCTATATTAACCGACGTTCAGAACACCCTTTATGCGAATCGGTGCTCATGTATCAATAAGAGGAGGACTTCCAACGATTTTTGATAGTATTAAATCACTCGGCGGTAACTGCTGCCAGATATTTTCCCATTCACCGAGAACGTGGCGATTCAAGGATGTGGAGGAGAGGGATATTGAAACATTTAAAGAACGGTACAAAGGAGAGGATATTGTGCCTATAGTAGTGCATAACTCCTACCTGGTGAATCTCGCCTCCCCTAAACGAGATCTCCATAAAAAATCAATGGATAATATGCGTCAGGAGTTTGAGACTGCAGAGATTCTCGGCATTGATTATGTGAATATCCATCCTGGATCGCATGACGATACAAAAGAGGGGATAAACAGGATAATTGAGTCACTTAACACCATGGATACTGATGCCTACTTGCTCCTCGAGAACACAGCCGATAAAATAGGGGGTGAATTTGATCATCTGGCGTATATTATGGATCACATAAGAATTACCTGCGGTGTGACACTGGACACGTGCCACGCATACGACGCAGGACATGATATCGTCAACAACCTCGACAATGTACTGGATGAGTTTGATAATACTGTGGGGTTGAAGAACCTAAAACTGATACATCTCAACGATTCGAAGCATGGACTCGGCTCGAAACGGGATAGACATGAGCACATTGGTCTCGGTGAGATAGGGAAAGAAGGATTCAGGAATTTTATCAATCACCCAAAGCTGAGAGAGATCCCGATGATCCTTGAAACGCCAAAAGATGAACGTCGTGGATTTAAGGAGAACATTGCAGTAGTGAAGGACTTGATTGAATAGTTATTTATTGCCACACGCTGATTTTTCAGCTCACGGTTTTTACAGGAAGGAGTAACTTTATATATTCTCAGCTGTATAATTCCACTGGCTAGACCGGGAGGTTAGGCGTCTCCTGTCACCTAAGATCGTCTAGAGGTAGGGGTCGAAGTCCGAAGAGCGAGAGATAAATCCAGTGGGAAGAGCTGCCTACGCCGATGAGATCCTGTCTCTCTTGATCGGCGTGGGGAGGGCCTCTTCTGGAGGGAAGAGGCTACTCCCCTAACTTCTGAACCCCGTGAGGCCCGGAAGGGAACAACGGTAGGGAGGATGTCCGATGCTTGAGAGGTCGCAGGATTGAGAACGGGGCAGTTTCGACCCGTTGGAGGAGTCTTTCCATCTTCGGGCGTGCCATTCATCATTGAACTCAGGAGAATTCAGTCCCACACATTGTACAGAACTTAGCTCTTTCTTTATTTGCAGACCCACAATATCTGCAACGTTTGTCGTTCGGATGAGTTTTAGCCCGAGGTTTATATTGTAGCTGGGTACTACCACAATGTGAACATTGAGAGGATTTTGCAAGATACTAAAACAAATACAGAACTCCAAACAGCAAAAATGCTACGATATCAAATTTTTTTGTAGGCTCCACAATCGTTCACAAAATTTCACTGGGCCTTTAACTATAGGCATATTCCCCCTCCTGCAGTATTCATATAACCACCTCGATCTTCTTTTCTCTTGGATCTTTAAATAGATATCGGAACAATTTATCGGAACAATTTTAATTAAAAAAGAAAATACCTCTATCTTCCATACATTTCTCTGGAGAATGTTCTCTATATCTTCTTTTTCCACGTCGTTTTTTCCCCATCTTCAAGAATGATGCCGATGTCACGTAGCCGTGCTCTGATTTCATCTGCCGTATCAAACTCTTTTTTTTGCCGTAGTTCTTCTCTGATATCAATGAGGAGTTCAATCAGTTCTTCCTCGCGCCCTTCTTCTTTTTCTTCTCTCAACACTCCAAAAACATTTCCTATCTCTTCAAAAAGATTTTTTGCATCTTTGAGTTGAGATTTGTTTGCAGACTCCGTGTATTTATTTATTTTTTTAATGAATTCATAGTATGCAGCGAAGGCCTCAGGCGTGTTGAAGTCATCGTCCATCGCGGCCTCGAAATCTCTTCTCGCTGTTTTCACGGCCTCTTCAAGCTCGGTACTTCCTTTCCCAGGATTCTTAAGGGAAATTTCGAGTTCTCTTCGAGCGTTGTAGATTCTTTCAAGGGATCGTTCTGCAGATTTCACACCATCTTCGCTAAAATCCATCCTGCTCCTGTAATAGATAGATGCCAAATATAGCCTGAGTACCATGGGGTTGTACTTCTCGAGTAATTCCCGAATTGTAGTGAAAT
Source organism: uncultured Thermococci archaeon (assembly GCA_964595645.1). Classification (GTDB taxonomy): domain Archaea; phylum Methanobacteriota_B; class Thermococci; order Methanofastidiosales; family B48-G16; genus JAYEIH01. Next base: position 127,222 of record CAZQQT010000005.1, read on the forward strand.
TTCCCAATGATTTTGACATTTTTTCTCCTTCTACAGTCAATACACCCGTGTGAAGCCAGTAGTTCACAAACTGTTCATCGTAGTATGCTTCAGATTGGGCAATTTCGTTTTCATGATGAGGGAATGCCAGTTCTATTGCACCTCCATGGATATCCAACGGAACGCCAAGATACTTGGTTGACATTACGGAGCACTCAATATGCCATCCCGGTCTTCCCTCCCCCCATGGAGATTCCCAGAATATCTCTCCTTCTTTGGCTGTTTTCCACAGCGCAAAGTCTACTGGATTCTTTTTTGTTTCGTCGGGTTTCACCCGGGCACCGGAAAGGATATCTTCCACTGATTGATTGGAAAGCTTTCCGTACTCTTCAAAGGCACTGATATCAAAATACACATTCCCTCCTGACTCATACGCGTATCCTTTCTCTATGAGAACCTTGATAAACTCGATAATATCGTCAATGTGGTTAGAAACCTTGGGATAAAGATCGGCTCTCTTTATATTCAGGGCGTCAAACTCCTTCTGAGCCTCCTTAGAAAAACGTTCGGCGATTTCTAGGGGGTTTTCATCGATTTGTTTTGATCGATTGATGAGTTTGTCCTCTACATCGGTAATATTCTGGATATGAAAGATATCGTATCCTTTGTACTCAAGGTATCGTTTGATGACATCAAAGGCCACGTAGGTTTTTGCATGTCCAAGATGTGCATAGTCATAGGGTGTGAGCCCGCAGACATACATTCTCACTCTTTTTTCTTCTGGCTTAAATTCTTCTTTTTTTCTATGCAGTGTGTTGTATACTTTCATACCAGCGTTTTTCGTTTTGATATTTAAATGCTTTATGAAAGAGGCAATGAATGATCGCATTTGTACATGGATGGAGAGAATAAATTTAAAAAGTCTATTAATATACATTGACGAAGAGGTATTACTGTGACGAAGATAAAAATTACCGTAGAACGCATCGATGGATATTGCAATCTCCCCATGCTTGTAGGCGATCACTTCTTTGTGGAAAACTCCAAACTCTCGGTTCCTGAGGGAACATATATCTGCATCTGGGCACTTCAGAGTATGATGCCCATATTTCCTATTCTCACAGAGAGAGAGCGACTGGAGAACGGTCACTGGGTAAAAACTGTGAAGCATTTCTCCTGTCCCGATCCGAAGGGGAAGGTACTCTTCCGTTTGGAGGTCGAGGAGTGAAGCCATGATCCACGTGGATACTAGTAAATGTACGGGATGTGGGCGGTGTGAAACCGTGTGCGCTTTTTTCCATACAGGAAAAATTAACAGAACACTTTCACGGATAAAGGTAATGCACCTCTACAATAGGGGGATTGACGGTCCTGTGGTCTGTACGCAGTGTGAGGAACGGTACTGTATGCCGTGTCCAGTCGATGCACTGTCTATCGGTCCGAATGGACAGGTAATAGTAACGCCCACAATATGTGAGCTTTGTGGTATATGCGAGGTGCGATGTCCCATCGGCGCTATCGAGGTTACAGAGAAGTTTGTCGTTGTCTGCGATCTCTGTGGTGGAGAGCCACGATGTGTGGATGCGTGTACGGAAAATGCCCTTACGTACCAGCCCGAGAAACTAGGCCCTTCATTAGAACAATACATGAAAAAGACCGACGGGATGAATACGAGTGAGAAACGGTATCTCTATATAAAAAAGAAAGGATCTTCTGGGAGGCAGTAGCATGTACGGATACGGCGGTAAGGTGCTGTGGGTTGATCTCACCGATAGGGAGGTTCGCATCGAAACGGTGGCAGAGTCGTGGATAAAACCTGTTATCGGCGGCCGTGCTGCCAATACAAAGCGACTTATAGAAAAAATCGATCCCTCATGCGATCCACTAGGGCCTGAGAATGTACTCATCTTCGGAGTTGGTCCGCTTACCGGCTCGCTCCTTCCGGCCTCTGTCTACCATACCATTACTGCAAAATCACCGCTCACCGGAATACTTGGCGATTCTGCGGCTGGCGGTCAGTTCGGTGCGGCAATGAAGCGCACGGGGTTTGACCAGATTGTTATCAGCGGGAAAGCAGAGTCTCTTAGCTATCTTCTGATCACTGATGACGGCGTAGAGTTCATTGCGTGTCCTGAGTATGAAGGAACGTCGATTTTGGAAACCACACATCGTATTCGAAAGGATCAGCGCGATCATTCCATCGAAGTGGCAGCCATTGGGCCTGCAGGAGAGAACGAAGTCCTCTTTGCTTCGGTTGTTTCCAGCGGAAACAGAGTGAATGGTCGTACCGGTATGGGTGCTGTGATGGGATCAAAAAATCTCAAGGCGGTGGCTGTTACAGGATCCCGTTCGGTGGAACTGGCAGATCCATTGCAGTTTTTCTCACTTGTCAGGGAGCTTGAGAAGAAAATCCGGAATCATCCCGAGTATGAGAAGCGGTACCATCTTGGGACTACGATGCTTATGAAAGATCTTAACAGCATCGGTATTCTTCCTACCAATCATTTTCAAAAAGGGATCTGTTCCTATGTTGACAAAATTTCAGGAGAGACGCTCGCAAAGAAATTTAAAATGAAAAATAAATCTTGTTTTAACTGCAACGTCCACTGTTCCCGTTACTATCGGTGCAACGGTCTGGAAGCAGAGGGACCGGAGTTCGAAACGCTCTGCAGCTTTACCTCACGTATAGGAAACGATAATCTTGCCTTCGCCTTGGAGATGAACAGGTACCTCAACCAGATGGGTCTCGATTCTATCTCCACTGGTGAGATCATTGGGTGGATAATGGAGTGTCAAGAAAGGGGACTGATCGCACCGAAAGAGCTCGATGGGGTTAGTATTTCATGGGGAGAGAGAAAAGATCCGCGAGATCGTGAGGAAGATAGTACATCGGGAAGGTATAGGCGATGAGTTAGCCGCCGGTGCAAGAAATTTTTCGAAATCATTCAGTAAAGAAGCACAGGAATTAGTAATGCATGTGAAGGGACTGGACGTGATCTGCGGCGATCCTCGAGGAATAAAAGCATATGGTCTTACCTACGCAATTGCTTCTCGTGGAGCAGATCACCTCCGAGCAGAACCGTATTTTGAGCTCACCAACAGAAAAAAAGAGGCAAAAAGACGATTTGGTACAGAAAAAGCTGCCGATAGATTATCAGAAGAGGGAAAAGCTGCACTGGTAACGTATTCCGAGAAAATTTCGCTTCTCTGCGATTCATTAACGATGTGTAAGAATATTGGACTTTGTATGGACATCTTAGATTTTGAGAATGCTGCTTCCCTCTTAAAGGCGGGTACCGGGATTCACTACACACTAGAATATCTAAAAAAGACACTGGAAGAAGCTATCACGCGGGACCGAGAGCTCAATGGTAGGTTCGGGCTTATTGAAGAAGAGGATACCCTCCCAGATCGGTTTGTCCATGAGCCACTGGGAGAGGGAGCAACACAAGGCTCCGTAGTGGATATCGATAGGATGGTGGAGGAGTATTATAAACTCCATGGATGGAAGTAATTCTCGGTCTTTTTATTCCTTCGGTTTCCTTCTCAATGAAAATCCTGTCTTTTTCTTTACAAATTTGTATGCACTGTACAGAATTGCGGCCATGGCAGCAACAGGTACTGTAATGAAGAATCCGATGATTATTACTCTAATCGTTGCCATAAAAGCCTGTATTCCTGTTTCAAGAGCTCCCTTTAGTCCCCACTCATACGATATCGGTTTCGGCTCCGAGATGCGAATGGTGATTGTCGAGTACTCGACTCTGTTTTTCAGGTAGTTCATCTCTCCCTGAAGTCTTTCAATCGCTTCTCTTGTATCTGAGAGTCTTGATTCTATTTTGAGGATTTCTTCTACCGTGTCCGCCTTTTCAAGTATCTCGAGATACCGTTGTTCTTCAGCTTTCCTATTTTTCAACCGTGATTCAAGATCGATATATTGTTTTGTGACATCTTCTCTCCGTACATCAGTACTTTGTACCGTTCCCAGCAATTTTATTTCTTTCTACCACCTGCGAAAAGTGTTTTTCAGGTATTCGTAGGGTAACGTACCCTTCTCTATAGTTTTCCTCAGTTTCAGAGGATGATTGCGCGATGTATCCTTCGTATTTTTCTGTGATTTTTTCTATCTTCTTCAATGTTATCTCAAAATTTCCTGTCTCTATCTCTATCTGAGAGGCGGTAATCACTTTTCTCTCAGAGATTGACTCTTCGGAAGTTGAGGTACTTGGCTCTTTCTCTCCTCCTGTTCCTTTTTGGAGGTCCAAAGCCTCCTCTCCACCGATGCATCCCACAAAAAGTACAACAACCACTACTGCAAGTAAAATTTTTCTCATGTAAAAGAGCCTGTCTCTATTTATTTATATTTTTTGGTAAAGTTCAATTTATATTGAACATTGACAGAATCAGGTCTTTGCAACAGCTTTATTATTGTTCTCTGGAAGATCCATCCCTAACGTTTCATATATCTTCTTTTCAGTCTCTATCACAGCCTCTGCCTTTCCTACCAGTTCTATATAAATGCCAAGAGGAGATTTATAAACATTTGTTGTCATATCTTTGGGAATTAGATCGGACTCGAGGATATCAGCTTCTTCAGGATTTATGAGTATCCTTGCTTTGTACTCATCTCTTACATTTCTTATTGCTTTCTCTATCAATTTTTTCATATTACTCACCTATAAATTATTAAAAAAGGAAAGTTTAAAAAGTTTTCCAAGATCAAAGTAATATTTATCCCTTATGCTTTTTTTCCTTTAAATACAGTCTCATCAATATTTCTGCGATTGTCGAACACAACCTTTAAATTAGCATCTTCGTAGAACCCTGTATGACTATGCATGAGATCCTTCATAAAGAAGAATTAAGTGATACCATTAAGCTTTTAGATGTGGAAGCGCCTTTAATTGCAAAGAAATTTGAGCCCGGACAGTTTTTAACAATTCGTATCGATGAAAAAGGAGAAAGAGTGCCGTTGACTATTGTAGATACCGACGAATACAAGGGGAGCGTCCGAATAATATTTCAAGAGGTAGGAAAAACAACTAAACAGCTGGGACTGCTCGATGAGGAAGATTTCATCGAGGACATCGTCGGCCCCTTAGGAACTGCTTCTGAGATAGAGAACTTTGGAAAGGTCGTGTGCGTTGGAGGGGGTGTCGGCGCTGCACCACTCTACCCTCAAGCTCGTGCCCTCCATGAAGCGGGAAATGAGGTTATTACTATTATAGGTGCACGAACAAAGGATTTACTAATATTGGAGGACGAGATGAAAGAGGTTTCTGATAGGTTCTATATCACTACAGATGACGGTTCCTATGGGAGGAAGGGATTCGTATCCGATGTGTTACAGGAAATACTTGAGGAAGAGGAGATTAACAGAGTGATCACTATTGGTCCTGCGATAATGATGATGGTCACGGCAAGGGTAACCAAACCCCATGGCGTGAAAACAATAGCGTCCTTGAACTCCATTATGGTTGATGGAACAGGGATGTGCGGAGCATGTAGGGTGAAAGTAGGTGGGGAAACAAAGTTCGCCTGCGTTGATGGCCCCGATTTCGATGCCCATAAAGTTGACTTTGAGTTGCTCATGGAAAGACAAAAAATGTATCTCGAGGAGGAAATTCGGGCGATAGAATCGTATGAAGATGAGCTATTCGAAAAACTAAGTGCTGTCCGTTCCCTCGTTAAAGAAAAAAGGAGATAAAGGAGGGATCATGAATGGTTGTCAAAGAAAAAACAAAAATAAAGGAACAGGATCCAGAAGAGAGAATCAATAATTTTTACGAGGTTGTACAGGGTTACAGCATTGAAGAGGCAATGAAAGAGGCTGAGAGATGTTTACAATGTAAAAATTCGCCGTGTGTAAATGGTTGTCCAGTAGAAATAGATATCCCTGCATTTGTACAACTTATAAAAGAAGGAAACTTTGATGAAGCAATAGCAAAAATAAAAGAGAAGAATAACCTTCCTGGAATTACTGGTCGTGTTTGCCCCCAGGAGGAGCAGTGTGAGAAAAAATGTACCCTAGGAAAAAAATTTGAGCCTGTGGCAATTGGCAAATTGGAACGATTTGCAACAGACTGGGAAATGAAGAAGGGAGTAGCGCCACCAGAAGTACCGGAGTCTACGGGAAAAAAAGTTGCTATTGTGGGTTCAGGACCAGCTGGGCTTACCTGTGCAGGAGATCTCGCACGGAAGGGTCACGAAGTTACACTGTACGAATCACTCCATAAACCGGGTGGGGTGCTGGTCTATGGTATCCCAGAGTTCCGACTGCCGAATAAAACAGTTGAGGACGAGATCGAATACATAGAGAAGCTTGGTGCCAAGATAAAGGTAAATCATGTGATAGGGAAAATACTCACCATGGAAGAGTTGCTGGAAGAGTACAACGCTGTGTTTGTTGGCACTGGTGCAGGCCTTCCCAGATTTTTGGGAGTTCCTGGTGAGAACCTTAATGGAGTATACTCCGCAAACGAATTTTTAACGAGAGTAAATCTTATGAAAGCATATAAGTTTCCCGAATATGACACTCCGGTGAAGATAGGAAAGCGAGTTGCAGTGGTTGGTGCAGGCAATGTGGCCATGGACTCAGCGAGAACGGCGTTGCGACTTGGTGCTGATAAATCGTATATAGTTTACAGGCGGTCTGAGAATGAAATGCCTGCCAGAGATGAGGAGATCGAACATGCCCGGGAAGAGGGCGTTGAGTTTCTTCTCCTGACAAATCCAACAAAGTTTGTAGATGATGGTAGTGGATGGGTAAATAAAATGGAGTGTATCAAGATGAAGCTCGGTGAGCCCGATAAATCAGGGAGACCGAGACCGATACCCATTGATGGAAGCGAGTTCCCTATCGACGTTGATCTTGTGGTGATCGCTTGCGGTCAGAGACCTAATCCACTTCTTCCTGATGCAACGGAGGGTCTTGAGACTACAGAATGGGGAACGGTTAAAGCCGATGAGAATGGAAGAACTACACTCGATCGTGTGTGGGCTGGTGGGGATATTACCTCTGGAGCGGCAACAGTGATTGCAGCGATGGGTGCAGGAAAAAAGGCAGCAGCGGATATGCACGCATTCCTTACAGAGGATACATAAGAGTATTTTTCTCTTCTTTAATTTTAAATATCTTTTTTTATACCTTTTTTATTAGGGGGTATTTTTTGTTCCTATATATCCAAATTTTTCCTTTTTTATCACACAGTAAGATTTTTAAACCTCGATGTGGAATACAAAGCGATATACATGGGTAATCCTCCGGTGGAAGATGAGATAAGAAAGATTGTTCATGAACACGGTCCGCAACCTGAAAATCTGATCGCGATTCTGCAGGCATTGCAGGAAAACTACGGCTTTCTCCCTGAGAAAGCATTTCCACTTCTTGCAAGTGAAATGGAAATTTCAGAGTCGAGAATATATGGGGTAGCTACCTTTTATGCGCAGTTTAAATTTATAAAGCCAGGGAAGCACGAGATAAAAGTCTGCATGGGAACAGCATGTCATGTGAAGGGATCAGAAACACTTCTTAATGCCATGAAATCAGAACTCGAAATAGAGCCAGGAGAGACGACTGAAGACGAGTTTTTCAGTCTGGAACGGGTAGCATGTCTGGGGTGTTGTGCGCTTTCCCCAGTAGCCATGATCGACGGCAAAGTTCACGCACGGATGACCCGACCAAAACTCATCTCATTACTCGATAGGTTCAACGAGGAAAGAGAGGGATAATATGAACGAAAAATCTACTATTCTAGTGTGTAGGGGTACAGGGTGTACCTCATCGGATTCACCAAAGATATATGATGCGTTAAGGGAGAAGGTCTCCGAGGAGAATCTGGACAATGTTGAAGTGAAACAGACAGGTTGCCATGGATTTTGTCAGCGGGGTCCCATCGTTGTTATCGAACCTGAAGGCACATTTTACTGTGAGGTAACACTGGATGATGTTTCCGAGATTATAGAGTCTCATATCAAAAATGATACACCCGTGGAACGCCTGTTCTACCGAGAATCAGAACATAAGGAACCAGTACGCTTTTATGAAGACATCTCCTTTTATAAAAATCAACACAGGATCATTCTGCGAAATTGTGGGAAGATCGATCCTGAAAATATTGACGACTACATTAATGCAGGGGGATATGACGGACTCAATCAAGTGCTTTCCTCTATGGCACCTGAGAATGTGGTAAGTGAAATAAAACGATCGGGTCTTCGTGGGAGAGGAGGCGCAGGTTTTTCCACTGGATTAAAATGGATGTTTTGTCGCGGCGAAGAGAGCGATGAGAAATACATTATATGCAACGCAGATGAGGGCGATCCCGGAGCGTTCATGGACCGCAGTATTCTAGAGGCAGATCCACACAGTGTGCTCGAGGGGCTGACAATTGGTGGATACGCAATTGGTGCGACACAGGGATATATCTACATACGTGAAGAGTATCCCCTTGCCATTCATCGAATAAAAATTGCCATCGAACAGTCGAGAGATCGCGGTTTTTTGGGTAAAAATATCCTTGATTCTGGAGTTAACTTTGATATTAAAATAAGCAAGGGAGCAGGTGCATTTGTATGCGGCGAAGAAACAGCACTTATTGCATCTGTAGAAGGAAAACGAGGGATGCCTCGTCCTCGTCCTCCTTATCCCACTCAAAAAGGATTATGGGGAAAACCAACAGTGATAAACAATGTGAAAACGCTGGCAAATATTCCTATAATCATCACGAAAGGAGCGGACTGGTTCTCATCCATCGGTTCGGAAAGATCCGCAGGTACTGCTGTCTTTGCTCTCACAGGAAAGGCTACAAACAGTGGACTTGTAGAAGTCCCCATGGGAACGAGGCTTCAAGACATCATCTACAATATAGGTGGCGGGATTCCTGGCGACAAAATGGTGAAAGCTGTGCAGACAGGGGGGCCCTCAGGTGGCTGTATCCCAGCACACATGGTGGGTCTTACCTTCGATTATGAATCGCTCATACAAGAAACGTACATTCCAGCCAACTATGTGGATCTTCCCATTGACTATGAAACCCTCGCTAGAGTTGGTTCTATTATGGGTTCTGGTGGAATGGTGATAATGGATGAGGATACCTGTATGGTTGATGTTGCTCATTTTTTTCTGAGTTTTACTCAGTACGAGTCCTGCGGAAAATGTCCTCCTTGTCGTGAAGGAACGAAGAAAATGAAGGATATCTTGGAGAGAATCATTGAAGGAAGAGGAAAGATGGGAGATATAAACCTCTTAGAAGAGCTTGCTATTACTGTGAAGAGAGGTTCACTTTGCGGGTTGGGTCAAACAGCGCCAAACCCCGTATTAACAACATTGCGATATTTCAGGCACGAGTATGAGGCCCATATAAAGGATAAACGGTGTCCGGCGAAGGCCTGCAAAGCGTTGATATGGTTTGAGATCGATCCAGACACGTGCATCGGCTGCACAAAGTGCGCACGGAACTGTCCGGTGGATGCTATTACAGGTGAGGCAAAGGAACCGCATGAAATCGATCAGGATCCGTGCATAAAATGTGGAACATGTCTGGAGGTATGTCCTGTGAATGCTGTGGAGAAGAAGACTAACAAGCCCGGAGGTGTGTAACATGGTCATGCTCACAATAAATAATAAAGAAGTGGAGGGCAACGAAGGAGATACAATTCTCGAAGTGGCAGAAGCAGCAGATATTTATATCCCCACACTCTGTAACCATCCACAGTTACCACCCTTCGGTAGCTGTAGAATGTGTCTTGTTAAGGTTCAAGATATGCAGAACTACGTCCCTGCATGCACCACCCCTATTGATGAGGGGATGGTAGTGTATACAGATATAGAGGAATTGAAAAGGCTCAAACGCAACATACTTGAGCTCATACTCTGTGATCATCCAAGTGCTTGCATCGTTTGTGATGATCGAGAACTATGTTTCAAGTATCACAAAGACCCTGAGAAAGCAGGTACAACGACCGGCTGTCGTTTCTGCCCGAACAAGGATGATTGTGAACTTTACGAAATAGCGGATCATCTTGATATAAAGGATCTGCGTTTGGAGGTAAGGTACAAAGAGTTACCAATACATCGAGATGATTTCTTTATTGAGCGAAATTATAATCTCTGTATATTATGCGGAAGATGTGTGAGAGAATGTCGTGAGATCAGAGGTGTTTCTGCCGTAGCGTTTACGGAGAGAAGCCATAAAGCTACGGTAGGAACGGCCTTCGATAAACCATTAATAGAGAGTGAGTGTATCTTCTGTGGGGCATGCATTGATGTGTGCCCCACGGGCGCACTGTCAGAGAAGGCGTTAAAGTGGGGAGGAAAAGCTGAAAAGATAACTTCTACTACCTGCATGCTCTGTCCCTTCGGTTGCAATATCAATGTGGAGTCGAGAAGAGAAAGGGTCATGAATGTCTGGTCACCGAGAGAGAATATAAATGAGGGGCAGTTGTGCATGAAAGGCCGCTTCATTATACCACCCCTCATGAATTCTCCGAATAGAGCCCGGCATCCAATGATACGAAAAAATGGTACATTACAACCTGTGTCGTGGGAAAAAGCCATTGCTTACGCAGCAGAACATCTAATGAAATACAATGGAGGGGAAGTGGGTATTGGTGTTTCTTCGTGGCTCACAAACGAGGATGCATATCTCCTTCAGAAGTTTGCACGAGGTGTAATGGGTACCGACAACTTACTTCCGATATCGTCCATGATACAGGGTGTTGCCCGCCCACTTGCCGAAAATTTTGGATTCTGCGGCCCTACAGGAACGATAGAGAAGCTCGATACCGCAGATACGATTCTTATCATCGGTACAGATCTCAATCTCTCGGCACCTGTGCTCCTCGTTCCTACATATAGGGCGAAAACAAGAGGTGCTACAGTCATCATGATCGGTACCAATACAACGAAAGTCCCAAAGTATGTGGACACATACGTTTCTCCCAAAAAGTATAGATCATTTTTCACTGAAGTAATGAAAAAAATGGAGAAAGAAAAAGAAAATCCTGAAGGAGATAGTGGGAAGGTAGCCGAGGCGTTAAAGCATGGAAACACTGTGATTATCTTTGGTCCGGGTCTTACCGGTGAAGATGGTGCCGAAACTGTAAAAATTCTTAGTGATACTCTCTCCCAGAAACATATCACTGTGCTACCGGCATGGGATGGCGGTAACCTGCAGGGAATACTGGATATGGGCGCCGTATCGGGAATACTACCAGGACAGCACTCTCTTTCCTCTGAGGATGCAAAAACACGTATAGAACATTTATGGAATCTCCCGATAGCTGAAAGTACCGGAAAACAGGAAAACATGAAGGTTCTCTATCTCACAGAACCTGTGTCGTCTGTTCCCGAGAATGTGGAGTTCCTCGTGCTTCATACTATCTTCGATACGGATCTCGCTGAAAGGGCCGATGTTGTCTTTCCCACTACTGCGTTCACAGAAATGGAGGGCACAGTAACGAATCTTGAAGGGAGGGTACAACGTGTTACTCAATGCACCAACCCTCCTGCCATGGCGATGAGCCCCTGGAGGGCAATTACTAACCTCGCAGAAGCGATGGACGCTTCAGGATTTGAATATGAGGCTGTGAGTGAGGTGACAGATGAGATATTCCAATGTATACCAGAAATGGATATAGGAATTTATTCCAGACAGAAGAAGAAATCGGAACAACTGAGTATCGGTGAAGATGAAATCCCTCCCCCCCATGGAGAGCTTGGATACGGAGGTACATATCTCGGCGATCTCGTAAAGGATTTTGATGCTATCGTTTCATACTGGAGGTCTAACAATGAATAAAATAATCACTATAAAGGAAATTGTACCCAATGTTCATGAAATCACAGTAAAAGCTCCAGAAGTGGCAGTAAAGGCAAAACCCGGTCAGTTTGCAGTGATCATCCCTGATAAAGTAGGAGAGCGGATTCCATTGAGCCTTGCGAATTGGGATACATCTGAGGGGACTGTTACTATGGATTTTTTAGAGGTGGGCGTGTCAACAATGAAGCTCGCTAGGAAAAAGGCAGGCGACATGATAGATTTTATGGCACCATTAGGCGAACCTGCAACAATAAAGGAGTATGGTACAGTGTTTATTGGAGGAGGATGTTATGGGATCGGTGCAATATATCCTATTTTAAAAGCGATGAAAGAGGCAGGTAACCGTACGATTACAGCTATTGAGGCAAGGAGTGAGTATTTACTCTACAATGAAGAACTGTTGAAGAATTATTCAGATAGATTTATCATTACAACGTCGGATGGAAGTAGAGGAGAGAAAGGAAAGGTAAAATCAATGTTCAACGCATTGATAGAAAGTGGTGAAAAAATAGACATGGCGTACTTCATGGGATGTACCTTTATGATGATGATATCCGCCGAGAGGGCAAAAGAGCACGATATAAAAAATTTTGTGTATCTCAATCCACTAATGGTGGATGCCACAGGTATGTGCGGCGTATGCAGAGTGAATGTGGGAGGAAAGACGAAATTCGCCTGTGTTGATGGTCCAGAGTTCCCAGGGAACGAGGTAGATTGGGAAGAGCTGTTCACACGAAAGGATCAGTATGCAGTACATGAGAGAGAGGCGTATCAGCACAAATGTAGGTTAGAGGGAGGTGAGTAACAATGCCGTACAAATACGAGGGAAAACAGCTTTCTCCTGAAGAAAGAAAAGAAAGAATGAAAAAATCCAGAAAAAAAATGCCCGAGCAAGATCCAAAAGTACGAATTACAAATTTCAACGAGGTAAACTTAGGTTACAATGCCGAAACAGCTATTAAGGAGGCGAAAAGATGCCTTCTCTGTGCGAACTCACCATGTGTGAGGGGATGCCCAGTCAGCATTAAGATCCCTGAGTTCCTTGATAAAGTAACGGAGGGTAAGTTCGTTGAGGCACTTGAGATAGTAAAGGAGGACAATGTACTCCCCGCAGTTACTGGGAGAGTATGCCCACAAGAAATCCAATGTGAAGGAGAGTGTACCCAGGGAAAGGTCAACGATCATCCTCTTGGGATTGGTTATCTCGAACGGTTTGTGGCGGATTACGAGCGTACTTCCTCCGAGTCGTGTTGCGTAGAGGTAAAGCCCTCTTCCGGGAAAAAGGTGGCTGTAGTAGGATCTGGTCCTGGAGGTCTCACTGTGGCAGCAGATGCAGCGAGAGAGGGGCATGAGGTGCATGTCTTCGAAGCGCTCCACAAACCAGGAGGTGTGCTCATCTACGGTATTCCAGAATTCCGGCTACCAAAGGATATTGTCGCGTATGAGATTGAAGGACTCCGTGAGATGGGAGTCACATTTCATACGAGCCATGTCATCGGGAGAATCTATACCATCGATGATCTTCTGGATAAGAAAGGATTCGATGCAGTCTATCTCGGCATTGGCGCAGGACTCCCTCGATTCATGAGGATCAGTGGCGAGAACCTCAATGGGATCTACAGTGCCAACGAGTACCTCACCAGATCGAACCTGATGAAAGCGTACGATTTTCCCGCTTACGACACTCCAATTTTACGAGGAAGAAATGTAGCAGTAATCGGAGGAGGAAATGTTGCCATGGACTCGGTACGGACTGCCCTGCGGCTCGGAGCAGAGAATGCGTATCTCGTCTACCGACGTGCCAGAAAACAAATGCCCGCGAGAGATGAAGAAATAAAACATGCAGAGGAAGAAGGGGTCGATTTTAGACTGTTAAGAAATCCTGTGAAGTATATTGGTAATGAAAACGGATGGGTGGAGCAGATGGAATGCATCAAGATGGAGCTCGGCGAGCCCGATGAGTCAGGGAGAAAGCGTCCTGTTCCTATCGAAGGAAGTGAGTTTACTCTCGATGTAGATCTCGTTGTCGTTGCCATTGGTACCGGTGCCAACCCACTATTGACTCATGCAACTCCAGGACTTGAGACGGATGACTGGGGATATATAAAGGTCAACGAACAGTTCCAGACGGCAAAAGAGGGCGTGTTTGCAGGAGGAGATATTGTAAGGGGTGGAGCAACGGTAATTCTTGCCATGGGTGATGGCCGCAGCGCGGCGAAATCCATAAATGCGTATCTTGAAACAGAAGGGTGGCCCGAAGAGATAACACCACAGGACTTCTGGTAGTAGAGCGAATAATATTCACCACAAAATTTTTAAAGATTTTTAGGTTTTTTTGTGTAGATACAAGAGGACAGTAGAGGCGATTGAATATGAAAAAAACAGATGTTCTGGTAATAGGTGGAGGTCCCGCAGGCATTATTACAGCAGTAACTGCAAAGTCAAACTACCCCAAAAAAGATATTTTAGTCATTCGGAAGGAAGAGAAGGTACTTGTACCATGTGGTATTCCGTATATCTTCGGTACTCTCGAAAGTAGCGATAAAAATGTTATTTCAGATACAGTATTAGACAATGCTGATGTAGATCTAAAAAGTGATGAGGTAGTTTCTGTAGACAAGGAGGATAAGATTGTAAAAACACAAGATGGTACAGAGATACGCTTTGAAAAGTTGATTTTTGCCACAGGTTCCTCCCCATACTTTCCAAAGTGGTTGAAAGGTGCCGATTTGGAAAATGTTTTTACTATAAAGAAAAATAAGAGTTATTTGGAGAAGATCAAGAAAAAGCTCCAGAACTGTAAAAAAGTGGTGGTGGTTGGAGGAGGATTTATTGGCGTTGAAGTATCTGATGAATTAAATAAGATGGGTAAAGAGGTAACTATCGTTGAGATCCTTCCTCATGTCTTAGGGCTTGTATTTGATGACGGGTTTGCGAGTACAGCGGAAGAAACACTTCGATCTCGAGGAATATCACTCAAGACCGGTGCGGGAATAAAAGAAATTTTGGGAGATAAGAAGGTAGAGTCTGTCTTGTTGGAAAATGGAGAAAAAATAGAATGTGATGTAGTGATTCTATCAATGGGGTACCGTCCTAACTCTGCACTTGCAGAAGAAGCAGGGCTGAAAGTTGGAGAGAACAAGGGAATCTGGGTAGATGAGTATATGAGAACGGATCATCTTGATATTTTTGCTGTGGGCGATTGTGCGGAGAAAAGATCCTTCATAACAAGAAAAGTAAGTAATGTAATGCTAGCCTCTACTGCTACTACTGAGGCACGCGTAGCAGGAATGAATCTCTACAATCTCGAAATCTTAAAAACGTTCAACGGGACTATTAGTATCTTTTCTACTGCGCTAGGAGATGCAGGGTTTGCTGCAGCTGGAATAACTGAATCTCAAGCAAAAGAAAAAGGATTTAAAACTGTTACAGGTACTTTTGAGACGGTTGATAAACATCCCGGATCGCTTCCAAATACTCACAAGCAAAAAGTCAAACTTATAGCTTCTAGTTCATCCGGCATAGTTCTTGGAGGGCAGATTGCAGGAGGCGAAAGCGTTGGAGAGCTCATAAATGTCATTGGTTTGGCGATTCAGAATAAGATGAGTGCAACATCACTTCTAACGTCTCAGATAGGAACACACCCACTGCTCACTGCGCCTCCAACAGCGTATCCAATTATAAAATGTGCAGAAATTATTTCTAAAAAATTGAGAAAATAAGTTTCTTTAAGTCGATCTGGAAGGAGGAGACAAAAAAATGAAAGCTATACCAAAAAAAGAACTTTTTGCATTTGTTGATGCATTAATAGAAACTGAGTCAATGAACGTTGAGGGTCCAAAGGCGAAAGGCGAAAAATTTGTCTTCGGACCGCTCGAATCAAGCAACGAACTTCGACTTGATTATGATGTGACTATTCTGCCGCCCAAAAAGTATTTTTTACCACAATATGAAGATATACTGAGCTACGATCTCTCGCAGCCATTTTCTGTTGAAAAAAAAGAAAAACGCACACCCACAGTAATTGTGGGGATGCATCCCTACGATATCGTGGCAATACAGCAGATGGATACGTACTATTTCGATACCTTTGTGGACGATGCGTATCTTCAAAAGCGGAAAAATGCAATAATTATAGGATTAAACGTGACGAATGTTGCAGAAAAAGCATTTTTTGGAGATATGGGTACAGGGTCTGTCGATTCTGGATACGATCTGATGCTTACAGATTTAGGAGATACAATAGCTATTGAAGTAGGTACAGAGGAGGGAGAAAGCCTTTTGGACGAGTACGCATCTTCTGTACGTGAGGCAACACCTGAAGAAGTTCAGAAGGTGAAAAAACTCATAGAAAAAGCAAACAAAGAAGCAACGCGCGATCTTGCCGTGGAACCATCAGGGTGGCACGATCTCTTAGAAAAAAATTATGATAGTGAGGTATGGAAGGAACAATCAGAGAAATGTCTCAGCTGTGGAACGTGCACGCTCGTATGCCCCACCTGTTTCTGTTACGATGTGAATGATGAAGTGAACCTCGATCTTACCACAGGGAAAAGGATACGAACATGGGATGGATGTCTACTCAGAAACTTCACCAAAGTAGGCTCCGGTGAGGTCTTCCGAGAGGATGTGGAAGACAGATACAGGCACCGATACTACAGGAAGGGGAAATACCTTCCAGAGATGCTAGAGTTCGTTGCATGTGTTGGGTGTGGCCGTTGTTCCACACAGTGTATCCCTGATATCGCCGATCCCGTGGATGTAATAAATAAGATAGTTGAAGGATCCTCTCGTCTTGTTGAAGAGTCTGAAATCACCCCTCACACAACGATGAAGGCTCCGGGTACCGTTACAGCAGAAGAGCCCCTTTACAAACCCCAACCTGCCACTGTTACACGAGTTGAAGAACTCACAGAGCTTGAAACACTGTTTGAGATCGAACTTGACAGCGGCGATCCATTGGGGCACGAACCAGGCCAGTTTGTCGAAGTTTCAGTAATGGGCTACGGAGAGGCGCCTATCTCTGTGTCCTCTGCACCTGACGGCAACAGCTTTGAACTTGTGGTAAGGAGGGTGGGAGATGTCACTACAAAACTCCACACCATGAAATCCGGTGATAAAATTGGGATTCGAGGTCCCTTCGGAAATGGATTCGATGTGAATGCCTTGGAAGGTGAAAATATTCTCTTCATCGGAGGAGGTATTGGTATCGTCCCCATGCGGTCACTCATTAACTACGTACTGGACAATCGGGAAGATTTTAAAGATGTTACCATTCTCTACGGCTGTAAAAAACCGTGCGAACTTCTCTTTGAAGATGAAGTATCTACGTGGGGAGCTCGTGAGGATGTACAGTTCCTCAAATCTGTGGACAGATGTCCAGAAGGAGAGGAATGGGACGGTGAGATCGGTGTGATCACATGCCTTATCCCCAAAGCAAAGTTCGATCCGGAGAATACCGTTGCCATCGTAGTAGGACCACCAATCATGTATAAGTTCGTTATCGGTGACCTGCTCGATCTGGGCATGCCCGAGGAAAACATCGTTGTGTCCCTGGAGCGGAGAATGAAATGCGGTGTAGGGAAATGTGGACACTGTCAGATCAATGGACTGTATGTCTGCAAAGATGGACCGGTATTCAATTATAAAGATATAAAGGATCTTCCGGAGGCGATCTAATGAAACCAAGAGTAGCATTCTTTGATTTCGCCAGCTGTGAGGGATGTCAGCTGCAGATAGCGAACCTCGAAGAAGCAGTGATTGATGTGACGAAGATAGTGGATATTGTCTCCTTCCGTGAGGTAATGAAGGAGCACAGCGACGATTACGATATCGCCGTAGTGGAAGGATCGGTAATGAGGCCTATGGACGAGGAACGGTTGAAAAACATCAGAGAAAATGCAGATATTCTCGTAGCGCTCGGGGCGTGTGCGTGCATAGGATGTGTACAGCGTATGCTCAATCAGTGGCCAATGAAGGAGAATAAGGAGGTTGTGTACGGTGAGGCTGATCCTTCTGACATTGAAGATAATCCCTACTTCGAAAATTTCCCCACAAAGGCACTGGATGAGATAGTGGAGGTGGATGCGTATATTCCCGGATGCCCCATCGATAGAGATGAATTCGCAAAAACACTCGTGGCCTTGGTTCAGGGTAAAAAACCACCCATCCCCGACTATCCACTCTGTGTCGAGTGTAAGAAAAAAGAAAATGTGTGCGTATTTGAGCTAGGAATGGTATGTTTAGGACCTATCACACGGGCAGGATGCGGTGCTATCTGTCCTTCCTATGGGAACGAATGCGAGGCGTGCAGGGGGCTAATAAGTCACCCCGAGGAACGGGCGCATAAAGAGGTGCTGGAGAAATACGACCTTACAGTAGAAGAAATCTTGCAGAGAAAATCAATGTTTACCTACCGGCATGTAGAAGAAAAGGAGGCTGAAGACGATGAGTGAGATCAACATCGATGTGGAACATT
Source organism: uncultured Thermococci archaeon (assembly GCA_964595645.1). Taxonomy (GTDB): domain Archaea; phylum Methanobacteriota_B; class Thermococci; order Methanofastidiosales; family B48-G16; genus JAYEIH01. The sequence continues at coordinate 145,501 of CAZQQT010000005.1, forward strand.
TAACGCGAGTAGAAGGCCATGGTAATGTAGTATTCAACGCAAAAAATGGCGAGATAGAGAAGGTGCAGTGGCAGGTGTCCGAGGCGCCGAGAATGTTTGAATCTTTTGTTCGGGGGAGACCATACCATCAGATGTCACATGTGACCTCCCGAATCTGTGGTATCTGTTCTATTGGACATGCGCTCTGCTCACTAAAAGCTACGGAGAACGCAATGGACATCGATGTCACGGAACAAACCGTGAAGCTGAGGAAGATCGCGCTTCATGCAGAGAACATGCAGAGCCATATCCTCCATGTAGGGTATCTTGTGGCACCGGATCTCTTTGGTGCAGGGAGCGTCTTCCCTATGATCGAGACACACAAAGATGCAGTGCTCAAGATTATTAAAATGCACAGACTCGCCAACGAGATGTCGGCGCTGATGTGTGGACGAACGACACACCCCATTACATTAATACCGGGAGGATTCACCCAGATCCCGTCCGAACGACAGCTCAAAAATCTCAGAAAGCGGTTGGAGGATATTATTCCTGTATGCGACGATGTTGCGCAGATAGTACTCGACAACGCTGATGCACTCCCCGCTTTCAGTAGAGAAACGGAGTATGTCGGGCTCACGACAGCGGAGGAGTACGCACTGTACGATGGAGATATCGGGTCGACAGATACGGGGATACATCCTGTTGAGGAGTACAAATCTGTGACGAACGAGTTTGTGGTGCCCTACTCTACCGCCAAGTTCACGAAGCATGCACGAGATTCGTATATGGTTGGTGCGCTGGCACGATTCAACCTGAACTCGGATCAACTGCGTCCATTAGCAAAGGAATGCGCTGAGAAGTTTGGATTAAAGGCAATAAACTACAACCCCTTCATGAACAACATTGCACAGCTGGTGGAGTACTACCATTCCGTAGAGGATTCAATCGCATTTATCGATGAGGTCCTCGAGAAGGGCCTGAAGAAAAACGACAATACCGAGTACGATGTGAAGGCAGGGCGAGGCATTGGTGCTGTAGAGGTTCCACGAGGAATTCTCTTTCACGACTACACGTACAATAGTAATGGTATTTGTACAGAGGCAAATCTCGTGATACCCACGAACCAAAACCACAATAACATCAACAAAGACATGGAAGCATTCGCACCGACGCTTCTGAACAAACCGGAGAAAGAGATCGAACTGAACCTCGAGATGCTCGTGCGTGCGTACGATCCTTGTATCTCATGTTCGACACACTATCTGAATGTCGAGTTCAAAAAATAACCTTTTCTTTTTTTAATTTTCATTGAATCAATGAGCGAATCCCAATCTGGTCAGCGAAAGAGAAAAGATATCGGGGTAATTGCTGTGGGCAATGAGCTGATGGGGGACGATGGTATTGGTCCGGCGGTGTTAGACGCTCTCAAAAGGGAACAGCTACCGCGCAGCGTTGACTTGGTTCACGGTGGAACGGGTGGTGTTTCACTACTCCACACTATAAAGGATTACTCCACAGTAATTTTCATCGATTCCGCTGATTTTGGTGGTGATCCTGGAGAAATAAAAGTTTTTACTCCTTCAGATGTTGCATCGACGAAGGAGGTAACAGGGCTCTCACTGCACGAAACAGACCTTATAAAGGTTATTCGCCTCTCACAGGAACTCGGAGAAGCCCCCGAAACTATCGTGATCGTAGCAGTCCAGCCTAAACAGATAACAATGAAGGATTCACTTTCACCGGAAGTCGCTAGTGCAGTGCCTCACGCGGTAAAAAAAGTACTGTCACAAATAGAGCAAGTGGGATAACGGGATATTATTTTTTCGTGATAAGTATTCTCAATCTGTGGGCAGCCGCCTCTGTCTTGTCGGAAATATCAGAGCTTATATCAATAATTTTTGTTGTGTAGTAAAGAGACACCGGCGAGATGTCCTTGAATTTAAAGAAAGAGTTTCGGAGGGAGAACTGGATCCTGTCAATCTTCCCTTCCAACTTTTCTACCGTCTGGATATGGTTCATCACATCAGTTATCTCTTTTTTCATGAAGACTGTGTCGATCACATCCTGAAACTCTCTCACAGCGTTTGCGTATGCTTTTACAATCTTTACGTTCGTTTTCATGATTTTTTCCATATGTTCTACCATTTCTGAGGGTATACTCTCCTTTTCTTCAATAAGAAGCCACTGTGCCAGATTTTCCGCCTGATCCGCTACTTTGTCTTGGTGATTTATTAGATCGAGGATGTCCTCTCTGTTTACTGGCATGAATATTCCAGAAGGCAGATTTTCTCTCACTTCTGCCTTTACAGTATCTGCTTCTGTTTCGAGCTCTATAACCTCCTTACACAACTCTTCCATTTTGGGATATTCCTTTTTAAAAAAGAGGATAAACGCTTCATTGAGTTTTTTAACAGCTACCTTCGTTGTCTCTGCATGGGTCACTATTGGTTCGAATGGGGCCTTTACAAACAGTTTCGTTAGAGGATTTGTTGTCATCGTATCTCCTATCCTATATTTATGAGTACCTTATATATAAAAATTGTCGTTAGTGCGGTTGTGGGGATTGTTACCGCCCATGAGACCACTATCTTTTTAATGATACCCAGATCGATAGCTTTTAGTCCACGCGCGATACCAACACCTACAACACTTCCGACCACAGCGTGGGATGTTGAGATAGGTAGTCCGATCTTGGACGCGAGCAGGACGGTGGTGGCAGCCGAGAAATCGATAGTGAATCCTCTGGTGTTTGTCAGTTCCGTGATTTTCTCTCCCACAGTTCCGATTACCTTGTAACCCCATGTCGAGATACCAAGCATGATGCCAAAGCCTCCAACGCCTAATAGGAAGATCGGCACCTCGACCTGAGAGCAAATTTCCTCTGTTTTTGAGATAGTATAGACGGTGGCTACAGGACCTATTGCGTTGGCAACATCATTCGCACCCTGAGAAAATGCGACATAACATGAGGTAAATACCTGTACCCATCGAAATATGGGTTCCACGCTTTCGATTTTCGATGACGCTCTATAAAATTTTTTTATGAGAAAGTAACTTCCAATTAGCGCAAAAAATCCTATAGCTCCCGCGTAAATAAACGCTCCCGACTCAGAAACTTTTAAGATGTCTCCCAAACGGGTCTTGAACAGGAAGGAGAGAGCAATAATAAAGAAAGCGAGCCCAATAAAGGGAGGAGCAACGACTTTTCCTCGTTCGATTGGATCTTGTGAACTGAGTATAGAGTGGTACAGTATTTTAAATACGATAAACGCGAGCAAACATCCAAATATAGGTGAGATTATCCATGCTGCCGTTACTTCTCCAACCTTCGTCCAACTAATTGTTCCTCCGGCCACGAGGCCAAATCCGAGAAGACCACCGACAATGGAGTGGGTAGTGGACACAGGAAGTTCCTTCCATGTAGACAGAGTAATCCATAGACTCGCTGCGAGGAGCGCTGAGAACGCACCATAAACCACGAGTGTGGGATCGGGGATACTTGTTGGATCTACAATTCCCTTTCGTATTGTCTCTGTGACGTGTCCTCCCACCAATACAGCTCCCAGAAAGTTCAGTATCCCCGCAATGAATATTGCCTGTTTCAGTGTTATCGCCTTCGCTCCAACGGCGGAAGCCATGGAGTTTGCCACGTCGTTGGCCCCAATATTCCATGCCATATAGAGACCTACGGCGATTGCGAGGATAACCCAAATGAGCATAAAATGTATCAATAGTACAATATAAAAAATCTTGGTCCGAAAGGATCTTTCACATGTGATGGAGCATCTCACTCATACTTGTAGCCACCAGGCTGCTCTTCCAGCTCAACACCGAGGGCTAGTACGATTCTGTTCACGAAGTTGAAGTAGCTTACTACAAGCGTGGCATCCAGTACTGCCCTATCTAATAATCCCACTTTCTTTAATGCGTTAACAAGGTTCTTTTTATCTACTGATTTTGGATTTTTTGTGAGGTGCCACGCGTACTCACAGAGTGTACGGTCAATGTCATTAAGCTCTATTTTCCTATAATCTTCTTTCAGCTGCTCCACTTTCTTTTTGTCCTTCCAGAAGTGCTGTACTGCTTCCGCGTGGTGAGTGATACAATACTCACACCCATTTGCTTTTGACACAACAACAGCCATCATCTCTCGTTGCGCTCGTGTAAGTGGAGATTTCCCGAACATCACAGTCATGTAAAGATTCATATGATTTTTGATTGAAGGAGGATTGAGACTCTGTATTTTATGTATTTCTGCGATCTTTCCTCTTTTTTTGCGAAGATCATCATATATTTCTCTAAGCTCCCCTTCTGCATTTTCCGGTTCTATTGTTTTTATTTTCGTCATGAGATCATCCCTTTTCTCCATAAAGAATCTTATCCTTTTAACTGTTTGTCAGACAGAACACACCGTACAATACCAAGATTTTTATACGCTCACTCTATCCAAAGAACATGAAAAAGTTGGCGCTGATACTTATAGTCGTCATGATGTTTCCCAGTGTTTTCACTCAGGAAACTGTAATAACGGTTGATTATTACTACGTAGATGGTTGTCCTTACTGTGAAGAGGTGGAAAATATCATTGATGATATAGGAGACGAGTATTCCACCGTGAAAGTTGTGAGAATGAACGTATACGAATCTACGGTGTATATGGAAGAGTTTACAAGTTACGGATTCTGGAAGGTACCGGCTGTTGTGATTAATGGGAAGGCTACATTTCAGGGAGAGGAAGAAGTCACAGAAGAAAATATTCGAGAGACAATTGAGGAGTATCAGCACTCATACACTCAAGGAAACTCTTTTTTTGAGCAAGGAAAAGAATATTATACTAATAAAGAGTATAAGAAGGCCCAGATATATTTAGGAGAGGCTAAAAAGCTCTTTGACAAAGGAAATTTTAATACAAATGCAACGGTAGCAATGCTCGAAGACTGTAATAGTTGTATAGGAGCTGATAGACTTATTTTTGCAGGAGATACATTTCTTGAAAATGGATATACTGGGAGAGCGAAGGAAATGTACTCCCAGGTAGCATGTGAAAGTCTTGATGAGATAGCAGCAACACGGATCGAACATATTGCTGTGTACGAAGAGACTCTTCAAAAGTTTGATACAGCAGTTGAATACTACGAGGAAGAAAAGTACTCTCAAGCGCTCACAGTATTTAATTCTATCGAAAGTATCTTGGTGGGAGAAAAAAAGGAAAAATGTAAGGACTACATAGAAAAATGCGGTAAATATGAAGAGGTAGGGGGTCTCTATAGTGAAGCAGTAGCTATGATTTTTACCGATCCCATTGTTGCACAAAAAAAATTCTTAGAAGCAGGAAAAATCCACGCGTTGTTGGGAAATCACGTAGAGAAATACAGAACGTTTGCCGACGCGTCCCTCCATTTTTACCTCGGAAAGGAATTTATAGAAGTAGATGCAGAGTCTGCGTCTTACCATTTTGAAGAGGCAAAAAAAGACTTCGCATCGCTACATTTTCAGAGAGGTGTAGAAAAGTGTGAGGAGTATATAGAAAAATCTAGAACTAATAACATGCTCTACTGGATTTCCTTTATCTTAGTTCTGATTTTTGCATTCGTTCTTGCGTATTTCTTTTATTTTAGAAAAAAAAAGAAAGAAGAGAAGAATAAAAAGGATAATAAGGGCGAATTGAAAGATCTGATAGAAAAATATGCAAATGGAAAAATGTCATTAAAAGAGTATGATAAGAAAAAGAAGAGAGTGATTAAATGAATGAGGAAATAAAGGAATTAAAACCGTTGCTCTATTCTGTTAGTAAAGAAATTTTTGAAAATCCAGAGCTCGCATACAAAGAGTACCAAGCATCTAAGTTACTAACGAAAACACTCAAAAATGAAGACTTCAAAGTAGAAAAGGAAATATGTGGGTACGAGACATCCTTTAGAGCTCAATATGGAAATGGAAATACAAAGGTCGCTTTTTTAGCAGAGTATGATGCACTACCGAAGATAGGGCATGGTTGTGGCCATAATATCATTGCAGCTGCAGCGTTAGGAGCGGGAATTGCTTTAAAACGAAGAATAGAAAAGGACAACCTCAACGCTACTGTGTATGTGATAGGTTGTCCTGGTGAAGAGGCAGAGGGTGCGAAGGTTAAATTTGCAGAGGAAGGCGTCTTTGATGACATCGATGTAGCGATGATGATCCATCCCTCAACAAGAAACCTTACAGAACGAGGATCCCTTGCGATCAAAGAGATGCGATTCAAGTTCCATGGAAAACCTACCCACGCAGCAGCATCTCCAGAACATGGAATCAATGCGCTCGATGGTGTTATTCTCACATTCAATAATATCAATGCATTAAGAGAGCATCTGCGAGAGGATGTGAGGATTCATGGCATTATCACTCATGGCGGGGATGCACCCAATATCGTACCAAAATATGCGGAAGCATACTTTTTTGTTCGAGCCATGGACAGTGAATATCTCATAGAAGTATTAGACAAGGTGAAAAACTGTGCGAAAGGTGCGAGTACAACCACGGGAGCAGATGTGGAGATTGAGGTGGGGAAAGGGTACAAGGCCTTTAACCCAAGCGGCCCTCTTGCAAAAACATTTAGGGAACATCTTCAGTCCCTCGGCATCAAGTTGGACACTCCAAAGAAGTATGGCGGGATGGGATCCAGCGATATTGGCGATGTGAGCTGTGTTGTGCCGTGCATCCACCCTTACATCAAGATCGCTGAAGAAGACGTGAAAGGACATTCCGAAGAGTTTGCCCAGGCAGCTATATCAGAAAAAGGTAATGAAGCTATTGTAATTGGTGCGAATGCGATGTTAGGTACTGCGCTTGACGTGATAGAAGATTCAGAACTTTTGAAAAAGATAAAGGATGTGTTTGTACCGCGTGAATTATGAAACGAAGAATGCTCTATACGACGTTTTTGGCCCATATGGTTGATGATGGGTGCGAAATGGTGTTATTCCCGCTATTTCCATTGATCGGAAAAGAATTTTCATTCTCAGAGGCACAGATAGGGCTTCTTGCAGGGACATTGGCAATTACTGCAGGTTTTTTTCAGTTTATCACAGGGTACCTCTCAGATTACCTCGAAAGAAAAAAGGATCTTGTCAGCGTGGCGTTTTTCATCTTGGCGTTATCTTTTTTCTTTGTGTCGTTCGGCGATTCTTTTTATACCATCTTTATTGCTGTGTGTTTGGCAGGATTTGGCCTTTCATTTTATCATCCCATCGGTATCTCAGTAATTACAACACATTTTCGAGCGGAACGAGGAAAGGCTATTGGTGTTCACGGGACGGGAGGCGCAGTAGGGTTATTGGTGTTTCCTACATACAGTGGATTTCTCGCCGATATTTTTGGATGGCGTCCCGTACTGTGGATTACGGCTGCGATTTGCATAACTATTGCAGTACTCTACTACGTTTTTGTTACCGATGTTCCATTCAACCGCTCGAGAGGGAGAATCACGGTGCTCCTCTCTATTACAGCGATTCTCGTGATGATTGTACTTGGAGTCACGACAATGTGCAGCAAGGGATTTTCTACCTTCTTTCCCGTACATCTCGATAGGTTAGGATACAGCTCTGGATTTTACGGTTCACTGCTCTCAGTGTTTTTAGGCATGGGTATTTTCGGGCAGTATGTAGGCGGATCACTTGCAGATGAGATTTCTCCCAGGAAAATTGTTTCTTCTTCCCTCATTCTCACCGCCGTATTTTTTGTCTTGCTCCTCCAAACAGAAAATAACTATCTGCTGTATGCGTACGCAGCACTCTCCGGATTGTTCATGTCGATCGTGTGGCCAGCACTTTTTGCGTACGTAGCAAAAATTATGCCCGAGAACATGCACAGTCGGGGACTCGGTGTGTTTCTCACCGTGTCGGCAGTGATGGGTGGCTCTTCACCCATTTTTATGGGATCGATAGCCGGCATGATCGGTCTCGAGACAACACTGTTCATACTTCCCCTCCTTGCTCTCCTGGGTGCTGTAATCATGCTCGGCGTGCGAAAATGAAAGATAGTTGCATATAAGAAGTGAATACCTCTCTTTCATATGTTGGGGGTCATTGCAAAGAGTATTCAAATTTTTCTTTAAATAATAGATCAAGATCCTTATCATGTACATAAAGTGTATTATTTACGTCCCAAGAGATTAATTCATTATACCTAATTTCGTCATTACTCAATTTAATATCTCCTAACTTTATCTCTTTCACGTTACTGTCAACCTCAATTGAAAGAGGGCTTCTAAGTGACGCAGCATTCGATATTATAATTCTTGAATCAAAAGTTCCATAAATTAACTCTTTTTTATCTTTATTTCCCATTCTACTAAGAAAATTCCCAGTCATGGTAGTAGTGATGTTTATATTTTCTAATAATATAGGGAAGGATGAAGATGTATACAAAACAATAATTCCCATGCCACTTATAGTTAGTAAAACTAATACGATCCGCCCTACAAATCTGAAATATCCCATATTCTACCAAGTGAGTCCTTATATTTATATTTTTTCATTAAACCGATTAATATATATTACCAGTGAAAAAAACTGAGGGTCTTAAATTGCTCTTTTACTTCATATGAAGTTCGACAATATCGCCATCCTCTACCCTGTGGTCTGCACCCGCCTGCTGACCATCATACTTCACTGAGTCACCCCATATCTTCGCATACTTGAAATTTCTATAGAATTGTTTGTGGACTCCTCTGGCAACATCCAGTACTGTGTCTCCTTTTTTCATTGCGATAGGAGGATAATCGGGATCGGACCCTGGTGATTTTGTGAATACTCGCACGATATTGAGTGTATCATAGATTTTTCGCTTTGTTTTCTCAATATTTATCTCTTTCTTTGCAGAGAGAGGAACGATATCGAACGCCGGATATGTTTCTTTAAGACGCTTCAAATTTTTCTTGCTCTGTCCGAGATCCCCTTTGTTTCCGAGGATAAAGGCTTTTTTATAGGTTAAATTCCTATTTAAGGAGTCTAAAAAGTCTTCAAGTGTTATTTCTTCTTTAATAATTACAAGTGCATTGGGTATTTTATGTTCCACCAGCATCTGTCTGATCTCACTTACATCGGGAACGTATTTCTTCCCTCGAACTTCTATTCCGCCTGTAGATTGCCTCTTTATTTCTATTTCAGGCCTTTTTTTATTGATTCTAAATCCTGATTTGTGCAGTTCGTCGAGCAGAATGTCCATCTCGTTTACAGGGTCCCTGCTGAGGTCTACTACAAAGGCGAGACAGTCCGCATTTCGTATGGCGCTGATGAGCTGAAATCCAAATCCTTTTCCCACAGAGACCCCCTCGATTATCGCCGGCATATCAATAATTTGGATCTGGATATCCTTGTATTCCAACATCCCGGGGGTAGGAAGTGTGGTGGTGAGCGGGTAGGCCGCTATCTCTGCGTCCGCGTGAGTAAGAACGTTGAGAATGGATGATTTTCCTGTATTTGGAAGGCCTACCAACGCTACTTGGGCCGTACCTTCCTTTTTTATGGAGAAACTCGGTCCTCCCCCCTTTTTGGTAGCCTTCGTTTTCTCCAGTTCCTCCCGATACTTGGAGAGTCTCTTCTTGATGTGCAGCCTCATTTTTTCAGTACCCTTATGTTTGGGTATTGTTGAGTACATCCTTTCCAAGGCCCTCACCTTTTCCGCAGGTGTCTGCGCCTTTCTGTACTCTTCTTCTGCTACGAGGTATTCTTTTGTCACGTTGGCAGGCATACATCTACTATCCTGAAAAATTTAAAAAAGGTAACTGATAGATGAAAAAGTATTTAAAGATAGAACTATAAAAATGGACTATGGATGAAGACATAGTGAATCTATTTTTTAAAGAAAAAACTTTAAAAATATTTCTCCATACAAAAGAAGAGGAATATGCAACTAAAATAAGGGATAAAGCTGTTTGTATGTACAGTTATGTAATAACGACGCTACGAAAGTTTGAGGAATTAGGGCTCGTTACTTCAAAAAAGGAAGGAAGAATTAAGCGGTACTCCCTGACGAAAAAGGGAAAAAAATTGGATAAAAACCTGAGAGATTTACTTGACACTACAAAAAACACGTGATATCTTCACCAGCGTACATAGTGGACGGCTCTTCTCCTATTTTCAGTAGTCTGTTGTATTTGGCCACTCTTTCTCCTCTGCATGGTGCTCCCGTCTTGATTTGTCCAGCGTTGAGTGCTACGCTTATATCTGCAATACTTGTATCTTCTGTTTCCCCGGATCTGTGCGAAACAACTACGTTGTAGTTATTTCTCAGTGCAATTTCCGCTGCTTCTATTGCTTCTGTGATCGTCCCTATTTGGTTTATTTTTAGTAACAATGCGTTGCACATCCCTTCGTCTATACCTTTCCACAGAAGCTTTGGATTCGTTACGAAGATATCGTCGCCTACTATCTGTATATCAAGCTCTTCAGTAATCGCTTTAAATCCGTCATAATCATCTTCATAGAACGGATCTTCAATGGATATGATATCGTACGTAGAAATGAGCTCCTTGTACTGTTCAAGAAGTTCCATGTTTGTGTATTCTTTGTTCCCAATGGCATATTTCTCTGTTTTTTTATCATAAAAATATGAAGGAGCTGCATCGATAGCAAACTTGATATTTTCTCCATACCCGAGGTTTTCTCTCGCTTTTGCTATTACCTCAAATGGTTCCTCGATATCTTTCATGGCGGGTGCAAACCCACCTTCGTCTCCAACATTCACTGCACTTTTTCCATAGTCCTCCTTTAACACGGTTTTTAGTTCATGGTACATTTCACTCCCAATTCTGAGAGCTTCTTTGAACTCCTTGACGTTTACTGGCAGTATCATGAACTCCTGGAACTCCAGATCATTCCCTGCATGCTCACCGCCGTTGATAATGTTCATCAAAGGTACCGGAAGGATAAAGCTGTTGGGATTGAGGTATTTGTATAGTGGGAGGCCCAAAGAACTGGCTGCAGCCCTGGCACATCCTAAGGAGACACTCAGCATAGCATTCGCCCCAAGGTGCGACTTATTTTCAGTACCATCCATCTCAAGCATCAAAAGATCAATTTCTCTCTGGTTCAGTATATTTTTTCCGATGAGTGCCGGTGCAATTTTTTCGTTCACATGCGTTACAGCTTTCTGTACCCCCCTTCCTTGATATCTCTCTTTACCATCTCTTAGTTCTAAGGCTTCTTTTTCCCCTACAGAAGCTCCAGATGGCACCATTGCATATCCAAAACCGTATCCTGTCTCTACCTCACATGCAATTGTTGGGTTTCCTCTCGAGTCAAGAATTTCTCGTGCCCTTATATATGTTATATCAATCTCATTCATAGCATTAGATTGAGAGCACAAGTTAAAATATTTTTTCATGTCATATCCAACCGAAAATCGCAATGTATAAATATTTCTCTCCCAGTACGAAAGCATGCAGCAGTTTACCGTGAGTACAAAAGGAGAGACCGATCTGATGAATATCACACGAGAAATTGAACATCGTGTGGAAGGTACCGGTGTAATTGCAGTGTTCACTCCCCATACAACATGTTCATTACTGATCAACGAGGATGAATCTGGACTGCGCGAGGATATTCTAAATTTTTACTCAGAACTGGCACCTAAAGGAGCTTACAAACATAATAGAGTAGACAACAACGCACATGCACACCTCAGATCCCTTTTTAATACAGGACTCACGATCCTTGTGGAAAATGGGAAATTAGCGTTGGGAACATGGCAGAGCGTATTTTTAATGGAGAGTGATGGACCGAGAACAAGAAAGGTTTATATTGCGATGATCGGTAAAAAGTAAGAAGACCAAAAAAATAATAAATAAAGAAAAGAATCAGGATGTAGGTGAGGTCATGGAAGAAGAGAATGAAAACGAGATAAAAGAAGAAGAGGGATTTTGGACGCTGAAGAAGATTATAGGTGTAGTCCTGGCTGTACTAATAATCTCATTTGTGTTGATGGGTACAGCTGTATGGAGAGGGCTGAGAGATATTGCAGACGATGAGAAAATACTGACGGTTGTGGAGCAAGGTGATGTTGCAAAAGCAGCATCTATTTATGATACCCCTTCTGGTGAGGGAAAAGCAGTCAATGTAGAGGTGCTTCCTGCACTGAGCAATATCGAAACGTTCTATAACGCTGTTGTGGATGAGTATGGGCATATTGATAGGATGATAATTGCCGATACCGAAGCAGTCTACACGCTTAGTCTGGATCCTTCCATTTCGTTTAGAGGTACAGATGTTGACAGAAATACACTGGTCGAATGGGTGGTGGGACGAGAGTACCCGCCGGAGAGTGTCCAGCAGGGTCAGGTAGCCTGGGAGTTCAGGGCTGACCTTCTCAACGAGTGGTTCGACTACTACTATGACAGACTTGATCAGGGAAAGTACAGGCAGCCATTAATTGAGAATGTAATGGACCTCTATAGAAATGATCATGTCACTATCTACAAATCGAATATGGCGTTGACACTGATGAAGTACCTTTCGATCGAAAAAATAATTCCTTAATTTTTCTTTTTGGCGGGCTCGTAGCTCAGTGGAAGAGCACTGCCTTCGCAAGGCAGGGGCCGCGGGTTCAAATCCCGCCGAGTCCATTCTTTTTTTCCTGAAGATGCAGAACTTTATGGGGTTTCTACTTTCACCATATTCTGCTGACATGATCAACACAGAAAAATTTGTACGAAAGATAGTGCCCATAGAGTTTTCTCATATTCTTAGAAAAGATGAATATTTTTTCATCGAAACCTTTTTATGTGTATCACAGTCATCAGTGATAGGGTGAAATCATGCCTGAAGAACTAAACCCGTTTAAGATAGCACAGAAACAGCTGGATACTGCAGCTGAGGTAATGGAGCTCGATGAGGATGTACATGCGTACCTCAGAGAACCCAAACGATTTTTACGGATCACCGTGCCGGTGAGAATGGACGATGGTTGTACAAAAACATTTATTGGATTTCGCTGTCAGTACAACGATGACCGAGGACCGACGAAAGGAGGACTCAGATGGCACCCCGAAGAGACTGCAGATACCGTGAAAGCATTGGCCGCGTGGATGACGTGGAAATGTGCTGTAGTGGATGTACCCTACGGTGGGGGGAAAGGAGGAGTTATCTGCAATCCCAAGAAAATGAGCGATGAAGAGAAAGAACGGCTGGCACGAGGCTATATACGTGCAGTCGGTGAGTTCATCGGTCCTGAAAAGGATATACCTGCGCCTGATGTGTATACGGATCCTCAAATCATGGCCTGGATGATGGATGAGTTCAGTACAATTCGAGGATACTATACTCCTGGTGTCATTACAGGTAAACCTGTTAGTGTGGGTGGCTGCAAAGGACGAGGGGATGCCACCGCTCGAGGGGGGATGTACGTCTTGAGAGAAGGTGCCAAATCTGTGGGCCTCAAACTGGAAGAAAATGCTAAGAATGTGTACAAACCGTATGAAGAACTGAGAAAGATAGAGGATCCCACTCCACCGAAGGATGCGTTGACTGTTGCGATACAAGGCTATGGAAACGCAGGTCAGTATGCACACTTGCTGTTAACTAGACTGTTCAAGAACGTAAAGGTTGTAGCAGTAAGTGATTCTAAAGGTGGGATATACAATGAAGACGGATTAATGTTCAATAAGACTGTTGATGTTAAACAGAGCACTGGCACTGTTACAAACCATAAAAATGCCAAAAAGATATCAAACGAAGAACTTCTCGAGTTAGATGTGGATATTCTTGTCCCGGCAGCATTAGAGAATGTTATAAGAGAAGATAACGCTGGCAATATACGAGCGAATATACTTTTAGAGTTGGCAAACGGCCCCACAACCCCAGACGCTGACAATATACTGCATGAGAACAATGTACTTGTGCTACCTGACTTCCTGGCAAACGCTGGTGGTGTAACTGTGTCGTACTTTGAATGGGTACAGAACAACTATGGTTACTACTGGGAGTTTGAAGAGGTGTATGAGAGGCTCGATAAGAAGATGAGTCAGGCCACCTGGGACGTACTCAATAAACAGGAGGAGTACCAAGATAAGGGGAAGGATATTCATACGAGAACAGCAGCGTATATTGTAAGCGTTGGACGAGTTGCAGAAGCAGTAACGACAAGAGGTATCGTGTAACTCTTACTCTTCTTTCCTTTATTTTTTTCACTCTTCTAAAAATCAAAAAAATCTGTGTTCATTCATTATGGTTTGGAGGTCTACGTTTTATTTCTATTCCCCCTCGTTCCGGCCAGTTCTCTGCCTTCTGTATAATAATCATATTCTCTCTCACGCGGACAAATACTTCATCTCCTATTTTGAATCCTGCTGCCTGCAGCTCGTCTTCGTTCAGACTTAAGTGAGCATTGTGATATTTTCCATCTTCGCCTTTTCTTCCACTCGGACTTAGTTTCTTTTTACGAACCATTCGATTACCCTTATGTTGTAGGAGAGTTACACTCTTCTTTATATTTCTTTCTGTTATTTATTTGGGATTTTTAAATCTTCTCCCATAATAGAGGGTCGCGTTATCATGTCTTTTCAGATGATTTTGTAGACCGAAACCTTTTATATCACTAACTATAGATGTATGTATGCTATATGTATTATACAGATATCAGTTAAATAGGATAAAAAGGGGATATAAATGGAATTTATAGAGGAACATGAGGTAGGATATACTGCCCGATCGCTGGATGAATTATCCATCCGAGAGAGAATGAAAATAGAGGAAACTACTGTGAAAAGAATTCTGGGTGCCATTCTCATGTACTGTGTACTGATGGTGTTGTTTGGTACGTTTCTATAGCCTGCAGAGGTAAGTAAATGGAACTCCTCCTCACAATAATATTACTTGCATTTATCTTCGAATTAATGGATTCCTCTGCAGGGATGGGATTTGGAACGGGACTGGCACCCCTCCTGTTTTTTATAGGGTATGATCCATTACAGGTAGTCCCAGTACTCTTGATCTCAGAGATGATCACAGGGATCACTGCAGGATGGTTCCATAATGAGTTTGAGAATGTCCGATTTTCATTTCGGCGTCCTTTAACCAAGGCAACGAGAATCATGATATTAATTGCTTTTTTCGGCTGTTTTGCGATATTTAGTTCAGTGATGCTCAGTTATTTTACAATAAAATTTTCAAAAACTGTTATTAAAATGTATGTAGCAATTATGGTAATATTTATGGGCCTTTTTGGTCTAGCGAGGATCAAAATGGATCAAATGACTGATCTTGACACTAGTACGTACAGACCGAAGCTACTCGTCGTCTTTTCGGCAGTAGCAGGATTTAATAAAGGCATCGGCGGCGGTGGATATGGGCCTGTCGTCACCATGGGGCAGATTTTCTCAGGTATCTACGAAAAAAGTGCGACAGCCATTGTGTCTCTTGCAGAGGGAATAGTTTCTGCTGTAGGCGTGGCAACATTTTTCATGA
Organism: uncultured Thermococci archaeon; assembly: GCA_964595645.1. Lineage (GTDB taxonomy): Archaea > Methanobacteriota_B > Thermococci > Methanofastidiosales > B48-G16 > JAYEIH01. The sequence continues at coordinate 160,926 of CAZQQT010000005.1, forward strand.
TAGAGGCTGTAGGTGTAAATGTTGATCTTGTCCTCTTACCTTCCGTTTTTACCGGTGGATTTTTTGCGGCTATTCTGTCCCCTTATATAGTGAGAGTACTGCCAAACAAACTCTGGCGATTTGTAATACCGACCTATGCGCTTATCATCGGTGGAGCGAGTCTTCTTAAACTATCTTTCTAATTCTCTCTTCTCGGCTTCTTTCATCATCCCCCTGTCGCAGTAAGAATGATACTATCCATGTAATATAGCAGGTATTTTTATGGGAGTATACGGATGAGGAGGAATTATTTTCCATTTACTCATCGTTAGACGAAAAGCTTTTTAAATTTCCCTGCACTATACCTACAGTTAATCTCAATGGGATGATACTATGGAACGAGAAAAGAAATATGTACTGTGGTTTGACGAGATCAGCATGGACGACGTCCCCCTCGTGGGTGGAAAAAATGCTTCACTGGGAGAGATGTACAGAAACCTTACCTCAAAAGGTGTAGAGGTCCCTGGTGGATTTGCAGTAACAGCATACGCGTATAGGTACCTTATTAAAGAGACAGAAATCGAAGATAAAATTGTGAATGTCCTCTCGGATTTAGATGTTCATGATCTGAGTAACCTTCGGGAAAAGGGTGAGAAGGTCCGAAACCTTATCGCCAATGTAGAGTTCCCAGATGATCTGCGAGAGGCTATTCTGGATGCGTATCACAAAATGCTCGAAGAGGACGAAAATCTCACTGTTGCTGTACGATCCTCTGCTACAGCTGAGGATCTGCCCGACGCGAGTTTTGCAGGACAACAGGAGACCTATCTCAATGTAAAGGGAGATGAAGATCTTATAGAAGCGTGTAAGAACTGCTTTGCTTCATTGTTCACCAATAGGGCAATATCGTACCGTGAAGATAAAGGATTTAATCATTTCGATGTTTACCTCTCAATAGGTGTCCAAAAAATGGTGAGAAGTGATCTTGCATCCTCCGGCGTGTTGTTCTCCATCGATACAGAGTCTGGATTGGAGGATGTGGTGTTCATCACAGGATCGTGGGGGCTAGGAGAGAATGTTGTACAGGGAACAGTAAACCCTGATGAGTACTACGTATTCAAACCTACCTTGAAAAAGGGATACAACTCCATTGTCGGAAAAAAACTTGGATCGAAGGAAGTAAAAATGATCTACACCTCCGGCAAAGAGCGCACAAAAAATGTCGAGACTACAGAGGAGGAAAGAAACTCCTATGTACTCGATGATGATGAGATAGTTCAGCTCGCAAAATGGGGTACAGTTATCGAGGAGCACTACGACAAGCCTATGGACATCGAATGGGCGAAGGATGGAAACACCGGTAGACTTTACATTGTGCAGGCACGCCCTGAGACCGTCCACTCACAGCGGGATATGAGTGTCATAAAAACGTATAAACTCAAAGAACACGGCAATTTACTGGTAGAAGGACAGGCCGTTGGCCAGAAAATTGGGAAAGGAACAGTAAATGTCATCGAATCCGCAGAAGAGATTGAGAAGTTTAAAAAAGGAGAAGTGCTAGTCACTGATATGACTGACCCAGACTGGGAGCCGATAATGAAGATAGCCTCTGCAATTGTCACAAATAAAGGAGGACGAACATGCCACGCTGCTATTGTCTCACGGGAGCTTGGAATTCCTTGTATTATCGGTACCGAAGATGGTACAGACCATCTGAAAAGCAGTCAGGAAGTCACAGTAAGCTGCGCTGAAGGTGAGAAAGGAAAGGTCTATGATGGACTACTGGAGTACGAGGTTGAAGAGACAAAGCTCGAGCGTTTGGATACAAAGACACAGATCATGATGAACGTCGGTATTCCCGAGAAGGCATTTATTCAGGGGCAGATACCCTGTGACGGCGTGGGGCTTGCGCGAGAGGAGTTTATTATCAACTCCTATATTGGTATCCATCCTCTGGCGCTGATACATTATGAGAAACTCAAGGCGTCGGATGATCCTGAGAAGAGAGAGATTGTGAAAAAGATAGAGGAGCAGACAAAAGCATACTCCGATAAGGTGCAGTTTTTCATCGACACACTTGCCCATGGAATTGGGAAGATAGCTGCAGGATTCTACCCCGACGATGTCATTGTAAGGCTCTCCGACTTCAAGACCAACGAGTACGCTAATCTCATCGGCGGACAGCTCTACGAACCAGAGGAACACAACCCGATGATCGGATGGAGAGGTGCTTCCCGATACTACGACGAGGACTTTAAGCCCGCATTTGGACTCGAGTGTGAAGCACTCATGAAGGTGCGGGATGAGATGGGACTGACCAATGTGAAGGTGATGGTCCCCTTCTGTAGAACGCCAAAAGAGGGCAAGAAGGTCATCGAGGTCATGGAAGAATACGGTCTCAAGCAGGGAGAAAACGATCTAGAAGTCTACGTAATGTGCGAGATACCCAGCAACGTGGTGACAGCAGACAAATTTGCTGAGATCTTTGATGGGTTCAGTATTGGATCCAACGATCTTACCCAGTTGACACTGGGGCTCGATAGAGACTCCGAACTCGTGGCACATATCTTCGATGAGCGAGATGAGGCAGTGAAACGGCTGGTGAAACAGGTGATAGATACTGCGCATCAGCACAATCCCCGACGGAAGGTAGGTATCTGTGGCCAGGCACCGTCGGACTACCCAGAGTTCGCGGAGTACCTTGTGGAGTGTGGGATTGATTCCATGTCGCTGAACCCAGATACGGTCATGCGAACAAAACTCCTCGTCGCAGAAAAGGAAGAAGAGATGGAAAAGAGATAAATTTTCCACTTTTTTTATTTTTCATTTTTTCTTTCCAACATCATATTCAATACGATGAAAAAGACTAATTCGAAAGGTATTGCAATTACAGAACTCAAACTTGCCTGTTTTCCAAAAATATCAAGTGCAATAGCTGCAGCCATTCCACAGTTTTTGTAGGAGGAAAAGAGGGTAAAACTGATTCTTTTTTTCGTTTCTACGTTTTTTAGGAGATAAAATACAGAAAATCCCAATACAAATGTTTTAATAAATCCAATGATAAACAAGTTTAACACTTCCATTCTAAAGAAACTTTCGCTATTGAGTCCTATTATTGTGTAGATCACCAAAAACATGAGAATGTTCACCAGATAATCGCGATTACTTTTTATTTTTGTGTAAAAGTGAGTCCGGGAAACAATGTACGCAAGGAGTATTGGGAGGATAATAAACTCAAGCAAGGTTTTGAGGAGCTCGATATAGCTTACAGTCTCCCCAAAAATAACAAAAACCACTACAGGCGCGATAATGACTGAACTGAGATATGTAAAGGTTTCTCCCATGAGAGAGAGCTTTATGTCTCCTTTGAGAATATAGGTGAAAGGTATTACTGCGACGGCAGGAGGAACAGTAGCCATGATTACGTAGCCTTCAAAAAATACTTGATCCACCAGCGATCCCATTCCAATCAAAAATACGCCGAGAATTCCATAATTGAGAATCATTACCAACAGTATGTCTCTTTTATTACCTATATCTCTCGTAAACTCTAAATCGAGCAGTGAGAGGAACATCACCGTACCAAGCATCAGGAAGAAGTAGTTCTCGAGTACTGGTGAGAGCTGAGGAAAGAGCAGTCCGAGGATAAATGCACAGATAAAGGCGATGCTGAGGTTCATGGAAGCACTTTCTCAGTGAATCCTTATAAATGGATCACTTTATGGAATGGGAACGGTAGCTGCTCCATCTGGCACTAATAATGTGTCACCTTCGAGCATTTCTGTATCCTCAAAGGTAAATGGCTGTATATGACCCTTTTTGAGTAATTCATTTTTTATCTCTGTAATTGCATAGAGATGAAATTGTTGCATTCCCTCAAGAAGTTTCGCTGTTTTGTGCCACCCTAATTTATAATTGGTTTTGATTTTCTTGAAGACATTCTCAGGAGAGTCGCTGATCAATAGATCGTAGTAGTGGGACGGATGGCCGAGACCGTCTTTACACTGTGACACGAGGATCAGATTTCCGTTCTCCTTTACTACGGCTTTGACGTTTTCTATTGCCTTATGAGACTGATCGAGGTTGAGATCCATTGGGGTGTTTGCAACGGTGATGACATTGTCGTATTTTTTACCTGTGTCGACGGCAAAGATCTCCTTAGCTTTCTCAGCCGCACGATAAAATGAATCAAGGATATCGCCGTATTCTACACTCACTAGTTCTCCCTCTTTATCCAGCACAAGATTAATGCCAAAGACATCCTTCTGTTCCAGTACCATTTGGCAGATCTCTACCATTTCCTCGTGTACCGGATTCCCCTCAAGTTTCATTACTTGTGCCGCATTGTCCAGTGCCAGTTGATGATTCCTCTCGATAGTTTCGTAGGCCGCTACACCCGGAATAAAGCTTTTTCTGCCTCCTGTGAATCCAGCAAAATAGTGGGGTTCTACCGAATTGATTGCCACAATTTTTTCAAAGGCGTCCAGTGTACTGTTTAGATATACGGCGTTACCGTTGGATGTTTCACCGTAAAAGGTCACATCGCTCTTTTCCGCATCATGCACAGCGACGTCTTTCTTGAATTGAGCGAGAAACTCATTACTTGGGGGCTCATGTGCTCCGGTAGCTACGAGTATCCCGTCCTCTCTCTTCACATGGAGAGATGAGAGGATTTTATTGGACGGCGTAGGCCGTTGATCATCATTCACTATGTAGAGCACTCTTTCGTCTACGAACGCTTCAGTGGCTTCTATGCACCTCTCTAATGTAACGTGAGACGGAGTATCCTTTGGTTCTGCAACATCTGCTTCGATATTCACATCCACGTATTCTCCTGCATAGTAGATCTCCATGGTATCACGATTTTATCTTGTCAACAATGTACTTTGCAGTAACATTCATTGGATCGATAACAGGGATTCCTATATCCACATTTTCTAATGCAAGAGGTATCTCTGTGCACCCTGCAATAAGTACCCTTGCACCTCTATCTCTCATTTTTTCACCGAGCTCTTTCAAGAAAGGCTGAGCTTTCTCTACTTTTCCTTTCTTTATTTTTTTATAAATAACATCCATGAGTTTATCCTGTTCATCTTTTTCCGGTGTTAAAATTGTAAATCCTGTCTCTTTAAAGATCCGATGGTATATTTTAGATTTTATTGTTCCTTCAGTGGCCAATAATGCAACATTTCCTATTTTAGGATATTTTTTCTTTACATAATCTCTTGTTTGCTCTATAATACTAACTATTTCACTTTTTGCCTCTTTACGAAGATCATCTACAAAGTAATGTGCAGTATTACAGGGAATTGCTACGAGATCTACTCCACACTTTTCAAGCAATTTTAAACTCTCTAGAAGTTCCGAGTAGGGGCAGGGGCCCTCTCCAAGGATATACTTCGTCCTGTCAGGTACCTGCGGATTACTGTCTATAAGGGTGTGAATATGATCCTGGTCTTTTTCTACCTTCGTTGCGTCGATGATCTTTTTGTAGAAGTATATTGTTGCTTCGGGTCCCATTCCTCCTATTATACCAAGTTTTTTCTCTTTCATTGACGTCATCTAGAGACACGCTTCTATTTTTTCGAATGCCTCTTTTATCTTCTCATTGGGGATCGTGTATGCCAATCGCAAGTGATTTTCCATTCCAAAGGCGAACCCTGGTACCGTTGCGACGTGTGCATCTTGAAGTAGTTTTTTCGCAAAGTCCATTGAGCCCATGTCGAGGTTGTAGGAAGGGAAGACATAAAACGCACCGGACGGCTTTTGACATTCAAAAAGATCCGAATCATCTATTAAGTCTACAATACAGTCTCTTCTTTTTTTGTACTCTGCTACCATTTCTTGTACGAATTTCTCCGATTTTTCTGACGTGAGTGCTTCCAATGCCCCCATCTGTGCGAAAGCCGTAACACATGAGGCAGAATGCTGATATATTTTTACCATTCCTTCTACCACATCCCTTGGTGCATGCACATATCCTAGTCTCCACCCGGTCATCGCATAACTTTTAGAAAATCCGTTGACCGTAATGATGTTATCGTACTCTGATCCCGGACTGTAGAACTCACCTTCGTAGAGCAGCCGCTCGTATATCTCATCTGAGAGTACGTAACTTCCATTATCCTCAGCAATTTCTGCAATGCCCTTAAGAATTTTTGGCGGATAGACTGCACCTGTTGGATTACACGGGGAGTTTACTAGGATTATTTTTGTAGATTTGTCTATATTTTCTGCTAAAGTATCTAAATCAGGTATAAATCCATTTTTTTCTTCTGTAGTTATTCTCTTTACATCTGCACCAGCGAGTTTTGCGATAGGATCGTAAGAAACCCACGAAGGATCGAGGAGTACCATATTGTCCCCTTCTTCGAGAATTGCCTGAGCAGCAAGGTAGATTCCAAATTTTGCACCTACTGTTACCACAAGATCTTCTGTATCAGCGTCAATGTTGTTATCATTCTTTAACTTTTTTGCGATAGCTTCTCGTAGATCGAAGTCTCCCTTTGTCGGTTCGTAGTGTGTTTTTCCAGTATGTAATGCTTCTGTTGCCGCATCACGGATGTTCTTCGGCGTGTCAAAGTCTGGTTCACCTACACCTAACGATATAATTTCTACTCCCTGTCGTCTCAGTGTCTTTACCTCATTGTCTACCTCTTCTGTGGCAGACGGTTCTACATTTCTTACCTTTTGAGATAACATATTCTCACCAACATATTTTTCGATTTAATATTTTCTCCCTATCATAAAAGGGCAATGATGTATACTCTATCATAAATACTTCAGCCTTTATATTTTCTTCTGAGTGCACCCTTCACACTATATCTGAGAAACTCTACCATTTGTGCGTGAACTGTGTCTGGAAGATCATCACAAAATGGTCCTGGGTAGGGGCTTCCGTTCATGCCCACACCTCCTGCATCCACGCATTCTCGTATAGCCCGCATCTCGTAGTCACCAGTGTGAAGAATTTCCATATTTTCTTTTTTTCCTGCTAAAACAGCAGCAATACCGTACGCTCCCCAGTTTGATACAGAGGCAGCAACAAGGACGTCTGTTTTTGTGGTACACGCAATTCCACCTTTACAAGGACATTGACAGCGGTTTCCATAGGCCACTTCCTTTCTTACTGTGTCTACAACATTTCCCATACCTACTTCGTTGCCGCCATCGCCTATCCCCATTGTGAGGATATTATGGGTCTTGGCCACCTCTATTAGTTCATCGATTTCGGCAGTGGACTCTGAAATATCGCGTCCTGTCATATTGTGGTATACACCCTCTTTGTTTTTTCCAATCCGTTCTATTGAGATTACTGCTGACGGATTAAACTTTTCTATGAGCTCTTCTGATTGTTTTTTTTCATTTCCCTTAGAAAATTCTGTGATAGTGGCGACTCGTTCGTACTTTTGTGCATTCTCAAAGGACAGTACATTGAGCCCAATCCCTCGTAGTGTATGGAGCATCATGTTCATATGAACATTTTCCACTACGATTATCGGTTTTACGCCGAAACTGATACAGAGAGCACGAGCGAGTGAGGCAGCGCCGATGGGACCGTCTGTTTCCCCTGCTCCTAGACCCGGATAGGTGCAACCCGTGGTAATAAACACTGTATCGTCTTCATCGAGGGTATCAGAAAGTTTTTCGGCTGCTTTGAAAGTAAGTGGGTCACCATTTTTTCGTGCACTTTTATAAATAGATGTTATCGCGCCTCTAGCGAGGATATCTGTCGTAATAAGCTTATCAACTGTATCACCAAGTTTTTTTTCCGTTTTTTCATCTAACATTTCATGTAACCTCCATGAATTACCTTGTTAGTTCGTCTGGTGCGGAGAACTTAAATATTTTTTTCCCATTATATTAATATGAAGATCATTCAGTAATTTTCTGGCTGATCATGATAGAACATATATAAGAAAATAATAGTTATTCTGTATAAGCAATTATTTTAGGAAAAACCTATAAAAGGTAGATGTATATTGAATAAAAGTATACTAACATAAATACCATTTGCATTTGGAATCATTTGGAATTTTTAAGGAGGATATCATATGAATAAGACAATCGTGATCGCACTCGGAGGGAACGCCA
>CAZQQT010000006.1:0-161114 GCA_964595645.1 uncultured Thermococci archaeon
CATTGATGGTCTGGTACCTCACGGTCCACGCGTAGTTGAAGGCATCCTGCCATGTCAGTTCCTCCCATCCCGGCGACGTGACGTACTCGCTGTTGCTGTACAGCTCCTGGGTAAACTCCTCATCCTCCGCAATAGCGAGGTAGAGGTAGACCAGTGCCGCAGAGACATCGTCATTGTACGCAATGTACCCGTGTTCCACGAGGTATTCGGATTGTTGGAGGATGGTTTCTATTGTCTCACGATCGAGATTGTGTGCAGTGACAGTCTCCCACGACGTTTTTACGCTGTCCATCACCTCGATAATATCCGGGCCCGTCTGTTGTGTGAAGTTCCCTTCGGAGGTATAGACATCAAAGGTGAAGGATGCAGAAGTGATATGGAGCAGTCCCATATCTTTGTACACGGTTTTGAGATCGATAAAATTTTGGAGGATCCGTTTCTCTTTGATCACAGCTTTGTTGTCGAGAATATCTGTTCTGAGTTGTTCGACCTCACTATCGGATAGTCCGTAGTCTTGAAATATCTGGTGTACTTCCTCCGGAAAGCCGTGCTCTATCTCACTGAATGCCTCGTCTATCTCTGTATCGGTGAGGTTCTCGAATGCCTGGATTCCCTCCCGTTGGGAGGCGTCGTGGTAGATCTCGTTCATATAGTGGTGGTTCTGTGCTGAACTTCTCAGCAGCGCTATCTTCGTATCGAGGAGATCGGTGAGCGTGGCATTCTCCTCGTCCTGAATATAGTACCGATCGATTAGATCCAGTTCCTGGTCAATCAGCTGTGATTCCTCCTCCATGTTGCACGTCCAATCATAGGTCCTTTTTTCCAGTGGACCCACAGTAAAAGATCCTTCCTCTGGCATCCTCAGTATCTCCTTTTCATTTTCAAAAACAAAGTAGTACTCGGATGCTTCATAAGGAACTGATAGACTGTACAACGAGCCGTTCCACTGGTATGGATCATCATCTATATTCTCGAGTTCGTACGGTGTATTATTGATGTAGATCTTCGCGGTGATCGGTGGATCGTTGTTGAGATCGGTGTAAAGGATCTGGAACTGCATATCATCTGTTACCGTAGTAGTGGGGAGTGAGAGGTGTGCCGGCGTTTCGGGAACAGTATGGAACATTTGTACATTCCACGAGAGTCTCAGCGGCACCGGTGACACCACACTCTGTGCGGGATTCTCGGAGGTTAGAGAAAGGATGGATGCGCCGTTGATATACTTTTTGGGTATGGTGACTGTGGTCGTTCCACTCTGAAGATCGGTAGCTGCCTGTTCGTATGAATCCATTAGATCCGTCGTGTACCGTACCGTTTTCGGGTAGAGGGTTGCTGTTTCCATGTAGTGGACCTTGAAGCAGAAGTCTTTGGTTTTATCGAAGTCAGATCGGCCTTCGGAGTATCCAGAACCGTAGTACCACTGGGCTCCAGTGACCTCCAGGGTGCACGATCCGTGCAGATCGAGATGCGGAAGATCGAAGGAAACCCACTGCGGTCCTCCTGTACCCTCCACGGGTTGTTGGGACTGACAGAGGACAGTACCGTTGGGATCCGACAGGCGCATACCGACGGACGTTGGAGATTGAATGAGGGGGACAGTGAGAGTCTCTGAAGACTCATCGGTGACACCTTCGTTGGGTGTGATGTGGATGCACCGAGATGATCTTGCTGGTACTAGGACGCACACGTCGATCCCAGTGATCGTGCCATTGCAGCTGAACCGCTGCGTATGCGTGCCTTCTTTGTACCCCTCAATGTTCGTCTGTGCGATAGTTTGATCGATGTACCCCTCTATAGTTTCACCTTTCACTGTGAGAACAGCATAATCCGTGTTGTCTGCATTGATAGTAAACATCTCAGTACCCGTACATTCTCCACTAATCTTTTCGATGTATTTCTTTGGCCTATCGAAGGAATAGACCGGTAGAACCGCAACAACAAGACTTACTATAATGAGCAACGCTGTAAGTTGTATCCTCCCACTCTCTTTCATATTCACAACTCCCTAGTTAATTACAAACAGATAGTTATTTATAAATGTTTCGGTGAATGTGATCCAATGGCAAAGATATGAATTGCCAGAGTGAATTGTACAGAGAGATGGCAAACTAGCTCCATATTTTCACGATTTCCTCTATCTCGTCGTCATTCGGGAGGTATGGGTAGTTGTAAAGTGGTCCTCTGGGGGACTCGGTGTAGTACGGCCTGTTACAGCCGGGACAGCCGCGTGTGGTGTAAACCACAGGATTGTAGATATGGTCATTGATATCCACACCGAAGTCCACGATGTTTCCGTGCTCGAATGTGAAAGTATCTGCGATATCCTCTGTAATTAAGTGGTATGCCAGCTGCAGCTTTTTGTACGTCGTTAACGAGGGTCGTTCTCTCCCTTCCATTGGTGTGCCCTTCAAAGGTGTGAAGGCAAAGAGAGAAGGTCGTACCTTATGCTCATGGAGATCCTGCATTATATTTACCATCTCCTCCTCTGTCTCACCCAGTCCCACAATCAGATGGGAGCTCACCTTGAACGGTCCAAAGATCTCCACAGCCTTTTCAATTTTTTTCCAGTGCTCATCCCACGAGTATGTCGGTTTTATTCTCTGAAAAAGATCGTGGGTGGCACAGTCAAGGCTTATGCCCACTCTTTCTACTTCCTCGGAAAGGACGGTCAGCTCTTCCTCTGAAAATGGTTGTGCGGAGACAGAAACGGGGTTATCTATTTTTTTTGCAATTGAATATACATCCTCAAAAAGTCCCGGATAGTTCAAACACTGGATACATACCCGTTCCCCACCGAGATGCTCCAGCACCTCTCCCAAAGAATACAAAGGCCAAGTGACCCGGGAAAGCTGTTCTGATGCCGAGTTTCCTGCCTGGATGCAGAACTGACACTCACCTGTACAGGATCCTGCAGTCATGAGATACGTAGTGGTAGGAAAACAGTCGATGGTCTTCTCCAACAGCCCGAGCTTTATCGCGGATCCATAGGAAACACGTATTTTCATCAACTCACCTAAAACACACAGCAGACATTCTTTGAATCTCCCTTTATAAAGGATGGTTTCGCAATGTCAAACCCCAATTCGTACGCTTTTTGTTCTATTTCCCGATCTCTCGGCCTCATGCATCCAAGTGCGACCTTGTCAAACTCTGAGGCCTTTTCAAACACATCAAGAACATGTTTCTTATCTATCGCTACGTTCTCCATCGCTGTTCCAGGTGTGGATTTTAACACAAGCAATACAAGTTTTTGTATATCGATACTCGAGAGAATGTCCAATGCCTCGAGTTCTCTCCCAGCCTTTCCAAAATTGAGATCAATGCAAAGATGGGGAGCGACACCTACGTATTTCGATGCGATCTTCAGGCTTTTGACATATTCTTCTGGTGTTCTCTCCAGTCCATAAACAGTACGAAGTACGTCCTCATCTACCACAAAATCAAAGGAGACACAGTCCACTCCTGCTTTTTTTAACGCCTTTACTTCTTGTTCATTGATCAATCCTGCGTGTACATTGATGAGAATATCCTTTTCCTCCTTTAACGTTCGTATTGCCGGTAAAAAGGGACTGAGGGGTACCTTTCCCTGCTGTGTGTAACCTCCTGAGATAAGGACGCCGTTGAGATTCTCCCTCCTGCAGAGTGTAAGGAGGCTCTCTGGCATGACAGGAGTCATATGCTGCAGATACACTCCCCCACAGTGTTTGCAGTTCAATGCACACTGCTCTCCCGTAACAGACACAGCGGGAAACAATCGGTTTGTTGGATTATACAGCATTGGTTTCGCCAAAAGCCTTTTTTAGTAGTATCTTAAAATCGGTTAAAGTAATTCCTGGGGCTTTTACACCATCTAAAAAGTTTTCGACTACAGTAACCGCATCTTTTTCTGTTTTCCCTTTTAGAGTTCTTTCAAGATCGAACAGTGCTCCCTCTGGATAGATAAAAAAATCTCCTGTGATCTTCAGATCCCGTATTGTTGAATTTTTTATCGTGACATCCATTTTTATGAGGCCACCCTGCGCTTTGTGTTCAATCATCATTACGCATGTAACAGGGGGAATACTTTAAAAAGATGGCGGAAGCACCAACCTTTTTAACCTCTCTGTGTACAACATAGCATGCTAGAAAAAAAACTCAACGACAACACGATCTTCCTGCGAGTCGATCCTGATGAGGAGGTTATCTCGGCAATAGAAGAAGTCTGCAAAAAGTACGATCTGAATGCTGGAAAGATCGAAGGAATTGGGACACTGAAAAACGCTGTACTGGGATACTACACAGGAAAAGAATACGAAAAGATAGAGATGGAAGAGGACGTGGAGCTCATTTCGTGTATAGGAGATATCTCTACGGATGGTGAGAAGTATGTAGTGCATCTCCACGCGGCACTCAGTGACGATGGAGGAGATAGCATAGCAGGCCATCTCTTTGAAGGAATCGTCTCCTTCACAGGTGAGTTCTTTATCACGTTTTTTCCGGAGAGACTAAAAAGAGTGTACGATCCTGAGACAGAACTCAAGCTCATTGAGTAACCTTTATAAAGCGTAAGAAAAAGATGCATTATAGAGAGGAGATACTATGGCAAAAAGAAAGAAAAAGAAAAGTGAAGGTGGAATGCCTGCGACAGGTGCCGGATTGATACGGTACTTCGATGAGGAAACAGAGGGGATCAAGATGAGCCCCTACATTGCAGTAGGAATATGTATTGCAGTAGGAGTGGCTATTGTCGCCCTCCAAATACTCAGGTGAAAGGATAGATGGATACCACTTTATTTCTTATTTTATTTATAGTATTAGGATTCTGGACTGTACTGAATTTCTTCTCCTCAGCACTGAAGGAACGAGACATTGAGGTGACGGCGTTCACACTGCTGTGGAGAACACAGCGATTCACAGAGGTAATCAATGCTATCTCGGAAAAATTTGGACGATTCTGGGATTATTTTGGAAAAATTGGTATTATAACTTCAGTAGCTGGATCGGGAGCCGCAATCTTTCTTTTAGCTAAACAAATCCTTAAAATAATTGAAAAACCAGAAACACATGGAGGTGTCACATTAGCAATTCCCGGTCTAACGATTCCACTTTGGTACGGACTGATTGGGATTGTGACGCTGGTCGTTGTCCACGAGTGTGCCCATGGTGTGATCGCACGACGGGAGGACGTTCCATTAAAATCAGTGGGTGCAGGAATCTTTATCGCGTTACCCTTAGCGTTCGTAGAGCCGGAGGAGGAAGAAATCCAAAAAACTTCTCCGTGGACACGAATGAAAGTCTACGGCGCGGGCTCCACCGCCAATTTTGCCCTAGGTATCATCGCATTTCTCCTTCTCACCGCATGTAATCCCCTCATAATCCAGAATGGCATCGAAATCCAAGAAGTGCAGGAGGGAATGCCTGCAGAAGGGATTCTCAACGAGGGAATGATTATCTACAGTGTGAATGGTGAGAAATTCCAGACTCAAAGTGAATTTTCAGCTATTATGGACAAGTTTGGACCTGGAGATACTATTACATTGGACACAAACAAAGGATCGAAAGAAATCACACTCACTGAGAATCCAGAGGATCCAACAAAGGGATATATCGGCATATACCTAAAAACGCATTTGACAACAAAGTACGGTGGGTTCTTACTGCCGATATACTTCTCACTCTACTGGATATTTGTATTGAATATCGGCATCGGGCTTGTCAATCTCCTCCCCATTGCACCCTTCCTCGATGGTGGAAAAATTGTAAAGGAGCTGATAGAGCTGAAAATCCCCAAACCTGTATCCACAGGACTATCCGTGATACTCACGCTATTTTCCGTATCACTACTGGTACTGAACTTTTTCCCTGAACTCCTCAAGATGGTTGTATGATAACGGTAAAGCTTCTCCGGGAAGGTACGGAAGAACAGATCCCATGTGAGGAGAATCTCACTGTGGAGGATGTGCTGGAAAAATGTAAGTATACTACTGAAACAGCGGTGGTCCAGCGAGACGGGAAAATACTCACAGAAGACGAAGTTGTGGACGATAACGATACTGTTCAGATTATTCCTGTGGTGTCTGGTGGGTAGATGTACTGCACATGCGGAAGAAAGGCAATATTATTCAGGAGATATTCGGGGGAGAAACTCTGTAAACGATGTTTCAATAGAAGTATAAAAGATCGGGTAAAGAAGGCGGTGAGAAAATACTCGTTGATAGATAGAGAGGATCGGATCGGGGTTGCTGTCTCCGGTGGGAAGGACAGCCTCGTACTCCTCCATCTCCTGAAGAAGTTGTCAGAGAAATACCCCTTTGAGCTTCTTGCCATCACCATTGACGAAGGAATAGAAGGATACAGAGACAAATCAATTGAGCTGGTAAAAGAGAACTGTCGGAAATTAAATGTTGAAAGTAAGGTATTCTCCTTTAAAAAAGAGATGGGATACACTATGGACGAAATAGCGAAAAAAAACACCGAAATGGGACCATGTTCGTACTGTGGTGTATTCAGAAGGTATCTGCTCAATCAAAAAGCACGAGAACTCGAGTGTGACAAGCTTGCTGTCGGACACAATCTCGACGACGAGGTCCAGACGATCCTGATGAACTTCCTCCGAGGAGACCTCTCTCGATTTGGGAGGACAGGAACGTTCTATGTCTACGTTGATGAAAAGTTTGTGCCGCGGATCAAGCCGCTGCGGGAGATCCCAGAGAAAGAAAATGTTGTCTACGCACTTGCGAATGACATCCCAGTAGATTTTTCACCCTGCCCCTATGCAGAAGAAGCCTACAGGAATGATATACGGGAGTTCCTGAATGAGATGGAGGTAAAACGTCCTACGACAAAATACACACTTCTCCGCTCATACGAAAAAATCCACGCCATGATTGCGGAGGATCTGGCGGAGGAGGTACAGTACTGTGAAAAGTGCAGCGAGCCTACTATTGGAGAGAGATGTACCCGGTGTAAACTTCTAGAGACCCTCTAACAGGGTTCGATTGTTTGGGGAGGTTTGTTCGAGATAAAGTATGCCACAGACACAACTTCGGGGAGCTCATTGGTAATACGCGTGGAGATTCTCTCGAGAAGATCCCAGTGCAGTTTCGCAAAGTTGGCAGTCATTGCTTCTTTACTTTCCACGATCCGCAGTCCAATAATTCGTCCATATTTCCGCTGATCACCGACTACACCAACAACTCTGTCCTCTAATACTACAGCAAAGGCCTGCCAGAGATCGTAGAACACACCCGCTTCTTTAAGCGCCTCCTCTAATATGGAGGAGGCTTCTCTACACAGGTCTATATTCTCCTCAGTCACCTCACCGGTAACGCGTACAGCCAGTCCGGGACCAGGAAATGGATGCTGTTCAATAATCTCCTTTGGTATTCCTAATTTTTTCCCTATCTTCCTCACCTCGTCCTTATAGAGATATGCCAAAGGTTCAATAAGCTCAAGATCAACAGTTTCCGGAAGTCCGCCCACATTGTGATGGGATTTTATTGTGTCCGCTGTCTTGGATCCCGACTCTATCACATCGGGATAAATCGTCCCCTGGATTAAAAATTCTGCCTCCTCCTTTCGAGCCTGTTCCTCAAAAATACGGATAAACTCCTCACCAATTATTTTTCTTTTTGTTTCAGCGTCTCTCACACCTTTAAGTTTTGCAAAAAACTTTTCTTTTGCGTCTATTCTCACAAATTTCAAATCAAACTCTTTGAATATCTTTTGGACGCTATTCGCTTCATTTTTTCTTAAAAATCCAGTATCCACAAACACCGCGGTGAGATTTTCTCCTATTGCCTTCGATGCAAGCACTGCTGCCACTGAAGAATCTACTCCTCCTGAAAGCGCAATAATGGCCTTTTTATCTCCTACGCTCTCGTTGATATCATCGATCGTATGTGCTATAAAATCTTCCATATTCCAGTCCTTTTCGGCGTTGCACACTCTAAAAAGGAAGTTGTTGAGCATCGTCATTCCGTTCTCTGTATGTGTTACCTCTGGATGCCATTGAAGTGCATACACATACTTATGGCGGAAGGCTGCATACTCACAGTTCTCTGATGATGCGAGCACATCAAACTCCTTGGGAAGCTCGAGAACCTTATCTCCGTGACTCATCCACACCGTCTGTTTCTTTCCGAGTCCGACGAAGAGCGCATCTGGATCGCGTATCGTTACCGATGTAATTCCATACTCTCTCCGTTCACCTGCTCCTATGCGCCCTCCAAAGTAGTGTGCAATAAGATGAAGCCCATAACAAAGTCCGAGGACAGGAATTTCTTCTGCGAGGATCCAGTCCCAGATATCTTCACTAAGAAAGGGAGCATCGTCATCATAAACAGATTTAGGCCCTCCAGAGAGTATAATACCGTCCGGATCCAAGGATTTGATACGTTCCAACTCCGTAAACGGGAATACTATCTCCGATCTCACGTCAAGTTCTCGTATTCTTCGGGAGATAAGATGTGTATACTGACCCCCAAAGTCTATTACTACAATCATAATAATAATAGAGAAGGGCAGAATAAAAATATATTTCCTAAAATTACTAACTGATGAGTTAGTAAAGGCATCATATTCCGGTTTATTGTTAAGAAAAACTTAAATATAAAGAAATCCAGGTAAGTATATAAGAAGGTATCAACAAGGAGATGAGCATATGGACATTCCTCGAGGAGAAATTGTATTGGAGTCCCCGTTAGAGTTTATAAATCTACGAAACACACTTGGAAAATTCAAAGAGAATGGCTACCTGGAAGTATTGATCTCAGGAGAAAACTTAGAAGAAGGTTACGTGTTTCTTGAATCAGGAAGTATCATAGGGATATTCTACGAAGGCCACAGAGAAGGAGAGCCGGTGGAGTGTATCAAAGAGATGTTACACGACCAGCCAGCGATAATTCTTCACAAACTCTCAGATACACAGCTAGACGTGGTAAAAGATGTCTACTCATTGGACGAGAAACACGACATGAGCGAACTTCTGGAGGCTGGAGAAGCAGCTAAAGAAGAAGCAGCGGAGGGAGCCGAAGTAACAGGAACTGAAACTCTCGCAGACTGGGAACGAAAAGTTCCTATTATCCGCAGTGCGGGACAGATGGGTGCTGTTGGGAAGAAAGAGCTTCTGGAAGGCGTGGAAAAGTACATAAGAAATATACTGAAATACGTCGATGGAAAAAGGACAATGAAAGAGATATCCAAGGAATGTGGGGAGCCCGTAGAAGACGTGATCGGAGTTATTGAACCGTACAGAGAGACAGGCTATATACGGTATAAAGAGTGAGACTACGAAACATCATTTAAAGTATCGAGGACATACCGAATGTCTTCTTCCTCTATCCCGTAATGTGTGACCATTCTCACTTTTCTTTTTCCAAAGGCTCCTGCCTTTATCCCATGGTTGTTAATTGTAGAAATAAATTCTTTACTGTTTTCTACTTCGAAAATCACGATATTTGTCTGAACGGTTGAGAGATCGATAGTGAATCCACGATCGTGTAACCCTTCAGCAAGGAGTCTCGCATTCCGGTGATCCTCTTCAAGCCGATCAATCATCTCTTCCAGTGCAACGATACCAGGTGCGGCAATTATCCCAGCCTGTCGCATTCCGCCTCCCAGCATCTTTCGGTTTCTCCTCGCTTTTTCTATGAACTTTTCATTGCCACATATTAACGATCCTACGGGACATGCAAGTCCTTTTGAGAGACAGAACATCACGCTATCAACATACTGCGTCATCTTTCGAGGGGCTATTCCTTGTGCGACCGCGGAGTTAAAAATTCGTGCACCGTCCATATGAAGCCTTAGTCCATTATCCTCTGTTACATCACTCACTGTTCTTATCTGCGTAGGTGTCCAGCAGGTGCCTCCCGCTCTATTGTGTGTATTTTCGATGCATACGAGGCTCGTTTGCGGCATGTGGATGTTGTGCGGTCTCACTGCTTCCTCAACATCCGTTGGATCCAGTACTCCATTCGTGCCAAGTAGAGCGTGTACCATCAACCCTCCTATCGCAGCAATACTTCCGACTTCATACCAGTATATATGACTCTCCGACTCCAGAATGACCTCTTCTCCTCTCTCCGTATGGGCGAGCACACTTGTGAGGTTCCCTTGTGTTCCACTAGTAACGAGCAATGCTGCCTCTTTGCCCATCATCTGCGCGGCCCGTTCCTCAAGTTGGTTGACTGTTGGATCCTCACCGTACACATCGTCTCCCAGCTCTGCCTCCATTATCGCCTTCATCATTTCTTCGGAGGGTTTCGTGACAGTGTCACTTCTCAGATCGACTGTTCTCATCTTCAATCTCCTCGTACCGTTTCATAATCTCCTTTTGAAGCTGCGACTTCGTCCCTGGATTTATTGTATAGCCTTCTATTTCCAGATCTTCAATAAACTCATTGAACGTTTCCCGGTTGCCCAAGCCATGTTCTTCAACATACTCATCCACCAGTCCTTCTTTCACGATCTCATCAGCGATACTATACTCCTTTTTGAGACCCAATAGCGCCGAAGCAGCGAAAAATATAGGAACGATAACGGCGATCGCCTGGAACGTGGGATTGTCTATCCATCTGTAGGCAACGTATACCACCACTGCTACAACAGCAAGCAAAATAATTATTCCATTTACAGGAACTTCTCTTTCTACCATGGTGTATGTTCAGAGGCTTTCTATTTAAATTTTACTTAGGAGACATGTGAGAACACCATAACCTCTTAAAGGACGAAGGGGAAAGAAGGCATATGAACGAGTACGATGTGATCATCATAGGTGCAGGTCCGGCAGGGTATGCAGCGGGAATCTATGCGACGCGGTTTGGTATGAATACACTGCTGATAGGGAAGGAACCAGGAGGACAGGTCACAGAATCATACGAGATAGAGAACTACCCTGGTTTTACAAAAATAAGTGGAATGGATTTGGCAGAAAGATTCACAGAACATGCAGAAGCGCTTGGAGTTACGACAGAAGCACTGGTTGAGGTTACCAAGATAGAAAAAAGGGAAGATAAATTCATCGTCGTTACAGAAGATAAAGGAGAATATAGTGCTCCAGCAGTGATACTCACAACGGGTGCAAAAAAACGAAAACTCGATCTTCCTAACGAAGAAAAGTTCACGGGGAGGGGAATCTCCTACTGCGCCACCTGTGATGGTGCGTTTTTCAGAGAGAAGACAGTAGGTGTTATCGGTGGTGGCGACTCCGCAGTGACATCAGCGCTCCTACTCTCAGCCTACGCAGACAAAGTCTATCTTTTGTATAGGAGAGAAAAAGAGAGGATGAGAGCGATGCCCACGTGGGTAGAGAGAGCAGAACGCAATGAAAAGATAGAAATGAGATTTAATGCCATGCCAAAAGAACTAAAGGGCGAGAACGCACTTGAATCCGTTATCTTCGATCAGAACGATAACACAGTTGAGATTCGGATGGACGGTCTCTTTATTGAGATAGGTGCCGAACCGGAGAGCGAGCTCGCACAAGCGTTAGGTGTATCCGTAACAGAAAAAGGATATATAGATGTCAATAACGATATGTCTACAAATGTTTCTGGTGTGTTTGCCGCCGGCGATGTAACTACAGGCTCCAATCAACTTGAGCAGATAGTGACTGCCTGCGCGGAAGGAGCCATCGCAGCCGAGTCTGCGCATAAATTTCTTGAGGAGGTGCATAGATGACGGTGTGTAAAAACTGCGGGGAAGAAGCTCCGGAGACGGCAAATTTCTGCCCGAACTGCGGGTACTCTCTTTCAATGAAAAAGGAAGAATTTGAAGTAGATGCTGACAAACTTGTAGAAAAAGTAAAAGAAATAATACGTGAAGGGAATGTAAACAAAATAATAGTAAAAAACGAAGAAGATAAAACACTGCTGAATATTCCCGTGACAGTCGGTGTCGTCGGGACACTCATTGCTCCATGGCTTGCCGCTCTTGGTGCTATTGCAGCAATCGCGACGAAATGTACGATAATCGTTGAGAGAGAAAAATAAAAGTATGTCTAAAATAAACAGAATAAAAGAGCTTATACAGCTTTTTAAAGAAGGAGATAGGGAGACAAAGGCGTATATTCTCTATACTCTCGGAGTAATTATCGCAGATACCTTGATAATACTAGGAATCGTGATATTCATCTACATTATTTATAACAGATGACGGTAAAGACTATTGCAATAAACGAAATATTTTTATAGCCTGGGGAGAAGAAGCGGTATGGTGGATGACTCAAAGGAAAAGCTCGCAAAAAGAATGGCCGGAGAGATCGTGCTTTCAGACGATCCTGGAAAAACAATGAAAAAATGGAGAGAGATCTTCGGGATCACCCAGACGGATCTGGCCAATCATCTGGAGGTGTCCTCTTCTGTACTTAGTGATTATGAAGGTGGGAGGAGAAAGTCACCGGGGGCGGGTACCATCAAAAAATTTGTGGAGGGGCTGATACACCTCGACGAAGTGAATGGTGGACAGGTCATTCACGCATTCTCGCGGATGTTCACCACCGAGCTTTCTACGAACATCATCATGGATATTAGAGAGTTTTCCGTTCCTGTAGATATAGAAACAGTGGCAAAAGCTGTCTGGGGTGACATACTCACACCGCCGAGATTTTCAGAACGCAAAATCTATGGATACACCGTAATAGACTCTATAAAGGCAATTTTGGGCATGGAAACAGAGGATTTCCTGAAACTTTATGGGTGGACCACGGAAAGAGCGTTGGTATTCACAAAGGTTACCTACGGGAGAAGCCCCATGGTGGCAATCAAGGTAAAGGGTCTCAAGCCATCGCTTGTTGTGATTCATGGACCGGAGGAGATGGATCCCGTTGCTGTAAAGATCGCAAAAACGGAGAAAATCCCGCTTGTACTTTCTAACGCTGACTCGGTGGATCTGCTTCTCAAAGGATTACGAAATATCAAGGTGTAAGGATCGTTTTTTGTCGATAAAGTGTCTTGCAAACACCGAAAAGTTTTTAAAAGCTATCTTAAAGACTAGGAAGAGTGATATCTATGATCAGCATAGTAGGGTATGGTGCGTATGTACCTAAAACCAGAATTAAAACGAGTGAAATCGCGACTGTTTGGGGAAAAAACCCCAAAAATGTCGAAAATGGGTTAGGTGTGTACGAGAAATCAGTGCCCAATATGGATGAAGACACAATTACGATTGCAGCTGCCGCTGCAAAATCAGCATTACAACGCGCAGGCATCCCACCAAAAAAGGTAGGGGCGATATACATTGGCTCAGAGTCACATCCCTACGTGGTGAAACCATCGGGAACCGTGGTGGCTGCAGCCATTGGATGTGAGGGAGAACTCAGATGCGCTGACTACGAGTTCGCCTGCAAGGCGGGCACTGCAGCGATCCAGAATGTGATGGGCCTTATCAAAGGCGAAGAGATCGAGTACGGCCTCGCAATCGGTGCAGATACCTCGCAAGGTGCTCCTGGAGACGCACTGGAGTACGCTGCATCTGCCGGTGGAGCAGCATTTCTCCTCGGTAAGAAGAACAGTGAGAGCATCGCAACAATCGAAAAGACGCTTTCCTACACCACGGATACGCCGGACTTCTGGAGACGCGAACATGAACGGTATCCACAGCACGGCGGACGATTTACAGGAGAGCCCGCGTACTTCAAGCATGTAGGCACCGCCACAGAAATGATGATGGAAAAGGTAGGAACTACGCCGAAGGACGTGGATTACGTTGTGTTCCATATGCCCAATGCAAAGTTCCCCTTAAAAATGGCGAAAAAGCTTGGATTCTCAAAGCAACAAATAGAACAGAGTCTGGTGGTAAGTAAAATAGGAAATACATACTCTGGATCGAGTCCACTCGGACTCACCGCCACCCTCGATATCGCCGAACCGGGAGATAGTATCCTGATGACCTCGTATGGATCCGGTGCAGGTTCTGACTCGTTTTACATCACCGTTGACGATGGAATCGAAGAGAAGCGAGACAAAGGAGAAAATACATGGGACATTATCAACAAAAAGAAGTATATCAATTACGCAACCTACGCAAAGTATAGAAATAAAATAAGGATGGAGTGATACCATGGAGAATGTTGCTGTTATTGGAGTAGGAATGACGAAGTTTGGAGAGTTATGGAACTCGTCACTGAGAAATCTCACGATTGAAGCCGGAACAAAGGCGTTGAACGATGCCAATGTGGTGGGTGAAGATATCGATGCCCTCTACACAGGCTGTATGACAGGAGATATGTTCGTCAAACAGGGGCACATCTCATCACTGATTGCCGATTACGGTGGACTGCTCCCCACACCCTCCACCCGTGTGGAGTCTGCCTGTGCATCTGGTGGTCTTGCACTGAGGCAGGGAATCATGACAATTGCTTCCGGAATGGCCGACATTGTCGTGTCCGCAGGCGTTGAGAAGATGACCGATGCCATGGGATCGCAGACCACGGGTTACCTCGCATCTGCAGCCGATCAGGAGTGGGAGGCATTCAACGGTGCCACCTTCCCGAGTCTCTACGCACTCATGGCAACACGGCACATGCACGAGTATGGGACTACTGAAGAGCAGTTAAGCCTTGTTGCGGTAAAGAACCATCATAATGCAAGTTTGAATCCACACGCACACTTTCCCTTCGAAACGACGGTAGAAAAGGTAATGAGCTCTACATTCATCGCCGATCCACTGCGACTGTTCCACTGCTCGCCTATCAGTGATGGTGCTGCGTGTGTGGTACTCGCCTCTGAAGAAAAGGCGAAGGAACTGAGTGATGATCCTGTGTGGATACGAGGATCGGGACAGGCCTCCAGCGCAATAGGAATCTACGACAGAGACGATATCTGCACACTCGATGCCACCGTGAACGCAGCAAAATCTGCCTACAAAATGGCAAGAATGACACCTGAAGATATTGACTTCGCCGAGGTGCACGACTGTTTCACCATCAACGAGATTATCTCCACTGAGGATCTCGGGTTCTTCACGAAAGGTGAGGGTGGAAAGGCTGTTGAAGACGGCATTACCTCGCTGGACGGAGAGCTTCCTATTAACTCTTCCGGTGGATTAAAGGCGAAGGGACACCCTGTCGGCGCGACGGGGATTGCTCAGGTGGTAGAAGCAGTTCTACAGCTTCGTGGAGAAGCTGGAAAACGACAGATAGACGACGTAGAGATCGGACTGACACACAACGTTGGGGGCTCCGGTGGAACTGCCGTTGTCCATATATTTTCGAGGTGATATGAATGGGTGTACCACGATTTTGGAGAGAGATCCCGTATAGATACAGGCTCGTAGGAAGTCACTGTAAGAACTGTGATGAGTCCTTCTTCCCACCCAGGGAAATATGTCCAACATGTCGGAGAGCGGGTGAAGTCGAAGAAATAAAACTTGCCGAAGAGGGTGAAGTGTACAGCTATACCGTGATCAGAACAGCCCCTCCAAAGTTTGACATACAAACACCCTATGTCATTGCGTTGATCCAGCTGAACAATGGCCCATTAATCCTCTCTCAGCTGACAGACTGCGAGATTGATGACGTCGAGATAGGGAAAAAGGTAAAGATGGTCTTCAGGAAAATCAGTGAGGATGGTCCAGAAGGCATCATCAACTATGGGTACAAGTTTGTACTGGACGAGTGATTCCATGGAATCCAGGATTCCAGGATTTTATAAGCTGTCACAAGAAGAACGGATGGAGAAGGTACGAGAGTTTGCGAATCTAGAGAAGAAACATGTGGATGCACTAATGGGAAGAGCGCTTACGTTCGAGGATGCCGACAGAATGATTGAAAACGTCCTCGGCACGCACGAACTTCCCTTCGGCATCGCCACCAACTTCCTCATCAACGAAAAGGATTACATGATCCCCATGGTAATCGAGGAGCCTTCCGTCGTTGCTGCTGCCTCGAACGCTGCAAAGATCGCACGAAAGCATGGTGGATTCCACGCCACCTCCACCGAGCCCGTGATGATCGCACAGATACAGATGTGCAACCTCACCACGCCGCAATACGCAAAGATGCAGATCCTCGAAGAAAAGGAGGAGATACTGAAAATTGCAAATGATCAGGATCCGGTGTTAATAAAGTTCGGTGGGGGTGCCAGAGACATCGAAGTGCGGGTATTTGAAGAAGAACAGATGGTCGTTGTCCATCTCCTCGTGGATGTGCGAGATGCCATGGGTGCAAACGCGGTCAACACCATGGCAGAAGCGGTGGCTCCCTTCCTCGAGAAAGTGACAGGGGGAGAGACCGTACTCCGGATTATCTCCAACCTCGCAGCTCATAGACTCGCACGGGCACGAGCTGTCTTCAATGCCGACGCCCTTGGAGGAGAACGAGTGGTGAACAGGATTCTCAAAGCATATACCCTCGCGAAGATCGATCCCTTCAGAGCCGCCACACACAACAAAGGAATTATGAATGGAGTAACGGCTGTGGTGTCAGCCACGTGCAACGATACCCGCGCGATAGAGGCAGGATGCCACGCCTACGCCGCGAGACACGGGAGGTACACTTCGCTTACCCATTACGAAAAAAATGAGGACGGGAATCTCGTGGGGAGTATTGAAATTCCCACTGCCATCGGGACTATCGGCGGTGCGACGAAACACCCCGTGGCAGCGACAGCGTTGACAATCCTCGGTGTTGAGACGGCAACGGAGATGGGACAGGTTCTCGCCTCTGTAGGACTCGCACAAAATATTGCCGCACTTCGTGCGCTCTCGGATGAGGGTATCCAGCAGGGGCATATGAAGCTTCACGCCAAGAACATCGCATCGATGGCCGGGGCGACGGGTGAAATGGTGGATACCGTTGCTAAAAAAATGATAGAAAAAGGAAAAATACGCGTGGACGTGGCAAAAGAGATACTTGACGAACTACAATCTTAACTTTCCTCTTTTCTTATTTTCCGTATCTCATCGGCAATCATTTTCAGTGTCTTTATCTTTGAATTTTTTTTGTCGACGAGCACCCGTCCCTTCGATCCATTGGGATGCTGTGTGTGCTCTATTGTTGGATGAAGTCCTAAGTTCCCTGCAGCTTCCGCAATCTCATCCAATATCGGATCCTTCACTGCGAGACCCTGTGCGATCTTTCGTCCCTCGCTTCTTGTGCGTGTTGCCTCAAGATTCATTTTCCAAACAATCATCTGATCCATAATTCTCACCTATATTGCTGTAAAACGCTGGATTAATGCATACGATTCATCACCATCAACATACTGTACTTCGATAGAGATATAGTACTGCATGCCATGCACTAACTCAATCCCACACTCAGGCCCCACCGGGACAACTGCCACATCCATTTCTTCCCCAGGAATCTCTACATCACCCCCTTCGAGAGGACAAGAGTGACTTCCTGACCCTCCAACTTTTCCTACTACGGGGCTGGCTGCCAATATCTTTATAGGATGGCCTGTATTATTTCTAATTGTCACATAAACGGTACTCTGATCGGTGGCAAGATCGACAATACTCGCCATTTGTGACGGTGGAACCTGTTTGATGTCACTTCCCGTCTCTTTCAGATAGTTAGTGTACCATATATAGATAAGCGTGCCGCCAAAAGTAGCAACAGCCAAAAGTAGAAGAACAGTAACCGTTACACTAACTTCACATTTTTTATTCATGCTATCCACTCTCTATATACTTTAAAGATTTTTATCTTTTTAAACACTTTGATCATTTCAATATTGGGAATCTCTTCAGCCTCGTGTAGATATAACTCTGTGAATAATGCATTTTCCAGTTTAGGATCTACGATAAATATTCGAGATGGCATCCACTCCTTGGGGAATACTACACTATATTCCTGTGCAGAGTACACAGAACCGTTGAATGGTCTATAGTTTCTTTCGTTCCCGATTTTTATTGTGCCATTTCTTTCAGTGATCAGATGTTCGTCGTAGAAAGTGGAGAAGTCGTAGTATGTCCCGTATTTTCGTGGAAAGCGGACCATATATTCTAATTGCTCTTCGGTGTAACGACTGATCATCTCGAAGTGATATAACTCTCGCTCTGTGAGGAGAATATACATATTTTCAAATTGTAATTCTTTCAGTTTTGTTGTATCCTCTGAGATAAGTATCTCGGCGAACATCTGCACCTTGTAGCTTGGATTGTGCCCGTTGTCTGTGTAGGACGCTCGTCTTCCTAATGCTTCGATCCAGTAACCATAATCCCACCACGCCAGTACTACCGCATCTTCTTCTATATTACTATTCATCCACGACAACGCCTCTCTCCAGTTCTCGTCGGGATACGATCTTTCTATCTCTTTATTTATGGTGATCTGATATATACAAAGAGAAAGACTCAAAAATACAAGTATAATGCCTGCAACTCTATACTTCACTCGCCAGATATTCTGAAATAGGAATCCCAAAAAAAGCGAGGTGACAAGCAACAGTGGGATCGCGAAGTAAAAGAGGAAGCGATGTCCGGCACGTAGTGTTGATGCAGAGGGAATAAGGAGAAACAGTACCAGAAGCGCCAGAGGGTAGTACTTTCTTTCTCTGTAGACAAGATACAGAAGTATAATACATCCAAGGATTCCAAGAGGGAGTATTATCCCTAGTAAAGAAAAAGCCCTTCCCAGTGTTACATTCTGTAACTCACCTACTGTTTCTGATACATCAAATGCAGTAACCTGTGTATATCTTTTTGCATAGTAAGAGCTATATTTGGGAACGTGAAGTAGAAATGAAAATGTTTTCTTTTCGTAAAGCGTTGCAGGAACGATATATATCACAGACGGTACAATAAAATATAGAAAATTCCTGATACTTTTTCTTATCTCAACAAGCGCATAAATGAAGATCGTTCCGAGAAAGATATAAACGTAAAACCAATACCCCGTCCAAAAAGTTTGGAAGACAAAGAGCGTAAATCCCAATCCGCAAAGATAAAGTAAATTCTTTGTGAGGTAAAACTTGACAAAGAAATAAATAAGTAACGATACGAACAACAGTACTAGTGCATCTGTATCGGCAAATGTTTTATTCGTTCTTTCTACGAGTATTGGCGTCGAAGCTACTAGAAATCCGGCAAAGATACCTGTGTAGTCTCTAAATTGCTTTCCGATTTGATACATCAAAAAAACAGAGATTAAAGAAAAGATCAGTGGTATATAGACCATATATTTCTCCAAACTTATAAATGGAACTAATTTATATGAATATGCAGTGAGATAGTGATAAAAGTTCCATGCATATTGTGTACCTTCAGCCGGTCTCCGTAGATAGTCTACATCAGAGATCTCATTATGTAAAAGTTCATCAGCCTTTCGATAGTGGTAGTAGCTGTCATATCCCGTTAGAATATTATAGCTATTCCATCTCAAACAGATCGTAAGAGAAAATAGCAAAATTAAAAGAAGAAAAGAGATTTTTTTATCCATTTAATCACAAAAGCGATTAAATGGCTGTATATTTCTGTGTAACGGTCGTACCGCCGGCTGTGATAATTATCGTGTAGGTGTCTCCTGCAGTGATATCTGGACCTGTTATCTCAAGCTGTCCTTCTTCGCCGTCTGGTATATTAGTACTTGTAAACTCACCGTTGCCAGTACCCTCAGTATCGTCGCCTACTTGATTATCGGTCGTGAAATCCTCTCCATTATCATCTTTTACCGTCATGGATACCGTAGATTGTGTATCTGTTGTCTCATTAATAGTGGCTACTAGATCCTTTCCAGTTGCATTTTTCACCGTGACATAGAAGTTACTGTTGTCGTTCGTCACGTTCGTAATGCTCAGCTTTCCACCGATACTTCCCGACTTCTCTTCGACATCAGACTGACTCTGCTGCTGAAAACTCTTGTACCAGATGAAGTACGCACCAACAGCCGCTACTGCCACTGCGACCAACAGCATCACAGCGATAACCGGGCTGACCGCCTTTTTGTTTATTCTCATGTTTTTGCCTCCTTCATAGTTTATACATGTACTTTTCTCTCTTCGTACTTTATAAAGCTTTCGGTATCTTTTCGTGAAAATCGTGAAATAGAAAATTGTTATCGAGAGAATCGCGAATTATAAGAGATGAATTTGAGAAATCTGCGAAAAGTTTATAAAAGATTAGATACATACTGTATGTAATGAAAGAGAAGGACAGGAAGATCCTCAGGCTCCTGAAGCAGAACTCCCGACTCAGCGTCACGGAGATGTCGGAAAGACTAGACATTCCTGACACTACCATCCACTATCGACTGAAGAAACTCGATCCTTACATCAAAAAATACACGGTGGTCCCAAATTACACAAAAATGGGAATGAAGCTCTACCTCCTCACCATGGAAATAGAGAAGTACGTGCTGGAGAAGGTGACCAGAGAAATTGTGGAAGAGATCTACCGTGACCTCTCAACGAAGAAGGGAATTATCGGCACATTCCGTTCAGGAGAGAAAATATTCGTTGTACTAGCTGCTGAAGAGCTCGATAAAGGGGATTTCGACTACGCAGGAGTAAAAAACGTTGAGTATATCCCTTTAGACTCCTTTGAAATACTGTAGTGGTGACATGAATCTGATTATCACCGGACCTCCAGGGACAGGAAAACGATTATGGCTGAAAAAGCTCGTCACAGGTAGTGTATTGTATGTCACCATGGATATCCCTCCTGAAGATATCGTCTTTGATGGCATATCTGTGGACTGCTACTCCGAGAGAATCGGAGAATCATCACAGAAGTACCGCGCCACGTACGCCTACGATCTCGACGAGATCTTCAAAGAGATTTCCCATGCTATGGAAGAGTTCACAGAACGGTTCACCGGAAAGTATATGGTGATAGACTCGCTCACGCCACTGATACTCACCGTGGGGATCCATCCTGTATATCGGTTCCTTCAGAAGTTGCTGGCCTACGCGAGCACAAACAGCATCGAGGTGATCGCGCTTCTGCACGCAGGTGCACACAAAAAAAGGGAGGAGCGATCGATACTCCACCTCTTCGATGATGCACTCTTACTAGAAAAACTTAATAACAGGGAAAAGATAGAGTACTATTACCATCGGATGCACGATGCGAAAAAAAAGGAATACTACATGAAAGAAGGTGAGATACGTGAATGAGTTTGTGGATTATGCCATCGGGACACTAATTCTCTTCCTGTTAAGCGTGGAACTTCTCTCGTACATTCTACGAGATCTACAGGAAGACTACAAAAGCAGGGTGATGTACGCCACTGTCGGCGATACCTTCGGTATTCTCGGCTATATGCTCCTCATTATATTCGTCGTTTCCGCCTCAGGGAGCTTTGCCCAGCTTTGGAACCTTGAGCCCATGCCTTATAGAATGGTGGCACGGTCCACCGCGTCCCTTCTCTCTCTTGTACTCTATACAGGACATATCGCGTTTAAAAGAGCATATGGAACAGAAATAAAAAGAGGAAAGGAAACAGAGTATTATTTCACGCTTATATTTGCAGTACTTGGATATATCTTTTATCTTATGGCGATCACGTCAGGAGGGAGGATATAATGGAAAAAAGTGAAATTTCGAAGATCATCACGTACATCTCCACAGTCATGCTAGCCGCCTGCATGGGGGGCACGAGCTATGCAATCCTCAACTTCACCAGTGATATTTCCATGAAGGTCGGTGTTGCCTTCGTGATATCCGCAATATTTTTCCTCGCATCGATAATCTCCTCTATCTCTTCTCTGTACATGGAGAGCTCAAAGATAAAACAGGACGCGTATATCACCGTATCACTGATTATCTTCCTTTTTGGATGTATATTCTATCTTCTCGTTGCACTATCAATCTTATACAGGGTGTAATCATGAGGGTCACCACAGGGGTAGAAGGACTGGACGATCTTATTGAAGGAGGGTTTCCTGAACAGTCAACAATTCTCATCTCCGGGACCCCTGGAACGGGGAAGACACTGTTCTGTCTTCAGTACGTGTATAAAGGCCTCGAGGTGGGAGATCCGGGAATCTACATCACACTCGAGGAAAAACCGGAGGAACTACGACGGGAGGCAATGCGATTCTCGTGGGATATAGAGAAGTATGAAGATGAGGGATCCCTCGTGATCCTCGATGCATCTGCCCGGGTCGGCCTCCCACCCTCAGAGAAATATTCAATAGAGGATCTCAATATCGAAAAACTCTTAAATAAAGTGTACGATATTTCCACAGAGATAGGGGCAAAACGACTTGTACTCGACTCGCTTCCCCCCCTGTTCGAAGGGGAGGAGAACATCCGATCCAGCGTGCATAAAATTGGGAGAGTACTCGGTGAGATAGGCTGTACCTCCCTCATCGTGAGCGAAACGCTGGACGACACAAGATTCAGCAGGTTCGGTATCGAAGAGTTTATTGCTCGAGGGCTCATTACGCTTCACCTCGAGGAAAAGGAATCAAAAATGCGTATAGGTGAGTGGAGAAGAAGCATTTTCATACGAAAAATGAGAGAAACGAAACATAAAGTACGGAAGTATCCATTTTCTATTGACGAAAATGGTATAAATATAGATACGAAGGGAGAAATGTTATGAGAGTATTACCAGACACGAGTGTAGTAATTGACGGACGGTTCAGGGATTTCCTCGAAGAGAACAAGGTTGAGGTTGTACTGATCCATGAAGCAGTAGTGGCAGAGATAGAGCACCAAGCAGTGAAAGGAAAGACCTCTGGAGAATCCGGGCTGGAAGAGCTTCGGATGATCCGAGAAATCTGTGAAAGACAGGATGTCCCCATCGATTTCGTGGGAGAACGGCCTGCTCCACCGCAGTTAAAGGATATCGATGACATCATCCGAAACTCCGCTCCCATCCACAACGCCACCCTCATCACAGGAGACGTTGTCCAACGATCGGTAGCGGATATCAAAGGGATCCCCGTAGAGTATATCCCGGGGAAAATGGATATAAAAATGAGTATCGAGGACTTTTTCGATGAGCGAACAATGTCCGTCCATCTCAAGGACAGTGTACGGGCTACAGTAAAAAAGGGAACGCCGAAAAATATTTTCTTTGAGAAGACAGAGAAGATACTCACCGAAAAAGAGCTGAACGAGATCTCCATGGATATTGTTGAGAGAGCGGAGCGGGAGCAAGACTGTTTCATCGAGCTGGATGAACAGGGCGCACTTATCGTACAGCTGCGGGAGTACCGAATCGCCATCACAAAACCCCCGCTTTCAGACAGATTTGAGATTACCGCGGTGAGGCCAGTGAGGAAGGTTCCCCTCAGTGAGTATAACCTCTCCACGAAGCTGCGAAGGAGACTGGGAAATGCAGAAGGAATCCTCGTGGCCGGAAGTCCAGGAGCAGGGAAATCCACCTTTGTCCAGGCGCTGGCCGAGTACTACAACGACGAGGGAAAGATAGTGAAAACAATGGAAAAACCGAGAGACTTGCAGGTCAGCCCAGAGATCACGCAGTACACGGCACTCGGTGGCAGTATGGAGAAAACGGCGGATATTCTCCTGTTAGTTCGGCCGGATTTCACAGTGTTCGATGAGATGAGAAAAACGAGTGACTTCCTGATCTACACTGATATGCGGCTTGCTGGTGTGGGAATGATCGGGGTGGTCCACGCCAGCAGGACAATCGACTCGATCCAGCGGTTTATCGGGAGAATCGAGCTGGGAATTATTCCACAGATCATCGATACAATCATCTTCATCGATAAGGGTGACGTGGGACAGGTCTTCTCGCTGAAATATACAGTAAAAGTACCCAAAGGAATGACAGAGGCAGATCTCACCAGACCGGTGATAGAGGTAAAGGACTTCGAGCAGGACACACTGGAGTATGAAATCTACAGCTATGGCGAACAAATCGTGGTAATGCCCACAGAAAGACGAAAAATCAAGCCTCCAAAAAATATGGGCAAGGAAATAGGGAAGTATACTCGAGGAGGTTTCGAGGTCGAGATGCTCTCCAACAAAAAGGCCGTTGTCTACGTGAATTCTGCAGATATTCCGCGACTCATCGGAAAAAATGGGAAAACAATCGATAGGGTAGAAGATAAGCTCGGCATCTCAATCGACGTACGGGAGAAAACGAATGAAAAGACTCCCGTGGACGTGAAGAAAACGAAGAAGTACTATACCCTTCAAACCCCAATAAAAAATGAACAGGTCGATGTCTATATCGACTCCTCCCATTTCGTCACGGCGTACACCACAAAGAAAGGCAGGATAAAAATCAAGAGACAGAGCGAGCTCGGGAAGCTCTTGGGGAAGGCGCTGGCCTCCAAAGCATCTATACACGCGGTGCCATCAGAGGAAAATTCCACGTAACTCGCGTCCTTTTCTTCCCAGTATGAAATCTCTCTCGTGTGAAATGCTGTTCGTATCGTCGTGTGTGGTGGATCTCCAGTGAATGTGCAGTACGCGAAGACGTCCACAGAATCTTCTCCTCGCGCTTCTATCATCCCCCTGTTCATAGTAATATGGGGCTCGATAACATGGAAGTTCCCCTCCGTGGGATCCACAGCGTACCATCTCCCAAGATAGACCTCCGCCCAAAGATGGGAGACTGTCGAACGCTTCGTAGGAAGCCATCCCCACACAGGTCGTGCTTCTATCCCCACAGCCTCGCAGAGGGCGATGAAAAGGTACGTGAACTCTGTGCAGTCTCCTTTTTTGTGCGTTAACATCCACGAAGCGGGATGCTCCTCTCCGTTGTACTCGTACTCCATGCCCTCAACAAACTGGAAAATCCTTTTCACTTTCTCCCGATCCGTCTCGTACTCCTGCGTGAGTTCCTTTGCTTTTGTCACAACTCTTGGATCCTTATAATCGATGCGATCGGAGGCCTCTTCCACCGCCATTTTTCCTGAAGTGTTGATTTCCTGCACAACGGTGTATGTCTGCACCTTAAACGTCATCTCGATAGTGGCGAGAGACGTATTTTCAAAGGTGAAAGTATAGTATCCATTGGTTTTTATAGGGGGAGGAGATACAGCGGTGATCTCCACTACCTGCGAGTCGGTATCTGTGGGAACAGGAAGGTAGATCTCGACAGATTCAACGGTTTTGTCAGCCTCCCATGTCACGGTGAGATCACACTCGTACGCAGTATCATGTATCAGCACGCCTTGAAATAGAAAAAGAAGAGAAATCACAATAAAAGGGAGGATACGACGCACTACCTCACCTGATTGAGTTTGGACTCTAAAGAACGGCAGTACGACATGGTTTCGTTAAAATCACTAGTATTCATTGAGATACTACAGATGAGATTTCCATAGCGAAACACCACGTCCACACTATTCTCTGTTTTTTTGTAGATTGCTTTGTTCCCCAGCGATTGATGGGGAAGAAACTCCCCTTCAGCCGTGTCATCGAAGGCATGCTGTGCAGCCTCTACCGTGTCATAGGACTCCACAGTGCACGTGACCCTCTTTTCCCCCAGTTCGAAAATGGTGCGGTATCCGTGATCTTCCACCGACTCCTCCTTCACGAGAGTCCATACTAACCCAACATTTTCTCTTCGAAGCACAAGTTCAGCCGGATCCGTTGCGATAAACGTCTCAGAGACGTGGAATGTGACCTCGTAGACATCCTCATTCCCCTGGCCATCCATGGCAACAAGTTTCACTGTGTGATCTCCTGCAGAGAACTTCTCGCTGATAGACATACATGCACAGTCAAAGTTTCCATCGATATACCATTCAAATCTTAATGGCTCCTCATCGGGATCCGTGCTCTCATTATGGAACATGATCCTGTCCGTGTCCCGTGGATCTTCCGGGTGCATGGAGAACTTTGCAGTTGGTGGACTGGAACTATTAGAGGAAGGTGACGTTGTGGGGGGTGTAGTGGGGGGAGATGTCGTTGAAGATGGTACTGTCTCCGGGGATTCCTGTTCTCCACCGACACATCCTAACGAACATAGTACAATGCCAATGATTCCTGCACACAGGATGCTATTTCTCATTTTCTTCGTCTTCTTCATCAGATGATTCCTCCATCTTTATTACGTAGTCTGCGGCGTTCTGGAGCGCGGCAGAGAATCCTGGTTCCACACCGATGATGATCGTTTCCTTGCCGTACTCCTTTGCTTTGTTGATAATCGGGAGAAAATCCGCATCTCGGGTCGCCAGTGCGATTGCATCAATATTCTCGTTGTAGATAATTTCCATGGAGAGCAACCCCATCATCACATCAGTATCTCCTGCAATCACCACGACCTCGAACCCCTGATTTGAGATTGCCTCTATCAATCCTTGAGATGCATACTGATTAAGAATAACCTTTGCAATTCTAATATCCCCAATATCATTAAGAATATCTGCTACTTCCTCCATATCAATTCCGAACTCTTTTCTGAGGATATTTGGACCGTCGATTATCAGGCCAATCTTTTTTCCTTCTTTCTTTTTCCTTTTCGCTATTTTACCGATGGATTTTGAAATGCCTCTTCCAACCTTTGTGATTTTTTTCCATTTTAATGGCAATGATATCACCAACTATCTCTATTACCTACTCTGCAAAATGCTTTATAAATGTATTTCGGTGATGGTGAACTTCTCCAATGTTATTCATTGTTCTCTCATTTTCTTGGGGTATGTAGCGATTTTTTTCCGCGTATATCTCTGAACAGGAGGAGTATCACTAGCTCATTCCCGATACGTTATATTTTTTCGTTATTTTGGCACACCTTACGTAAACTGCAAAACGCACACTCCTCTCTTTTCCCGTGGTATGGTACATGCCCATCGAAAATTTTTTCTACTGATTCCTTCATTGTTAAGAATCTCCGTTTTAACGCGGTGTCAATCGAAACTTCATGCTTTTTATTCAGTACAACGTAATTGATAACCCCTCTATCGACTGACGTATCAAACTCTTCTTCGAGTAACAGTGCGTACCCCGTAAGCTGAAGCATGTCCTTCTCCATAAACTCCGTGGATCGTCCTGTCTTTATCTCCTCAGGATAGTACCGTCCACCCCTCTCTTCAATCCTATCAACTCTACCGGAAAGGTTGAGTTTTTCACTTTTTATAGGAAACTCTGTGAACTTCTCTGGGAACACAATCTCGTACACGTCTTTTTTTCCGTAGTTGTCCATTGCCTCTCTCAATAAAGAAGCATTTTCTCTACATTTTCGTGAGAATAGGTCGTTCAGTTCTCTTATTACCTCAAGTTTATTCTTTTTTAGCTTCTTCTTATTTCGGAGAACGGTATGTTTTACTACTTTTTGTGCATCCTTGCGAAAAACCTCAGCTATCTCTTCGGCACTCATCTCCTCATTGACGAAAATATCGAACACTGTTCTCTGTCGTTTCTCCATCTTTCTTGTGATTCGATGGTAGATACTCCCAAAAACCATCTGCGGAGAGGTAACCTTCACCCTTTGAACTCTTGTGAGGTACAAACTGTACGGGCAGAATGCATACTGCGATACGTCCGTGACGTAGATCATCAACACACACCTTGGTACTCGCATTTTTGGCATTTCTTTCTCTTTGAGGGGACGTATCCATCGTGTATCTTCAGTATTTTATCTTTGATCCTGAACACCTTCTCCTTAAGAGACTCATCAATAAGTACGGGGCGTCGTTCATTGAGCTGTGCGTACTCCACAAATGCGAGGTTCGTAGGCACCTGGAATTTATTCTCCACCAAGAGTGCAGAGAAACACGCCTGGACTTCATGAACATCGTACACTCCTTCTTGAGGCGGTTTCCCTGTTTTGATCTCGATAGGATAAAACTCGTTTCTCGCCCGCACAATCCTATCGAGTACACCTGCAAATCCCGTCGATTTATCGATGATCTTGTACCTCACGTAGTTGTTCTCCGGAGAGAGATAGAAGGCCAGCTCATCCCGTTCAATATCTAACGCCTCCATCGTCCGTTGTGCTCGAATTGCTCTCGTAAGGAAGTACAGATGCCTATCCTTCTCTAGCATAGTTTTCGCCTCCTCTGGATCGATTCCTATCCTGTCTAGATCAGCGGCATTCTCGACGATCGCGTAGTTCAGTGCGTCCTTGTAGTATCTCTCATACTCGGCTGTTATCTCCTGAAGGCTGTATGTCCGTTCCACATTTCGGAGAATTTCCTGTTCCTTTTTCGAGATAGACTCCCGCAAATGATGTCGCAAGTTCCCGTACACCATTTCTTTCGTGGGGGGGACACGTATCTCCTTCACATACGCGAGATAGTACTTCCGTGGACAGATGGCGTAGTAGAATACATGGCTCTTCCAGATCATATGATCTCCAAGGAGATATCTGTCGCAGTGACGGAGTGAGTCAACGATCCCATCGAGATAATATCCACATGATCATACTCCTCAAGATTATCGGGCGTAATACCTCCCGATGCCTCAAGCAGTACCTTCTCACGGAGATTTCGCTTTTCTAGTGCGTGAACCACACGTTTTATTTTTTCTGGAGACATATTATCGAGCATGACAATGTCCGCCCCCAACTCAGCAGCCTTCAGTGCACCTTCCTTTGTCGTCACTTCCACCTCTACTTTTTTTGAAAATGAGAGTTCTTTCGCTCTTCGTATACATTCTTCCAATCCCACAACTGCAATATGATTATCCTTTATTAAAATCATGTCGTCGAGACGGTATCGATGAGTATCTCCTCCCCCTATCTCCACTGCTTTTTTATCGAGCGCCCGTAATATCGTTTTTCGTGTCGCCGCGACCCGTGCAGAAACGCGGTCTGCACATTTCTTCGTCATCGTAGTGATCCCAAAGGCTCTACTTAGGATATTAAGCACTGTTCTCTCCGTACTGAGAATATGTTTTATCTCTCCTGTGACTTCCAGGATTTTTTCGCCTTTTTTCACCGCGTCTCCGTCGTTTTTCAGTAGAGTCACTTTGCAGCCCTGATGTTCAAAAAGGAACTTTCCGTACTCCGAACAGGAAACTACACAGTCTTCCTTGGCAATTATATGGCCTTTTGCATCTTTATCTGGAAGGATACTGGATGTGATATCCCCAAAACCGATATCCTCCTCTAAAAGATCAATAAGTTTTCTCTTGATGTACTTCATACCAACACCCTGATTCCCATGTACGTTTATTTGCCCAGCTTCTCTTTTATTTCTTTCGCAAGCGTGTCCCTGTTATCCTCGTCCACGGAAATAATCTCAACATCCTCCCTCTCTTTGATCTTCTTGGTGAAGTAGTTATTTTTTCCCATGATTGTCCCGAGCACATTCCCTGTATCCAACGCCCTCTCCAGTACATCACGAAATTTCTCTGAGTACAGCTCCATTTTTCCAATCTCATCGATGACAATGATGTCTTTGTCAAGAGATTCTTCCACGCTTTTCACTGCGACATTGTCTAAATCCTTGAGGTTTACACCGTACTCTCCCACTGTGTACCTATTTTTAATATCAACGTGTGCTAAGATACCCTCTTTACCGTCCAGCGTCACAATTTTAAAGCCCTTCCTGTATCTGTCTCGGATCTCTTCCGTGTAAAATCCTCCCGCGTCTTCACAGTCCTCTACCACCTGTGTAATGATCGTCGTTTTTCCGATGCCTGGGCTTCCCGTCAGTAGGATATTCATGATACCGGATGTGAAGCATTATTTAAATAGTTAACACTCCAGAAATAAGACAGGCTATATATCCATCTCAGAATGACAGGTGCCAAAACATGTACAAACCATATAAAACAACGCACATCCTGAATACACGCAAGCACTGCGACGGCGGATGGTTCTGGAATAAGTACTCGGCTCAGCCGTACATAGGTTGCGAATGGGGATGTGTATACTGTTACTGCCGGGATGAGAAGTACAATCCCTATACTGTCTCGGACCCAGAGGTCTCAAGATTTGATGATCCCTTTTCTCAGTACATTAAGGTAAAGGAGAACGCACCGGAGCTCTTAAAAAAGGCACTTCGAAACAAGCCGCGGGATATCCTCTACCTCGACAGCTACCAGCCCATCGAAATGAAGTTCGAGTACGTCAGAAAAATGCTCGAGATCTGTCATGAACTCGCATTTCCCGTGTTTATCAACGAAAAGTCCCCCATGTTGTTACACGATCTGGATATTCTTGAAAAAATTCATGATGCGTCGTACCTCAATGTGGGGTGGTCGATTATTACGGCTGAGGACGATAAAACACGAGAAATGTTTGAACCCCATGCACCCGAGATCGACCTCCGGTTTGACGTGATGAAAACTGTAGCAGAGCACGGTATTTCCACAGGAACGGTCTTCACCCCGATGTTACCCTTTATCTACGATACTGAGGAAAACATCGATGCAGTAATACGGAAAACAAAAGAGTGCGGCGGTCAGTACGTGCTTGATGGTGGATTAACACTCGATGGATACTGTGGCACGTATTTCTATAGAGCTCTTGAAAAGTACGATCCTGCATTGGTGAAAAAATACAAGAAATTGTACAGTGATTCCCGAGCATTGGCAGAACATCGGGCTAACGTGCATCAGAAGGTCCTCGATTACTGTAAAAAATACGATATGGACCCCTATATCCCCAGACCAGTGGAGTTCTTCCCAAAACATCAACAGGTGAACAAGAAAATCGCGGAAATATTCTACCTTAAAGCGCGGGAACTGCAGATATCTGGAGGGAACAGTCACCGAGAATGGGCCTATCGAAGGGCTGCGTGGACAATCGATGATCTAGAGGAAAATCTTGAGGATATCTACGAAAACAAGGGGATGAAAGGATTGATGGAGATTGAACATATCGGAAAGAGTATCTCGAAACGTATAGCGAAGTTTTTGACAGAGTGGAACGGAGAAGAACCATAAAGAGGAAGAAGGAACCCCTGTTCCTGACATCACCGATCGTTACATTTATAAGCTATCTGTTGTTATGATGTTGATGAAGACGGGGCCGTAGGGTAGCTTGGTCCATCCTTCGGGCTTTGGGAGTCCGGAACTCCGATTCAAATTCGGGCGGCCCCACTCATGATTTTTCACTAACGATGAAAAAAAGATGTATCAAATCAACGATTTGATCCAGTTTCGGGCGGCCCCACTCCTCTTTCTATTCACGTTGAGATTCAAAAGAGCATATGCGCAATATATAAATGCACATCACTGCTACCATTGACATGGTCACCTTCATCGTGAAGAGCAACACGGCACAAGCGACCTTTCTCTTAAAAGATCTCCCCGGTAGTGGAAGAAGAATTGACATTCTCTGTCGATGCGTCAACTCTGCCTTCTGTCTTTCCCATGACATCCGACGGGATGTGACACTGTATCTCTGTTTTGCCGGAAAAACACTCACATTCGTGGGAAGGGAACTGAAGCATCTCACACCCGATGAGCGGGGGATTGCCGTTATCATCCAAAAAGCGCTTGAAGGCAACCCTACTCCCGGCGTCTATGTGAGTAATGCCACCTTTGAGGAGACGCTGCGAGAACAAAAAGGTGAAATAGTATTCCTCCACGAAGAAGGGGAAGATATCTCGCACATATCGTTGCACGAGAACATGTGCTTTGTCCTCGCGGGCCATAAAGGATTTAATAAAACAGATCAGAAACTCTTAGAACGCATGGGGAAAAAGGTGAGTATCTCACCGAAGATACTCCACACCGATCACTGCATTATCGTCGTCCACAACTTCCTAGACCGAGTGTGACCGTACCTCCACGGCCATGCCCCGCTCCATCTTTTTCATCATATAGCCGGGAACAACAGCCGTTCCCACACCCACTGCCTTCCCCTCTCTGATCACTACAACGTCCTCTCCAGGATTGAGTGATGTGTCACACTCGAGCACACCGACACAGAAGACATCTCCTTTCAACTCGAAATCGATTGTCACGTAGTGTGTGTCATGTGTATAGAGCAGTTCCGATCCTTTCACGGTGAGTCTGAGTCCTCTTTTTCTGTCGTACCGCGCGAGTAGATTGTTGTCAGTGTATATTTCCAGCCTCCGCCTCCTCTTCTTCACCGTAATGTTTTCGGGGAAAATATCGACGCCGTAGAGAAACTCGGAGACCTTTCGAAGCTTCTGATTTCGGCATTCTGGAATTTCGTCTTGATACTCTCTGATCGTCGCCGTGAGATCATCGGTGATCTCGGCGTCCGGGTACACATCCTGGTATTCCTCAGGAACATGTGCGATGATCCGTGGGTCGTCCGCTTTTTTAAGGAGTGAGTCCAGAAGGGTTTTCGCTTCGTCTGTTTCTTCCTGGGTCCAGTCACCGGTCACCACAATGTCGTAGTCCGCGTAGTCCTCGAGTTCCCGTGGTACGACACCTAGGGGAGACGTGAGAATGAGCTGCGTGATGCCGTAATACTGATTTCTGTTCTTTACTTCTCGTTTTATCGCGCTGATAAATTTTCGATGGGATTGTGAGAGAGAGTATGGCTTTTTAGCAGAACACGGGAGCAACACAATGAAATTGGAGTGTGGAGCGTAGTTCTCCTTAACCTTTTTCCTCCAGTGCACAGTCTCGGGCCTGTAGAGCGAGTCCTCCGAGATGTAGATATCTTTCTGATCTTTTATCTTTACATTCTTTACAAGGTGATCCGAGAACTCTCTGTACGCAATTCTCAGGAGTCGTTTTGTTTTTATCGAGCTGTTCGCCTCTTTCTCCACATACTGCTTTGTTGTATTCTCCAGAAACTCCTTCAACGCTTTTTTATGCTCTGTTGAGTACGGAAACACATCGAACCCGAGAAACGCATAGACCGGGATCTCCTCGGGGTTGCAGTCGATGAAAAAAAGTGTATGTGGATACTTCTCTCTGAGCGTGAAAAACACATCCAAAAACCGCCGTTCTTCCGCACCATCGAAAAGAAAGAGTTCTCCCTCACATTTTTTATACCGCTCATTCAGCTCGCGAGACTGGACCACACGGATGGGCACCACTTCTCGCGTCATCGGATGCACGAACAGCTTTCCGATATTGTGAGGGATGGAGTAGGAAGGTCGCAGATATCCATTCTCCTTGATACCCTTAAAAAATGGTTTATTATAGGTAATATCGTCAATGATGATTTTTTCCCTCTCAACCCTCGCGAGACATGGCGTTTTTACCTCCTCACTGTTTTTCGTGAAGAGGCCGATCCTGTAGTTGTCGATCTCGAGCAGCTCGTACATATATGGTATAAGGTATACGGTACTTTAATTCTTTTTCTCCACCGCTCTACAAGAGATGTCTTTCAAAGAAAAAATCATGAGTGGGCCCGAACTGGATCAAATCTTTGATTTGGTACATCCTTTTTCATCGCAGATGAAAAATTCTTAGGGTCCACGAGCAATGTGAGTGGGCCCGACGGGATTTGAACCCACGACCGCCCGGTTATGAGCCGGGTGCTCTACCAAACTAAGCTACGGGCCCTCAAAAGACCGACGTGGTCGAAGACCACGTCCAGCTGTAACGCCGTCAGCCGGATTGTGTACTCCGAATTTAACGCCGACCAGACAACGCTTCTATGAAACTACTACTCATTCACGGAGATCCTTATTTAAATTTTTCGGGAGGTTCGTGTGAGTTTCTTCTAAAATCCTATACTGTTCTCAGCAATATAGTATATGAGTTTACTACAGATCGACATAGGTTCATAATTTGCAGCCCTCTAAATCCAATGAGTTACTGAAGAGGTTGTCTTAGGTAACGTCTGTTTTGGTAAGTTATACGATACAAAATTTGTTAAGCATAACCTTTTAAACTTGGAGACTATAGGGTGTAGTAGAACAAAATACATAGGTAACAAAAAAAAATCGAGAATATGTATCTTGAAAATAATAAATCTGATCTGGAAAAAAAGCTTTATATGTGTAAAGTTTGTGTAGAACACAGTGGGTGCTGGGGGCCAGAGTTGACTAAGAAATATAATCCATTATCCATGACATTTTTCTGTGTAGAGAATCCAGAAGAAGACATTCTTAACTCTATTGTTAAAATAGAATCTACGAATAAATTCAATATTGAACACCTCTTAGAGAACAAAACTAGAAATGTATTGGATATAACACCTATATCCCCTTTTAATAGTGCTAAACCATCTAAAAAAGAGTATAATAGTCTACTCCTCTATGTAAAAAGCAGAGATCCAGAGATAACCTCTCTAATAGTGGAACATGATTTGATTCCTGTTCCCCCCGTGAGAGTATATTATGGGGTAGAGCAGTGGACTTTACTCTCAGATGAAAAAGAGAAGTTTGACGAGTTTTACAGAAAGTTAAGGAGAGTAGGCAATGCAAAAATAAAGAGTTTTAAACCTTTCTCTTCGGAATTTAATCTTGATTCAAGTTTTGATGTCGCATTACCTTCTCCACTCAGCGATAGACAAAGAGAAGTGCTATCTGTTTTTCATAAAGAAGGATACTATGACTGGCCGAGAAAAACGACAATAAAAGAAGTGAGCGAAAAGTTCGACCAATGCCGTTCAACTGTACAGGAACATCTGAGAAAGGCAGAGTCGAGGATAATGTCTCTATTTATAGAAAAACACTTAAAATAGTATTAATTTTAAAAATTTGTGGCAATTAACATTCTTATATAGTCTTTTTTCTTTAAAAAATTTGAAAAGAGATAATGTAGTCAGTATTTGCTCTTCAAATGGTATGCGCATATGCCGGAAAAAGAAATATTAGATATAAGAAAGCTATTTTTTTGAGATGATCTTATGAGTAGGGGGATTAAAAAAAGAGAAATAAAAAACAGGATCAGTAAAGTTAGAAAAATAATGGAAAAAGAAGGTATGAATGCGCTTATTGTAATCGGCAGATCATTTTACGACAGAGTAGGAAATTTGGCATATCTATCAAACCATATCCCCGCATTTCCAGCCTCTACATTCAGTGGCACCGTGAAAGGCCTCGGACATGGGGTGTTGCTTCTTCCTTTGGATGATGAACCTGTGTTACTGGTAGATGGTCCTGACTACAGAGAAGACTTGGTAGCGATAGATGACGTAAGAATAGGACTTGATATGCCATCGGCACTTAAAGAGATCCTCGAAGAGAAAGAGCTGACAGAAGCTACTATTGGCATCGTGGGATCGGACATCATGCCGCTCACATTTTATTGGGATATTTCTTCCAAAATGCCTAAAATACAATTTGAAAATGCGGATGACATCGTAAATTCTTTAAGAGCTGTGAAAAGCAAAGAAGAAATTAAATTATTAAAAAAAGCAGCAGAAATAGCAGATTTAGGGCTAAAAGCTGCTTTAAATGAAATAAAAGAAGGAAAAAAGGAGTCAGAGATTTGTGCAACGGGAATAAAAGCTAGTATCGAAGCTGGAGCAGATTTTGTTCGTTATTTAAGAGTACATTCTGGAAAATGGTCCACAATGACATCCAGATGGCCTCAAGCTACCAAAAAAAAGATAAAAACAGGGGAAATTATCAATTTGGATTTAATTGGTGCCTATAGAGGATACCAATTTGACGTGAACAGAAGTACAATTTTGGGAAAACCAAGTAAAAAACAATATGATCTTCTGGAGGCAGGGCTAAAAGCTACCCGTTTTGCTGTAAAAATGGCAAAACCGGGGATAAAAGTGAGTGAAATAGTAGAAAAAACATTAGAATTTGCTGATGAAATGGGATATAAAGAGTATATGTCTGGATTTATGGGACACGGAATAGGGTTAGAGACAGTTGAAGATCCCTACATCTTGGAGGGTGTGAGTGGCGAATTGAGTGAGAACATGGTGGTGAATATTGAGCCTGGAATCACGGTTCCAGAATTTGCAGGAGTACGAATAGAGCAGGAAACGATAGTGAAGCAAAATCCTGAGGTTATTGTAGGAATTGATGATAAATTATGGTAATTGGAGGGAAATATTATGGAAAATAATATGAAAACAGACGTTCTCGTAATTGGCTCCGGAGGTGCGGGAGCTAGAGCTGCAATCGAAGCTGCTTTAAATGGTGCTGACGTGGTTATTGCCACTAAGGGAAATTTGGCAAAAAGTGGAATCACTCCATTGGCAGAATGGTCCTTTGAAGCGCCCTTGGGCCATGCGGACCCACAAGATAGTGCTGAAATTCACTTTGAGGACACTGTCAGAGAAGGAAGATTTCTTTCAGATCAGAATCTAGTCGAAGCGCTAGTAAATGACGCTGTAGAGAGAGTCCATGATCTTGAGAAGTTTGGAGTCCGGTTCAAAAAAGACAACGGGAAGTTCGTCCAAACAAAGATACCGGGTCAGTCCCACCCTCGATCGGTAATGATTATTAATGGAGGATTGGGGATGATGATGGGCCTCAAAAAAGAGATGAAAAAACACGAACAAATCCGCCCTTTAGAAGACACTATCATTACAAAAATTCTTACTGAGAAAAAAAGAGTTTCTGGAGCAACGTTTTTGAATTTGCGAACAGGAGAGTTCGGCCATATTC
The DNA here is from genome assembly GCA_964595645.1 of uncultured Thermococci archaeon. Lineage (GTDB taxonomy): Archaea > Methanobacteriota_B > Thermococci > Methanofastidiosales > B48-G16 > JAYEIH01. The sequence continues at coordinate 36,252 of CAZQQT010000006.1, forward strand.
AATGTAACGCCATTGTAATCGCTACCGGAGGACATCAGGAACTGTGGCCGGTAACAGATACTCCTCCAGAGTCTGTGGGTGATGGATTTGTCCTTGCGTACTATGCTGGAGCAGAAATGGTGGACATGGAAATGCTTCTCTTCTACCCTGTGGTAGCAGTCTATCCAGAGCATATAAGAGGAACTATAATACCATATGAATGTTGTATTGAACCTTCATATGCAAGTGGTAAGTTGATAAATGGAACAGGAGAGGAATTTTTGCCTGAAGGAAGCCCTCCTGTGAGAGACATCCTAATACGGAAGATGTTTGACGAAATAAATGAAGGAAGGGGAACAGAACATGATGGTATCTATCTCGATCTCGCTAAATCCCCCAAATCAAAGAAAGAGATAACCGGATATCTGGAAGATATGATCCCCTCAACATTTAAACATTTGCTGGATCTAGACGTCGATATCCGAGAAGAACCGATAGAAATTGCCCCTGCAGCACATTATGCATTGGGAGGAATAAAAATTAATGAGAAGGGGGAAACGAATATAACAGGACTTTATGCTGCTGGGGAATGTGCCGGAAATGTCCAGGGCGCAAACAGGTTATCGGGAAATGCTTTAACTGAAACACAGGTATTTGGCACCAGAGCAGGAAAAAACGCTGCCATTTACTCACAAAAAAAAGGACATCTCACCGCTGAAGACGACAAGGTAGCAAACGAAAAGAAGAGAATTATGGCATATCTAGAAGAAAAAGAAAACGGATCGAGGCCTCTCCATCTTAAAGAGAAGATCAAAAAGATAATGTGGAAATACGTAGGGCCAAAAAGAGAGGAAGGGGGGCTGAAGAGAGCGGTGAAAGAACTTTCAAGGCTAAGAGAAAACGATCTCGCTAAAATTTATGCGCCAAACATAAACACCTACAATTATGAATGGATGGAGGCAATTGAAGCCGATTCTATGGTAACTGTTGCTGAAATTGTAAGTGCTGCCGCACTTTTGAGAGAAGAAAGTAGGGGGCACCATTACAGAGAAGATTTTCCTGAACAGGATGATGAAAAATGGCTTCAACACACCATGGTGAAGCTTGATAACGGAAAAATGGTTGTGGATACTGCCCCTGTAATCATGAACAAATTAACGCCGGGGTGAGCGTATGAAAGAAAATACTGTACTCCTAAGAATTTACAGGTCCAATACAAACGGATTCGAAAAGTACGAGGTCCCTGCTAAAGGTTCTATTACGTTACAGCGTGCCATAAAATATGTATATGAGAATTTGGATAGGACACTCGCTTTTAGGAATTATTCCTGTTATAAAGGAGTGTGTAGCAACTGTATGGTAAACCTCAATGGGAAAAATGTCAGATCATGTAGTGTTTTGTTACAACCTGGGGAGGAAGCTGTGGTAGAACCTGCGAAGGGATTCCCCGTGATCAGAGACCTCGTTGTAGATTTCAATAGACCTCGTGAGGAATGAGTATGTCAGAAATCGATAAGGACTATTTACCGCCACAAGATGCATTGCCTGAGAAAATATATACACTGCCTGAGATACGATACTCCGAAAATCTAAATGTGGGAAGAGAGTTGCTTGATAAAACTACTGAAAAAAAAGGCGATAAAACTGCAATTTATTATAAAGATAAAGAAATCACGTATTTGGAACTTCAGAAAGATGTAAACAGACTGGCAAATGCCTTGAGCGATCTAGGGATCGAAGAAAATGATAGAATGATGCTGAGGACCCCTAATATTCCAGAGTACCTTGTGAGTAACCTCGCGTGTTGGAAGATGCAAGCCATACCTGTGTTAGTTAACCCAATGCTGAGGAAGGAGGAGATATCGTATCGGGCCAACGACTCAGAGGCAAAGGCAATCATCGTTGATGCAGAAAGTTTGAATGATGTTGAAAAGGCTAAAAACGAACTTGACACGATCGAACACATAATAGTCATAGATTACGAAAAAGAGGAATATATCTCCTTTAATAAGCTGATGGAAGGAAAATCTTCCAATTTCGAAGCGTATGATTCCCATAAAGATGATATCGCTAGATTAATATACACATCAGGTACCACAGGGAAACCGAAGGGAGTGATAAGTACCCATGCTGACCTCCTCTCCTCTTGTGGAACACATGGAAAACACGTACTGAAACTACATGAGGAGGACGTGATAGGAGGACATCCCTCCGTTACTTTTTCCTACGGCGCTATCAATTTTTGCTTATATCCGTGGTATTTTGGAGCTAGTTTATCACTCGTTGATACATTCAGCCCTGAAAAAATGTACGAAACAATAGAACAACATGGGATAACCGTACTGTGTTGTATACCCACCGCATACAAAATGATGCTGAGTATAGAAGATGCCGAAAAAAAATACGATCTTAGGTCTCTACGGATATGCGAAAGTGCAGGTGAATGGCTCCCCAACACCACATATAAAGAGTGGAAAAAGAGATTCGGAGTAGAAATTTTAGACAGTTTAGGTTCTTCTGAGCTCATATATTTCCTTTCCACCTATGAAAATGTACCTCCTGATAAGATAGGATCGACGGGCACTATCGTCCCAGGATACAATGCGAAAATCGTAGATGAAGGATTCAATGAAGTTCCACGAGGCACGGTGGGTAGATTGATCATAAAAGGACCTGTCGGGAATCAGTACTGGAAAAAACCAGAAAAACAAAGGGAAAGTACATGGAAAGGATGGAGTTTGGCCGGCTTACTCTACGTAGAAGACGAAGATGGGTACTTTTGGTACAAGGGGAGAGATGACACGATGATCGTCAGTGCAGGATACAAAATTCCAGGAGGAGAGGTTGAAAATGCGCTGAACTCACATCCCGCTGTATTGGAATCGGCAATAGTCCCCTCACCACATGAGCTTAGAGGGAGTATCGTGAAGGCGTATATCGTTCTCAATCAAGGATATGAGCCATCAAACTCATTGAAAAAAGAACTACAGGATTTCGTAAAGCAAAAGATTGAGCCGTATAAGTATCCCAGAGAAATAGAATTTGTTGAAAAAGGAAAAATGCCTAAAACCTCAACGGGAAAAATTCAACGATTTAAATTAAAAGAAAAAGAGAAGGAAAGAAAGACGTAAAACTTTTCTTTTCTGCCAAAGTCGTCCGAGGGGTTACCTCCTTCCCCTCGGGCTTTTTAAAATATTTATCAAAAATCTTTTAATTAGAATACATCAACCTTAAAGTTATATGTTCAGCACTCCATTTTTCATTATCTCTTCACCATCGATAAAAACAGATGGCCTTTTAATAATGCAATCAAGATGAATATCTACCTCTATACTCCCTCCAAAACTAGAATTTTTTCCAAGGGCGATATGGATGGTGCCTAAAACTTTTTCATCTTCAAGAGGATTTCCTGAAATTATTGCCGCATCATTGGTACCGATGCCAAATTCACCTACCATTTTTGCGCCTTCCCCATGAGCACTAATACACTTGTTTAATTGTTCCGCTTCACTCTCTCCTTCAATATGAAAAACAGATCCCTCCTCTATCTCAACAGTTATTTCATCCTTTACTTTGCCAATACTAGTAATAGAACCATCTACAACAGCCTTTCCATTGATAGAATCTTCTAAAGGAGCTATGAAAGCTTCTCCAGCTGGTAAGTTTCCTATAGATCCTTTCTTAGTCAAAATACCAAAATCTGCAATAGATTTTCTTCCTTTTATAGAAAAAGATAAATTTGTACCTTTAGATGAACTAATTTTAATATGATTACTTTCATTAAGGATTTGAGCGATTTTTTGGCTCCTATTCCTTACCTTGCTGTAATCAGCATTCATCGTTCTAATTAATATATCTTCATTAATGCCCGGCATCGTTGCCACTCTTGTACCACTCGTATAGGCCTTCTTTACAGCTTCTGAATGTGTTAAAGAATGTGTCGTTGGACAGACTGCAACATCAGTCTTCAAGAGCGCAGAGGTTACTAGCGGAGGAGGTTCTCCATCAGTCATTTGAAACGTTGATATCTGAAGAAGAGTAGTATCAGTACTTATTGGAAGAGCAGCTGCAAACAGAGATTGACCGATAGTCGTTGTTTTTTCATCGCAAACAACAAGAAGATCTTCTTCGGATTGAAATCCCATACATTGTGACAAAACTTTAGATGCTGCATCCTTTAATTTCACTTAATCACCTCCAATTGCTTAATTTTATTGTAATCTACCTCTATTCCGGGACCATTAAATTCTAAAATTGGTGATTTTTTTAATTTCATTAAATTTTTCTTATAGAAAAAGGGACTATCAAGGTCAATATAATCGAAAATTGGAAAACTAGAAGCTATTTGTGCTGAAAATGAAATGCCTATAGAAGATTCTCCCATACATCCCATCATAAGCTCCAAGTTTGAGAGTTCTGCAATTGAAATGATATCGAGCGTCTCGAAAACACCGGATTTCATTAACTTTATGGTGATTCCATCTACCGCATCTCTCTCACAAAGCCTCATTGCATCATTGGGGGTAAAAACAGACTCATCGGCAAAAACTGGTGCTCCAATATTGTCTCGTACAAATTTCATCCCCTCTATATCCTCTCTCAAAACTGGCTGTTCAAAAATCTCAATTTCAATATCCAGATTTTTTAGAGCTTCTACAAACTGAACTGCTTCTTTTGGCGAAAATCCTTGGTTTGCATCGATTCTTATAGAAGACTCACCAACTGCATCTCTCACAGAACTCACTCTTTCGAGATCTGTTTCAAAATCTTTCCCTACTTTGATCTTAAATATCCTAAATCCGTCTGCAGCTGCATTTTTTGCAATTTGAGCAGCCTTCTCGGAAGGAACAATAGGTATTGTTAAATCGGTTTCTATCTCTCTCTTAGTAGATCCGAGGTACTCATATATAGAAACTCCTAAAAATTTGCAATAACCGTCGAGGAGTGCCATTTCAATTGCCGCTCGGGCACTTCGTTGATAATATATAACTTTGGAGATCTTTCTAGAAAACCCCCTAATATTTTGGATTTCTTTACCGATAATCTGATCTCTAACAGTTTCAATAGCTTCAATGACGGTGTTTTGACTTTCGCTTGTAACAAAAGAGGATGGAGCTGCCTCACCAATTCCAATCACTCCACTCTCTAAAAAAATGGCAATGAGAACATTTTTAGCATTTTTTTGGACACCTAAAGATGTTTCAAAAGGATATTTGAGGGGAAGATTTAGTCTATGGACTTTCAAATCCCTAATTTTACTCATTTGAAAGCTCCTCTCGTCAACCCTGAAATTATATATCTTTGGAAGAGCAACGCAATGATTAGTGGTGGAATAGACCCTACTACACCTGCTGTTATCATGAGATCGTGAGGATTCATTTGAAGAGTGGAGGAAAACATGGAAATGACAACAGGAAGCGTATGAGAACCTATATCGCTAGTAAGTATTAACGCGAAGAAAAACTCATTCCAGCAGGTTAAAAAAACGAAAATAGCAACGGCAGCAAATCCTGGCGCAGCAATTGGCAACAAAATCCTGAAAATCACGCCAACTGTTCCACACCCATCAATTTTAGCTGATTCTTCCATTTCGTAAGGTACAGTCTGAAAGTAGGAATAGAGCATCCATATAGCGTAGGGCAACATAAACGCCGTATAAACGAAAATTAATCCTATATGGGTATTTATGAGTGCTAAATTCCTCAATATCATGTAAAGAGGGATTATAACAATCATGGCTGGAATCATGTTAAAAAAAAGTGTCATGAGCATTAACTGATTTTTAGCCCTCATTTTAAAACGGGAGTACGCATAGGCAGGGAAAGATGCAAGCAAGAGTGTTAAAAGAGTTGATCCCATGGCCACAATAAAACTATTAAGCGATGCCCGTGGCACCCAGTACGCATAATCTGGCACAGCACCTTCCAAAGCTGAACCCTTTTGGTAACGTTGTTGGTGAAGAAGGATTGTTCTATAATTTATAAACGGATCTTCAGGATGGGGTTCAATCCGCGGGGTTTCTGAATGTAGTTCATAGGACGTTTGAAAACTTTGAATAACCATCCACGCATATGGCAATAAAAGAAATCCGAAAATAATTAACGCTACTACAATAATAGGCGATTTTTTTAGGTACTTTAGTTTATTTATCACTTTCATGATATCACTTAATATACAACTTTTTTAGCCAAATACTTTATATAAAGGAAGGCGAGAGCGGCTGTGATGATAGCAAGAATATAAGCAGCTGTAGCTCCTTGTCCAAACCGATAACTTTGAAATCCCTCGCGGTATACAAGCCATCCTAGCATTGTAGTACTATATCCTGGCCCACCTTGGGTCATGGCATATATTATATCGAATGTCCTGAGTAACCACATGCTCATAAACAGCACAACAATCATGATAGAGTTTCTTAAGAGGGGTAACGTGATGTGAAAAAATTCTTGAATTGTGCTTGCACCATCAACCTTCGCAGCTTCATAAACCTCTTGGGGGATTGACTGTAATCCAGCAAGCAAAAACAGGGCTACAAAGGGCACAAATCTCCATATGGAAGCTACAGCAACTGTATAGATTGCGTTATCAGGAGAGCTTAACATGATTTTATAAGACTCCCAAATTCCCAACCTAGTCATGACATAGTTAAGCACTCCATAGTTACCATGAAAAATCCAACTCCACAGTAGCCCTATCACAATCGGGGGAATCGCCCAAGGTAAAAGAGCAAGACCGCGGGCAACCCCTCTTCCAAAAAATGATCTATTGAGTAGTAAAGCGAGCGCTAATCCAAGTAGCAACGCAAAAAAAAGTGTAAGGACAGTGAACTCCATCGTGTTCAAAAATGTTGTATGAAATTGTGGTTTCTTTAATATTCTTATATAATTAGATAGTCCCACAAATTTTATCGGTGGATTTGTTAAATCCCATTTATGTAGACTTACATAAAAAGAGTAAATGAGCGGAAAGAGGATTATGATAAATATGGTTGCATAGGCAGGAATACATGTAAAATAAAAAGGAAAAGAAAAATTTTTAAGTTTTTTAAGGTCCATTTAGCCATCACCTACTCGCCTGGAAGTCCATATTCATCAACGAAGTCTTCAAAGGCGTCGTAAATATTTTGAAGGGCTTGGTCGATCGAAATTTCACCTAATATTGCTTTTTGTAGGTTTGCTTCCACATGTTGCTCGGTAAACTCTAGGTGGAATCTCGTGTTCATTGGGGGCCACACGAAATGTGGTTGACTATGGAGATACTTCTCTTCCTGTTCCTGTAATGTCTCATAGCCCTCTTCACCAAAGACTTCTTCGAGACGCGCTTTAACTTCCGGATCTTTATCGACAGAGGGCCATGGTGATCCCCCTAGCCATTCTAACCGTCTTAATTTGCCCATTTCAGGACCGCCGAACCATTGCACAAATTCCCATGCTGCTCGTTTATATGCCTCGCCTTTTTGTTCGCAACCTTTTGTAATAGACCAAGAAGTTGTTTTGTACCATGTTTCATGAGTTCCTGGAAAGTGCATAAGACCCCACTGGTCAACTACATCTGAGGATTCCAGATCGTTGTACTTAAATGCACCGTAACCAGCACCCATAAGAAAAGCAGACTCTCCTTTCAAAAACTTACTTTCGACGTCAAAGTTATTCATTTCAAAACATGCGGGCGAAATAATTTCATGTTTGTTCAGCATGTCGTGGACGAGTTGGACAGCCTTACCAGCTCCTGAATTTTCTTCGAGGAATAGCGGATTCCAATCTTCACTCCAGAAGGGGCGTTCATTCTGGGGGGAAAGGTTCAGAGCAAGTGTCTGCCAGAGCCAATCCAATCTTCGTTCTACGGGTTTTAATTGTAACCATAGAGGGTGTTCCATTCCTTTTTTCTCTTTTAGATCAAGGCATATTTGAATCAATTCGTCCCATGTCTCAGGAGGTTCATCGTATCCCACTTCCTTAAGAAGCTCTTTGTTGTAAAACATGCACCATGTTAGCGTATACCAGGCTCCGCCTCCATATACCTTTCCGTTGTAACCCCATGCTTTAAGCTGTTCCTCTGACAAAGGTTGTTTCCACTCTTCAAATCCGGGTAGATCGTTAAGGGGTATAATCCAATTCGCAGCCGCCCAGCTTGAAGTGTACCCTGCTTCCACTAACACAACATCGACCTTTTCAGGATTTGCCACAAACAAGGTCTTCACTTTTTGTTGCAAATCCGCCTCTCCGTGGTATGTTACCGTAACATTTGGATGATTTGCCTCATAGTGTTTATCTATCATCTCATTTACCCACTCTGTCTTCCATCTCACGCCGTAGACCTCTAATTCAATTGGTTCAGGTGCTTCTGTTGTTGTCGGTGCTTCTGTTGTTGTCGGTGCTTCTGTTGTTGTCGGTGCAGGAGTTTCCTCTCCCCCACCGATACATCCCAGTACCAAAGAAATTGATATCAGAAGACAGCTCAAAGCCACTGCCTTCTTATATTTCTTTCGTTTCGTCATCTTTATTCACCACCTATATCTGGATAATATTTTTATTTAAGAGTTTTCCCAGCATATGCCTGCTAAAAGGCTATCCTTTTTTTAATAGATATTGTGTATCTATAACTGCTCCATAATAAGCTCCCATATTCGCAATAGAGTTATTATGGATTCTCTCATTAAAATCACCACACGCATCATCTACAATATAATTAAAATATCCTAGGTCGGCAGATGCCCTCACAGAACTCTCAACACACCCACTGGTAACAACACCTGTATAAATTAAATTGTATATCTCCATGTTCCTCAAAGTATAGTTCAAAGATGTTGAAGTGAATATACTAGCAGTAGTCTTCTTAAAAATCATTTCATTAGGTTTAGGTTCTAGTTCATCGATTATTTTCCCCCAAAAAGAGTTAGGTGCTGTAAACAGATTTAGCAACTTATGAGACAAACATCGTTCTCTTCCATCCTCAGTTAATGATTCTCCAGCAGTGTATATAATTTCGTAATCTCTCTTTCTAAAAACTTTGATGAGATTTTTTATATTTTTCTTTATCAGATCGTATCTTTTAGTATAATAATGATATTCGTCTTCGAATCCAGCCTCTCTTAACATTGAAAGAATTCCTCCTTCTCGAGGATTGAGACTATTTTGCATATCAACTACTATTAAAGCAGTGTTCTGTTTTCTAATGGGTTTGAATTCTTCAACAGACTCTCGATTCTCCTTTCGAACCTCGGACCAAAACTTATATATTGAATAAGTTTTCATACCAAAAACATCTACGTAAAATTTTATTTAGGATTTTCCAGCATATGCCTATCAGAATCAATATACTTTTTAAATCTATATGGATTGTATAATTCTTACACAAATGAAAAAGGAAAAAGTAAAATACGTGGAAATTCTCAAAACAAATCGAGCTCAATACTATTTGATGCTTCTGTGATTCTACTCCATTCTTCTTTACTTAATTTTAGTTCTGCAGCCTTAAGATTGCTTTCTACATGTTCTATCTTTTTTGCGCCCACTACAGGAAATACATTTTCATACTTAAGTAGCCAACCTATCGCAACTTGAGGTATTTCAACGCCATGTGTTTTGGCGATATTTCTCATAACATCAAACAGAGGTTTTGCTCTTTTCGCATTTTCCTTCTTAAATATAGGGAATTTTTTTCTAGTGTCCTCCTCTGGGATCCAATTACTCTTGGTGTACTTCCCTGTCAAGAATCCAGTGGCTAAAGGAGAATACGCCATTACAGCAATATCATTTTTTCTCAAGAAAGGAAAGAATTCCTCCTCTATATCCCTTATAAGTACATTGTATTCTAGCTGATTTACGATTATCTTTCCATTTTTAAGCAGTTCCATGGCTTCTTGAACAAGGCATACTGGAAGATTAGACACTCCCACGTATCTCACTTTACCTTCTTGTAGTAATGTGTCAAAGGCCTCTATGGCTCCAGAAATGATAGGATAACAATCTAACCGGTGTATTAAAAACAGATCGATAGTATCAATCTGTAGACGTTTTAAACTTTTTTCTGCAGCTTTTATCACGTCTTTGTATCTTAAATGTCGTGGTAACACTTTTGTTGCTATTACAACTTCACCTCGGTTACCTCTCTCCTTGAGAGCCTCGCCAATAACAGATTCGGAATACCCGTCTCCGTAGCTTTCAGCAGTATCTATAAAATTGATCCCACTGTCTAATGATTTATTAATAATTGACTTAATTGTTTTCTTATCTCTTAAATTTCCACTGCTCCCACAAAACTGCCATCCTCCTAAAGCAATTCTCGATACCTCTAAATCACTTTTTCCTAGTTTTTTATATTCCATTCGTGTAATACCTCCTCGTAGTCTCTATTTACATTTATCCATTATTCATTATATCAATTTTTTTCCTGCATATGTCGGGACAAACTTAATTAAATATACTTGTCAGTAGTAGTCAGTCTATTATTTTTTGAGAGGTGTTTAAAGAATGACGTCAAAAGAATTGAACGTAGGAGTAGTTGGATTGGGATACATTTCTCAAAATGTACATCTCCGATCTATACTCTCTATAGAAAACGTAAATCTTAGAGCAATTTGTGACATCGAAGAAGAATGTGTTGTAAGAACGGAGGGAAAATGTAACGTAACTGAAAAGTACTGTGACCCCAAGGAAATGGCTGAGGAAAGCGGTGTGGACTGTGTAATTGTCGCAACAAAGCCGGACAATACTCATCCAAAAATAAGCAATATGTTCCTGGAAGCTGGAATAGACGTATTTTGCGAAAAGGCAATGGCCACAACACTAAAAAACGCCAAAAAAATGGTTGAAACTGCAAAAAAAGAAGAAAAAATATTAATGATAGGATTTAACAGAAGGTTTATGCCAATATCTAAAAAAGCTAAGGAAATATTGAAGGGTAAAGAATTAGATGCAGTAATACATACCTTCAATGGGTTCAGCCCAAAACCAAGAGCTCTACTTGGCAATCCTCATCCCGTTGATTTGCTCCGACATTTCTGTGAAGGAGAAGTCACCAATGTAGAGTGCACTGCTAAGTTTGATGAAGAGTATAGTGAACAAAGTATCGTGAGTACTATAGACTTTGACTCAAATGTGACCGGCGTTCTAGTATTTGAAAATAACTGTGGAGGATATGCTGAAAATGTGGTAATACATGGAGGAAAATACTCTGTAGCCGTAGATATGATCACGCAGACGACTTCGTACTTAGAAGGGAGCAATACTGGCATTTTCAATCCTCAGGAGTGGGCACGATGGAAACCCTCAAAATGGCTAGGGTTTGAAGGCATTAACGGATTCAAACAAGAGCTAGAAGAATTCTTTGACTGCGTGAGGACAAGGAGAAAACCTAAATTCGATGCAGAAGACGCGTATAAATCTCATGTGTTGGTAGACCAGATTTACAAGGAAGGAGGACTTCCTGGATTGGAATAAAGAGGTGAATGAAAATGGAAAAACTACCAAAAATAAAAACGGAAATTCCCGGATCAAAGGGGAAAGTGCTTAGAGAACGAGAAAAAAAGGTTTTTGGTAAAGTATGGAATGAAGAGAAATTCCTGCCCGTATGGGTAGAACGAGGAGAAGGATGCATGGTAAAGGATGTTGACGGAAATACATTTCTTGACTTTATGGCAAGCGACTACAATCTCGGACATACCCACCCTGATATAGTAAAGGCTATTCAAGAACAGTCTCAAGACCTTATTTTGTATCTAGGGTTCGCCGGTTTTTGGGAAAGTATTTTAGATTTTTCTGAAAAACTCCTGGAACTTTCTCCCGGCAAATTAAAAAATGGCAAAGTTGTTACCGCAACTGGAGGAAGTGAAATAGTAGACTTTGCTGTCATGACAGCCCGCCAAGTGACACGAAAACCCCTACTCATTTCATACTTGGGGGGATATCATGGCACTACTTCGGCAGTAATGCATTATACTACAAGAAATAGTAAACTCCGTAGAGGACTCTTCCCTTCAGTAGAAGATAATGTGTTTTTACCGTACCCATACTGTTACCGTTGTCCAATGAACTGTGAGTACCCTGGGTGCGATTTTGCGTGCATAGATTACCTAAAATACACATTAGATACGGTTGCACCCCCAGATGAAGTTGCAGCACTACTTTTCGAATCGATGCAAGGGCCGGGAGGATACATTATTCCACCTGAGGGGTACTGGAAAGAGGTAAAGAAAGTGTGCGATGAAAATGGCATTATGATGATCGCAGATGAAATAATTACTTCTATATGGCGTACAGGAACTATGTATGCGTTTGAACACTGGGATATAGTGCCTGATATTGTGTGTCTAGCTAAGTCATTAGCCATGGGGGCCCCACTTTCAGCCTTCGTAGCAAAAAAAGAAATTGTGGACGACGTCTACAATATTCATGGCCCAGGCTCTGCAGCAGCAGTCAGTTTTGGCGGAAATCCAATAGGATGTGCAGCAGCTTTGGCCGGATTTGAAGCGGTGGAAAGAGATAACCTCGATAAAAACGCACTGGAGAGAGGAAAACAATTCAAAAAGGGATTTGAAGAGCTTAAAGAAGAATACGAACAGATTGGAGAAATAAGATCAATGGGGCTATGGAACGGAGTTGAGCTGGTAGAAGATCCAAAGACGAAAAAACCCGCCACGAAACAAGCAAAGGAAATAGTATGGGAAGCATACAAAAATGGACTAATAATGGGTACCTATGGCGTATACAGTAACGTACTGCGATTCTTCCCTCCGCTTATTGTAGAGGAGGAACAGATAGATAAAGCACTGGAAATACTCCAAGATGCATTTAAAAAAGTTTTTAAAGGGTGATAGTATGGTGGATTTATATAAAAAGGTAAACTATAGATTTAAGGATGGAAAACCTGGAGAGACAAGCCTTGTGAGAGATGAAGTTAGTGGAAAAAAGGATGTAATTGACCTCGGGTACGGAGAAGTAGACTTCGATACACCTTCTCATATAAAAGAAGCTGCAAAAAAAGCGATTGATAGCGGATTCACAAGATACGCACTGCCAACGAGTGGCATAGACGAACTGAGAAATGCGATTGCAGAACATGAAAAAAAATATAATAATATAAACGCGGATCCCAATGAGAATATACTTGCTACAGTAGGAGGACAACTTTCGATCCATCTAGCACTCCAAACAGTCCTTAATCCCGGAGACGAAGTTATCATCGCCGATCCCTGCTTCATGTCTTACCATCCGGCGATAAACTTTGCAGGAGGAAAGTTAAAACCCGTAGAGGTAAGAGATGAGAGAGAATCGAGAATCGATCCAGAGGATGTGAAAGAAGCGATAACACCGAACACAAAAGTAATTGTACTCGTCAGTCCTGACAATCCAACCGGATCTGTACTCGAAAGGGGAGATGTCAAAGCAATTAGTGAAATCGCACTCGATAATGACCTCGTTGTCCTTTCTGATGAGATTTATAGTAGATTTGTCTACGATGGTAAAAAAAACTATAGTATAGCTTCATTTCCAGATATGCTAGAGAGGACAATCACTATAAACGGATTTTCAAAGGCATACGCAATGACTGGATGGAGAATCGGCTATATTATAGCTGGAGAGTACTTAATGAACTATCTCAACAAACTACATACCAACTATGTACTCACCATCACCTCTTTCGTCCAGAAAGGCGCTGTTGCTGCACTTCAGAGTTCACAGGAGTGTGTTGACGAAATCGTAACTACCTGTGAAAGTAGGCTCGAGGCGCTGGTGAATGGTATACAGGATGCGAAAGGTATTACATGTAAAAAACCGAAGGGATCATTCTATGCCTACCCAAATGTCGAAGCTACTGGAATGAGTTCTCTCGAACTGGCCAAATACATCGCAAGGGAAGCACGAGTTGTTACCTACCCCGGTACAGCCTTCGGACCTAGTGGGGAAGGACATCTGCGAATAGCAACATCAGCTACAAATGAAGAAAGAATAAAAGAAGCTGCCGAAAGAATTACAGAGGCGTGTGAAAAGCTGTAACAAAGTCTTAAATCTATTTTTTTATTATTTTTTTGTTTAATTTTAAAATTACGTTACTCACTGAAAACACAATATATTCTACTCTAGAGTGGCGAATAAAATGAAAATTAATCTCCATCTCCACTGGAAGATGGTAGGAGTAATCTATATCTCCCTAATAGTACTTAATATAAACCTCTTTTCAATACCTCCGATACTAACAACTTTAATAAAAGACATGGGGGTAAATCATGTGGAAGCGGGATCGTTAATGACTTCTTATGTTGCTCTTTCCTGTGGTTCTCATCTGCTCGCAGGTATATTAGGGAATAGGGTGGGATTCAAAAAGATCATGGAGATGGGATTGTTAATAGTTTTTTCCTCCTCTTTACTTTTCACCTACGTCACCACCTTCATTTTCATGATAGCACTGAGAGGAGTGAGCGGAATTGGTTCTGCATTTATGCGATCACCCTGTATTGCTTATATAATTTCGTGGCCCCCATTAAAGAAAAGACCAGTGGAGTGAGTGGGCACTTAGTATCACTAAACATTGAAACTGGAATAGCATTCTTAATCACCCCTGTGATCATAGCAGTATATTCATGAAGATCATTGCTTAGATGTTACGCTATTTTAGGATTTGTAGCACTTGTTTTCTTTCTTATTATAGGTAAAGAGCCTGTAAAGGGTGATGTGGTACAAAATACCACAACTTTCGAACAAATAAAGAAAATTTTCACCCTTCAAGTTATATCACTTGCTATAAATACTATTCATCGCTTATTTTCAAATAGGAGGGAATATCGTATGGCTCCCCTCTTGGCTGGAAGAAGGATGTCTATTCAGTCCAACCAAGGTTGGATTGGGATCGATGATATTTATTTTGTTTGGAATTCCCAGTGCACTCTTCGGCGGATACCTGGCAGACAAAATGCAGAATGTTATACAGCTAAGTATGGCTGGAATGGTAATATCAGCAGGTAATATTTCTTACATATGGCTAGAAAAAAGTTCTTTTTTCTCATTTTGTTGTCTATTATTGTTGCACGGTGGGGAGCGTTTATGGCCATAGGACCACTGTTATCTCTCGTACCAAAATTCGTGCATTATCGTTCCAGAGGTGCAGCAGTTGGATTTGTCAATACTATCGCTCTTTCTGATGCGCTCTTATCTTCTTTTGTTGGAGGCTACATAATTAAACAGATGGGAGGATATCAGTTAATCTGGATAATTTTTTCGGGAATTCTTCTGTTTTCTGTCTTTGTACTGCATCCTCTCGTACAAAAAAATTAAATAAAAAATAGTATTTCTACCTTCAAAAGCTGATCAAAATTAAAAAAGAGCTTCTCCAGTTTTTTTAAATACATGTATTTTAGATGTATCTATAACTAAAGAAACAGTATCTCCCATATCTGCCGTTGTTCTTGGATCGACTTCAGCGGTAAATTCCTTTCCTCCTTTCTTGAGGTATAGAAACACATCTGAACCTAACGTTTCTTTTACCTCAACGCTCGCTTCAATTCTTCCCTCTTCGGTCCTTGAAACGAACTCGGCATCGTGGATGTCTTCTGGTCTTATACCGAACGTTACATCTTTGCTTATATAATCTTCCAAGGGATCTCTCAATCCAGAGGGTACTTTTATCTTGAAACATCCTGTATCTAGGTATAAAACATCATCTTTCTCGATAATGGTAGCATCAAAGAAATTCATTGAAGGTGACCCGATGAATCCTGCCACAAATTCGTTTTCTGGATGGTCATATAACTGCTGAGGTGTATCTATCTGTTGAATCTCTCCTCCTTTTAACACGACTATTCTCTCGCCCATTGTCATGGCTTCTGCTTGATCATGGGTCACGTATATACTAGTAGTCTTTAGTTTTTGATGAAGTCTTATCAGTTCAGTTCTAGTCTGAATTCGCAATTTCGCATCGAGATTACTTAATGGTTCATCAAACAGGAAGACTTCAGGATACCTCACAATTGATCTCCCTAAAGCCACTCTCTGTCTCTGTCCTCCGGATAGTTCTTTCGGTTTTCTCTCTAATAAGTCTTCTATTTCCAAAAGAGCTGCTGTTTCGTGAACTCTTTCGTCTATTTCTTCCTTTGGAAATTTTTTAAGCCTGAGAGAAAAGCTCATATTTTCATAAACATTCATATGCGGATATAGCGCGTAATTCTGAAACACCATTGCAATGTCTCTATCTTTAGGAGGTAACCCATTCACTAGTTTATCTCCGATATACATTTCCCCCTCATCTACGTTTTCTAATCCTGCTAAGCATCGGAGGGTCGTAGACTTCCCACAGCCGGAAGGACCAATTAGAACAAGAAACTCGCCTTCTTTTGCTTCAAAGCTAATATCCTCTACTGCCACTACATCTCCGAATTTTTTTGATACAGAGTCAAATTCTACCCTTGCCATATATCTCACTTTCTCCACTTCGTTTATGAAGTCAACAACCTATAAATTTGTTACAAACTTGATATTCCTTAAACACATTTTCTATATAAATCTTTTTCCAATATAGTTGCTGGGAAAAATTATAAAACTTTTTGCAGATACAACACCTATGTAGGATAAAGAGTTAAAGAGGTAATTAGATGAATAATTTACCCAACATAATTACTGAACCCCCAGGTCCTCGTACGAAAGAAGCGTTGGAAAAAGAGAAAGAACCGTTCTCAACCCAATGGCCCAAAAATAGATATCTGCCCTTTGTCATCTCTGAAGGAAAAGGAGCAATTGTAAAAGATCCAGATGGAAACTCATATCTAGATTATATGGGATGTGATTATAATCTCGGTCACTGTCACCCACATATCGTAAAAGCAATAAAAGATCAAGCCGAAGAACTTGTACTTTTTTTGAATATTACTGGTATATGGGAAAATATGAGGGAATTCGCAAATAAAATAAGAGAAATGTCCCCTGGAGAGTTAAAAGAGGGAAAAATTGTTTATTCAGCTGGTGGGAGCGGACTCGTTGCAGTTTCAACGATGTGCGCACGATATTATACTAGAAAATCCGTTATATTAACCTATGTCGGAGATTTCCATGGTACGACACCAGGAGTGATGCCCTTTACTACACGAAGTTCCGAATCCAAAAAACATCTTTCACCAGTAATAGGAGAAACGGCATATCTCCCGTATCCTAACTGCTATAGGTGCCCTTTCGACAAATCTTATCCTGAATGTAATCTTTTTTGTGCTGAAAGTCTAAACAATACGTTAGAAACTGTCGTACACCCTGATGATGTAGCAGCACTTCTTTTTGAACCCATTCAATCTCCCTCGGGAATCATTGTCCCGCCCGAAGGCTATTGGGAGAGAATCGAGAAGATATGTAAAGAACATAGTATTGTAACGATATGCGATGAAGTGTTGACGGGTATGGGACGCACAGGTACCATGTTTGGGATTGAACACTGGGATATAGTACCTGATATTGTATGCATGGGGAAATCCTTTGCAATGGGCGTTCCTGCTGCCGCTATGATCGCGAAAAAAGAAATTGTGAATAACTGGAACTATGGATTCCCAACAATCGATAGTTTTGGTGGAAATCCTTTGGCATGTGCAGCAGGGCTGGCAGGATTGGAAGTGATCGAAAAGGAGAATCTTATGGAAAATACCATCAGAATGGGTGAGTATTTCCTGAAGGGACTGCAAGATATGTCTGAGGAGCATGAGCTAATAGGAGATGTAAGGGGAAAAGGTCTACTAATAGGTGTTGAGTTAGTGAAAGATCGTAAAACAAAAGAGCCTGCAACAGAAGAAACGAAGAAAATTATGCAGGAATGTTTTAAGAGAGGCCTAATAGTAGCGCCCTACGGCAGGTATGCTCAGGTGATAAGAATTTTTCCTCCATTAAATATAACTAAAGAACAGATCGATAAAAGTTTAGAGATAATGGATGAGGCTTTTAGAGTAGTAGAATGTAAAAGGTGAATCATCATGACCCTATTTTCTGAAAAAATAGCTGAGATAGTCGATGAAATAACCTATAAAAAAATTCCAAACGATATTATAAAAAAAGCGAAATATTGTATCTTAGATTCGATTGCTTGTGGATTGGGAGCTTCCACAATGAAAGAAGCTATTAAAATTTCTCATTTGATGGAAAAAATGGGCAGCACAGGGGGTGCTTCCATTTTCAATAGGAAGAAGAAGGTGCATCCCGCACTGGCATCCTACACAAATTGCTATATGTGCAACCTCTTGGATTTTGATGATACCTACACATCACAATCTGTTGCAGGGCACCCAGGAGCGACAATAGTCCCCTCCTCAATGGCAGTTGGAGAAATGTTGAATATTTCTGGAAAAGATCTGCTAGAAGCTGTTATCGCCGGATATGAATCCTCAATAAGAATTGCTCAGTATTACGCACCTACAAGCGATAGATTTAAGATAGTGGCAGGTATAAATACATGGCAAGTATTCTCAACTGCAGCTTCCGTTGCAAAAACAATCAATCTAGAAATAAACGAGATAGTTTCGGCTATTTGCATCGCAGGAATAGGAGCTCCTGTACCTTCTGTGAGAAAGGTGGGGTTAGAGGGTATTACTCAGATGAAAAACAACTTTGGATTAGTGGGATTGAATGGTACAATCTCAGCACTACTCGCGTCAGAAGGAATTGACGGCAATAAAGAACTATTTGAAGGAATGAATGGATTTTGGGCAATGGCTGGAAGTGATCAGTTCAAAATGGAAATAATCCCACTATCATCAAAATGGTTTATAGAGGATGTATCTTTTAAACCATATCCATTCTGCAGATGTACGCACGCTACACTTGATGCTCTCGAACAAATAATGACTGAAAATTCCATAGAATCGCAAAATATAAAGAAAATTGATGTGTATACATTCTATGATGCTGTTGCTCTTAATTTTATTCCTAAAAACTTAATTAAATCACAGCAATCTCTTCTCTTTGCGATTGCAAAGGAAATACTGAAACAGGAAGGAGAATATAACTGGAATAGTATGGATGTCCTGAATGATGAAACTGTAAAGGATATAATAAATAAAATCAGAGTACATGAAACGGAAGAAGCAAATAAATTGTATAAAGAGGAGGGAATCGATTCCTCAAATGTAATTGTTACTTTAAAAGATGGGAAAACTTTGGAAAAAAAGGTCTTTGGTGCTAAAGGGTGCGCAGAACACCCGATGGACGAAAAGGAGATCTTGGAAAAGGCTCACTGGCTTATATCGCAGATCCTTGATTCCACTAGAGTTGAGGAGATAGTTTCTTCGATAATGAAGTTAGAGAAGGTAGATGATGTTGAGAAAATAGCAAGAATTTACCGATCAGACTAACAACACAGCAGCCATCTCTCCTTTCTGAATAGGTGGTCCTGTGATGAGGAGTATTTTTCCCTCGGTGGATGAGCGTATTCTTTCTTGAATATTACCCCAGTAATCCTTCACTATAGCAATACTTTCATCTTTACCCACGGTATCCCCTACTTTTTTTAGGGGAAGAAGGAATCCGTTGTTGTGTGAGTTCAAAATTGAAAAATTATGGAATTTTTTAGATTTTTTGATCTCCGGAAGCTCTCCTGAGATCATATCCAAATAGACTAATACGTTACGTACTCCTCTATAAAGTTTTTCTACACACTGTTCATCCACAATACCCCGTCCTCCACATTCTGCCACAATAGAGGGGACTCCTACATTTGTCGCCTCCTCAGCAAGTGTTCCTTGGATGTCTCCATCTCCTTCGCTGGACATGACAGCACCGAGATCCATCAACGTTGCCATTTTTTCCAGTGTAGCGTCAGTACGGGTATCCCCAGTTTTTTTATAGCTCGCATACGCACAGAGATCCTCAATTAAATCCCCACAATGCAGATCAACAATGTACTGACAGCGGTCCGTCAAAAAATTGAATAGGGTAAAGGCTATTTTATCACTAATAGAACCTGTAACGTTACCGGGAAAAACTCTATTAAGATTCTTTTCATCGAGGGGGCAGGTATACACAGATCTGTTCTCAAAGGCGGGCACATTCACTAGAGGGAATACGATCAATGCCCCTTTTAGATCCTCAGGCGAAATCCTTTCGATAAGGGTAAATGCAGTACAGGTAGCATTGTATTCTGAACCGTGAATTCCTGCCGTGACGCCGACAGTGGGACCATCCTTTGAGCCTTTCAGAACAATAACTGGAATAGTAACTCCGTCCACCACAAGCTCAGACGTATATAGTGTACCGGCTTCAATATCTTCAATCTGAAGATCTAACTCTGACGAACCCATTTACATCCCTTATCTGTCCTGGTTGCAGAATTTTTCCTTGGTGCGCACCACTATCTCCTTGAACTCCTCCTCAGTCAGTAAGCCTTTCTTTTCCTCTCCAAGAACTTTAACTTCCTCGAGTACTTTAGGAATGAGTTCATCGCTCATGTCGATATTGAGGTTATCCAACATGTGTCGTATCGATGCTTTCCCACTCTTTTTGCCTAAGACTATCTCAACGCCGTCCCGATTCAACAGATCCCATGTGAAGGGGAAGAGAACGAGGGGTGTTACATCTTTCTCTCTCAATTTAAGCAGGATGTTGACTAACAGCCCTGACTCTATGGTGAAGGCATTTTTACCAGTAATAGGCTTGGATACAGGAATTTCTACTCCTGAAAACTCTTCAACCATCGTTGAGAGTTCATAGAGTTTCTCATGCTTGATATCCAAATTTACATTGTAGAGGAGGTAAAGAGAGAGTGTTACTTCATCTAAGGGGGGCATTCCCGCCCCTTCTCCCATGCCATTAACAGTTGTATGGGCCATCTCGGCTCCACTGGCAAGTGCTGTTACAGTATTTGCCGTAGCCATCCCGAAGTTATTATGGAAATGAGATTCTATGGGAATTTTTATCCTTTTTTTTATCCAGTTGATGAAATGCATGGTAGAAATTGGAGTTAGAACACCAAAAGTATCTGCAAAACAGAGAGAATCGGGGTGAACTTCCGACACCTTCTTGAGAATACGTTCCAGTAGCTTGGGCTCCGATCGTGTAGAATCTACGAAGAAAGAAGTGGCGTTAATTCCATGGTCCTTTGCGTACTGAAGCGTTGAAGTCGACTTTTCAATGGCTTCGTCTATTGTCCAGCGATACCCTTGTTCTATCAGATCTTTACTGGTAGGAAACTCACAGAGAACACCATCAACATTACAATCAAGAGCATGATCTACATCACTCGTAATCGACCGTGAAAAACATACGATCTCTGCATCCAATCCCAAATTCCCAATCTTTTTGGCAGTTTCTTTATCCTGTTTTGACACAAGTGGTAGCCCCAGATCGATTCTATCAACACCAATCTCATCGAGCATTTGAACAATTTTAATTCTTTCTTCGCCTCGCAAAACGACGCCTGGCTGTTGTTCACCATCTCTCAGTGTCTCATCATTGATTTTGATATCTTCTATTTTTATTTTGTTTTTGACTTCGGGAACAAAATTATAGGGAGACGTCCACCAGCATTCTCCTTTCCACGGTTTGCTTTCTTGATTCATGATCTCACCTAAGTTAAAGATTTTATATAAAGAATTAGTATAATAATTGCCCCAGCATATGCTGACGATGCTCATACTGCTGAAATAAAAAATTTGTAGTTAGTTTTACTTCACACAATCGTTTTGTAGCACGACCCTCTGATTCGTCGCATCCAGTGTTACTTTACAACCTATTGGAATTGTTGTGTTTGGGGTATTATGTCCAAAATCGTCACATTTCAACACAGGAAACTCATATTCTTTTACCGCATTTATTACAATATCTTCGTAAGATATGTTGCTCTCATGATTGTAGTACCCGATCCACATCCCTTTGATTTGCTTAAACACACCCATCTGTCGCAGACGATGTAGTTCGCATTCCACATGGGCAGGTGTACTTTTTTTGCCAAAACTCTCTAAAAACAGTATTGTATCTTTAAAATGAGGTAGGTACTGCGTTCCCGCCAGCTTGTTCATACAGTTTAGGTTGCCTCCTACCAACACGCCTTCAGCAACTCCTTCTTTGATGCATTTCCATTTTGAATTATGAGGTATTTCACCGATAGTTCCTTCAACTAATCTCTGTTTGAATTCGTGTACATCATACTCGGTATAGTCCCCCCCAAATCCCCAGATCACGTCATTTCCATGAAAGGTGATTAACCCTGTCTCTTTATAGATCGCATTTAGTAGTACGGTGATATCACTAATTCCAAGGAATATTTTCGGGTTATTTTTTATAGCATCAAAATTCAACAGAGGTAGCACCGTGTTTGCATTTGATCCTCCCTGGCTACAGATGATCGCGTTCACACCGGCGTCTTCAAACATTGAATTGATATCGTCTGCTTTCTCTCGAGGGGTCGCTGAATATCCTAATGTGTTTTTCAATGCATTGCGTGCCACTTTGACCTCAAATCCACATGTGTTGAGGAATTCAACGCCTTTCTCGAACCGTGTTCTCACGTCTTCAGTTACAGGTGCAGAAGGAGACACAATCCCCACGGTGTCACCCCTCTGGAGTTTTTTGGGAATCATTACTATACATGATACCGGCATTTATTTAAGCTTTTCGTCTCTTATTTTGTTTAAACGCTAATTTATGTACTTGTTTGTATAAAAACTTTCAAAAAGTACTTAAATATACTTATATAGTGATTAAATGGGGGAAAGATATAAGAACCTGAAAGAGTTCAAACTTCATGTTAGTACTCTAAGAAATATACCCAGAAAGTACTGGCATATGCCCTCACAATTATTTTAAAAAAGAAAGAGAAATAAGTGATATGCTTACTGATCCTTTGGAAGACATGCTCGAGCTGATAGGCAACACACCAATGCTCAAATTAAAACGAATATCACAGAAGATATCTGCTGAAATCTGGGCAAAACTGGAATATTTCAATCCAAGTGGGAGTATAAAAGACAGAATTGCACTAAAAATGCTTGAGGAAGCAGAAAAACGAAATGAAATCTCCAAAGGAGGAATAGTGATAGAACCGACATCAGGAAACACTGGTGTGGCATTAGCACTGGTATGTACATTGAAAGGGTACAAAATGATTGCGGTCATGCCGGAAGCGGTAAGTGAAGAGCGAAGAAAAATTGTGAAACTTCTTGGTGGAGAAGTAGAACTCGTTAAATGCCTCAACAAGGAGAAAGGTGTAACGAAGGAGGATATGGAAGCCGTCGTGGCACGTGCTGAAGAGCTCACTGAACAGTATTCGAACTCCTTCATGCCCGATCAGTTTACGAATGAGGATAACCCAAAGGCACATGCTGAGACCACTGCAGCTGAAATCTTGAACCAAACGGGGAAAAAACTTAACGCCTTTGTGGCCGCATGTGGGACAGGAGGGACCTTCACTGGAATTGCACGAAAACTCAAAGAAAGATGTCTAGATGTCAAGAATGTGGTGGTAGAACCTAGTGGTTCTGCTGTCCTTTCAGGGTGCGAACCGTGTCATCATAAGATTCAAGGGATTGGAGAGGGATTCATCCCAGATGTTATGGATACGGAATTAGTCGATGAGATAATTCAGGTCAGCGGTAAAGACGCAATTGCCACCGCTCTTCAACTTTGGAAAAAAGAAGGTGTGACAGCAGGCATCTCAAGCGGTGCCAATGTGTTTGCTTCTCTCGCGATAGGAAAGGACATGAGCAAAGGAGATATTATCGTGACGCTGATACCGGATCACGGATTGAGATATCTCTCAGTAAAAGAATTTAGTCTATAACGACAGTATAGAACAATAAGATTCATCGAGAATTCTCATTATTATCTTTTAGTACTTCCCATGAAAATTAGGACCAATCTATTCAGATGAATTACTATAATTTGGTTATCTGGATTTTCGTTTCGGTATCAGTTATTTTTTAACTACTTTTGCGGTTTTGATCATGATGGAGTTATAAGTAGAGGGCGGACTTCAGTACACAAAGTCCTAAGCCGATCCTTGCTTTTGGAGCTTTATGGAGATATTTTTCATCTCATCACTCTTATATACTTAAAGAAGAAATAAGAAAAAAAAAAGAAAAATTATGTACAGGTAATCCCACTTCTCTCCTGAATCGCCTCACTTGAGCCTTTTCTCAAAAAAGTCGCCGACGAATGTACCAACAATGAAGAATATCGCGAAAAGGATCGCGTTGACGAAGACGCTGACGAACCCTGTACCGAATGGGAAGAGCCAGCTTGGGAGAGAGTTGCCCGCAAGGTATCCAAGAAGTCCAAAGACGATAGCGAGAATAATGGAGTATAGAATCCCTTTCTTTAATAGTCCCCACTGTTTCTCTTCGCCCGGCTTCACGTATCCGTAGATCGCCCCAAGGAGAAGTCCTATCCAGAACAACATGTAGTTTTTCACCTCCTATGTTTTTTTTACTAATATACATAATTAAGAACTATATAAATGTTGCTGTACGTTTATTATAATGCCTCTAACGTAGTGGTAAAATGGTGGTAAAATTCTCTCACCTCCTTTCCCACTTCCTGCTAGGCGGGAAATTTCGCCTCTCGCACCATAGGGATCTCCACGATATCGCCTTCTTTTTCCCGTTTTTTCCTCCAAAATTTCCCAAAACATACATATTGGGAAATGCAAAAAAGGATCTAGGTCGTCTTCAAGATATGTAACTACGTGCCTATCTCTCTTCACGTCTGACCCCCAAAATCGTGATAATTACTGCGATTTTCGATCGATCGTTCTTTGTGAGTAGTTTGATACATGAGGATCTGCTGTCTCCTATATCTTGTGAAGGATCATCTCTTAGAAGATCATGATCGTTCGTGTTCTGATGAACGTGTTGTGGAATCATGAGTGTGGATGGTTCATGACGTACAATCCAAGAAAAGAGTACACAACAATAGGTATCACAATGAGCGACTGACAATGATTACTAGGGTCTCCATCCGAATTCATACAGATTTCCAAAAATTTCATGATCCCTTCTTTTCTTGTTTATCAAAAAAGGAATTTGGAGCTCCCATTCGTTAATCTAAGCCGTTCAAGGGGTCAGTTCTCCCCTTTTTTCCGTTTCCATAACATCCCGAAACTGGTTTGATCTGTTTCATCATATGAATCATATATGAAAAACTTGTTACATCCCTTCTCCGGAGAGTTCCATCGACCCCCTTGTTTTTTTCTCAACGTTCTCTTGTTTTCTACGGTTTCTCATCGAGATTCCACCCGTTTTGAACGCAGTTTCGTGATTTTTGAAGGTGAATTCATATGAATTTCCGTATTCATATATGAATAAGTAACTATTATGCCCCCCCTCCCTCTTTAGAAAGGGTGCTGGGAGGAAAATGTGTGGTATGCTATGTAGCTTCCATCACACGTCTATATCAACTGTCACCCCAACCCTCTCTTTCCCAAGAAATACTGGGGCGACCTCGTGCCATGTGTATTGAGGGAAGACATAGGGGTAGTTCCCCTGACGGATGTATCGATACACATGTTTCACGTACTGAGTCACGAGCACGTAGGAGCACTTGTCCATCTCCCCCACGAGTTTGGGCGAGATCTTGTTTTGGGATGTTCAGCCTACGAGGGATCGGTGGGAGAGGTCGAGGTACACGTCCACCTCCGGCAGGATCCTCCCGTCGTCGTGACAGTACATCGCGATGTCACCACAGGAGAGGAGACCGAACGTCTTCCCGTTGAACATGAAGACTCGCTTCTCGTTCTGTGCGGAGAACCCCCGTTGATCGCCCTTTCCTCGCTCCAGCCAACACTCCCAGATGTGGGTGACGTACCCGTACTCTCCGTAGTCCCATTTAAGAAGGCGACAATGGAGTCGATCCCGCGGTACGGGTTGTATTGTCGTTCTCCTTCCCTTTTCTCACTGAAAAGATCGATGCCCACGACGAGCGGCACCTTCTCCTCCAGGTGCGTGTTGAGGAGCGGGAGTACCTCGTTAGAGATGAGATCTTTGGCACTGGAGAACTGCGTGGGCTGCAGGGAGAAAAAGTTGTGGGAAGTGACGAGCATGTCCGTCTGCGGCGTGATCGCTACATCTAAAAGGTCTACCGCCCGTTCGTAGTCCCACGAGTCACTACAGTACTTCTCCTGAAAGAAGCGTTTACATTCCGGGATGATGAGTCGTACCTTCATCGTTCACCTCACACGATACTACTCCCCGCAATTTTCCACAGGTCCTCGTGGAGCAACGCGAGGAGACAGTTGGTACACTCTCGTTCGGTGGGATTCTCTCGAGGACACTCTCTCTTCTCTACCCACCTACATTCCATGCCATCACCCCGGAAACCCCTTCTCCGTGAACTCGAAGCTCACTTCGTACTGTTTTAACTCGAGACCGGGGAACAGTGATTTGGAGTACTTGAGGTTTTTATCGAAGTCCTCCGCGACGATAATCGCCCGAACATCCTGCGTTTCCTCCGCGATATGTTCCTTCACGTACCCCACGTACCGCATGATCTGTCCCATCACCTTGTCTCTCACCATTCCTGTCTTGATCTCGATCACCACAAGATCGTCGTTCCTATCGACGGCGAGGATATCGATCCTCCCGGCATCAGTAGAGTACTCACTCCCCGTCCTCCCTTCATACGGTTGGAGTCCTTCTTCTAGGAAGTCGAGGTTGTGAAGGATGTACTCGTGGAGATCCCGTTCCAGGCTTATGGACGCTCGGTAGCGTTCTTCTACCGTTTCCTCATCCTCCTCAATTTCTACAACGTCCTCTACTTCATGATCCTCAACACCCCCTAGTTCATTCAGCGAGTAGTAGTCCTTTTCAACTACAGGGTTGCCAGCTCTCACATTTTTTAAGAATAACTTCTTTTCTTCATCGGTGAGTAGTTTGTACCTCCCCCGTCCATCCGTGACAAACAGCGGGTTCTTTTTCCACGGAACGCTGGGGTAGTTTTTCCTCGATTTCATGTTGATGGTGTGGCAGAGAATTTGGAGGTAGATCGTGTTCTCGTTCACCTCATCAGAAGGGTACATCTCCTTCACTTTTCTCTTGATAGAGCTCGGATGGAGCCAGCGGTGCTCTCCATCGAGCTCCTTGGCTGCCTCCTGACACATTTTCCAGACGTACTTAGAGTAGTGAGGCATACGATCTCTCTTGTGAGAATACATAAAAACCTTTCCCATTCTGAATCGTTTCGCCTATCTTAGTTGACGGATTTTCTCCCATTGTTCTCTGTGGTCCATAATTTGTTCAGGTTTCACGCTCATGCCCTTATACAAGTTCCCATTCTTGCAGATCTGTTGGGGCCAGACCGGCACGTTTTTTTCGTCGATTATTACCTCTCCTTCGGAGATGTCAGATTCCAATTCCGTGTACAGCATCTTCTTCCAATTCTGGGCTGTGAGTATATAAAAATCAGGACGTTCATTCGGTTTCTTGTTCTCAAAATCCACAAAGATTAATACCTCGTCTCCCTCATGGACCCCCGTGCAGTTCGGCCACACTCTCCTCTGTTTACTCCTCACTATCGCGGTAATGCTCTTGTGTGTCGTTTCGACAGCTATTTTATTCCCTCTCCCTTTTATACTTACACGGAAGTCTCTTTTGCAAAGCTCACTGGCGGCTGCAAACGTCGCTGCCAACCCCAACATCCTCTTTGGAATGCTCATCGCACTACTCTTTGTTTTGAAATTTTTAAGTTTTTGTTTTCTGAAAATCAATATCGTGACTGTTGCGTTGAAGATACAGTGTAAAAGTATTTTATAGATTAATCCTTATACTGTATGTATGAACTATGTAGGACGATTAGAGAAGGAGAGCTGCCCTTGCGAATGTCACTTCAGAAAGAAAGATCTCCCGATAATAACGATCCCGGCACCAAAAAATCCTGAGATAATCCTCGTCTCACGAGACCCCACTACAGATTTTCTCCCAATCTATGCGTACTCTGAGCAGTATGATGCAGAACAACGACGAAAAATGTTGTTCACCGCGGCTATCCCTCATCTCCTGATTGTACAGATAACGAAATTTCTGAGGGTAGGAAAAGAAAAAGGAGAGAATGAAGAGAGAATCTCTACACTGTACGAGCAAAGAGGAAAGCTCTTCACACTGTACGAGAGTACGTACTGGACACACCTACAGAAATGTCCTACAGTCAGCTGTGCGAAAAATGGGTTCAAAAAGAAGTATGCTAGAATATGTGCAGACAAATGGCTAGAGGAAGAGTTGTCTCATGTGGTGGAAGCTCATGACATAAAAGCTCTTATTGCGTTGGGAAACGACGTTCAAGAATGGATAGATAAGTGGAACGGAAACAGAGGGAGTAAGATAATAAGTTTGCCCCACCCCTCCAATCAAAACAATCGGTACTGGTGTCGTAACGAGAAGTACCAACAGAAGATCAACGAAATGGAAGAGGAAATTGAGGAACTTGTGGATCTGCTTTGAATCATTTGGCATTGAGAAAAAGAAAACGTTTACTGATACTAACTTTAAAGAACTATCAACGTTTACTTACTCTCTGATAAAATAATTGAAAAATATATGCACCATATATTCTTCTCCTCTCTTACTCCGATCACCTAAAAATAGTCATGACACAGCGAAATATGGAGGAATGTAAAATTAAAAATTTTTAAAGTATAAACATCTTCTTTTCGAACTTGTTGCTATGAAATAAAAAGAAATAAATGATTTTATAATAAAATAAAAAATTCTTAAGGTTTTCCAGAAAAAATAACAACAAAAACAGCTAAATAAGAGATAAATATCAATAAAATGGCCGAAACTATATTGAAAGAAAGTACAAGAACAAGACCAAAATCAAACCAGAGGAGAATCATCCCGATATTGATACCTAAAAGTAGCTTGTGTGCACGTATGTTCGTGTCAGGGCCTGGAGTGTATACCTTCTTAAATGAGTTTATAAGATCTTCTTTGGGCAGATCAACAAAATTTTCGTCTGTATTATCTAAAAGAGTATACAATTCTTTATTTTTCCTTTGGGAGATATGTACGTTCAAAGTTGTGAGGATAGAAAATAGAATTGCAAACCCTAAAAAAAGTATTATCAAATTCGATCTTAAATTTCTATTCATTTGTTCTATAAGCCCTGTAATTGTCAAAAGAAAAATTGAAGTGATAAATAAAAGAAAATATGTTTTTTCCATGGCGAATTTTGTGTAATTAGGTATTTCATTTCCAATTGTTTTTATATACTCTATTATCGTATTAAAATTCCCTGTATCTTTTGGTTTCCTTTCTTCGCCCATACGATAAAGTCAGAATCAATCCTTAAATAAGTTTTTATTATTTTTTCAGAAATTATAAGGCCATTCTTTTAGGCATGATGTATCTTTTCTTTCTCGAATTTCACTTTCTCTAGGTCACTGTGAAATCTATCTATTTCTTCTTGCATCAACCAATCTCTTTTGGGGTTTGGCCATTTTTCGAGTCCTTTTTTAGAGTAATAAAGGAACATATTGCTCACGGTAGCAAAAATATTCTGGCATGCTCGATCGTAGTCTTCACAGTCTGGAGGAGGAAAGGGCAAATCTCCAGATTTATGATATAGTTCCGTAACTTCTTCGTCCATCCTTTGCATTTCGGCGACAAATTTTTCTTCGGTGATCTTTTCTTGTTCATATTCTTCGAAATGCTGAGTTGCCCGCTCCGCAAAATATATCATCTCATTTAGTACAGGTTCAAGGGCACCTAAAAACTCCTCCTTATTCCCTTGATATCTCTCAAAAAGTTCTTTGCGATCCTTATAACGGTCATTCCAAAGAATTTCGATCCCTTCTAAAGTCTCATTGCCTCCTATCCCCGAGGGACGAATCTCTGTTGGTAAGGATGAATCTATCCAACAACTCCGACAAACCCAATTTGCATTTTGTATATCTTCCATGTCGTGGGCGATAAATAGCCATACTACATGAGCAGGCGTTTCTCCCCACCGTCTTTCTACTCGTTCATTGCGGTAATTATTCTAGTAAAATAAAGATGATTTGAAACATCAATAAAGCCAATCTTTTGATCTTATATCTATTTTTTCGAATTTCGATTTTCATATCTTTATCCCGTATTTGGTTTACAATATCGGTATTGAACTGTTCTTCTTGTATGATTCCAATGTTTCCTTTTTACATTTTTTACCTTTTTTTATCAATGGAACGTCTTATCTCTATTTCATCTTTTCGCTCCTTAAATTCTTTAACTTTTCCCTTTATCCATTCTTTTGTTCCTTTAAAGGCATCTTCGGCATTAACTTCTTTATCTTCTAACTTAAAATGAATTAAGTTATTCCACTCCTCAGCTTCCGCGATAAGTTTGTCTATGTGTTCTATTAACCCCCCAACTTGACTTTCTTCTCTTTCCTCGCCTTCACGAATAAAATCATTTAAAAACTTATATTTCTCTTCTAATTCGAATTTAGTATCCTCATTGCTTATAGAAACATTCAAATCTCTACCAAATTCCATTCTTGAGTAAGTTAACAGCAAAAGATAGTAATAGTAAATGTAATGAATAGCGTCATGGAAATCTCTTAGATCAGTAAAGTGTTTCCACGCTGTATCTCCCTTCCCTCCATATAAAAACATCAGAGTAACGAATTTAATGTCAAAGCTAACTGGGGACTCATTGGCATGCCTCGTTATCGAATCCTCTGGTGTTGTGTGCGTCCAAAGTTCTTTGAGATATTTCTGAACATCGATATTTTCATGTTCTCTACAAAAGAAGAGATACCATCCAACATCAAAAAAAGTTTTGTACAGGAGAGAACTGACATGAAGGTTGTCCACGTCGTTCTCTATCTCTGTCATAATCTTTTCCTTATTTTCTTTGAACTCTGATACTTGGTGTCTGATCCGCTCTTTGAGATTATCAAAGTTGTTCCCTCTCCAATCTTCAAATTTTTCAGGATGAGTTCTCCGTCGGTGATCTATATCGATAGCATCACAACTTTTTTCTGTGTGATCGAAGAACTCTTGAAGCATTTTTTTGAAGTTCTCATATAAATCCCTTGAGAAAAAATTTTTAAAGAGGATAAATCTAAGGTAAAAGAGTAATTTTCTGCGTCTTTTCATAAAAGATGTAGTTTCTTCCGAACTAAAATAGTGAAATGGCACATTTGATAGAGGAAGTTCATTTTCAATCTTTTGTTTCGATCTTAAAGGATCTAGGTGTAATGATAGGCTAAAAATATGTATCTCATCCTTGAAAAGATCGAAATCATCGTTATCTACAATTATTTCATTACTGCGAAAAATATTGGTGCAAATAAAATTCTCCATGTATTCTTCACGAAATTTTTTGAGAGGTAGAGGATACTGCAAGACTCCCGGGAATACCTGTAGTAATCGATATTTCGAGTTATCATTAGTCTGTATAGCCACCTCTAAAAATTGGGAAAAAAAGTTTCCATGAATAGACGGAGTATCCATTATTTCGCTCAATACATCTTTATTTCCTACAATTTGAAGTGTTTTGAAAATATAATTAGATAGCGTATCAACGATCTCCCTCACTACATTATCATTGCCCACTTGAATGGCGTTTTTGAATAGTCTAAATTTTTGTTCAAGTAAATACTTAGAAATTCTATTTTTTTCTTCGGGTAGATAGAAGAGACTTTTTTTCTCTATCGTATACTTCTCCGGGTTTTGAGCTTTCAATTTTAAGAAATTTTCAAAGATCTCAAATTTCGTCTCCAATATCTTTTTAACAACTATATCCTCCCCCCTTCATATCGAAATATACATGTAAATAAGGAGATTGAACAAAAAGAGAGAAAATTCATAGAAAAAATTCAACAGTGAACTTTGGCCATGCCTCTTAGGGTTTATTTCAAAATAGAATCTAGAAAGATTGTAGATGAAACTTCTGGACTTTTCAGCGCTCCACCTTAGTATCTTGAGCCATTAAGCTTTGACCTTCTCGGGCACATCCTCCCCATAATGGATTATCAGTTTCATCCTGAGATTGATGCTTGTATGCTTGGGGTAGGTAGTGTCTCTTCTATCTTGAGCAAAAGTACTTTAAACAAAAAATCGTAATAATATATATGGCATTGCTATGGACGAGGCTAAAGTTCAATCCATATTGAAACACTGGTTTGAGAAACGAGGATTTAGGACGATAGAGAATATGAGGTTATCTCCTGGAAATAATGTCGATTTGGTCGCTCAAAAAGATAACGAGAAATGGATCGTGGAGATAAAAGGCGACTACAACAGTAGTACAGCTCAATATAGTGTGAACTTTGATACGGGTATGGGCCAAATTCTAAAAAGTATTTCAAAATTGAATAATAAAGTGAAATATGCCATTTGTATACCCTTTAGTAGGACAGAACGTGGCGAGAGACTTTCTTATAGACTCATCCTCAATAAATACTCAAAATCCATTGCATTCAAAACACTCCAAATTCATCTTATTCTAGTTCGAGACAATGAATCTGTTGAACTAATATACCCAGAAGGAGTCAGTTCGTTTCTGGATACAATTGATCCAGCGATAAAGAGGAGGTAAGTATATGAAAAAGAGTTTAATATTGATTCCGTGTTGCGGTTCTAAAAAGGAGGGTGGTACAGTAGAGTACGACAGGGATATCTCTATCTTCCACTACCTACCAGAAAGATCGCGAGATCACTTGATGAGACTGAGGAGAACATTGTTCGAGTATTTTTCTCTTCCCAGGGGGAAAGATATAGAGTATCCTGATGAGAATACGGTACAGTATATGGAAGCTTATAAAAGATACACCGGAACTTACTCCCAGATTTACCGACGAATTTCTTCCTTCGCATGGAAAAAATTAGAAAAAACACCGCAACTCGATCTGGTGATAGTTTCCGCATTATATGGGATAGTGAGATTCAACGAACCGATACGAAACTATAACAGAACGATGAAGGACAAGGTACAGAACCAGACGCTAAAGACATGGTGGAGGAAACATGGCCTATGTGAGATTGTGAGAGGGTACATTGAGAACAACAGGATCACAGAATTGCATAACGTGCTGTCAAACGATTACAACGATGCTCTTCGAGGGTGTTTTGAGAAGGTATTTACAACGTACGTCTACCATGATTTCTCAGAGTATAGAAGTGGAAGTAATGCCCATCGAGGAAAATGGGTGGACACCTTTGTAAAGAATTTTTAGAAAGAAGTAACGAGGATACTCTGATAACAGTAAGTACTTATATGATAAGGAAAAAAGTAAGAGTGATGAGTAGAAAGATACCCAAAAATATTACACGGGAAGATGTGGTTCACGCTCTACAAGAGATTCAAGAAAAGGGAGTTCCTTCGAGATACGGATATAGAACAAACTATGTACTGTTCGAAAATGAAAAGTTCCCGCCGAAGTATGTGATCATGGTCGCTAATAAATACGCAAATGGAAGAGAGTTGGATGCTTCTGAGCTCTATACTAACGGAGCTCGAAAATACTTAAGAGATCTTGGATTTAAAGTAATAAGAGAGGAAAAAGAAGGAATAAACGATGATGAAACAGCGGAAGAACGCTACCAGGCCTCTGTTAGTTTGGAGAGGGATCTTCATGAATTTCTTTTTCGAAATCTCGACTTCCTAGAAGAAGGACTCCAACCGTATGAAGGGAGGACGGGGAGTGAGTACTCTACTGATGCCGGGAGGATCGATATTCTCGCTGTCGATAGGAACGGCGATCTCGTGGTAATCGAGATCAAGACGGGGACGGTAAAAGACAAAGTGATGGGACAAATCATGCGGTACGTGGGGTTCGTGAAGGAGCACATCGCAGAGAAAACGCAGGATGTCCGGGCTATTATCGTCGCGGATGACTTCGATGAAAACCTCAAATACTCCAAATTGATGTTTCCTAATCTCGAGTTAAAACGGTACGAAGTGAGCTTCGAGTTCACGGAGAAGAAATTTTTATAGGTGAGTAGATGGTCTTTAAAAGATCAGATAAGTTATCAAGGTAGGAGGAGATGTTAGATTCGTTAGAGAGAGTACATCAGAAAGTTAGGAACAACAAAAAAGAGGAGAAATCCTTTTGTGCGGGGTACCCTTTGGCGGACAACTATGATGGGCCTGTTTTCATTGAACATGCAGGCAAGTCTGCCCCAAAGGTAATAATTGTATCTGAAAGTCCGGCTGGATTTGAGAGCATAGAATATGATTTTTCAAAGATAGATAGATGGAAAGAGAAAGTAATGGATGAGATCAGGAACTTCACGAGGTGGGAGACGATAGGGCAGTTGAACACATTGGCAAAATTTTTGGCAGCGTTAACGGCGAATAACATGTCCGACCCCGAGAATCCAATTACCGTTAACCCAATATACTGGACCCATGCAGTGAAATGTTTTATCCAAAGAGATGAACCGTTACACAAAGCAAAAAGACGATTGGGCAAAAGATTTGATAAGGCTTGTAGGTTTTGTGCGGGATATTTGTAAGAAGAGATCAAAACCATCAATCCCAAAGTTGTTGTTTTAGTGGGTAGCAAAGCTTTCGATGCTGTGTTTCCGAGAAGGAAAAGAGATATAATTGGAAAGTCTATAAAGTTCCTCGAAGCAGAATTCATTTATACGTACCATCCAAACGCAAGAATAAAAAGGAACTACAAGAAAAAGGCGTTCGTTCATGCCAGAAAAAGAATAAAAAGCTATTTGTAAGAAAAAAGTATTTAGAAATATTACATATATGTTATTATTCAACGTGACAAGTATTTTATCCTTAGAACGCGTAGCGATCAAATTTCAACTCTGCTCTTTCCAAAAGAGGCTTCAGCTTGTTTGAGGATAGGTTCTATCAAGGGTTCATACTCGTTGTAAGAGAAATCCCTATCTTTCAGTATCTTTTTAATCTCGGTTTTCATTTTAAATCGCATTTTTTGTCGCTTTGTCCAATCAATCTTCGCTTTCTTTTTTAGTCGAGTTTGAATTTCAATAGCATTTTCTTTCAGCTACTCTGAGAGAATTTCTTTTTCGGTGTGTTGCGAAATCGCATCATAAAATGCGAGTTCATCTTCATTCAGTTCAATCGTATACTCTATGTTTAATACTATCACTCTCCTTTGCGTGGGGAGGAGTGACGTTGAAGGCACTAATAACCATGCTAATAAGGACTAACAAGACCACAAGTTCTCATTTCAATCAATCACTGTACATTTTACAAATAGAAATACTTAAGATTTTCGATAGATGATGCCAGTGTAACAAGTCCATACTTCTTGAGAGAACTACGAACAAAATGACTGTTTTCCCAAAATAGAGTGTATGTGATGGATTTCTGTAGATTATATAGTACGAAGATTTCCCTATGATACTCAGATCAACGCAACATCTTCCGTGCGAACACATAGATAAACAGTGCGATGAAGAACGCACCGATGAGGGATTCTACTGCCGAGAGCCAGCGACTCGTATTGCCTTTCGGCTTGATATATTTCGTTCCGAGTGTGGAGAATGACGCGATGCTGAAGAGAAGGCAGTAGGCGAAATTGCCGAAGGTTCTTCTAATGCCTACAGTATGTGTTTTGATAAAAGAAAAAAAGAAGCATATAGGGGAAAAAATCTTTCTATCGCGATTATTTATCTCCCAAGAAAAAAATCTGTAAAAGTTGTTGTCTAATCTATATGGTCGAGTATTAATCTCGATTCCTAAAATCAAGAATAATCCTGCAAATCCTAATATGGTAAAAAATGAACAAATTAAAATATTTTTGATTCTTTCTCCATATCCACAAGTTAAATATAGAACTTGTAGCTTCCACCAGTCGAGTTGTGTTATAGATGCTTTTTTTCTCTTCATCTCCATCTCACGATAAAAAAAGTGACCTGCCATCTCACTGTTACCATGATTTTGAAATGAAATCTTTATATTTCGATATATTTTTTCCAATTGACTACAGCATAGATTTCTATCTGTCTCTTCATAAATTTTATAATCTTCTGGTCATCCACAATCAACGAAATCTACGTTCGATAGATAAGCTCCAGAAAAAAATGTTCCATTTAGATCGGTCTCTTCAATTCGAGCATGTCCAAAGCCTTCAAAATGCTCTAAATGAATTATTCGAATTTTTTTAGGCTTTAAATAAAAAATGTATCCAAATCTTGCATTTTCTAGTTTTAAATCATCTTCAAAAACTATTTCGGCAAAACAAGTATCACCATAAAACTTCGTTTTACTAAAATTAGCTTCTACATAAAAGATACAGGCGTCAAAATCTGTTGGACCACGAAACTCTGTTCCTTCAAAACTTACGTTTGATTCTCCATTTTCTTTACCAAAAGTTGTATTTTTATTATCTGTATGTCGTTGAAACCGTACCATATCTTCAAAAACAGCATCTTCAAAAGATACATTGCCCTCAAATGTCACACCACTGAAATCTGCTTCACCTTCGAAAATTGTGCCTTCATCCAATCCTCCTTTTTAAACCATGCTTCCTTTTTAAACGTGGTATCTAAAAAGAGAACTTCATCTGTAAATGTTATATCGTTGAAATTAGCAGTACCGTTGAAGTCTACATGTTCAAAGTATGCGTATCCTTTGAAGGTTGTGTGTTTAGATGGTGAGTCTTCTTCAGGCTCTATACTATTGAATTCTACACCTTCTTCAAAAGTAACATTGTCAAAAATTGTATTTCCATTAAACGTAACGTTTTGAAAAGATGCATTTCCTTTTACAATACTTGTACTGTCGCTCTGCCCGAAACGGAAATTATTTTCAAAGACTGATCCTTTGAAGTTAACACTACTATCAAACTTGAATTCCCAAAATGATATATCTTTTTGGAAGATTGCGTTTTTGAAATGCACAAAGTCTGTGGCATTTATATCGTGAAAGTTTACCTCTTCCTCAAAAGTTGCCTTATTGAATTTTGTACCGCCCTTTTTAAATGATACGCCCATAAATTTTGCTTTCTCTTTGAATGTAACCCCAATAAAACTGGCATAATTATTTCCACGGTTTTCAAACGTAACATTCTCGAAAAGAACATTATCTTCAAACGTAGCATTACAAAAATTTGCATCTGTCAGAGTAGTGTCACTACAACTTACATCCTCCTCAAAAATCGCATTGCTAAAGTCTACATCTGCAAAGGTGCCCTCACTCAAATCGATCTCAAAAGGAAATATATACCACGAAAAATCGTAGTCATGACGTTTTATCTTTTCTTCGAATTCTTCTTTTCTTTCAGTTAGTTCTTCTATTTTCTCCTCCACTTCCTCTTTTATCTTTTCATATTTCTCAATAGTGCTTCCCAATCTGATCTCCTTCTCTTTTTTCTCTGGTAAATCTTCGAACCTTCCTTCAAGTTTATTTATTTTTTTATCGATCTCCTTTTTTTTCTTTTTTGGGCATATGAAAAAATCAAAAGGCTATAGAATTGTTAAGTTTACTTAGAATTACTATTACGTAACCAAAATGTCTTCTCCACTCCTGCATTAACTCACATTAAATATCGTAACGTTTTACAAGAAAACGTTAGGATTTTCTTCTCACCCCCGGGTAGATCCCCCACTACACAAAAGAATTTTCGGGAATTATCATAACGTTTTTATAGAACATTAGCCTAATACAATCATGAAAAAACCGATCCTCAAGGAAGACGTGCGGATCCTCCGACCCTCAGAGTACGATCAGCTCCGGGACGCGATCCCCAAAATGCACCACCAGATCTTTCTCGATACCCTGCTCTACAGTGGGATGCGGTACATCGAAGTGCAGCGGTTCCAGGACCATCCAGAGTGGTACGAGAAAGAGACCAGGACGATCCACATCCCCAAGGAAGGAGGGAAAAAGAAAAAGCGGACCATGAAGGATCGGTACGTGCACCTCAACCAATCGGGATCGAATACCGTCTCCCTTTTCTTTAAACTGGACCAGGATCTCCCAGCACGGGCCACGTGGTACCAGGATCTCCAACGGTGGGGCGAGTATACCCGGATGGATACGAATGGGCTCTGTGCGAAAATGACCAGGAAAACGTGGGAATCGTGGCTCCTCACAGCCTACCCCAAGGCCACCATCCAGGTCTGCATGTCCATGGGACATACCAAGCTTACCGCGATGGAACACTACCTGAATTTACCGTTTACTGACAGCGAACGTAAGGAGATCATCGAGAGAGTTGCAGGATGGGGAGGACTGTAACATGAAGATTCTGAGATGAGAGTAGATGTTAGAGGAATGTATAAGCAAGGAGAGAGCGGAAGATCTTAGGAAACAGCATTCTGAATTATTAAAAGATATAAGAGATAAGGGAATGGAGGTGTTAAAGTCAATAAAAGAAGGAGAGAGGGATGAAGACGACTGGATAATTGTGGCGGAAGAATTGAGGAAAAAACTAATCGAATTCTATTCCCGGGTTATCAACGAGATCCCCGAACTTAAAACAAAAGGAGACAAGATAGATTTCCTTAAAAAGCTCTTTTCCCCAGCAGATCAGAGATCGCCCTGGGGAATAGATATAGAATATGCAATGTGTAAGGCTATCGGTTGTAGTTGGGGATATTTCAGGCGTAGAAATGGAGAAGTAACCTCAAAGCGAAGGAAAAAAGTATTCAAACGTGATAAAAACAAGTGCGTTCGTTGCGGATCCAAAAAAAATCTTGCGGTTCATCATATTATTCCTGTTCGCTCCTCGAAAGAAGGCGGTACAGAGGAAATAGACAATCTTGTCACGTTATGTAAAAAGTGTCATTTGGAGATGCACGGAGGGGACTATGGAGGAGATGTTCCCTATCGTGACACGGATGATTTTTGGGTACGCATTATTCAGGATAGCATGGAGTGTGTGGGTAAAAGGATAGCAAAAAGACTTTATCAGCATTTTGGGGACATAGAATCTATTAAAAAAGCTAGCACAAATGATTTAAAAGGAATTAAGGGAGTGTCAGAAAAAAGAGCTAGATTGATACATAGACAACGAGAAAAACTATAGCAATGCAGATATGTCATGCGAAGGTAGATTTTCAGAACGTCGAGGTGAGAAGACAAGAATCAACAACTATCAGAAAAAAGACAATAGAACTCTATAAAGAGCTTGGGAGTATCAGTGCGATGCATAGAAAGATGAAGGGGATAAGTTACGGATCAGTGTATGGAATTATTAGGGGTTAGGAAAAGAGTTCAATCTCTTAGCAGAAATCCTATCTCATGTTCCAACATTTCTTCATTAAATTCTTCTTCATTAAAGAATTTTTTATAAATATTTTTTAAATTATGAAAAAACTTGTTTATTTCTACTATATCATTTATAATTGATTGAGAAGCCTCAGATTTAATATTGCTATCTTCCTCTTTGTATATATCGAGCAATATGTCATATTCAGATCCTATATTCTTTAATTTCGTATAAATTTGAATAAAAATTTTTGTTTCATTTTCTCCTAATGCCTCAAAATGCTCCATAAACTTTTTGTAAGCCGTATCTTCAGGAACTTTTACTTTTGCTCTATGTTTAAACAATTTTTGCAAATCGGTATCTCCAGGAAGAATCCCTCGTGGCCTTAGAGGATATTGGTCTATGATCTCCCCTCTTTGTTCTGCTTTCTGACGAAAATATTCCTCATTTTCTCTTCTTCTTTCTTCCTCAATGTCTTTCTCAACACTTATTATGTAAGTATAGGCGTATTCTCTTATACGAAGAAGAGTTTTAATATTTATATTTATTTCTTCGATAATTATTCTCCTTATTGCCATTTTCTTGTTCTTTAATCTTTTTTCTTCTCTTCTTATTCTATTTTTTTATTTTTTTCAATTTTTTCTGTATCTTTTCTGGATTTTCTTGATTCCAAAACTATGAACAAAGTAAATACTACATATACTGCAGTAACAGTAATTGATATCCACTGAGGATTTAAACTCATACTTAATAGTTCAATTTCTTGATATAAAAATGCCTTCTATCAAAAAAAGAACTCCTCAAAATCCACTTCATATTACTGAAAAACAACCTATCAATGATCAGACGTTTTTGGTTCGGTATTAGAATCTTTAAGCAAATTTAATATTCTCACTGAAGCTTGTTTTTTAAACCAGACCATAACAAAAACACTAAAAAAAGAAACGCAAGGAAACGAATCCAACGGAGACTAGTACAAAAAATTGTTGTGGGCTCTGTGGGGTCTTGCTCCACAAAATATAATATGCTTGTGTCGAGAATGATAATTAGAACTGTTAAAATTGAAACATATTTTAGATGCTTTTTTATATATTCTCCAATTTTCATTGAAATTGATTTTATATCTCTTTTTATAAAATACCAAAATAGAAACTTTGGCTCTTTTTTATTTTTTGTTTGTCGATACCCTAAAAAGAGACATACTGAGTACACCACAAGGCAGATACCAGGAACAATAAATAGAATATACAATACATTTTTCTCAAGAGTTGTAGCTTCTAAGGATTTTATATGCACCAAATATCCAGCACCCAAAAAAAGGGACCCTACAAAGAGAAATACAGCAGAAAGATAAAAATTTGATGTGATGTTGCGAATTCTTTTTTTTGACAGTGCGTGTGAACAATCCTCTTCATTATAGATTTCTTCTTCGATTCCTTTCTTAGAATAAGTATATTCTATAAGCAAATTCTTATATTTGGATGTTTTTAGTAAACTATTTGCAAAGGTTTTATTGAGAAATTTAGGTACTACGAGAATTATAAAAAACCAAAGAGGGGCAAATAGGGCAAATAAGTCTTTTTTTGGAATATCTTCTAGAGCAGTTAGTAAAAAAGTGGAGCCGAATAAGAAGATAAAAGATATCACGCCGGTGAAAACTCCATGAACTGAGATGTACCTCCACATGTTATCCTCAAAAATAACTGCATAAAATCTCATGATCGTAAATAATACTACAATCACAGTGGAAGTCATAATAAGAAATTTTATTGTGTTTCGAAAATCTTCTCCTTGGTTAGATTCTACGGTAGCATTAACATCTATCTTATCTTCCTTTTTAACATTATATTGGGATGAAGGGAGATAAATAAATGACAATAGAAGAATTAAAAGCGAAAGTAGAGCTGTAAAATATATTAGATCTTCATGTCGCAAATCTCTATTTCGTCTTTCTTCCTCTCCTTCACTTCTCATTAGAATATTGTTCCCTTTTTTATATAAAAACTTTATCACCAAAATGCCTCTAAACAAAGATAAAATTCTTTAAATTTTATAAATCAAGCACGAATTCTAATCTTTATTTGTCCAAAGACTTCTTTATAGATTTTTTTATTCCCGACCCATATTAATCCTTATACGAAGAAAATATTCCACATAACGTATGTATGGGGTATCACGGAGATGAGAATTTCCATGATTTTAAGATATTTTAGGAATAGGTGTTATGCTTAAAATAAATGAGACAATCTAAAGTAGATTTTTGGTGATTTTCGCATGTTTAACTTGAGTATTCTTTTTTATAAAGCTCAAGTAGTTTGTTTTTCATGTTACAAGATTCTTTTATTTGTTCGAAAAAAATTTCCTTTACTCTCCTATACATCCATTTATAAAATTCCGTAATTAGCTCGTGATATTCGCTTATAGCTACTTTGAGATCAATCTCTCTTTCATGTTTCTCGATATATTTTTTCGAATGGGATTTCCACCCGTTCCATCTTAATAAATCCTGTTTATCCAAAGTGATCTTTTTTTGCATTGGAGAATTTCCGTTTTTAAAGAAAAGAGTTGCTTGTGCGATAGGTAGTTGATAATGGAGTGTGTAATTTCTTAAATCTCTTAAAAATTCTCCTTTTTCTTTAATTTTCCTTTTTTTTATTTCTTTTTTATATTCCCTTTTAAATTGAGAGTTATTTAAATGCTTAGAGAAATTGCGAGTATGATCGATTAAAGATTTAACACTTGCTAAATAATTATGAAGAAACCTCAAAAACTCTCTTAAGAAGAATTGACGTTTTTTTCTATTCTCATTGTGCCATATAGTTGGATCATCTTCATAAAATTTTATAGCTTCGGAGATTTCTTTATAATTCCTGTTTAATGTATAGTGTGAAATAGCCAAATGTTTTGTCATGTTAATGATTTTAGTTCCCCTCATGTCTTCCCATTGATCGTATAGTTCATTGAATTTTTTCCTTCCCGATTCGTTCATTTAATAACATTTAGAGTTAATAATTATAAACATTTTTGGTGATTTTCGTAAATTGTTTACATTTTGAAAAAAAGAGTATTTCCGATTGATAGGATGAGTGATGAGGATAAAGACGAAAGGGTGAGATCTAAACATGGACGACATGGATACCACTTTTTTTTATTGTAATTTTTGCGTTAATAATCTCCATACTAAATTTAATTATACGTTTTTTGATTTTTGGGGGGGTAGGTCTAAAATAGAAATTAAGATGGTGTCCAAGAAGTTTGTAGGTCGCAATCTTCCTCCGAGAGGAGAAAAAATTTTAAAGGTAACAGCAGTAAACAAAAGGAGAAGACCTGTTATTCTTTCTAAATTTGGAATAGAACACAAAGAAAGAGGGATACCTTTGGAAACAATTTACAATAAGAATAACGGGCCGATAAAGGAAAGCGTGAAGAAGAACGCTCCAAAAGCAAAAGTAGTAGAAGTGGAGTAACCCTCCATTCCATTTTTTATTTTCCTTTGAAACATTCCTTTCTCATTATTCTTTTCTCACGAGCATCTCTTTCCCCTCGATATCTGTCCGCAGGACACCGATCCGTTTTCCGATATATTGCTCAACGTCAAGGGAGATAGGAGATCGCACGTAATGGTCATCGAACTCTAAGAGTGTCAGATCGTCCTCGGTGATCACTGCTCTCAACGTACCGACGTACTCATGCCAGTACCGCAACACAAGTATTTCTTTCATGGGAGATATAGGCATTTGTAGTTAAAAGGGTATCCATGGAACATTCTATATCGCTGACGTTACCACACCACTAACCAGTATACTGTAGTGGAGAAGAAAAGATATAGTTATGTCGTATAGTTTTAAATATAGTATTGAATAGATAGAGAGTGAAGATTATAACTGTTTTTTTCAAGTTGGGAAAAGATATTTATAGAATGAAAAGCATGTATTTTTGGTATGAAAGTGAAGAAGAGCATACGAGAAGCCTCGACAGAACTTCTCAAAAAGTAAAAAACTATTTACCTAAAATAGAAGAGGAAGATTCTAATTATTTATTTGATATTGACATAGGGAGCAAAGATTATCCTCAACGGAGGGGAAAAGAAAATTTTGGTCACAGACAGGGGCGTTACGAGCAGTACTGGATCTTACTAATGATAGATTTTACGAAAGATCTCTTTCGGAAAATCTAAGAAAAATAATAGATAAATGGAGGAGAATCATTAAAAGAGAGGATGTTGATTGATATCAAAAAATGCTCGTTTATCGAGATCGTTTTGTCAATGAAGAAAATTTTTTAAAAACTTAGCAGTTACACATAATATGAAATATTCTATAAAATGAAACGACTCAAAAGATGATAATTTTCATTATTTGAGTAGAATCGTACTGAAATTATAAAGGGGAAGGGTCTGCCTCCTTACCCTTTCCCATCTTCGTCTAATTAGTAGATAAAATCCGAAAGTTTATAGGGAACTGGGCCGATAAATTTAAATATTTTTTAATAAAAACGTCGTTGGCTACCCAAATGATAGAAAAACCGTTTGATACGATCCACCGATCGCTGGGGGAACCAGTGATGATAACGT
Source organism: uncultured Thermococci archaeon (assembly GCA_964595645.1). Taxonomy (GTDB): domain Archaea; phylum Methanobacteriota_B; class Thermococci; order Methanofastidiosales; family B48-G16; genus JAYEIH01. The sequence goes on from CAZQQT010000006.1 coordinate 79,872, forward strand.
TAAAAAATGGAAGAGTGTTTAAGGGAACACTAACGGGGTACGACACCCATATGAACCTCGTGCTCACCAAAGTAGAAGAGGTTGAGCATGGAGAAGTAGTACGGGAGGTAAGCTATCTCGTGATTCGGGGTGGCTGGGTGCTCTTCCTCTCCCCCAGCATAACGTGAGGATATAAGATCACCAATAACACTCGTTCTTTTGCTGCCAGGGCGCATGATTGCATAATTCGTTCTGACGATCCATTCCTCTATAGCCTTGTTCATAACTTCTGTTCTCGGTGGTTAATGCAACACAGCAGTTAGGATCGGAATCTTTATATATTCGAGTACTAAAGAGTAGTATTCGGAGGTAGATCTTCATCTAACTACGGAAGTATCGATCCTATTGAAAGGACTCTGGAGGCTGGATCCCTGCGAGATATTAAGGCAGGAGACGAAAAGTTCATGTTTCTCAGATAGAACTTTCTTTGTGGTTCGATAATTGAAGGTAATTGTATATGCAGGTACTGATTCTAGCTGCTGGCGAGGGATTTAGATTAAGTAAAATAGCTGGTGAATCTCCCAAATCTCTCCTCTGCGTAGCAGGCGTCCCGATAATAGAACGTATATTGAGGTCAATTAGGGAGTTGGAGATAGACAAAATTCACATCGTTCTGGGATATAATGGAGATAAAATAATTGAGAGGATTGGGAATAGTTATGAGGGGGTACACATCCAGTATATTGAAAATCCAGAATGGAAGAAGGGAAATCTATACTCACTATTCGTTGCAAAAGAATTCCTGAAGGAAAATTTTTTACTTCTGATGTCCGATCACTTGTTTGATCCTCGCATAGTAAGACACATTACAGAACAAAAGATAGGAAGTGATGCGGTGATCCTGGCTGTTGATAAGTGCAAGGCTAAGCATGAGGATGGCAAGGTCCTGGTGGGGAACGGAAAGATCCAAGACATTGGCAAGGATTTAAAGGACTACAATTGTGTGGATACTGGGATATTTCTATGCTCTCCAAAAATATTCCACTACGCGGAAAAGGCACTGAGAAATGGTAGTAGTGAGCTTGCTGAGGGAATTAAATACGCTGCAGAGGAGGGGCAAGCAAGAACGTTTGGCATAAACTTAATACCCTTACACCTTCCGAAAATGCGTAAGGATGTAAAGCCATACTGGATCGATATAGACACACCAAAAAACCTCACGAAGGCCAAAGAGATTATAGTTGAAAGCTCAGCAAAGGAAGCCTCTGACCTATTGGCTCATTACTTTCACCGACCTATAGAAAACAGCATTGTAGGTCATCTCTCGGATACAAGGATCACGCCAAACCAAGTGACTATTCTAGTGAATATAGTCGCTTACACTGTAACTGCCTTGTTCTTCTTTGGACACTTACTAATGGCCTCGATACTAACATTTGTCGTGGGGATTATGGATGGTCTTGACGGCAAGCTTGCGAGAGTCAAGGGGAAATCCACCAAACTCGGTACCTTGGAACACCCCTTCGACCTGCTCTATGAGTTCTTTTGGATCGCCAGTCTGGGACTGTTCCTATCCAACACTCTGCAGAGTACAACACCAGCCACCTTGGCAATACTCTCCATAATCGTCATAGCATTCTATCGTCAGGTTTATGATCGATTTGGAAGGACAATGGGGAAAAGCCTGGATGTTTATGGAGAGTTCGAGCGAAAATTCCGGAGGATCGCTGGGAGGAGGAATCTCTACAACATCCATATCTTAGCGTGGATTCTTGTTGGTGCACCTCTCTACTCGTTGGTAACGATCCTACTCCACTCCGTAGTCACCTCATTTGTGTACACCATTCGCGCCGCGATTCACATGCACAAAGCCGAGAAGAAATAAATTCTCTCCAATGTGACATACGTAAAACTCAATACAGGAAGAGGACCTCATTCTTAATCCCAAGGAGAAGAAGGAAGAGTTACCCTTAATAAACCCTCACAATCCTTGGTTGTGTCCATAACAGCCCTACCTGTGTAGGTTTCTGTTTTCAGTGATTAATGCGACACATTGCTTTCGCTGCAGTTCGGTTTCAACGGCGGGACTCTTACGCTTTAGATTTTAATACTGCGTGCACGAATAGTCGCATGTCTTGTACCCTGAGAAGCCGTGAGGCGTTGAACATAGGGCGATCACTTACGGGTGAGAGAATACAATCCTGGAGTGTAGAGCCAAAGGATAAGGTGGTGATCGAAAGCTTTATTAAGAATTATATCTATAAAAACATACAGATAGGGGATATTTTCTGAAACAACAAGAGGAGATATCTGTAAGAAGTGAACGGAGGGTAAGTATGCGGGGGACGGGAACTGCACACATCATTATTTACACAGAGCGTAAGTGAATAGTATCATAAAATCCTGATAATTATCACAATTCGAACAAAGAAAAAAGAATACGTGTTATACCACTCACGAGACACGATCGATCAGAAATCACAGTAATTACCGCGATTTTCCACCGGAGAGACGATCCTCGTCAAGGATCCGATCCTTGAGTTCGGGCGTGAAGAGGGGGGTGGACGTCACGAACTTCGGAGAGAGCTCCGATACCTTAGGGCTCCGCCCCATGCGGTAGACGTAGAGTGGACATTGATGGAGATGACAACGGCGGACCTCCCCCGGCGATCCGTTCGAACAGTCCAGACAGTACCGCCGGATCGCCTTCAACGGGGTCGTCCGGATCCACGATGCTTCGATTCTCATGCGGTCACCCCAGCAGTATCCATCGGCTCCATTTTTATCGTCCTGTACCCTCCTCTGGCCTCCCAGATGTCTCCTCGTTCGAGTGAGAAGGGAATACCAACGCGGAGCACGAACTCCTTGGTCAGGCCTCGAGCCACAGCCTCACTGAGAATCGCGTCAAGAGGAACTCCCTCGTGCTGCGACTGCAGGTCCCCCACAACCCCGAGTAGTACCTCAAATTTCTCATGCTGGGTGAATGGAGCAGATCGCCGATCCTCCTTGGACAGGTCGGACACGGTCGGACACGACCCCTCTTGTCCAACGGATACTCCTCCGTTTCCCCGTTGCTTCTCATTTTGGGCGTCAATGATACCGTGGGATCGGTTGGACACCGTGCTGGAGTACGAGTAGATCTCCTCGACGAGGTCATCGAGATTCTTCCCCTCGGGTATACAGCCATTCTTCCCGTGATGTGTCCAAGCTCTCGAGACATCCAACAAGAACGATTTTAGGCTCTGTTTGTCGAGAGTGATTGGATATTCCCCATTGTCCAGGGCTGTCCAAGCTGTCCAATCCTTGCCCGTTTTCCAGTAGTGCCATGGACTGGTCTTCCATTCTCCCTCTTTCTCTCGATCCACGTACCCCAGATCGTAGAGGGTGTTCAGATACCGTCCCACCGTTTTTCTCGAGACGTTCTCCTTCCTTCTGAACATGCTCTCATACACCTCTGTACATCCCTTGGCTCGCTCTCGTTCCATGGGCAGGAGATCCAGGATTTCCTGTTCCTTCCGGTTCAGCTTACTGGACGTCTGTGCCCCGACCACCTTCCAGAGGTCCATGGCGATCCGGTAGTCCTCGAGGGTGGCGAACAGGACACCGTGGAGAGCGTACCGCTCACGTTGGTGGGCGATGGCAGAAGCCTTGATGAGGGTGAGGAGGAACTTCGGAATCCTCCTATCGTGCGTCGCTCGTGTGAAAATCTTCTTTAACGCTCGCTTGTATGGGATGATCACGATATACTCCCTCTCCATGAGTAGCTGGGTGACCGCCCTCGCCACCGTGTAGCTCTCCGGCAACGCTCTCTCGAGACCGCATGCGGCCCGCTCGACTGTCAGTGCGATGGCCTTTTCGTCCGTCTCTTCTTCCTCGGAGGGATTGATCACCGTAAACCTGTTCATGAACTCCTCATGTTTTGGCTGGTGTACCGCCGCACACCACACCACGATGTAGTTTGGGATGGAGAGGTCTCTCGTCTCCCGTTGCCCATTTTTTCCTTCTCCAGTAGCCCAGTGTCGTGATTTCGAGTGGTTATTCGATGTGATGGCCATAATAACATTGATCGCCTCCAGAGAATTATTGAACTCGTCGATGAACAAGATGCTGTGTTCGAGGAGCCTCTTCCGTTCTTCTGAGAGGTAGTAAAGTGCCTTCCCCGTGATACTCGATAGAATTATCCTTTTATGAACAGGGAAGAGCTCTATCACCGTCCCCATTAAGTGGGATTTCCCCTTTCCAGAGGCCCCGGTGGCGAACACATGCTCCTGGTGGCCCCAGAGGCAGGCGGTGAGTCCGGAGAGGTAGAGGTACTTCGATCGATCCCGATCCCCCACATGGACCAGTTCGACCTGATCGGCCATCCACTCCATCACATTCTCGTGGGCGAGGATGTGCTCTGCTTTCTGTATGGTAGAGTTCTCAAAGTACTCGGGGATTCCAAGATCCTTACAGACCTCGTAGAACGATCGTGTGTCACCTCTGTCCTCCTCGATGGAGGAAAATCGTGAGCTCAAGAAGGCTTCTAGATTGGCGCCTTCGATGGTGTACTTCTTTTTGACCTCCTCCAGCTGTCTGAAGACAGCGGTGGGGAGTACCGCCCTGTTCTCTTTCTCGTCCGTGATAAACGTCCCGATTAGGGTTTCCCAGTACTCCCACGCTCGGTTGAGCTCCTCCTGATTGCCATCCCACTTTCCGTTCATTGTTTCTTCCTCCGTGTAAGTGTGAAGAGCCGGATGTTCACATTACTGTAGAGCTCTTCAGCCTTTCCGAGGCCCTTTAATGCGTCCAAATGCTTCAGTGCGGTGGTTCTTGTCGTCCTCGCATCTTTAGCAATCTCGCCAATGGACTTAGGTCGCTCTGTGGAGAGGACCCCGAGTATCCTTCTCCGTATCGCAAGATCCGGACTCGGTCCATTCTTTCGATCTCCGTGGGGGTTGTTATCCATAATCGACACTGAACCCCCTCCCTTCTTAAACACGATACGCACCTCCCCATATATCCACTGAAAGGTGAAGTGATCGAGAAACGTTAAATGAAGTGTCCAAGATGACTTCTTCATTCCACAAAATACCTCCAAAAAACGTACTGATCGTGTTTCTAAAGGCCACATATATCGATTTCCATGGAATTGGCCGAATTGACGGTATTAAAAGGGGGAATGGGCAGCGTGAGAAAGGATACTGTGGAATTATTGCCCCAATTGCCGCTCACAACTTCTTCAACATTGCTGTCATTCTCATGGGGTAGAAAATGACTGCAAAGACACTTATTAATTAACAAGTGTCTTCAGAGCACGTGATGGAGAGTAGAAGTGCGTATCCCCTTTAAGAACCCCCCGTTCGCGAAGAAGGTGGAGTTGATAAAAAATGAGTCGACGGGGACACGGAGAACCACATCGTTACTAGTAGGAGAGAGTAATGTATACTGGAAAAGGTCTCGCCGAAGTTCGCAGTCAATTCCACAGTGCAATTGTGCTCAGGAGGTAGGAGATGTTTTGAAAGACAGTACTGGTGGTCAGTACTGTTTTTGGAGCACAGTATGGAGAGGGATCGTACCTATCAGCTGTATACCCCTTCGTTCTTGAAAGGGTAAAAACTGCCATGAAAAAGAATGATCGGATTAAGAGTTAGAAGAACTTGAATAGTGAAATCAAAGGATGGTAGATATTTAATCTAGCTAATGCCATCTAATTTTATTCAATAATCTAGAGGCAGGATACTACTGTTGTCCATAGCTGGAACCTGTAAGCGACACCCTTAAATACGTCGAAAGTAGATACATGGTAAGGAGGTGAAAATCGTGCATGAAAAAGAAATAGAAATGAAAATGCAAGAGCTCCCTGAAGATTTGAGAAGAGAGGTTTTAGACTATGTGGAGTTTCTGTTGAGAAAGTATGACGATAGAAAGATCGCAGCAAAAAAGTTTACGTTTAACTGGGAAGGTGGTCTCGCAGAGATAGGGGATACATTTACCTCTGTTGAGCTACAACATAAAACGTTGGAGTGGCGGTAATGTTTTTAGTTGATACGAATGTATTTTTGGAGATACTCTTGACGCGAGATAAAAAAGAAGATTGTAAGCAATTTTTGAATGACAATATTGGAAATCTCACCATGACAGATTTTTCTTTGCACTCTATTGGTGTAATTCTATTTAGATATAGGAAAGAGGATATTTTTCAGAACTTTGTTGAAGATATCATACCGAGTATCAAACTTCTCTCATTGCCGAGGGAGCTGTATAGAAAAATTGCACACGTCAGAACGAGCTTGAATTTAGATTTTGATGACGCTTATCAGTATAGCATGGCTAAATATTATAGGCTGGAACTGGTTACGATGGATAAGGATTTTGAGAGGATAGAAGATGTTGAAGTGTTGTTCTTGTAGATTTTTTTTATTTCGCCAAAGGAATTTCATCTATATCAAGAAAGACAAATGTCACTGAGAGGCACAAGCGGTGAGATCACGTTCTTAAAAAAAGATGGCAGTGAGTTGATTGTCAAAAAAGACAGGAAAAAGAAACATTTTCTCTTCTGAGCTTGTTCAAAGGAAGAACTTCAGAGGCTGCTGAATGGTGATCTGGGTAGGGTTATTCAACTCGAGTCGTGCCGCTACCGATCTCCGAATTTAGAGTATTGAAACGAAATGGGAGAGTTTTGGGGAGGATACTGTGGAATTATTGCCCCAATTGCCGCTCACAACTTCTTCAACATTGCAGTCATTCTCATGAGTTAGGAGATGCCCGGAAGTACACTTATGACTATCATAAGTGTACACGGAGCACGTGATGGAGAGTAGAAGTGCGTATCCCCTTTAAGAACCCCCTGTTCGCGAAGGAGGTGGAGTTGATACAAAATGGGTATAGACGACTATAAAAAGAAACTGGTAGACCACGCGAAAACCTCACCGTGGAGGACTTCGCCACGAAGATCCGGGAAGGTGAGCCGTCACTGCCTATGGCAACAAAGGAGAAAAAGGTACCTCCCACGTCTTTGAATGGCCGGATCACGTAGGTTCTTCCTCTTTTTTTCGTTTCTCCACCAGCTCTCGGAACTCCCGATGGAGTGAGGGATACTTCTGGAGGATCGTCATGAGATCCATGAGTTTATCCAGGTTTTTCAGCTCCTCCGGGTCCGCCCTGGCGATCAGGGGGATGGCCCTCATGAGCTTCTCGGCACCCCGATCCATCCTCGCCCGCTCCTCCTCGCTGAGCACCGTTCCACACCGGCTACAGTACCGCTCCGTGGGACCGTTCACGTACCCGCACCGAGGACACTTTGTGATGTCACTTTTTTCCTCTTCCTCCTTTTTCAAGCCGTACATGCCAAGGACCCTGTTGTCGATATCGCGACCACTAAGGTGGACGTAGGTGGCGGTCATGTCGCTTCCCTGGACCCACCCCATGTAGGCACACAGCTCGGGCTCAGTGAGATGTTTGAGGAGATCCCGAACCCTGGAGTGACGGAAGAGGTGAGGATGGACATCTTTGTCAATCCCCGCTTTCTTCGCGATTTTTCTGATTCGCTGCCGGAAGGAGTGGTAGGTGAGGGGCCGGTGGTCGTCCACGAGGGTCACCCAGAGGGGAGCGTCCCGCTCATCTCTCCGGGGATGGACATCCAACCACTTCGCGAGAATCGACGTGGAGGTCACGAGGCGGACGGGACGCTCTCCTGTTTTCCCCATCACTTTGATGACCGCTCCGTAGTCATCGAAGGACACATTTTTGATTTTGAGGTGACCGAGTTCTCCAATTCGCAGTCCCCCCTCGTAGAGTACCGCGATGATCGCCTTATCTCTGATGTACGGGGCAGCCTCGATCATCTTCGTGATGTCCTCCTTCGTGAGGAGATCGTCCGGTGACTTCCGCCGCGTCTTCTTCACCGTGGTCTTCACGTCTTTCGTCAGCTCTTCTTTCTCTAAGTAGCGGAACAGCCGTTTCAACACGACCTTGTAATCTGCTTTGGTCCATTCAGAGTAGTCCGACCGTTCCAACTCTGCGAGAAAAGAGATCACGTCCTGCTCATCCCACTCGGTGAAGGGTTTCTCCTCTGTCCGTTCTACCATCATCTTCAAATGTCCCGCATATTTGGAGATCCGTGCCTTCGATAGTCCCTCCGCAGTGAGTTTCTCGAGAAAGTTCTCCACGATCTCTACATTCTCTTCGTTGTCGAACGCTTCAATGGCACCCTTGTAGAGCTCAATTCTGCGGTCGTAATTGTAGAGGTTATTTTCTTTCATATAGTATCTTAGCGACGCTATCCTTTATTAAGTTTACGGTAGGCGTTAAATTAAGAAAAGAGCGCCGTCAGCCGGATTTGAACCGGCGGCCGCCTGGTTAACAGCCAGGTGCTCTACCGAACTAAGCTATGACGGCACATACTACACAATCCCGAGTACCTATAAAAATTTTTCGTGTGTGAAAATATAAAGGAAAAGAGGGATTATCCGAACAGGGAACCGAGCCCCTCGAGGGCCTCTTCTTCAGAAGCTTCCTCTTCTTCTTCCTCTTCTTCCTCTTCCTCTTTTTCTTCTTTGGCTTCTTCCTTCGCTGCTCCCGAAGGTGCTCCAGCAGCCGGAGCCACCATCTGTCCAGACTTGATAGCCTCATCAATATCGACGCCTTCCAGCGCTGCGATGAGTGCTTTGACTCTCGTCTCATCAGCATCAATGCCGGCAGCTTTCACTACCTCCGTTATATTTTCCTCACTTATTTCTTTTCCAGCTGAATGAAGAACCATTGCTGCATATACATACTCCATTTAATTCACCTCATTTTAGTATAGACGAAAGGGCCGAAGCATCTCGATGTGCTTTGCCCAGTATTATTTTTATCGTATCTTTATTTACTACCTGTAACTCAAGAGCTAAGGAGATTGCCTCTCTCTGTGCCTTTCCGATAAGCGCGGTAATTGTTTCTCTTTCTGCAATTCCTGCGTAGAGTGCGAGGTTCATTGCGTCATTATACGCACGTGCGATATTTTCCTTGTACTGTTGCGTGTCCACTTTCAGTACCTCGGGTTTGAAGATCGTGCCATCCTCGTAGGTAGCAACTAAGTCCAACCCGACTTCCATGGGCTCCATCTTCAGTTTCGTCAGAATATCTGCCAGTTTCTTCGATATCTCTTCGCCCTCTTTGACGACGACGGTGTCCTTTTTCACGTGGATACTTCCCTTCTTCACCTGTGCAGGAACACCAACACTCTGCAGTTCACCGATCATCGGGCCCGGCGGGAATCCTGTGTCTCCCTTCTCAACAACGATGTCGCGTGGTGCTTTCTCTCCAGCCTTTGCAGGAGCAGGAGCCTTTCCCTCTTCAAGCGCCTTGTAGAGTTTGAAGGAGTTCATATCGGTGAAGATAAATCCAGCGTTGCCTTTCACGCGATCCATAATCTCGCTGTCTCCCAGCGCCAGTTTCATCAACGTGTTTCTCGCGACGCGAAGTGTTGCCTTATCTCGTAGGTTGCCTCGCATCTGCTGCATCTGTTTTGAAGGAATATCGTTAATATTCACAATGGCAAAGATCTCATGGCTGTCTAAAAGCTCTTTTAGCTCTTTCACCGTCTCTTTTTTCCATTTAGTCGTCATTACATCACCTTGACAGTAGGACCCATCGTTGTTTTAACCAAGATCGATTTAAAAACATTTCTCCCCTGATACTTTCGCTCTACAGCATTTACCACAGTGTTTCCGTTCTCTGCAATTTCATCGTCATCCATGGCTTCACTCCCTATCATCGTTTGAATCAAGGGGGCGTCGCGGGTATTGATTCGTACCGATTTTTCCAGTTTTTCAATCACTGGCTCGAGCGATGCGGTCGGTGGGAGAATTGTGGGCATCTTATTCCGTCGTCCCAGCACCGGACCGAGCGCCTTCCCAATGAACGGCATCATATCCGCCTGTGCAATGAAAAAATCGTACTCATTTGCCATTTTTCGTGCTTCCCGTTTTTCTTCAACAATGTCTTCTAACTCGTCCTTGGAAAAAACAGGAAGTCCATGGTTTTTTGCTCGTACTGCCATATCGCCCTCTGCGAAGACTCCAATTTTTGTTTCTTTCCCTTGACCATTGGGAAGCGCAATCTCTTCTTTCATTTTGTTCTCGGGATCTTTCATATCTACGTCGCGTAGGTTGATAATGATGTCAATCGATTGTGTGAAGTTTCTCGGCTTACTTTTCTCCTTCGCCTCCTTCACCGCTTTTTTTAGTTCGTCCAGCATTCAATCACCTAAAACATATTGTCGTACTTTCCTTCATCAATTTCTTGTATTACCTCTCGTGGATTCTTTCCTTCTACACTCACTCCTGCAGAAAGACAGGTCCCCAATACTTCTTTTACACCACTCTTCATATCTCCAGAAAGCATCCCCTCCCTTTTCATCCTTGCTATTTTTAAAGCTTTCTCCACACTCAGATCGCCTATGATTTCTGATCCAGGATTCTGCGAACCCTTTTCTGCACCGATCTCTTTGAGTATGAGCGAGGATGTTGGTGGTGTACCTACTTTGATCTCAAAGTTCTTCTTCTCATCCACAATCACCTTGACGGGGACCTTCATCCCCTCAAAATCCTTCGTCTTTTTGTTAATTTCTTGTATGACATTGCCTATATTCACACCCATTGGACCCAAGGCTGGACCCAGTGGTGGACCTGCTGAAGCCTGTCCTCCATCGACAAGAGCTTCCAATGTTTTCTTCGCCATGATATCACCTCTTTTCAATCATCCGTACGTAATCTCCCTTCACAGTGATGGGAATTGGAACGGCTGCACTCAGGAGCTCTACGGTGAGCTCTTCCTTCGACTCATCGACTCGTACTACCTTTGCTTTCTCCCCTTTAAATGCACCACCAATAATCTCGACGATATCTCCTTTCTCGATTCCTGTCACTGTGGGTTTCGCTTCTAAAAAATGCTCAATCTCGTCCAGTGCTACTTCTCCTTCGAGAATTCCTCTCACATTGTGAATTCCTTCAACTGCTTCCTCCACAGCGCCAATATCCTCTGCTTCGAGGAATATATAGCCTTTCAAAGGCTCTGGAGCGAGGATTGAAAAAACTTTTATTCCTTTATTTTTTATCGCAGCCTCCATCATGGAGGCCACATTTTTCTCCTGATTGACAGTAACCTTTACTGTAAAAATCTTAGAAGCTCGTTCTTCCATTGAAATCACGCATACCGTGTTATTAATTCGGCAATAAGTATTATTAAAAAGCCTAATAGTCCAATCAAAACTATACCCAATCCAGTAATCTTAGAAGTCTGAGTATACTCTTGTTTATCGGGCTTTTTTGCCAGTCTCCATACTCGTCTGCTACTTTTGAAAAAATTTAAAATTTTATCTTGTGTTCCCATTGTATTCACCTTACAGGAAGTCTATACCGAGATCGTACTTCTCTCCTTCCTCACCTACAAACATCTCTGATCGTTTTGGCCCCAGCACATACGGGGAACTGACACCCGAGACAACGACCATCACCCGCAGGGCATTCTTCAAGTCCTCATCTATTTGGGCACCCCATATAATCTGGGCCTCCGGATCGAGTTCGTTGGAAATAATTTCTACTACTCGTTCGGCCTCTTCAAGCTTCATATCTGATGAACCGGTCACATTGACAAGTGCACCGGTCGATCCTGAGATATCGATATCGATCAACGGGGAGTGTAACGCTTCTTCCACAGCTTCGACGGATCTATTCTCTGTATCGCTTTCTCCAAGACCTATCATCGCAACTCCTCCGTCTTCCATCACCGATCTCACATCTGCGAAGTCCAGGTTCACAATCCCTGCTTTTGTAATGAGATCTGTGATTCCCATAACAGCTCTGATGAGAATATCGTCCGACACTTTAAAGGCTGCTGAAATGGGCAGACCCGGTGCCATCTCCAAGAGTTTATCATTGGGGATGACAATCACCGTATCTGCGGCCTTTCTCAGATTCTCCAGACCTTTTTCTGCATTTCTCTGTCTTCGTATACCCTCTACAGTGAAAGGAATTGTCACAATAGCGACCGTTAACGCACCAATCTTTTTTGCCACTTCTGCAATGATTGGAGCCGATCCTGTGCCGGTACCGCCTCCAAGTCCGCAGGTGATAAAGACCATATCTGCTCCTTCCAGCGCGTCCCGAATAAGTCTCTCATCTTCTTTTGCGGCCTCTTCTCCAAGTCGTGGATCGTTTCCGGCTCCAAGACCCTTGGTGACACTTTTACCTATCAAAATTCGTTTTGCGGCCTTCTTATTGAGTAGATCCTGTGCATCTGTATTTACCGAGATAGCTTCTGCTCCTTCTATTCCTACTTCCATCAGTCTCTGAATCGCATTTCCTCCAGCGCCCCCAGTGCCCACTACTTTTATCTTTGCCTGAGCCTGCTGTAAAATTGTTCTCAACTCTTCGTCAGTGTAATCATACCCTTCTTCAGTCTCGGTCTCAGACCTTATCTTTTTTTCTCCTTCCTCTGCCCTTTGGACCGCATTCTCAATGAGAGATTTCACGATATTCCCTCCAAACAAGTAAATTTACCACTATTCTTATTCTTATTACTACTCTTCCATCTTCATTATATATAAACTTTCTGCTTTAATTGGCATCTTGATACCGTATTTTACGGTGTGAGGTTTAAAAAGCTTTTCTATCATTAGATGACGTTGCCCCTACCAAAAGGCTTTTATAATAAAAATCTCCACGTATTTTAACGCCGAGGTAGCAAAGTGGTTATGCACTGGACTGCAGATCCAGGTACGAGGGTTCGAATCCCTCCCTCGGCTTGCGTGAATCCCTTTTTTGCGAAAAAAAGCGATTTTATTCTAAAAAACAGCATATCATCTATTCTTTTATGAGTATGGATCATGGAGGCTCTTTAGAATCCTGGTATTTCAGGTGCCTCTTCTGCTAATTCGTGTGTTTTGTACGTCTTTACTTGTTTTTGGTTGTTTAGGTGTTTATCGTTACTCCATATCCCACAGTTAAGCCTTAGAGCTAATGCTAGAAAAGGAACGTCATTTGGGTCGTTGAGAGCTTTCTTAGCTTTTTCTAAGTTACTTTCATATTCTTTTTTAGGTACTACGATGATTTGATTGTAGATTCTCAGGAGCAAGGGAGTGAGTGCTTTGGGATTTCCTCCTCTCGACTCTATTTTTTCTTTTATCAGTTCTTTATGCTTGTTTATTTCATTTTGGAGTTGTTCGGGAACGTAGAGTTCTAGTGAAGGGTGTTGTATGAGTTCTCTGGTCTTTTCTTTATTGGCTATTAGTGCTGAGATTACTATATTGGAGTCTACTACTAGTTTCATCTTATCTATACTTCATGTTTTTTAGCTATTCTTTGTTTTACTTTTTTCTTTATTTCTTCTAGATCCTCTTCTTCTAGTTGTAGTGATTGCGCTAGTGCTTCTGTTTCTCTTATTTTCTCTAGGTATTCATTGAGTGCTTTTCTTATTACTTCGCTCCAGTTTATCTCCTTGTATTTCTCCATCTCTTCTTTGGTGTCTTTTGATACCCTTACTGATACTATTTCAGACATATTTTCACCTCTTAGTTGAACTTTTTTGAGTCTCATCTTGTATTACATGTAATACACTTTATATAGTTATGGGTTATAAAGTGGGGTTATCGTCACAGCTGTTGAATTTTTTGGTATTTTCATCTGCCTATCTAGAGCATGCCAAAAGACTGATGACTTCTGGCACATGAGGTGTCAACTAATGGATGATGGCATACTCAAAGAACGGACTATGAACTATACGATGGAACGCGAGTGCAAACGAGGCGGATTTTGTTTTTGCAGACTGGAAGAACCAAATAGATCAGATAGGTATATCACGTCTATACGGGGGCCCGTTAGAGAAAACAAGACTTACACAATTTTTTCCTCGGCATATAATTAGTTATTTCCTCAATGAGTTTTCCAATGAAAGAAATTTAATAATACACGGGAGGATTGAGCCTCTAATGAAAAAACCAGTTAGAAATACTTTATTAATTTTATTCGCTCTTTTAGATTTCATAAGGGAACTAAGTGAAAAAAATAACATAAGTCTTACTGTCATCGTATCGTCCTCAAACCAACTTCACCATAAAGCTCATTGCAACAAGTACCCTCTATGGATGCTCAATATCCTTTCCCCCGTGTGAACACGTCGATCACTTTCACCACGTCCTTCTCGATCGTGTAGATGATCCTGTACCTACCGACTCTCAACCGGTACTTTAGCGGATGGGTACTAGTGAGCTTCTTTAAGTCTGCCCTGGATCGAGCTCTATACGGATCCTCTTTGAGCTTCGTAAGCAAGGATCTGATCCGTTCCTGGAGAGAGTCCTCCAGTGAATGGAACTGTTTCCGAAACGTAGTCCAAACGAGTACTGTGTACGTCATAGCTTCTCAAGCGGGATAAACTCATCCTCTTCGAGGATCCTGTTCCATCGATCATCCAGTTTTTTCCAGCCTACTTCCTCTATCAGTGTACGGATAATTGTATCGTAGCTTTCCCCCTTGTTCCCGAGCTTTCGGAGCATTTCCTTTGTCTCTTGTGAGACTGCCACCGTCGTTTTTGACATGAGCATCACCTATACTCATTATAACGATTATGATATTTATAAAGATTATGGCGATATACTCTCAGCTGACATAGTATTATTCAACTCATATTTCATGGATCGTCTCCATCCCGTGAGCCAGTATCAGCAACATTTTTAGGTATGCAAAAGAAAAGTACTACTATGAAATACATAACGATTCGAGGTCAAAAAATTCCTGCAATTGGATTAGGTACATGGCAGTTAAAAGGAAAAGAAGGGAAAATAGCCATAAAAACCGCACTGGATCTAGGATACCGACATATCGACACCGCACAGATGTACAACAACGAAAGTGAAGTCGGTGAAGCAATAGCAGATCATGAAATTCCTCGCGACGAGATATTCGTGACAACGAAACTCGACAGGATGAATTTGAGATATGATACTGTATCGAGCTCCTTTAAAGAAAGTTTGGAGAGACTCAGCATGGACTATGTAGACCTCTTGTTAATCCACTGGCCCAGTGAAACTGTCCCTCTTGAGGAAACACTGAATGCAATGAATGAACTTCGCAACGCAGGAAAGGTTGAACATATCGGTGTGAGTAACTTCTCTGTAGAGTTAATGAAAAAAGCGCAGAAGTATTCCGAAGCACCTATTTTCTGCAATCAGGTTGAGTACCACCCTTTTTACTCGCAGAAAGAAATTATCAGCTACTGCCAGAACAATGAGATTGTGTGTACTGCCTATAGCCCTCTGGCAAAGGGAAGAGCAATAAATAACAAAACATTAACAGAGATAGGAAAAAAGTACGGGAAAACAGCTGCCCAGATTACATTGAGGTGGCATATCCAACAGGAGAACGTGATACCGATCCCAAAAGCTTCCTCGAGGAGACATTTAAAGGAGAATATTGACATCTTCAATTTCACGCTGAGCGAGAAAGATATGGGGAGGATTTTTCAACTGGAAAAAGGAATGAAACTGATATAAATACATTAAAGCTCCAGATCCACTTTTTTCAGTCTTGCAGAGTTAGTCACGACGTTCACGCTAGAGAACGCCATAGCAGCCTCAGCGATCAATGGGTGAAGTAATCCAGCAAAGGCCACAGGAATGGCAATCACATTGTACGCAAATGCCCATATCAAATTTTGTCTGATCTTCCGGAATGTTGCATTGGAGAGTTTCACTGCTTTGACCACTGCCGAAAGATCCCCTTTCACTAACACAATATCACCGCTTTCTATTGCAATATCGGTGCCAGTGCCGATTGCGATTCCCACATCCGCTTGTTCCAGTGCCGGTGCATCATTGATGCCGTCACCTACCATTGCCACCAGCTCTCCTCCTTGCTGGAGTCTTCTGATCTCGTTCACTTTTTCATCAGGAAGCACCTCCGCGATGACACGGGAGATGCCCACTTCTCGTGCGATGGCGTCGGCAGTAGCCTTGTTATCACCGGTGAGCATTACAGGTTCAAGTCCCTCCTTCTTCAGGAACTGTATGGCCCGGGCCGAGTCTTCCTTCACCTGATCCGCGATACCGATCAGACCCTTTACCTCGTTATCAACTGCAACAAACACAACTGTTTTTGCCTCCTGCTGAAGCCGCTCAAATTCATCTTCGTATAAACGTTCCACACTGTTATCCTCTAGTAGCTCCGGCGTACCCACCAGTACCCGTTTTCCATTCACCAAGGCCTGCACGCCCCTTCCTGTCACGGACTCGAATTTTTCTGTATCCTCAAGCGTGATGCCTTTCTTTTTTGCTTCGTGTACCACGGCTTCGGCCAGAGGGTGCTCCGAGTGGTTCTCGACGGAGGCGGCGTATCGCAGCATCTCGTTGTCGCCTACAAGATCGGTGACACCGGGCTCGCCTTTCGTGATGGTCCCTGTTTTGTCCAGAACAATGGTGTTGACGTCTTTCATGAGCTGTATCGCCTCTCCCCGACGAATGAGCACGCCGTTCTCTGCACCCTTACCACTTCCTACCATGAGCGCGGTAGGGGTGGCAAGTCCAAGCGCACACGGACAGGCGATGACGAGTGTTGCCACCGCTGCGTAAATAGCCAGCGACAAGGCGCTAAGTTCCGACTGTACCCATGGAAGATAGGGCTGCGCCCACACAACTATGGAATGGAATGTTTCGGGGAACACCATCCAGAGAATGAATGCTGTGGCTGCGATGGTAATAATTACCGGAACGAAGTACGCAGTAACCTTGTCGGCGTACGCCTGTATCGGTACCCTCGATCCCTGCGCCTCCTCTACCATACGTATCACCTGGGAGAGGAAAGTATCCTTCCCAACCTTTGTCGCCTTCACCCTCAGTGAGCCTTTTTTGTTAATAGTGGCACCGATTACCTCATCTCCTCCCTTTTTGGGAACGGGCATTGACTCACCGGTAGCAATGGACTCATCGACAGCACTTTCCCCATCGATCACAACGCCATCTGTAGGGATCTTCTCCCCGGGACGCACAATCATAATGTCGCCAACATCTATCTCATCGACGGGAACTTCCTTCTCCTCTCCATTGCGTATTATCCGTGCGGTCTTCGCCTCCAGTGTCATTAACTTTTTTATTGCCTGGGAGGCATGTCCTTTAGCCTTTGTCTCGATATATCTTCCAGTGAGATGGAATGCCATGATCATCCCTGCCACACCACCGTAGTTAAGGATATTCGGTGCGTAGCCAAACTGGTGAAGTACTGCAACAACGCCTGTAGAGAACGCGGAAAGTGTTCCGAGCATGATCAGCGCGTCCATGTTGGGCGAACGGTGAAGGAATGATCTCACCGCAGATCCATACGTCTCCCTCCCTGCGTAGAACAGAATAGGCATCGCAAGTACGACCATACCCGTGTTATATACAACCTCACCGCCAATCATAATGCCAAAGAACATTTCAGGGATCATCCATGCAATAATTGGAATGGTCAATGCCCACGCCACATAGGCCTTCCGCTTCGATCGTTCCACCTTTTCAATATCTTTCTGTATTACGTCTTTTTCTTCTACCTGCTCTTTGAGCCATGACTCAGGGACATCATACCCTGTGGTTCTCACTGCCTCCACCATATCCCGCCTGTGTACCTTTCCCGGAATGTATCGGATTGTCGCCTTCTCAGTAGCTAAATTCACATTGGCCGATATTACACCATCGAGACGTTCCAACGCCTTTTCATTCGCTTGTGCACACGCAGCACAGGTCATCCCCTCAATGGGCATATCGATTTTCTCTCCTTCTGCCACCGAGTATCCTGCAGCCTTCACCGCCTCTTCAATTTTATCCATTTTTACCGTATCTGGATCGTATGTGATGGATGCCTGGTCAGTGGCATAACTCACACGTGGAGACTCAATACCCTCCACACCTTTCAACGATTTCTCTATTGTTTTTGCACAGGTTTCACAGTGCATTCCTGTGATAGGGACGATTTTCTTTTGTTTTTTCTTCCTTTTGTTCTTCTTTTCTTCAGTCATTATTTTCAACTCCAAAAAAATAAAAAAAGAAATTATTCGACACCGAGATATTCTCGTGGATCCTCCTCAAACATCTTCTTGCATCCAGGAGCACAGAAGTAGTACGTTTTTCCATTGTACGTACTTGTATACTCCGCTTTCTCGGGGTCGACGTCCATGCCGCATACAGGATCTTTTGCCGTATTGATCACCTAGTTTCTTTTCTACAAAATATAACGGTGTTATACTTTAAAAAGGTTTCTGAAAAAAATTTAATACTGAAGAAATAAAGAGTACAAGTAAACCTTATTAACTCGGAACCACACTGTATGAATATGGTGAGGAAGAATCCCATAGAGGATGCACATCTTCTCTATATCGCCTTCATAATTGTTGTAATGATCACCGCAACAGTTCTCATCGTTGAAGGTGTGTTTACCCAGGGGGAGGCTAGTAATCTTCACACTGAAGAAACATTATCAAACTTAAAGGTGGAGATTCTCTCTTCAAACAATTTGGAAATAAGCCTTAAAATAACAAACAAAAGCTTTTCAACAATTAAAAAGTCTCAAATACACTTTTACTGGGAAAAAAAAGAAATTCAACCTTTAATACATCCCGAATCTCCACTAAAAAAGGGGGAATTCTGGATAGTGAAAATAAAAGAGTATAAAAAAGGTGAACTACGAGTATTCAATAACAATAAACTCATCTACAGCCACCAATTTCCATGATGAAATCGGCTCGCTGATACCATGATGAAGATTTTGAGTCGCTGAGAATGGCTGTTCACAACCAACGCGTTAAAACGTTCGTTTTACTCTCTCTTTTATTATTTCTTTGAGATGTTGTTTATACGTATCGGAGATATCCAGTGATGTGAGCTCTCTGAACGCAATCTTTCCAATCTTTATTTTAAATGCTGTCTCTCCCGTGATTCTGTCGGTGATTTTTCTCACAGCATACGCAATAAGTCCAACAATGGGACCGCCATGGAGTCCTGCTAAACTGATTTCTTTGAGATCGAATGCTTTCCTATCGAGTTCTATCCACTTCTTCCCTTCCTTTTCTTCCCGCATCTTCTCAATCACAGCAACATATAAGAGCCTTGACGTGAAGATCTGTTCCGGTGTATCACTCCTCAGAAGGTCCTCTGCACGACGCAACACCTTTCTTGTGTCCTCATGCTCGGCATATGCCATGGCCTTTTCTATTTTGTAGGAGATGTCCTCCCTCATATCGTCAAGATAAGCCTCACTAAACTCTGCCATTGTATACTATATTTGTATGCAAGAATAAAAAATTTTTGCATGCTTTTCTGTTTCATGATCTTTATATAATTTAATCGCGACAATGAAAAGAGATGCGAGAGATAACAATTTACCATCCTGATAAGAAAGAGAACATAGAACCCTTTCCTTTTTATATGCTAGTCGATGAATCATATTATGACGCAGAAAGTAATAAAAACAGCGCACGGGAAGATAGAAACTCCGGCACTTCTTCCTGTCTCCGCCGCCTCCTATGGCATATGGGACATCTGGATCGATGAAAAAAAATTTCCGGCGCCGTGGGAACTGGCCCAAGGGACGATTCTCAGTCTCTATCATATTCTTCGATATAAAAGAAAAGAAAAAATCCGTAAAAAAGGTATACACAACGTGTTAAATACAAAAAAACCCGTTGTGATAGACTCTGGCGGATTCCAATACATGAAAAAGAACGCAGAGCTCGAACAGGAGTTTGTACTGAAATATCAGGAGGAAGCCGGCTGTGATATCGGTATTACATTTGATTACCCTCTTGGTACAGGATTATCGTTAGAAGAAAAGAAAAAACGGATAAGAAAGAGTATAGAAAACTCACGCCGGGCATTGCAGCTAAAAAGTAAGAAAGATATGATGCTCTACTCAGCGGTTCACGGGCACGATCCAACTGATATAAGAGAGTATCTAAACACACTGGGGAACGGATTTGACGGATACGCCGTGGGTTCGCTCGTTCCGAAAAAGAGAAACTATGAAACGCTGGTGGAAGTAATTGCAGCGGCACAAACGAAAAAACCACTTCATGTGTTTGGAATTACAGGATTTCCAGCACTCTTTGCACTGAGTTGTATTGGTGTGGAATCCTTCGATTCGTGGACCTATGTGGTAGCAGCAGCCTTTAAAGAGTATATTCATCCAGAAACATTGAAACGGGTGAAACTCAGAGAGGTAACCAACCTTCCCGAATGTGACTGTTTTATTTGTGAGGAATACACCCTGGATGACTTTCTAGAGAGTTCAAGTGAGGCTGAAATTCTCATTGCGCTGCATAACCTCAATATCTTTCTTCGAGAGATGAAAATGATACGGGAAAAAATAGGTGAGAACGAGCTTGAATCGTACATCGCAAAAAAAGGAGAAAAAAACAGATCGGTGAAGAGAGCATTCACGATAGCAAAAAAATATATATAATACACACAATGTATGTAGTATGATCACGCTGATCTCGGACATCCACGGGAATCTAGAAGCCCTTGAAGAAATTCTGCATCGTGCGAGAGGAGAGATCTTCTGTTGCGGCGACTTTGTGGGATACGGTCCAAATCCTAACGAGGTAATAGAACTGTGCAGAGAAAAGGGAGTGAAAGGTGTTCTAGGAAATCATGATCACGCAGTCCTCCACGAGCCACGGGGCTTTAATATCTATGCAGAAAAGGCAATACGGTGGACAACATCCGTGTTGACCGAAGAAAATATGCAGTTTCTGAAGGATTTGAGTTTTAATATTGTTACAGAAAGAAAAAATAAAACAATTTCAATCTATCACGGTTCACCTAGGAGTATTACTCGGTATATCTATGCAAACTATCCTGATTCTTACTTCACACCATTCCTGAAAGAGACCGATGTCATGGTGCTGGGACACACCCATGTTCCCATGGAAAAACGAATAGATAAAAAACTGGTGCTGAATCCTGGGGCTGTAGGTCAACCGAGAGACAATGATCCCAGGGCGAGTATGTTCCTCTTTGATCCGGCAAAAATGACATGTCAAAAAAAGCGTATAGTTTACAATATCGATGCGGTGAAGAAAAAAATAATAAAAAACAAACTGCCAGACTTTCTATGGAAAAGACTTTATTCCGGAATTTAAGTAGTTATTCCAGCTTTTACCATCTTTTTCTCTTCCAATTTAGTCTTGTTAGTCTTCTTTTGCCTCTTCTCCCTTAGTGAGTGTAATCTCACAAGTACTGACAGCTCTATCCTCGATGGTCTCCGTTCCTATCTCAATGTTCTCGAGTTTCGCTTCCTGATAGAACCGATTCCGTGTTATCTCTGCAACATCTACTGCTTTCGATATATTTCTTCCTCTCGCCTTAATGACTACTTTGTCGTCGTTATTAAACCCTGTCACTACAGCCAATACATAAGCCATAGCACCCTTTTTACCTATCAATACATCCATTCTTGTCACCTCTTTGTTCAGTCTTTGAATCGTCTCTCAATTTTTGTGGGAGGAGTATATAAAACTTTCGGAAATAATGAATTAGAAATATATGAAGCGCTAAGAGAACAGGAAAATATTTGTTGTGGGATGTAATCTGTTGTTTAATGTTTGTTTTAGACATGTATTCATTTTTCTTTCTATTTTATGATCATATGCGTTTCGAAGGAAAGCATAGAGCCTTTTTGCCAACTAGCCGATCACGTAAAATTGTGTCTTTTCCACTCTTATAGTTCATCAAAACGAAAACTACTTAAAACTCAAAGAATATGCTGTAAAGAGGTAATTCTATGGTATTGGAGAGAACGAGTTTGGGATTAAAAGAAAATGTTGAAGGGGCACTTTGCTATGTGCTCGGATGGATAACAGGAATCGCATTTTTAATGTTAGAGGAGGAAAATAGATTTGTTCGGTTCCACGCAATGCAGTCGATTGTCACGTTTTTACCCTTGACAGTGATTACCGTGATCCTCAGTTGGATACCATTTATTGGATGGGTTATCGGACAACTGATACGAATACTCGCTCTCATACTTTGGTTGGTACTAATACTCAAAGCATATCAGGGAAAAATGTATAAGCTACCAATCGCAGGTGATTTTGCAGAAGAGAACTTGTATAAATAGAAATAACCCTAAAGACAAATAACAATGTTTTTACTAATTTTTAAAAAATTCCATTTCAAGCTCTGTACCACAGTCTCAAAGAACAACTTTTAAAACCTAGAAACAAAGAGAAATAGTATGCAGTACCGAACATTTGGTAACCTTGACTGGAAGCCTTCGGCGCTGGGATTTGGCGCCATGCGGCTGCCATATGAAGGAGATGACAGAGGACAGATCGATGAGGATAAAGCTACTGAGATGATACGATACGCCATCGACCACGGTGTGAACTACGTCGATACCGCATATCCATACCATGAAGGAAAAAGCGAGCCGTTTGTCGGCACCGTGTTGCAGGATGGCTACAGAGAAAAAATACGTCTCGCTACCAAACTACCTACATGGAAAATCGAAAGGCCCGATGATTTTGATACGTATCTCAATGAACAGCTCGAAAGATTGCAGACCTCATATATCGATTTTTATCTACTCCATGCACTGAATAAAAAGCGATGGGAGAAAATGCAGAAACACGATGTGCTGAAGAAGGCTGAAGAGGCACTTGCTGATGGAAGAATCAATCATCTTGGATTTTCATTTCATGATGAATATCAAGTATTCAAAAAAATTGTCGACGCCTACGATTGGACCTTCTGTCAGATCCAGTACAACTACATGGATGAAGAGTACCAAGCAGGAACAAAGGGACTACAGTACGCAGCAGAAAAAGGACTTGCAGTAGTAGTTATGGAACCAATACGTGGTGGCCAACTCGCCCGAAATCCGCCACAGGTCGTGAAAGATCTCTGGAATACCGCCGACAAAGAACGTGATCCTGCTGAATGGGCCCTTCAGTGGGTGTGGAATCATCCGGAAGTTTCTGTAGTGCTCAGCGGTATGAGCACCATGGAACAAGTGAAAGAGAACGTGATGAGTGCCGAACGCTCAGGTCCCAATACATTAACAAAAGATGAGCTGGATCTTATTGCAAAGGTACGCGACAAATACCAAGAACTCTGTCCCATTCCCTGTACAAAATGTGAATACTGTATGCCCTGCCCAAATGACGTGAACATCCCCCGTATCCTCGAAATCTACAATGAAGCAAACATGTACAATGACCTGGAAGGTGCACAACGATCATACAAGTTTCTGAATGAAGAAAAACGAGCAGACAACTGCGTTGAATGTGGAGAATGTGAAGAGAAGTGTCCTCAATCCATAAAGATACGGGAATGGCTCGCCAAGGCACACGAGCTTCTTAGTGTCTCCAAAGGTTGAAACAAAAGATTTCATATGAATAATCTGAAGAATGTCAGAGACACTGTAATAGAGAATGGCTTCCCTGAGCTGATGGACGAAGATATTCGCATAGAATATAGCTCGTTAGAGGATGCTCTTCTTGTATATGGTGAACTCACCGAAGAAGGATTCTATATTGAGGTTGATACCTCACTTAACGACGCACCGAAGGAAGTAATAGAAGGAGGTATCGCCCACGAACTCTCTCATATTCTCATTGAAAAATTACAGAAAGAAAAAGGCATATTAGATAGAATAGCCTATAGGATCTCCCCACAGTACAGAATATTGGACGAACGAAATACAGACTTACTGGTGGTTCTGCGAGGGTATGGTTCTCACCTGTTATCTTTCTTAAAGTACAGCGAAGAGAGGGGATACCAGCACTACAAAGAAGATGGACTTTCTATCAGGGAAATAAAACAAATTATGTCTTTGAAGAACAGAAAAAAGAAATAATGCACCGTCTCTATATTTGACAAAAGATTTAAATACTCTCCATCTACAGAATTTTTTAGGTGATCATGTGAGGGTTATAGAAACCTCAGAGAACGAAAATGTTGTTCTTGCCGATCTTTCTGATATTGACCATGAGCTAGACACCGTATATTTAAGAGCTGACATTAACGAGCCTCCACGACCATCATTACGGGTGGAACAGACTGTAAGAACAATTCTCTCTATACGGGAGCAACAAAAGAAAAAGGCAAACATACTATGTACGTCCCACTCTTCTCTTCCTAACGGAACACTCAAGGAAAATTTCGATATTTTAAAAGAAATGATGGAGCGAGAGATGGATCCCATCACGCCCGAAGTAAAAAATACAGTTTTTGTAGATTCTCTTGAAGAAATGAAAAAGGCAAATCAAGAAAATAACGGATCGTTGATATTTCTGGATAATATACGAAAAGTAGTTCCCGAAGAAAAAAATCCACCGAAAAATTCCTCAGGTACGACGTTATGGAAAATGTTAAAAGATACCGCAAAAATAAACGGCGCACTACCCACTGCTCATCGAGATCATCTTTCGTTGAGGTTATTTTCAGATGATTGTTACTGCAATAAGTATTTCGCACGAGAACTAGAAGATATCACGAAAATCTATAATAACTCTGATGATGATATTAAGGTGTGGGGAATCGCCGGAGCGAAAAGAGGAAAATTGAGCGCAATTCTCCTCACAGAGGGGAAGGAGGACCTACTAGTCTGTCTCGATGGTGGACCTATCTTTGTACTTCTTCTCTGGGCTCTTATTAAAAAAGCCTCTTCTCTAGGAAGAACGCTCCCTCACAGCATTGGCAAAATGAACAAAGAGCTTATAGAGAAGTTTTTTGGTGATAAATGGGACACAACTAAAACAGAGGCGCTAAAAATAGCTGAAATGATAGAAAATGGTGTTATAGATGTTATTCTTCCTATCGATATTATAATAGAAGATGAAAACGGTGTGGAAAAGGTTGTTGGGTTACGAGAAATAGATAGGGGAAAATTCATTTCTATTGGGCCAAACACGATAAAGATGATAGGAAACATATCGAGGAGAAGGGTATTCCTGCAAAATGGTTCTGTGGAACCGAGAAAAGCGCTGGAGGAGAAGTCCGAATCGATCACATACCTCCTGGTGAAGGCCCTGCTGAAACGGGTAGACGAACTATTCTTAAATGGTGGAGATACTGTCTCAGATATCCGTTCTCTGGAGAAAGAGCTGCAACTGGCAAAATATCGTAAAGATAAACTGCGAGAACTCGCAGTAGGTGGATTTGTTGTCCACTGGTGGAGATATCTACGAAGGGGAGGAACAATGCCTCCAGGAGTCGAATTTGCACAGATAGGCAGTTTAAGAAGTCTTTACAGGAAAAAGAGGAGACAACAGGATTTTACATAATATTATTGCAAGACAATACAATTAAAACCGGGTAAAATCTTTAATTCCAAGAGAGATGCCGGTAATTGCACCAAAAAGTGTAGTGAGCCAGAATGTAATGAACCTATCAAGGAGAGTGGCAGTGGTGGCGACAGCAAGTTCTACGTTAAACGCTTTAAGAGAGAGTATCATGAACCCTTCTATAGTACCAATTCCACCGGGTGTGATGGGAATCATCCCCAGAACTAAGGAAAAAAGATAGACAACCACCACAGTAACAAACGAGATCTCGTAGTTGAGAGACTTAAAGATAATGAAGAGTCTAAGAGGCTCTAAAAGCCAGCAGATCAGGGATAGCACTGCTGTAGTGGTGATAACCATGGGATGCCGTATCTCCCTCACACCATTCTGTGCTTTCTTCACAAACTCGAGTATCTCTTCTTTTTTTGATTTCAACGGCAGTGGCCGTAAAAGTGTACTGGCTACAGATACAAGCTTTCCCTTGAGTACCGAGTAATAGAAAAAGATGATCATGCTTAAAATGAATACAGCTGCCGCCATTCCAAGAGTGCCTATCTGTGCGGGCAGACGGTGAAATAACAGCCCGAGAGAGATTGTGGTGATAGAGGCCAGAACAAGAAGATCGATCATTTTCTCGATGATGATTGTAGAAAATTTTCTTTCACGATCCAGATCGGAAATGAGCATGAACGCTCTCATCGGATCGCCAGCCACCCTTCCCGGTGTGATATTATTAATGCATATACCTGTGGAGACAACCCTATATATTCTGTGGAAAGGTGGGTTATCTCCAAGCACGGCCAAGAGAAGCTTCCACCTGAAGCTTCTGAGGCCGATAATGAAAAAATGCAGGCCGAGTGCCAGCACAAAGAGTGTGGTATCTAAACGCTGTACCTCTTGGTATATATTTTCAAATCCAGCAAATTTAATAACAAAAAAAAGGACGAGAATTCCTAAAAGGAAAAGGATTATTTTTTTCTTCATCTGCAACTCCTATGGTGTAATTCTATTTCTATCCCGTGGGAAAAGGATGCACTCTCGTATATTGTGAATATCCAGTATTTCCATGAGGAGGCGTTCTATGCCCATGCCGAACCCTCCATGAGGCGGCATCCCATACTTAAAGACCTTAAGATAATCCTGGAAGTTCTCCGGATCCATCCCAAACTGTTGAATTCTCTCTACCAACATGTCATAATCATGTACCCGCTGACCGCCCGAGGTGATCTCGACACCATTACAGTCAAGATCGAATCCTCGACAATATTTGCCCTCGGGCATGATATAAAATATTTTGTTCTCAGGGAACCGTTTGATGAAGTAGTAATGAGTATCTTCTTCCTCCATATACTCTCCAAGTATCCGTTCCTCTTCGGTACCGAGATCCTCCCCCCATGAGAGGGACCCTCCACGATCGTTGACAATCTCCACTGCCGTATCGTATGAAATTCTCTTGAAGGGTGTTTCAGGAATGTGTACTTCTTTATCGAGAGTTTTCAGCTCTTTTTCACAGTTTTCTACTATATCCCTACACACACGATAAATGAGATCCTCGAGAACAGACATTACATTCTCTTCATCGTCGATAAATGACATTTCCATATCGATGGCCGTTGATTCATTGATATGTCTTCGTGTATTGTGCTGTTCTGCTCTAAAATACCATGTAATCTCAAACACACGTTCAAATCCGGCAGCCATCATCATTTGTTTATAGAGCTGGGGACTTTGGGAGAGATACGCCTTTTTTTCAAAATATTGCACAGGGAAAAGATCGGTCCCTCCCTCGGAAGCCGAAGAGATAATTTTAGGTGTGTGGATCTCAGTGAATTCATTTTCAAAGAAGAATCCTTTGGTAGCTCGTAGTAGTTCACTTCGTATTTTAAAAATAGTAAATATACTCCTTTTTCTCAGATCTAAAAATCGATTGTCTAGTCTCGTATCGAGGCCGGCATCCACCTTTTCCACGGGATCGAGAGGGAGTGGAGTCTCAGATTTGTTGAGTACGATAATGTCAGAAGGGAGATACTCGAACTCAAAATCCTTTCCCTTACTCTTCTGTTTCGTACACGTTACCTCGATCACATCCTCTTTGTTGAGTGCGGAAATCGTCTCAAAAAGCTGCTGAGAAACCTTTTTCCTGGGGAGCACTATCTGATGCAATCCCTCTTCATTCCTCAGGATCACGAACTTTATACCCCCCAGGTCTCTTATCTCATGTATCCATCCTTTCAGTATCATTTTAATCACTCAAAAACTATTTTTGTATTCTCTTTTTTTATCTTACTCAGTGCAGTTTCTATTTCTTCCGTGAGTGCGGGTATCTTATCCCTCGAGGACTTTTCTATCCTCACTCTATTTATTGGCTCTTCGGAGACAGGAAAAATTCTATCAATACCAACAAGTTTGGCAGGATAAATTAATTCCGCCACAAATACTTTCAAATCATCTGTATCGCCTACTACTCGTATCTTTTTATTCACTTTTCTTCGCAGTATCCTCACGATCTTCCCTCGTTTCCCCACCACTCTTCCGACATCCTCTTTGCCCACAATCATTACGATAAGGTTATTAGCCTCAATAGATTTTTTAAATGTGATATCGCCGAGATTATATTCTTTGTCTATACTATAGAGTGTCCTCGATAACGTTTTATCTAGCTCTGTTATTTCTCCCTTCTCTAATTTCTCGGAACATGCCTGACAGAGAGGATCGCCTGTAAGACAGTTATCACAGAGTGGTGTTTCCATTGTTCTGCCTCCAATTGTTTCATAGTCCATTGGGATCATATATAAAAAATCTTTGGTTTTTCTACGATGAATTTCATTGCGACCGAAAAGCTTTTATATAAACACTTAGATTAGATGGATGTAAAAACTAAGTGATTAGAAGAAAGGTGAAAACATGATGAAAAAAACATGGTTGGTGCTGCTTGTAATAGGCTGTGTGGTACTCAGCGGATGCACAGTGAGAGTAAAAGACGGAGAACTGTATATCAACGCTGAGGCAGGAAAAGAAACAAAGACATACCATTTCGTTGAAGATACAATACTGGACAGGGAAAATTTTGATGCATCGATAAACGTCGGGGAAATAGATTTGGTTATGTCCAACAATACACTCTACAACATCACCGCAGTGGTAAAATACGAAAAGGAAGAAGAACCTGAATCGCCGACGATTGCAGATTTAGGCGATACAGTACGGTTCAACGCATCTGTCGGGGACATCACAGGAACGATAGCAGATACTTTTGACACCCTCGAGATAGATATGAATGTAGGGGAGGTAGATCTTTCACTGCACTCAGCGAACTTCAAGAGAATAGATGTCTCCGTTGGTGTGGGAGATGTGATGATTCATCTCCCCGAGAAAGGAAGCGGCACAGCACGGATAAAAGTGGGCACAGGAAGTGCAGAGATCGTAACATCGAAAAGTATAGGATATCTGATCCACTGCAATACGACAATTGGAGCTATTTCTGTTGACGCAGAGAATATTGAGACAAAAAGAGGAACATACAGGGTGAACCCTGAGAAAGATATCACATATGAGGTATGGATAGATGTAGGAACAGGAAGCATCGAGGTGATAGGATGAAATTTGTACAGAGAGTAAAAAATGTGATTTTTTCGCCAAGAAAGACATTTCAAAATATACTGGCAGAAGGATTCTCCATGATGGAACCAGTTGGACTTGTGGTTGGGATAACCTTTCTCAATGTACTGCTCGCTGGTATTGGTGTTGTACGAGGTATTGACGCTATTACCGACTTTCTCTCCGAGCGGGTACACATCTTTCCCTCCCCCCCAATCCACTGGCAGATCGATATCTCCAGCTTTACAGGGGTGATATTTACGGCTTTTCTCGGTGTTGCCGTAATCGTTGCCATATACTCTTTGGTACCATGGATAATTAACGCAGGAATAGGGCATATATCGGCAAAATACCTGTTTAACGGACTGGGGGATTACGAGTCCCTTCTGGCGATGTATGGATACTCACATGTGGCAGCGCTCACTCTTACGGTGGGGCTCCTTGTATTCATTGCCTCACCAGTAGTGGGGATCTTCGTGATTCTGGCAATGGAACTCGCACAGTGGCTCTGGACACTCCTGCTAAGAACGTTCTCGGTGAGTGAAGTCTATGGACTGGACATAGGACGCTCTTTTATCTGTGCGATAATGCCGTACCTACTGCTCTTTGTATTCGTATTTGCTATGACGGGTGTACCCTTCATATTTTACGTGTAAGTGATACATATGGTATCAATATCAAAAAGAGATCCACTGAAAGGAATGGCAGCTCTGTACTCACTCACAAATGAGACGAGGATGAAGATAATCGATCTTCTTCTTCAACGATACCGAGTGGGGATGACACCCTCAGCAATTGCTGAGGTACTGGACCTGAGCTTGCCTACTGTCACGAAGCACCTAGAGATACTCGAAGACGCAGGACTAGTAAACTACATGTACACACGGGAGGGAACTCCCTCCAAGGTATATAAAATCGTCGATCTCTATCTCACCGTCCAAATAGACCTATCAAAATTTGTAAAGGCATTCAATCGATCAGAACTCGAAAGAAAAGCTACAAAATATATACAGAAAAAAATGGAAACAGGATTGCCCAGAGATATCACAATAGATGACATACAACACACAATCGACACGGATCAGGACACAGCGTATGTAGTGTATGAGTATATTACTGAGAAGGAGACTGAGCTCATCGTCAAACCGATCGCTTCAATGATACACGACTACATCAACGAAGAGAATAAGAAAAGAGTAGAGATACGTGAGCTAAAAAAAATCAACGCGGATGAACATTGGATAGAAGCTGCATGCAAATACATTCAGAATAAAGGGATATACACGTATAGGGATAAAGAGTTAATCCGAGTTGAAGTAGAATAATACTATCCTCTTCTTTTTCTTTTTTTGTTGAAAGAATTTAAAAACGATAAAACGGAAAACATATCATGGGTACATTACGTTGCGAGATGTGTGACGCGTCATACTCATGGGACAAGAACATCTGGCGATGCAGCTGTGGAGGACTACTCAGGATAAAAATGGAGATAGCATTCCCTATAAAAAAAATAGAAAAAAGAATTTCAACGCTATGGAGATACAGGGAGGCACTTCCCATCGAGAACGATGAGAATATCGTTTCTTTTGGTGAAGGCATGACGCCATTGATCGAAGAGCAGTTCAACGGTACCACTGTACTGCTGAAAGAGGATCATCTCTTTCCCACCGGCTCCTTCAAGGATAGAGGTGCATCTGTGCTCATGAGCAAGGTGAAAGAACTGGGTGTGACAGACATTGTTGAGGATTCTTCTGGAAATGCAGGTGCTGCAGTTGCTGCGTACGCGGCGAGAGCAGGTGTTTCATGTGACATCTATATTCCGGCAACAACATCTTCAGCTAAACTAGCGCAGATACAATGCTACGGCGCAACACTTCATGAAAATCCGGGTAGCAGAGAAGATGCCGCCAATGCTGCACTGAGCGCTGCCGAAGAAGCGTACTATGCGAGTCACTACTGGAATCCCTTCTTTTTTCACGGGACAAAAACCTGTGCCTTTGAACTCTGTGAACAGCTCGAGTGGACTGCACCGGATACAATAGTCGTTCCTGTGGGTCATGGGACGCTTCTGCTCGGAATGTATATCGGATTTAGTGAACTGTTGGATGCAGGGATTATAGAGAGACAGCCCAAAATTATTGCGATCCAGTCTAAAAACTGTAGTCCGCTGTACAACGCATATAAAGGAGAACTAACGAGGGTGCCAAAGGTAAAGAAAAAGAAAACACTCGCCGAGGGTATTGCCATCGCTGAACCGCTCCGAGGAACGCAGATTCTCAACGCTGTAAAGGATACACACGGTGAATTTATTGCGGTAAACGAAAGAGAGATAGAAGACGCACAGAAGGAAATGTGTATGAAGGGACACTATATAGAGCCGACCGCAGCTGCAACAATCGCAGGACT
Organism: uncultured Thermococci archaeon; assembly: GCA_964595645.1. Lineage (GTDB taxonomy): Archaea > Methanobacteriota_B > Thermococci > Methanofastidiosales > B48-G16 > JAYEIH01. Next base: position 111,126 of record CAZQQT010000006.1, read on the forward strand.
GAAACGGTATATGGAACGAGATACGGCTGAACGTGTGGTTGCCGTACTCACGGGACATGGACTAAAGTGGTCGAAATCTCTTTAAAGTTGAAGCGTCCAAAGATACCATGATCGTTCACACCGCTGACTCCCATCTAGGTCTCACGCGATACTACAAGGTAGATCCTGAAACAGGAATAAACATCCGTCTTCTGGATTTCTGCTACGCATTTCGGGAAGTTATCGATTTTGTCGTAGAAAATAATCCTGAATTATTTATAATCTCTGGTGACGTGTTTGACAAAGTGAATCCAACAAATTTTGTTCGAAAATTCGTGCAGAAGGAATTGTATAGAGTATCGGAGAAGAAAGTCGATACCTTTATTATCGCTGGAAACCATGAGACTCCCAAAACCAGGGGGGTGACGAATCCGCTCACCCTCTACACCTCGATTCCACATATCCATATTGGGTTGAAACCCTTTGAAAAAAAAATAGGAGCGTACCGAATCCACGGTGTTCCCTACACTGACCACCCAGAAAAGCATATTAAAAAGCCTGCGGACGGATACAGAAATATTTTAATGCTCCATACAACTGTTGAAGGCGCAAAACTCTCGAGTGAACGGTACATGTCCTTCGATGAAAGTTCCATTCTTCCATCACAGGTTCCCGGGTACGAGTACGTGGCTCTTGGGCATATCCACAAATTTCAGATCCTCAAAGAGAACCTCGTCTATCCTGGATCCCTCGAGAAGTACGATTTCGCCGAGATCGATGACGAGAAGGGATTTGTCGTGTATGATGGGGACATAGAGTTTATAAAAACGTCTACACGGGACATGATCGAAGTTACTGTGTCGTGTGAAAATAAATCAGGATTTAAAATTACGGAAGAAGCTTTAGAGAAGTTGGAGGATATCGATGATAAAATAGTGCGAATGGTCCTAGAAGGTGAGATATCAGCAGCAGATAAAAAGGATATAAACTACCAGAAAATTAGAGGAAAGGCGAATGATGCACTATACTTCACGCTGAAAGACACGCTTTCCTCCCAGAAAATTCCTGATTTTAAAGAGGAAAAACTCCTTTTTTCTCCAAAAAAAGAACTAAAAAATTATCTAGAAACAGCCAATCAATCTTCTGCATACAACGCAGGAAAAGAAATCATTGATGAGGTGCTTGATCTTTGATTATTGACAAAATAACCCTTTATAATTTCAAGAAGTATAAAAAAACAGATATAGAGTTCGAAAAAAGTATTGTGGGGATCTTTGGGAACAATGGTGTCGGAAAATCCACGATTTTCGATGGTATCACCTGGGTACTTTACGGGAAAACGCAATCCACCGATGTTTCTGGAGTGAATCAAGCGGATCTTATCCGAGACGGAGAAGAGAGGATGGGTGTGGAACTCTTTTTTTCGCTCAACGGTAATAGATACCGGGTATCAAAATACCTGGATAGCAGTGGAACAACAACGAAACTCTGGATGAACGACAAGGTTCAGGGCACACAAACACGACAGGTACGGAGAATGGTGAAAAAGATACTGGGACTGGACGCAAAGGCCTTTGTTGCCTCATCGTTTATACGACAGAAAGAACTCGATCTTTTAAGCTCCAAAACACCATCTGAACGGAAAGGAATCATTAACAGGTTGTTCAATCTTCGAATCTATGAAAAATTTGAGAAATTGGCGAAGGAAAAGAAAAAAGCTGTGAGGGGGGAGAGACGGTCGCTTTCTGGGAAAAAGGAAATATTTGAGAGTGAAATAGAGCGGATTGGAGAACTTTGTAAAGAAAAAGAAATGCTAGAAAAAAAATTCAAAGAAATTTCTAATGAATATAAAAAATTTGAAGATAAACTGCAGGAAAAGAAAGCGAAACTGGAAGAATTAGAAAAAGAAAAGAAAATATACGATGAAAGTGTAAAAAAAGAAGAGTTATTATCAGAAAAACGTAAATCGAAAAAAGAACGATTGAAAGAACTTAAAGGAGATTTGAAAGAAATTGAAAAACTAGAAAAAGAATATGAAAAGAAACTTCCAGAGTACAAAGAGTATAAAGAACTCAAAAAATCGTTTAAGAAAATAGAATCGAAAAAAGATGAGTACACGCAGCTCAAGAATAGTTTGGAAATCGAAAAAAACAAACTAGAGACAGATCTCAAAAATATAGAAGCTAACATAGAAAAAACGAGAGAAACACTAAAAAACAACAAAAAAGAAATAGAAGTATGTAAAGAAAAGGTAAAAAAACTCCCCGAGATCAGAAAAAAAACAAAAAAATACGACGAAATAAAATTAACGATCGAAAAGCACGAAAATGATGTAAAAAAACTGCAGAAAAAGATAAATGAACTCGATCAACATCTCACAAAACATGAGACAGAGAAAAAGAACCTGGAAGAAGATCTCGATCAAATCGAAGGAGTAGGGGTGGGAAAAAAGTGTCCTTTGTGCAAGAGAAAGCTTGATGAGGAACATTACACAACACTTACAGCCAAATACAACAAAAAGATTAAAGAAAAGAACAATGCCATTGCGAAAATATCGAAAAAGAAGAGAAATGCCCAAGATCTTTTAGAAGAAAAGGAAAATACTCTTCAAAAATTCAAATCTGAGCTCCAAGAAATAGAGGAACTCAGGGAAAAGGAAAACGATCTAAAAATCTACGAAACAACTATTGAAAGGCTTAAAAAAGAAATAGAAAAATTGCAAAAAGAGATAAAAAACCTAAAAAATGACAAGGAAGAACTTCTCGATAAAAAAAGTTTGGAAATAAAGGCGATAAAGAAAAAAATAAAAGATATTGGCTTCAAAGAAGAGAAATATTCACAAATGAAGAAAAAACTTGAAGAAAAAGAGGAAATTGAAAAAAAGATCCCTGTACTTAAAGAAAAGATATCGCAAAAAGTCGCGGTGAAGAAAAAAATTGCCTCCCTCAACGAAAAAATAAGAAGTATTGAAAAAAACATTCAGCATGTTCACAGTCGTATAGATGAGAAGGAAAAGTATGCCAAAGAGTACGAAGAACTAAAAAAAGAGATGGAACCCCTGCAAAAAAAGTATGTTGAGCTCTCAAAAGAACACAGCGCAAAATCCACTGAAATAAAAAATATTCAAGAAAGAATAAACGAGTTGGAAGAGAAAAAAAAGAAATTAAAAGATATAGAAGTAAAAATAAAGGATAAAAAAGAAAAAGAGAGAGAATACTCCATTCTTTGCGAAGCGTTCTCTGATATTCCTGTCAACATTCAGAATCGGTTGAAACCACGGATCGCCCTTGAAACATCCCAGCTCGTGGATGAAATGACCGACGGAAAGTACAGTGAGATAGAGTTAGACGATGATTATGGAATACTTGTTAGATACGACGGTGAACTGCATCCTATCTCACGGTTTTCAGGAGGAGAAAAAGATCTGATCAATCTTTGCCTGCGAATTGCAATCTCACGCGTGTTAGTTTCTCTCTCCTCAAAACACGGATTCTCACATATCCAGTCACTTTTCCTCGACGAAGTATTCTCAAGTCTCGACACAGAGAGACGACAGAACCTCCTAAAGACGCTCCACAAACTGCAGAATCATTTTGAACAGATACTCATTATTTCTCATGTGAAAGATATAAAAACATCTATACCACATACCATACTAGTAGAAGAAACACCAGAGGGATACAGCACTGTGACGCGTGATTAAATGGTTACGATGGAAAACTTCGGCATTGAGATAATAGAGGGGGAAGGAAGATACATTTACAAAAGAAACGACATCGAGAAGATAATACCCGGAAAAGATATCACATTCGATCTATTTCCTGTAAGCTCCTCTGGAATCGCCAATTATATACAGCTTTCACTCAAAAATCCTATCGTTATATCTCCTAGAGATACCACCACATTCACTATAACAGCCCCCTACGATCTCCAGGTAAGGGCGTTGAAAAATAGGAAGTGGACATCTATAGATACCATTCATATTCAGAAAGAAAAATACGCCCTTTACGGGCCTGTTGAGAAGGGAATGCTCTGTCGATATTTCAAATCGGATTCAAATGAGGAGAAAGACACGGCGATAGTACATATACAAGTTGAAAATGAAACTGAAACGTGGCAAGAAGTGAGTAAAATAGTGTTTTCAGCAGATATAGAACTCTACGAGGATGAAAAAATCCACTACCCTCCTCTTCAGTTAACCATTACCCCAACAGAACTGAAGGTGGCAGAATCTGAGAGAACAGAGGGATTAAAGAAAATTGGAAATTTTATAAAGGACTTCCACGTGAAAAAAGAATTTACCATGGGATGGGGCTACTGATGATAGACTTTACTACACTTGAGACATTCCTTGAAAAAATAGAGAACAAAGAAATATTGGGTCACACTCTTGGCGTGTGGATTTTTTCCTTAATAGTTATAATTGTGGGGCTTATTGCTGCAAAAATTATTTCGAGGATGGCAAAAAGGTGGAGTAAGAATCGGTTTGATGTACACGGACAGAATCTATTGAAGAAAATAGTATACTACGTTATCATCACTATTTTCGTCATGGTTGCGCTCAACAATCTAGGAGTTAACTTCTCTGGTGTACTGGTGGCTGGAGGGGTACTCGGTATTGTCCTCGGTTTTGCCAGCCAGACCGTGGTCTCCAACCTTATCTCCGGTGTGTTTATGTACTTTGATAAGCCGCTGAAGATAGGTGACTACATAATCATCCAGAACGAGGATATCAGCGGTGTCGTTACAGAAATTGAGATACTATCCACCAGAATACGTACGTGGGATGGAAATCTCGTCAGAATCCCCAATGAAAAACTCTTCAACTCTGTGATAGAAAACAGAGTCTCCAATGAGATACGAAGAATTGAGCTGATAGTAGGAATAGCCTACAAAGAAGATATCGGTAAGGCAATGGATGTGATAAGAGGAGTATTGGATGAATATCCATATGTACTCGTAGAACCGGCTCCATTTATGTACGTTAAGGAACTGGGAAGCTCCTCCATAAACATTAGGATACTGGCATGGGCTCCAAACAACTACGCCTTCCAGACGCAGAGAGAGCTCATGAAACCGATAAAGGAAGCGCTGGATGATGAAGGTATTGAGATACCGTTCCCGCAGAGAGATGTCTGGCTGCGAAAAAAGGACTCATAGCCCTATCCTTTTTATAGTATTGGTTTCACACTGGAAGTAGGTGAGAATAGCATATGCGGATAGAAGGAAACAAGAAAGATCTCGTCACATGCCCACAATGTGAGTTTACCTTCAGTAAAAGTTACTCCCGAATAGTTTCTTGCAAGGAGTGCCCTCAGTCTGTGGCCCACTGTTCGTATATAAAATGCCCCAAATGCGGACATGAATTCTATGAGTAGAAAGAACGTTCACTACAATGGTATGTGTGACTCCCTATGTGGATACAGATTCTTGGATCAATTATTTAAAGAGAGTATATCGCAGTATGTAACGGAGAGTAGGTTTGATGTCTGAAGAGAACGCCGTATCTGACAACGCAGAATGCCAACAAATACTGGCGGAGGAAAGAACACTCCTCGCGAAAAGTAGAACGGTACAGTCGTTTATCCGTACCGGGCTAGCACTTATTGGTATGGGGATTGCTGTCCTCAAACTATTCCAACAGGCAGCATGGTCTATTGTGCTTGGAGGAGTACTGATTGCAATTGGCATCTCTCTCGTTGTTTATTACGCATGGTGGCACAAACACTACGCTGAACGAGTTGAAGAGCTCGAAATGAAAATCAGCGATATCATAGAAAATGAAAATGTAACTGATCATAAACACGAAACGATTAAGGATAAGATTCCCGTGATTAAAAAGGAAAAAAACAAGAAAAATGAGTAGTTACTCTTCCTGTTTTCGTTCCAGCTGCAGAGAGTAACCGACTATAAAAGCTACAACAATTCCTACCACAACAACATAGAAGGGGAATCCTCTGTTGTAGCTGATTCCTGCCAACTTCTCCAGTGCAAGACGAATTCTATAGAACTCATAGAACATTACCGCTCCTAGAACTGTGATTGCTATCTGCGACCAGAACAATTGTTTATACTTGTTCATAGTTGATCACCTTTACGTACTTTTTATCTACTATAGATACATTTTCCCTAATATAAAATTTATGAGATGTTGACTCGAGGATCCATCGGGATCGGCCCCTCTTAATGACAGCTGGATCCATGATAGCAAGAAAAATAAACCTATCCCTATTATGTACACCTAAAACCATTTAAAGCACTGGTGTATATGATACAGTACTATAAGGATCAGGTCATGGAGAAGGTATCATGAACGAAAAAATGGATCTGCTTAGGGAAAGACTGAGTGAGGAAGATTACCAAAAACTTGTTGCTATTGATAATCATGAGGTGCACAAGTTTGTTGCCAGATATATTGAACTCTGTAACCCAGAAGACGTGTTTATATGCACTGATTCCCCCGAAGACCTCCAATATATACGTGATTCAGCGATAAAAGAAGGAGAAGAAATAGATCTTGCCATGAAAGGCCATACTGTTCATTTCGATGGATACTATGATCAGGCACGAGACAAGGAACATACAAAGTTTCTAGTGCTGGAAGGTGTCGATCTGGGCCCAAATTTGAATCAAATGGATAAAGAGGACGGATTGAAGGAGATCAGATCGATCATGGAAAATATCATGGAGGGGCACACACTGTACGTACGATTTTTCTGTCTAGGGCCGGTAAAATCGAAATTTACAGTTCCATGTGTGCAACTTACAGACTCCAGCTATGTGGCCCACTCCGAGGATCTCCTATACCGACAAGGCTATGAGGAGTTCAAGCGATTAGGGAGGAATGCCAAGTTCTTCTTCAAGTTTGTTCATAGCGAAGGCGAACTTGACGAGAGAAATAATAGCCAAAATATTGATAAACGAAGAGTATATATCGATACAGAGGATGAAATTGTATACAGTGCAAATACCCAGTACGGTGGCAATACCATCGGACTGAAGAAACTGGCCATGCGGCTTGGAATACACAGAGGGGCACAGGAAGGATGGCTGACAGAACACATGCTCGTAATGGCTATTCACGGTCCCGAGGGAAGAAAAACGTACTTTACCGGAGCCTTCCCATCCATGTGCGGAAAAACATCCACAGCCATGTTGGACAATGAATCTATTGTTGGTGACGACATTGCCTATCTTAGAAAAATCCAAAGTGATGTCCGGGCAGTAAACGTGGAAGAAGGCATATTTGGAATCATCCAAGGAATAAACTCCAAAGATGACCCTATACAGTGGAATGCACTTCACACTCCTGGAGAGATTATATTCTCCAATGTGCTCATAACAGAAGATAAAGGTGTCCACTGGATAGGAAAAGACGGTGAGGTCCCTGAAAAAGGATATAACCATTCAGGCGAGTGGTGGAAAGGGAAGACAGACGAGGAGGGGAAAGAGATACCCTGTTCGCATCCCAATGCCCGATTCACTATCAATCTCAAACGACTAGAAAATGTAGACGCAAAACTCAACGACCCCAAGGGTGTAAAGGTGGGAGGAATTGTTTATGGGGGGAGAGACTCTGATACATGGGTCCCCGTGGAGGAAGCCTTTAGTTGGGAACATGGAGTCATTACAAAGGGTGCCTCTCTCGAATCGGAGACCACCGCCGCCACATTGGGGAAAGAAGGAATACGGGTCTTTAATCCTATGTCCAACCTTGACTTTTTGTCTGTTCCCATCGGAAAGTATATAGAAATCAACCTCAACTTCGGAAAGGATGTGGAGATACCGCCACAGATTTTCTCGGTAAACTACTTCCTGCAAGATGAAAACGGCAAGTACCTCAATGCGAAGGTGGACAAAAAAGTCTGGTACAAGTGGATGGAGCTTCGTGTCCACGATGACGTCGGCGCAATAACAACGCCCACAGGAAAGATACCGAAGTACGAGGATCTCAAACCTCTGTTCAAAGAAGTATTGGACAAAGAATACACAAAGGAAGAGTACGTACAACAGTTCACGATAAGGATCCCTGAAAATTTGGCGAAAATAGAGAGAATAAGGGAAATCTATAAAACTGAAGTTGCCAATACGCCTAGAGAAGTCTTTGAACAACTGAAGGAACAAGAAAAACGATTGAAAAGAGCAAAAAAAGAGTATGGAAACTACATTTCCCCCTTTGATCTTGAAAAATAAAATCAATTCTTCTTTTTTTATTAATTCTTACAATATCATACACCAATTACTAGTAAATATCTTCTGGTAGTATATGGGGATGCACAGTCAATAAGGAGAAAGTTTATATACCTTATTTGCTCTTCTTCAAAAGAGATCCTATGATGTTTCGTGAATATGATTATAAAAAGGATAGAAAAGCCGTTCACCGCATATGGAAAGAGATAGGATGGCTTGAAGAAAACGAAGAGACCTTAGATATTCTTATCGATGCAAGCTGCGCCCGTATCGCAGAAATTAACGGAGAGGCTGAGTGTCTGGTACTCACCACACCTGGAACAATCCGATATCTCCATGAGGATCTCCCGTTCTCATGCGTGGATGGCGTAGGTACAAGTAGAATTGCTCGTAAACAGAGATTTGCCGGAAAATTGACAGCATTGTCTATAGCGCATAGTGCCAGTGAGGGGGCACTGGTAACAGGACTAGGTATGTTTGAGCAGGGGTTCTACAACAGACTGGGGTTCGGTACGGGATCCTATGAGCACTGGATAACCTTCGATCCCGCGAGCCTAAAGGTGAACAGCGAACCATCGATGCCCTCACGAATTACAATGAATGACTGGGAAAAGGTGCATCGATCCCGTGTTCAACGAAAGCAACACCATGGGAGCTGTAATCTTCATGCGCCTAAAATAACTGAGGCGGAAATGAAATGGCCAAAAAAGTCGTTTGGATTTGGATATTTCGACAAGAAGGGCGAGATCACACATCACGTGTGGTTTAGAGCAAAGAAAATGGAACATGGCCCATACTGGGTAAAATGGATAGCATATCAGACGAGAGAGCAGTTTCTGGAGCTGATGGCGCTGATAAAAAATCTTGGAGATCAGGTTCGAGCAGTAGCGATGCGAGAACCGGCAGATATGCAGATCCAAGATCTAATAGATAAACCATTCAAAAAACGGCAGATAACAGAAAAATCCGAATACGAAAACAAGATGCACGCATCTGCGTACTGGCAGATGCGAATTCTCGATCTAGAAGGATGCATGGAAAAAACACATCTTCCTGAAGAGGTGTCCTTTAACCTAAACCTCATCGACCCCATCGAAACAATGCTGGACGAGGATGCTCCATGGTACGGTATCGCTGGTGAGTACGTGGTGACACTTGGACCGGAGTCTCACGCAGAAAGGGGGAAGAAGCGAGGATTGTCTACATTAAAAGCATCAGTGGGAGCATTTAGCCGTATGTGGCTTGGCATTCGGCCTGCAACAGGTCTCGCCGTTACTGATGATCTTATTGGGCCCGATCAGCTTTTGAAAAAGCTCGATCAGACACTGCAGATACCAACACCACATCCTGATTGGGATTTCTAATAATGAACATATTTTCTTTATTTTCTAATAACACGAACAAAATACTGATTTATAGAATATTTTAGAAGAAACGTTTATATAGCTACCTTCGAGTGAGAATGTATGCCTCTAGAAAAAAAGTATAAAATCGGAATTTGTCTCCTCTGTATAGCACTCATTGTATCCTCCTTTTTGCTTGTGGAGTTCACTATCATAAAAAATGAGTACTCCGCACACTCCGATGTAGAAACCTTCGCCTTTGGAAATCCCGAGGTGCATGTAAATGAGATATACCTTTATGTTGAAGAAAACAACGCAAGACTAGAGCAAGAGCTCGTGGAAATGCTACAAAGAGAAGGTATTAACATCCTTGAATCCGCAACGCTCAAAGAAAATTATGGTAACGAGGTACTACTCGTGGCACCACTCAATGAAGAAAAAACATACACCCCCATATACTCCAAAACAACTGCAGAAATACTATTTTTTTACTCTATTTCAGGAACTACGAAGTATTTTAACGAGTTTAAATCCGGGAAATCACCCGTTGTAAGGTTTTCCTCGGAGGACGGCGATCAGCTGATTATCAAGGGGGATCGTAATAGTTACGGATACTAGTAAGGGTCTCATTTCACTGAATGGATATCGAAGACATGTTGCAGAGAAAACAGCGCAGGAAATCGTGACTCGACTCATCCGTGAACTCGAAAGAAATGGATAAAGAAAAATAGTATAAACAGATCTTTTTTAACCTTGACTTCATAGAATTAATGGCCCTATACTATGTTACCTGATACGTATCTTACGACTGATCTGAATAAGCCTATTAAAATCGGAGAAATAGAGGTACTCCCACTCTGGTTTGACTCTATGGGGGCAAAATCCATGGCAACATTCATCCGCACTCCTGAAGTAAATGTGCTCATCGACCCGGGAGCTGCTGTGATGCAACCGTCCTATCCTTTAAAAGACAGTGAAAAGATCGCATTTTTGGCAACTGCATTTCAACGAATCAAAGCATACTGTCTCCATTCGGATATTGTGGTAATCGCGCATTACCACTACGACCACCACAGACTCCCTTCGGAGCTTCCAGAGCCGTACAAGGGGAAAGAACTGTATATTAAAATCCAAATACGTTGATAAACAAATCACAGTGGGAGAGAGCTCGGTCGCTGTATGAGGATCTCCTCTCGCTCCTCGATACTGAAAAGGAGATAGAAAATCTACAAACAGGGCCTGCACAAACAACGTTTAAGGATCCTTATCAGGAGTTAACACTTCTACAGGAAAAAGATTTCGGAGACTACACAGAAAGACATAATGAACTACTCAAAAAATGGCGATCCCATATGGAAAAAACGAGTGAGCGATGGAAAGAGGGGGACTGGCTCACCGAGTGCACACTGAGGGACACCTCCATTCATTTCATTGGAGAACAAACAGTAAGAAAAGGAAAGACAGAAATAACATTTCCTGGAACGTTCTTCCACGGAATTGAGTACGCGAAAACAGGATGGGTCAATCCTGTCATTATCCGTCGAAATGATGCAACATTCATCTATTCCTCCGATCTTCAGAGACCTACCATTGAAGACTACGCCGAGTGGATCATCCGCGAGGATCCTGATGCACTTATCTTGGACGGACCGGCCACCTACCTCTTTGGGTTTATGCTGAATAGGATCAACCTCAATAGGTCCATCGAAAATGCCAGTCGAATCGTTGAAGCGTGCGATTTTGAGTGCATGATCTACGATCATCACCTTCTCCGGGAGAAGAAGTTCCGAGAGCATATGGAGCCCTTCTACCAAACGGTGGAAGATACTGGAAAAAATGTGTGCACGACGGCGAATGGTTTGGACTTGCGCCACTGGTAGACGTGATTGAATAAAGGAGACGTACACTGAGGAAGAAATTCTGATAGGCGTCCATACAATAGAAGAACTCATTGAGATGGTAAGGGAGAACAAGTGAAAGAGACTGTTACACACTCCAGTTCCAGAATTATTCATCAGAGTACAGCAAAAATACATTTTGATGGGGCGGCTTTTCTTTTGGACGTTTTTCTTGTGGTTTTTCTTTTTTTTTCCTTATTTTGTGGTGTTTCTGTTGTCGTTGTGAGACTTTCTTGTTCTGTTTTGCTCTTCTTTGTGCACATTGTGAGACTAAAAGCAATAGTAACCATGATCAGTGCCCCCACAATGGCTACCATTTTACCAAAGATCCAGTAGAAAAACAAAGCGAAAAACGCAGCAAGTACTACTAGCATCTCTTTTTTCATAGCCCTTTTAGTATTAAGCGTAGAAATATTTAAAAGTTTCGATGTGATTCTTGGGAGCTCAGAAACGTATCCACACCATTGTCATCATAAGTCTAGAACAAAACTTTAAAAGAAGAAAGGATGAAAGAGAGCCATGAGCAAAAAGAAACAAATTTCTAGAAGAGGAACAGGTGTTGCCTTCTGCGGTATTGCAGCCTTGTTAATGGGCATGAGCTACGTAGGTGCAGCAATTTTCGGGACGGGGGGGATGAGATACTGGCCCAGCGACGTATTCAATGTGCCCATCGCAGTGAGCTGGGGATTCCTAATACTAGGGCTGGCATACCTCGTCTGGGGGGAGTACGAAGAACGAAAATAGTATCACGAAGGTAGTATAATATGCACTGGGAAGCACTGGGTAAACTCTTGATTGTAGGTGGTATTTTCGTTATACTTCTCGGCATTATACTCATTTTTGTCTCAAAAATTCCCTTTTTAGGGAATCTTCCGGGCGATATCGTGATTGACAAAGGAAATATGAAAATCTATATTCCTTTGGCTACATGCATCATCCTAAGTATTATCTTAACGCTGCTTCTCAATTTACTCCTCCGAAAATAGTTACAAGGATATATAGAGGCCGTTGCTGTCGACATACTCGATAAATCGTTGATACACAGGATGACTAGATATCGTGGATCCATCTCCCACCACAACTAACTTCCTCCGCGCACGGGTCAGCGAGACGTTGAGTCTCCTCACATCCTCAAGGAATCCCACATTTCCCTGCGCATTGCTACGCACTAACGAGATGATCACTGTCTCTTTCTCTCTTCCCTGGAAGCCGTCCACCGTCCTCACCTCCAGATGCTGTCGTTGCAACGTTCGTGTGATCAGGTCCACCTGATCGTCATAAGGAGAGATGATCGCAACCTCTTCTTCTTCCATCCCCACTTTTAAGAGATTTTCTGCCAGTTCAACAACAATTTCTGCCTCCTTTCTGTTCTCCTTTGAGGTAGAGCCTCTTCGTGTACGTTCGGGAGCATCAATATGCTGTGTATCGATAAACACTACCGGTTCATTGGGATCCACAATTTCCCGTATATCACTATCCGCCAATGAGATATCTACGCCAAGTCCCCGAAGTGTATGAGTGCGAACAGACGAATGGGCTTGAAGCATGGTGTGGTAAAACTCCCTATTCGAGAAGTTCATTATCTTCTCATGCATTCGATATTGAATAGTGAGCATCTTCATGAAAGTCTCACCATACATCTGCGCCATCCGTTCAAAAAGTGTCACCTGCAATCCTTTCTGGGCCGCCTCTTGGCTCTGAATTGTAGGGGGAAGCTGCAGATGATCTCCTGCCATGATGATTTTACCAGCGGATACGAGGGAGATCAGACAGGACGGTTCCGTTGCCTGCGTTGCCTCATCGATCACGACCACATCGAACTTTCTTCCTTCCATGAGCTCACTTCCTGCGGTGGAATTGGTGGCGCATACCACATCAGCTTCATTTAGTATCTCATCGAGTGCTTTTCTCTTGAGCCGATCCGCTTCTTCAAACAGATCATCCGCCTTTTCTTGAAGTGTTACCCATCTCGCCATCTTCTTTATTTTGTGGGGCGAGACACCACGGGATCCTCTCTCCTGTCTGGCCAACCTCTTGATATAGGAATTAGACATTCCCCGTCTGTACTTTTGATGCGGATATGTATATTTTTTCTGTTTTTCCTTTATTTTGAAAGCCTCATCGCGGAGCTTCACCGATTTTTGGTAAGTACTGTTCTCCTCAATCATGTTATCCAGTGTGTGTTCCCGAAGAATAGGTGTCACCCGCGCAGGATGTCCCACTCTCACTGCATTCACTCCATTCCCTACTAGAAAATCGAGAATGTTATCTACCGCGATATTCGAATCGGCTGTAGCAAGCACCGTCTTTTCTTCCTCTACCAATTGTTGGATTACTTCTATCAGTGTTGTTGTCTTCCCTGTGCCGGGAGGCCCATGGATTAGATAGATATCCTCTGCAGCAAGTGCCTCTTCCACTGCACGTTGTTGCGGTTCGTTTAACGAGGGATTGTACCAATGCTGACAAACGACAGACGATTCCTTAGAGGGATCTCGGAGACCAAGAAGAATATCTCGTAACTCTCCGAGTCGTCCATTTGCTCTCTTCATTGTTGTCAGTGCACTCTTCATTCGCTGGAAGGTGATATCATTGACGTAGAGGTCCACGCGAATTCCTCTACCGTACACAAACCTGTGGGGTTTTGAATCAAAAACAACGGTGAGAGAGTAGTTAGTTTTCTCTGTCACCGTTCCTGTAGGGTTGTCATTTCTGAGAGGGTCCTGTTTTGAAACCATGACGAGATCACCGACGGATATTTCAGTATCGCCTAGTTCTCTCCCTCGTTTCTGGCGTACAAACTTCACGAGATATCCTCCCAGCCCTTCTCCTTCGTCCTTCCCCTTCATATTCAGGAGGGCTCTTCCCTTATTCTGTCGTTTTCGTCCTGATAGATTCCTGATCTCCTCTTCGTACTGGCGCATCTCATACGCTCGTTCCATCTCAACGAGTTCGGTGAACTGTGTAACATACTCATCTACTTTGTGGAACGAGATAGTATCTTTCTGAGTAAGTGAGTGCACTGTATGCGATGATTCTGTATGATTCATGGTTCTCCTCCATTGCCTATATCCTGGAAAGACAGTGGACTTTTAAACCTTAGGGTACTGGTACGAGGAGTCAACATAGCCTATATACCCTTTCTAAAGCATTGGCGTGTGTATGATCAAAACATATAAAAAGAAATTCTTAAGACGGAATAATCGTGGTACCATGAAACGTGATAACTGTACAAACAAAGAAATAAATGAGAAAGACTGTCCCTGCACGTACCCGGGATGTCCGCGAAAAGGTATATGCTGTGAGTGTCTCCAGTACCATTTGGAAAGAAATGAACTGCCCGGGTGTGCATTCCCAGAAGATGTTGAAAAAACATATGATAGAACATTCAGGAAGTTTATTGAGGTTCACAGCTAAAAACATTAAGAAAGGATAGCCAAATTCGTTGAAAGGTACAAAGAAAAATCAAAATACGCTCTGTGAGGGAAACACTCCTGTGAATGAAGTATACCGAATCTATTTAAGGACTCTTTCCTATCCTAAAGGAGACAATGATGCCCTACAACATCCTCGCCTATTTCGTTGGATTAAACGCTTTTGTATATCTTGCAATTCACGTACCATTAGACATTTTCACCCTTTTGAACAAGGAACAAAAAGAAAAAGATGGAACAAAGGAGTATTCGCGCTGGGAGAATAACGCTCTTGTTGAAATTCTTACGATACTATCCACACTCTACTTCTGGGCATTCTTCCTCTGCTGGCCTGTTGTTCACATCATGTTCGACATGGAACTCTCTCTTTTGTGGCATATTACTCTTCCGTATTCGGAAGCGATGCAGTACCTTGGTATGGTACTAATCAGTGCAGGAACATTTATTGCGTGTGCCGGGCGGATCGCACGGGGGCAAAATGCAATTTCGTGGGGTGTGCCCAAAGAACTAACAACACGATGGGGATTTAGAGTTGTTAGGCACCCCCTTTACGCCTCATACTGTTACTACTTCATTGGTATTCCCCTCACCATGCAAACTCCTCTTCTGTTCCCACTTATACTTGGGGTGATTGGATACTATCTCACGGCACAATACGAAGAAACTATCCTCGAGACAGAGTTTGGAGAACAGTACCGTCGATATCAACAGGAGGTAGGAATGTTGATACCTTTTGTAGGGAGAAAATAACATATTTAAAGATTTGTTTCTCATGCCTATTAAAGAGCATATAGGGCGAACCGCATGGTGAAAGTCCAAGTAATAGAGAATGTGGAAGAGGCTAGAGAGGCACTTAAAAAAATTGGTGTGTACAGTGATAGTGTTGATATCATGGCACCTAAACTAGTGTTTAGAACAATAAAACTAAAAGATGTGGACTCACGGGCGGCAGCGATAATAAAACAGGAGATGCTCTCCGTAGGAGGCGAGGCTGCAGTTTCACGAGGAGTGATCGACTTCAGCACCGATAGAACAGATATCATCCTCGCAGGGACCCTGAAGCACTATAGAAGACTGATTGCAAAACTCCAGCGACAACCCTTCGGGCTAAAGGAGATCGCCCAAAAAATCAACGAGCTGCTCAATTATGCCGATGCTCCGATACAACCTATGGAATGCAGAGATTACACGCTCAATTTTACTCACACATTAATAATGGGAATCCTCAATGTCACACCTGATTCCTTTTCGGACGGTGGAAAATTCATTGACTCCGAGCGGGCAGTAGACCGTGCCAAAGAAATGGTGGCAGAAGGTGCAGACGTCATTGATATTGGGGGAGAAAGCTCGAGACCTGGATCGGAAAGAATCTCTGAAGAGGAAGAGTTATCCCGAGTAGGGTCTGTAATCGAAAGAGTAGTAGAGGAGGTAGACGTTCCTCTGTCCATCGATACCTTTAAACCGAATGTTGCGAGGGAGTGCCTGAAAATGGGTGTCCACCTTGTGAATGACATTACAGGGCTCAGAAATGAGGAAATGATCGACGTCGTAGCAGAGTATGGTGTGCCTGTCGTGGTGATGCACATGCAGGGGATGCCGAACACCATGCAGAAGAACCCCACGTACGATGATGTAACCGACGATATTGTTCTCTTCTTACGTGAGAGCATTCAAAATGCGAAGAAAAGAGGTGTGGAGAAGATCATCGTTGATCCTGGTATCGGATTTGGAAAAACCCTCGGGCATAATCTCATAATACTCAAGAAGCTACGGGAGTTCAAGAGCCTCGGCTGCCCGATCCTCGTGGGTCCCTCACGAAAATCATTCATTGGAAACATCACAGAACTGCCGGTAGAAGAACGGGTAGAGGGTACCATCGCCTCGGTTGTTGTTTCTATTCTCAACGGAGCAAATATTGTACGGGTTCACGATGTGAAGGAATGTAAAAGAGCTGTGCAGATTACGGATGCAATACGGTGTATATGATGAATAAAATACTGTTGAACAATGCCCGTCTCTCGTGTCACGTAGGTATATCAGAGAAGGAGAGGAAGGACCCTCAGACTATCTTTATCGATCTGGTACTTTTCATTCGGAGGAAGAAAAAATCGCGGAGAGAATCCATAGACAATACTGTAGACTACTCCATGGTCTACAAAAGAATAAAAGAAAGTGTAAAGAGAAAAAAGTACCATCTCATTGAAGAAATCGCAGAAGATGTAGCAGATCGAATCCTTCGAGAGTTCAATGTGGAAAAGATCCGTATCACCGTAAAAAAACCGCATGCGATGGAAGAAGTAGAGTATGCAGCTGTTGAGATAACGCGGAGGAAATATGACTGACGTGTACATTGGTATTGGATCAAACGTTGGGGATCGAAAGAAAAATATCCGAAGAGCACTTGAGCTGTTAGAAGAGGAGAGCACGATCATAAAAAAATCCCCGATACACGAAACAGAACCTGAAGGATTTGCATACCAGAATCTGTTCCTGAACTGTGTAGTACATGTAGAGACCAATCATGATCCTATGACCCTACTGGAATTTCTGCAGGACGTTGAAAAGAGGTTAAAAAGAGTTGAAACGATGAAGAATGGGCCGAGAACAATTGATCTAGATATTCTCTTCTATGGGGAGAATATAATCGATACTGATGAACTCACCGTCCCACATCCGCAGCTACATACACGAACATTCGTACTGATACCTCTCAACGAAATAGCACCTGACCTTGTTCATCCCGTACTAAAAAAAACCGTGAGAGAAATACTAGAAGACCTAAAGGAGTAAGATGCCTCTTACCCTTTAGATTACTAAAAGCAATACTCCCCCCTTCATAAAAGTATAAGGTATAATAAAGTAGAAAGATATAAAAAGAAAAGAAGGAAAGAGTATATTAAAAATATAGTAATAAAAAGGGGATATGATGAGCATGGAAGAAGAAATAATCGATCTGTTTTTCAATAAGAAAACGCTGGAAATATTTCTCAATATAGATGAGGGCTACGCCGCGAAGATCCGTAACAAAGTAGGGTGTATGTATAGTTATACTACGATGAGATTGGATCAATTTGAAAAAGCAGGTCTTGCGACCTCCCATCGAGAAGGGAGAACAAACAGATACGAACTGACAAAGAAAGGAAAGGAACTTAAAGAGAAACTTGAAAACCTCGTTAACAAATAATAGAGTTGTGACATCCCAAGGTACGGTTGATAGATATGAAGAATACGTTAAAAAAACGACTAGAAAATAGAGAAAAGACGGTAGGTGCGTGGATGACTATCCCTCACACAGATATTTCAGAATCGCTCTCCACACTTCCTTTTGACTGGTTCGTGTTCGATCAGGAGCACTCTGCGCTGGACGATCAGCTCACTCAGCAGCTCATGCAAGGGATGAGGGGTACCAAGATAACGCCTCTTGTGAGAGTCGCGTGGAATGATATGGTGCTGATTAAAAAGGCACTGGATACGGGGGCCTATGGTGTGATAGTTCCATGGGTCAACGATAGAGAAGATGCTATCGCCGCCGTTGAGGCCTGTAAGTACCCTCCTGAAGGAGTGCGGGGATGCGGCCCCCGAAGAACGATTCTTCTTGATCCGGAATATCTAGAAACGGTGAATGATGAGCTCCTTATCATCGTACAGATAGAGACGAGAGAAGCAGTGGACAACGTTGAGGAAATACTCGCTGTCGATGGCGTGGACGGCTTTTTCCTCGGTCCCGTGGATCTCTCCACCTCACTGGGTCATCTGGCACAGGTGGATCACCCCGAGGTGAAAGAAGCGATAGATCACGTCTTTTCTGTTGGGAAGGATCTCGGTGTGATCTCCGGCATATGGAAGGGTGCTGGAATGACAATCAGAGAACGACTAGAAGAGGGATGGCAGATGGTTTCTCTCGGTATGGATATCGAGTTTTTGGTGAATGGTGCTCAAAATGTCCTGAAAGACGCAGGAAAAGATCTATAGTTCTCTCAGATCCATCATGGAGGATCCCAATATCTCTCGTACGATGCAGAGTAATAGTACTGATCCGATGATCACACCAACAGTGAGATAGTTCCACTCATTCAGTACGAGACCCAATGCTATCCCTGCGGCAGGAGCGTGTTCTGTATTGGTAATAGACATAAGAAAGATTGCGATTCCTACGGATATTCCTCCAAAGACAATAAGCAGTATTTCCTCGCTCATGATCTGCAGTATTTCGGTAGTGGAGAGGTAGTGAAAGAAGATTCCCACAGCAATGCCAACAGTATATCCTCCCAAAAGAACTCTTGTCTGCGAAAAATACGACTGTGGCATAGTGAAGACAATAAAAGTGGTTGCACCCAGCGTGGCAATAATAGCTGTATGTGTGAGCACGTTGAGCGAAAGAAGTACTGCCACAATTATTACCGTTGCCAATGCGCACTGAAGCATGTATTTGCCCACGTGTCTTCTGAACTTCCTATCGAGGATCCTCATAACTTCCACATGATCCCTTTCATATAAAGAACTTTTGTCCTGCAGTCGGAGCTTTTTTATTTGAAATAGCACTACCGTGTGTATGCATCTACGGATACTTGGTTCTGGGGGATGTACAGCAACGCCTCGTCCAGGGTGTGAGTGCCCTGTATGCACTGAGGCCCGGGAAAAAGGAGTTCCTTACTCACGAACAGGTCCCTCACTCTTTGTGGAGAATATTAATGCACTTGTTGATACGCCCGAGGAGATCGTTCAACAACTGAATAGGGAGAATATTCATCAGGTGGAGTACATACTCTATACACACTGGCACCCCGATCACACCATGGGAATGCGGGTGGTGGAACAGCTCAACATGGAGTATCTCAGGTGGTTTATCGAGGGACAACTCTCATCGCAAAAAACAACGGTGTGTGCAGTGTCAGAGGTGATGGAGGATTTGAAAAAGATAAGAAATCCGTCCGGATCGTACTGTGAGTTCTATGAAAACCACGGACTGATATCCCTCAAGGAGTTAAAGGAAACAGTTCCCTTCAACGTTGGAAAAATTGAGATAACACCCTTTCTCATAGAGAATCCTTACCACCTCTCTACATCCTTTGTAATTCAGAAGGAAACCAAAAAAATAGCCTACGCTCCCTGCGATTGTAAACCGTTTATCGAACATGAACTACTCAAAGATCTCGATGTGCTCATCATCGGCAATGTATTACCCGAAGGAAAACTGAAAAATGACTATATTCTCCCTGAGAACAATCAACTACGAAGGGAAGCATTTACAATAGAAGAACTTCTGGAGATAATTGAGCGATGGAGAGTAAAAAGAACAATAGTAACGCATATCGAGGAGGAGTATGGAAAATCGTTTGACGAGTACAAAGAAATAGAGGAAGAGTACAGAAAGTACAACATCTATTTTGCGTATGACGGAATGCGAATTGAGATATAACAAAAGGAAGAGGGAAAGTGGAACTATTCAGGAGCTACGGTGTCATCATCCCCTATGTCCCTCTGCTCATGTACTCACGAATCTCTTGGGTGTAGAGCTTGAGTTTCTCGTACTGCATCTCAGATATTGGTTTTGGATGGGTAATATCGTTCCGTATCTCATTCAGCTCGATCAATCTTCCTTTTATCCACCCGATGTTAATAAAGTATTTCTCGAATATGTTTTTCCAGTTGTCTTCACCGTTTTGGTAGAGTATTATTGAAAGGTAGTGAGAAAAATCAGTGTAGTAGAGAAGAGGCTGGATTTTTTTCTTTCTCATCATTGCTTCTTCTCTCCTCTCTTCGCAGAGATTTCTGATATATGGGGGGACTCCACGTTCCCACCAGTTATCTCCATAATACTCCTTCAACGTCCGTATTAAGAAGTTTCTAAGTTTTCTTTCAAATCTTGAGAGGATTTTATACGCTTGCAGATTTCTATTCTCTTCCTTTTCTATTTTTTCCTCTTTTGTCAGTGCAAGTTCGTCAAAGATTCTGTTCACGACTTTTAACACTTCCTTTTTTCGCAACGGTTTGTTGATGATGTAGTCCTCTCCCCCCTTCCGCATCGTCTCCACAGCCACCCTTTCAGAGCCGTAGGCTGTGATCATCACCACAGGAATATCCTCGTTCCTCTCCTTTATTCTCTCCAGCACCTTCATACCATCGAGTTTGGGAAGCATGTAGTCCAAAAGCACGAGATCGGGCTGCTCCTCAAATGTTTTGCTGAGTGCTTCCTCACCGTCTGTGGCTACTGTGATCTCACAGTCTATATCCTTAAGAATCGTTTTTAAGAGTTTCACGTTATCAGGTGTATCATCCACTATCAGAATCTTGTATTTCTCCATCATCATCACCTATCGGAATTTCAAATATAAAGGTTGATCCTTCTCCATATGTACTTTTTACCCAGATTTTTCCCTTATGTGCTTCTATAAACCGTTTTGTAATGGCAAGTCCGAGTCCTGTGCCCTGGTGCTCCTTTGTTTCCAGCGATCCAACCTGTTTGAACTCATCGAAGATAAGATCGTAGTCATCTTCTTTTATACCGATTCCCGTGTCCTCTACTTCTACGCGAAGGTTGCCATCATTCTCCATAGATCGAATGTAAATTTTTCCGTTTTCCTTATTGAACTTTATACCATTGCTCAGAAGGTTGAGCATGGCCTGTGTCATCTTCTGGACATCAACGTGTATGACAGGATCATCTCGCAACTCTTTTGTGATATTCACGTCCTTCTGCTTTGCCAGCGGCTCCACAATCTTCAAACTTTTTTCAAGGGTCTCGGAGAATTGTGTATCTGTAAAGTACATCTCTGATTTTCCAGCATCTATTCTTGCTACTGACAGCAGATCTTCTATCATATACAGTAAATTATCACTATTTCTTAAAATTGTTTTTAAATAATCTTTTTGTTCTTCATTAAGATTTTCATCGTCCAACATTACCTCTGTAAATCCTATTATCGAGTTGAGCGGTGTTTTTAGCTCATGAGAAATGTTCGCTAAAAATTTGGATTTAGTCCTATTCGCCTCGACAAGCTCCTCGTACGACGCCTTTAATTTTTCATTTGCCAGTTTTAACTCGGCAGTTCGTTCTTCGACCTTTTTTTCAAGAGCCGAGTACGATTCTTTCAGTTTTTCGGACATAGTATTGAACGATTTGGCCATTGTTTTCAGTTCCTCACTCCCCGTTTCTGGAATACTTGTGTCAAGCTCTCCATCTGCAATCTTTTCTGTGGCGTTCGTTAAATGGATCAGCGGATCCGTAATTATTTTTGATAGGAAGTAACTTAGAGAGGCAGCAGTGACAGCAACTACCGAGAGCACAATGTAAAACCCTATTTTAAACCGTCGGACAGACTCTAAAATCACGTTCCTAGGGCTTGACATTATCAGGAACCATCGTTGATTCTCAATGGAGATGGGAGTGTAGGAAATGATCTCATCTCCTGCACTACATGTGCCCTGTCCTCCTGAGAGCATTGTGCCCACATTAGTACTATAATCTCTATGAAGACATTCTGCTGTGTCGAAGGCGTTGCTCCATCGTTTCGATTGATCTGGATGATAGATGTAATTTCCAGATTCATCGGTAAAGAGCACCTTTGAGCTGGCACTCTCAAACTCAGAGATAAACTGCGTGAAATATGCCACAAGATACACATCTCCTTCCTTTTCTTCCTCTACATAGACGGGTGCTGCGAAAAGAATAAGCGGTTTTCGGGGGATCTCGAACACACCATTGTTCTGTTTTAAAAATATCTCTGAGACATACACCTCGTCTTTTTCTAGTTCTGGAATCTCAACATCCACTATGCTTCCTTCCTGTGGTATTTTTTTATCTTTTACATAAATTATCAAGTTTTCCTCACTGTATCCTACTTGGTAGTATCCTCTATCCAATGAAAGAGAGAGAAGCGAGAACTCCAGATCCCATCGATCCCGAGGGTGATTCGTTTTCGCATAGGTGAGAATTTCAGGGGATTCACTTAAAAAAACAACATCATTTTTACATGTAGTGAGGTAATTCTCTATTTTTTCTGCCTCGAGATTTGTGTCATCCTCAAGTCCTTCCAGTGTCTTTTCCGTGAGCGTATTTGTTGAAGTGAAAATGCTGTACTCGCCAATGATGCCTATCGGCACCAAAGCTACCAGTAAAAACGCTATCAGGAGTTTATACTTAAAGTGCATATTACTCTCTTGAAGGAGTATGACGCTCCCCTTTTATATCTTTTTGCCTTCATTCGGTTCTATTAAAGACAGAATAATCGCGTGTTGTAGGACTCTAATTACTCTTCAGAAAAGTATACCTCTCAAAAACTTGAAAATAGATATAAAATTAAAACATTGGATAAAAAAATAATAGAAATAACAATTAAATTTCTCTTCAATCTTTACATTCTTTCTTCTTCTTTCCTTTTGCCTTCTTCTTCTCTTTTTCCATTTTTCACACCTCTTTTTCTTTTTCTCTAGAGTCAAGGATTACCCTTGTACTCGCTCGTAATCCATCTCATCTTTCCAATCCTCTTCTTCCCACGATTCTTCTTCCTCTTCCACTTCCCAAAGCTCCCATTCCTCTTCTTCCTTATGGAGCTCGAGGTCGCTTCCACATTCAGGACATGTAACTACCTTTCCCTCTCTGGTCTTCTTTATTTCGATATCTTCATAACATATTGGACATTCTATCTTCATATATATCGCCAATGTTAAACCTATTTTTAAATATAAATCTTTTTTTATAAAAGAAAAAAATAATTTGTAGAATCTTCATTAAAATTAAAGTAATTGTTAAGTTTAAAATCCCTGAAAAGAGAAAAATATTCTTTTTTTATTTTAAAAAATATTTATTATTCTCTTTAGATAAAATAATCCTTTCATACCAATTTTCTATTCTGTCATATGCATATACTTAAGGTCTTGAAGAGGGACTTTTGTAGTGTCAGAGGAGGATGGTATAAAGAAAAAGAGAAAGACCTACAATTTTTATGGAAAGAAGTTAAGAATGGGACCGCCGAGATTTGAACTCGAGTCACGGACTCCCGAAGCCCGAAGGATGGGCCAAGCTACCCTACGGTCCCATATCGACATTGCCCTTTTTCATCTCTCTACCCGCCATGAAAAAGAAGAGGATAAACAATCCAAAGCCAAGGGCGAGAAATATCGTTGTCCACTGCTCGTTACCGGTGGATCGGCAGTATGATGCGAGCGATACGTACACAATGAGAAAAACGAGTGACATACCGGCGTATATCTTTGCGGTAATCTGCCGGGAGAGCTTGTAAACAAACGTCATGTCTTTCTCTTCCATGTGCTACTCTTCTGTGGAAGCTTAAAAAATGTTTTGGTAAAAAAAATGTGCACATCTCCTGCACATAAAATAGAAAGTTTTATAGAGGGAATATTAGAAATAGATAACATATTGTTAGAAAAATGTAACAAAAAACGTAAGAACTCATTGTTCAAATTACAATGGATGTTGGGAATTTTAATCGCGCTGGCAGGCGCAACCATAATGTTTCATGAAATGAAAATATTTTTATTAACAGTGATTGGATTTGGTGAAGAAGTAGTGGGATGGAACATCCACGGTCTGTTGGCATCCATTACTTTAGGCATAATTATTTTCATGTTCTCTGTTTTTCTCTGGAGTATCTGGAGAAAAAGACTGGAGAAACAGAGAGGACTCTCTGTTAAAGACGAGAGAACAATGTATATAAAAGGTCGAGCAGCATACTATGCCCTTCACGTGGGTACGTGGTTCATGTTGGGTCTTCTCTGGTATAGTTTTCTCGGCACGAAAATGTTTGGTTTGCCCACACTAGAAACTGCTCCAGCACTGATAATGTCGTCTCTCATATGTTCTGGATTGTTTCTAGGACTGCGCTGGTATTTTGATAGACGAGGTGATGTGACATGAAAAACGCACTATGGTATCTGGGATTCCTCTCCGTCTTCAGCCTCCTATTCTTTGTTGATTGGAAACCTGCATTCCTTGGATTTCTTGGGTTTCTTCCCTATTTTTCTCTGTACAATATAAAAGATGAGCGGTTGGAGGTAAATGTGGGGAGGGCAACACGAAATACCTTTATGTTCACAATGTTCTTCGGCACAGGAAGTATTGTATATGTTTATCTTGTAGAGAGACCCGAGTTGCTCACTTCTATCTTTCCCGTACTCTTCGGAGGGAGCCTTCTTGTGTGCATTCTCTCTATTCTATATTACGAAATGGGGAAATAAGATGAAAACGAGAATCAAAGAGTTCAGGGCACGGTACGACATGACGCAGGAGGATCTGGCAAAAAAGGTAGGAGTCCGACGGGAGACAATCGTCTTTCTTGAGAAAGGGAAGTACAATCCATCGCTAAAATTGGCGCACGATATCGCAGAAGCACTAGATACCACCATAGAAGAACTTTTCATTTTCGAAAAATAGAAATGTACATATTTAAAGATAAATACATTCATTATAGTAATTTCGGAGTTTTTCATAAGAGAGAACAAAAGATTTATATACGAAGAAACTCATATTAGTATATTAGAAAAAAACAAGGTGAGATAAATGAAGAAAACCACTCTCGAGAAATGTATCGGGTACATTGCTGTTCTCTTTGCGATACTCTACTATACAATACTGGTGTTCACTATCGGCGGTGATCTTTTCCCACAAACACGTCCAATAGAGCAGTTTATTATTGTTTCCGGATTCTTTCTACTTGCCAGTTTGCATTTGATAATCGGCATGTATTTTTTGATGCTTGTATACCATTCAGAGAGAATCCAGAAGGTCATTGCTATTCTGAAGGAGGATGTGTTGGGTCCCGAAACAGAACGGACCGAACATGAAGAAGAGGTTATTAGGAGACTGAGGGATCTAATAGAGTAAAGCGATACTTATAATTCAGTTCTGAAAAGATACTATGGGATAATGATATTTTTAGGTTGACCAAAACCTTTATAAAGGAGTTATGAATATATATTCATAATGGCAAGACCACGGAAACGCAGAAGAATAGGACGAAAGCCAGATACGACATACTTCAAGCCGAGAGGTATCCCCATGCGGGGCCTTGAAGAAGTGAATCTCACGTACGAAGAGACAGAAGCGATACGACTGAAGGATCTTCATGAGATGTCTCAGAAGGAGGCAGCTGAAAAAATGAATATATCCCAGCCAACATTCCATAGGATTCTCGTATCGGGAAGAAAAAAGATAGCCGAAGCGCTGTGCAACGGTAAAGCCATACAGATCCGAGGGGGAAATTTTGTGGTTGGGAAACGTCGACGCCGTGGAGGTAGAGGTATATGAACGATATAAAACATAAAATAATGGTAATGAGCGGAAAAGGAGGTGTCGGGAAGACAACGGTCGCGGTAAACGTAGCGTTGGCTCTCTCGATGGAAGGACACAGGGTCGGACTGCTGGATGCTGATATCCACGGTCCGAATATACCAAAGATGCTCGGAATTGAGGATGAGAAACCAGGAGCTGCAGATGAAGATACTATTGTACCAGTCTCTGTTCACAATATAAAGGTCATTTCAATGGCTTTCTTGCTTCCAAACAAAGATTCTCCGATAATATGGAGGGGACCGATGAAAATGAAGGTACTCTCTCAGTTTGTCAACGACGTCAGCTGGGGCGAGCTGGATTATCTCGTCATCGACCTCCCCCCAGGCACAGGAGACGAGCCGCTGAGCATTGCACAACTGCTGCAGTCGGACGGTGCGGTAGTTGTTACTACGCCCCAGGATGTTGCACTGTTGGACTCCCGAAAGACGGTGAACTTCGCGAGAAAACTAGACACCCCATTGATCGGTATTGTGGAAAATATGTCGGGATTTGTCTGCCCACACTGTGGAACAACGATAGATCTGTTTCGAAAGGGAGGAGGAAAAAAGGCATCCGAGGAGATGAAAGTACCATTCCTGGGTAGCATCCCAATAGATGAAGAGATCGTTATATCCAGTGATAGTGGGATACCTTTCATGTTAGAAGATGACAGTTCAAAGACAAAAAGAGCATTTAGAAATGTAATTTCCGAAATTGAAGATTTTTTTAAAAAAACTAATAAGGAGGTGAAATAAATGCCAGGATTTGACGGAACAGGACCAGCGGGAATGGGGTCTATGACTGGAAGAGGAATGGGGTTCTGTGCGATGCCCGTTTCTCAAACTTCGAATGTACAGCCACAAGTTCCGGTATATAGACCTACTCCCCCAGTAGCCCAATATACACGACCACGATTCTTCCCGGGAAGAGGGAGAGGAGGAGGTCGTGGATTCCGCGGTGGAAGACGCGGAAGAGGAAGATGGTAATAGATCAATAGAACCATAATGAAGAGGTGAATAATATGAGGAATAGATGGATGTATCATATGACAGGACTGCCCGGATGGATGCGTTTCGGCTTCAGTCCGGGATGGGTTGGACGATCCCCCAGTGGACTGCCACCGGCTGCACAGTACTTAATGCAGACCGAACAAACGCAACAGTTCATGGATTTCATGGGAGCACCTCAAACACCCCTTTACCAAGGGAGTCCTATGAGTACCCAACCAATGACAAAGGAACAGGAAATCGTAATGCTTGAGGATCAAATGGAAATGATAGAACAACAGTTAGAACAGATTAAAAAAAGATTGGATGAACTTAAAACATAAGGAGGTGAAAATATGAAGATCGCCGTTGCAACAATGAATGGAGGACTTGACGATAACGTCGCTCCAATATTTGGAAGATGTAAGACCTATACTTTTGTTGAAGTAAAAGAAGAGGAGATTAAGGATTCACACGTTGAACAAAACGAATTTGCCGATGCAACAGGTGGTGCCGGCATTCAGGCGGCACAACTTATTGCTAGGAAGGGTGCAGAGGCCATCATCGCAGGAAACTTTGGTCCTAACGCCAGCACAGTGCTTTCCCAAGCAGGAGTCAAGATGATCCCGGCACAGGGAACTGTGAAGGATGTGGCCATAGAGTACGCCAAGGGATCACTCGCTCCGCAGACCTCCCAGAACACTCCCGGAATGCAGGGAATGCAGCAAGGGATGGGCGGAGGCATGAGACGTATGAGCCCTGGTATGGGACGCGGCATGGGGAGAGGTATGGGCATGCGATCCCAACAGCCTACTCAGCAGCCCATGGGACAGCCCAGACCATCCACATCTGGAATGTCGAAGGAACAGCAAATGACAATGCTCGAAAATCAGGTGAGAAGAATAGAGCAGCAATTAGAACAAATAAAAAAGAGCATAAAAGAATTAAAAAATAAATAAGGTGTTTTCAGTTGGAAAATACAACAAAAAGCATTGAAGACTATCTTAAAACAATATACATCCTTGTGAAAGAAAAAGGAGTTGCAAAAACGTTAGAAATCTCTTCAATGCTGAATGTTCGGCCACCGAGTGTCTCAGAAATGATACAAAAAATGAGTGAACAGGGACTTGTCTCGCATAAAAAGTACAGAGGTATCACGCTCACAAAGAAGGGAGAGAGACTGGCAAAAGAGATGTATACGAGAAATGAGACCCTTGTGGATTTCCTCAAGATCATTGGAGTGGACGAAGAGATAGCCAAAGAGGATGCGTGCAGAATGGAACATGATTTGGATCCAATGACGATGGAATATCTTACCCAGTTCGTTGAGTTCGTCCAGACATCTCCACGGAATCCACGGTGGCTAGAACATTTTCGATACTATATCAAAACAGGCACTCATAAAAAATGTAGGAGGTTATAACATGGGAAGTCAATCCAGTGGAAGAGGCCAAGGAAAGGGCCAAGGTGCTGGAAGAGGAAGGAAAGGAGGACAAGCCATGGGGCCCGGCGGAGAATGTGTCTGTCCTCAGTGTGGACAGAGCGCAGAACACCAGCGGGGTACCCCATGCTATAATATGAAATGTCCTCAATGTGGAGCACAGATGATACGGAGGAGAACAGAATGAAAATAGGAGTTCCCGTAATAGAAAAAAATGGATACAATGCAGCAATTGGAGAGCATTTTGGCAGAGTACCGTACTTCGCCATTGTAGACATAGAACAGAATAACGTTCAGTTCATCGAGAATACGAGTGAACATCGCGGAGGAAGGGGTCTCCCCCCTGAGCTTTTACGGAATCACGATGTCGACGTGATGGTATGTAAAAATCTCGGAAGGAAGGCGATCCACCTCTTTGAACAGTTCGGCGTAGAGGTGTATGTCGGTGCTACAGGAACGGTGAAGGACGCTGTAGAGAAATTTGCGAACGATCAACTGCAAGAGGCCACCGATAAAAACGCATGTAGAGAACATAAGTACCACGGGAAATAACGATCTTGGCACTGAGATTCCAGTCTTCTGGGATCCCTTTCTTTATCACATGGAGAAATGTATGAAAATCGCAGTTACCTCAGGAAAAGGAGGCACTGGAAAAACAACAGTCGCAGTAAACCTAGCGCTGTCCCTCGAGAACGTTGAACTGCTGGACTGTGACGTCGAGGAGCCGAACTGCAATATCTTTCTAAAAAAGGAAGTACATCATGAAGAAGATGTATCCATAGACGTGCCCGTTGTAGATATGAACCGATGTGATTACTGTGGAAAGTGTGCAGAGTTTTGTGAGTACAATGCACTTGCCGTGATGGAAGGAAATGTGATGGTGTTCAATGAGCTGTGTCACGGCTGTGGGGGGTGTGAGCTCGTGTGCCCGAAAGATGCAATCACCTATGCTCTTCGAAAAATAGGAGAGATCTCGGGAGATCACAATTTTCACCAAGGTGAGCTGAACGTAGGAGAGGCTATGGCAACACCGGTGGTGGCCGCGGTAAAAAGAAAGGCTTCTCCTAAAAACACAGTAATTATCGATACACCGCCCGGATCTGCCTGCCCCGTCATTGAAGCAATCCATGGATCGGATTACTGTATTCTCGTTGCAGAACCGACGCCCTTTGGTCTGAGTAATCTCACAATTACCGTTGAACTTGTGAAAACACTGGGCATTCCCTTTGGTGTTATCATCAATAGAGATGGTATCGGCAACAAAGGAGTCGAAGAATACTGTAAGAGGAACGAGATCCCACTGCTGATGAAAATTCCAGAGAATAGAAGAATTGCAGAGCTTTACTCTGAAGGCATTCCCTTTGTACAGGAAATGTCAGAGTGGAAAGAAAAATTCAAAGATCTCTACGAGGCGGTACGATGAAACAGGTAACGGTCATCAGTGGGAAGGGAGGCACAGGAAAAACCTCGCTCATCGGTGGATTTGCAGCATTAGCACAGAACGCTGTGATTGCAGACTGTGATGTTGATGCACCAAACCTTCATCTGCTTCTAGATCCGAAAACGCAGGAGAAAAAGAAGTTCATAGGATTGAAAGAAGCTGTGATTGACGAAGAAAAGTGTATTAAATGCAAAAAATGTTACGAAACCTGCAAGTTCCACGCGATACGTGAAAATCTCACAGTGGATAGCCTTCAGTGCGAGGGCTGTGGCGTCTGTGCGTATGTGTGCCCTGTAGACGCGGTAACACTCCGAAAACGAGACTCCGGTGTAGTGTACACAGGCAAGACACGGTTCGGTCCCATGGTTCACGCCCAGTTAACGATAGGAGAAGAGGCCTCAGGAAAATTAGTGACAATGGTGAGAAACACGGCAAAAGAAGTAGCAGAAAAAACAGGGAGAGATCTCATTCTCATCGATGGATCTCCTGGGATTGGATGCCCTGTTATCGCATCACTCACAGGTACGGATCTCGTGCTGATCGTCACCGAGCCCACGCTCTCTGGAATTCACGATCTCGAACGGGTCTACGGTGTAGCAGTGCACTTTGGAATTCCCGCTGTTGTCTGCATCAACAAGTATGATATCAACGAACAAAACACGGCAAAGATTGAGCAGATCTGTAGGGGTAATGGAATCGATCTTGTGGGAAAGGTACCATACGATCCAAGTTTTACCGCTGCGATGATCGGAGAAAAAACGATCATCGAGTACAACAACAATGCAACAGTACGAAAGATGTGGAAGAAGATCCAAGAGAAACTACTGTGACCGATACTCCTCTATCAATACTGTAAAATTTTATTTTTGATAATATTTTTCCCTTATTTCTTTTTTATAATTATAAAACAATTTTTTTCTTGATAAAAAACCTATTTCTTTGTCTTGATATGTTTAAAGAATCTTTGTTGTATCATTGTACAACTGACCTACCGAAAAGTTTTTATATCACCTGTAGTCTACTGTTTTTACATAAAAATCATGAGGTGATAAAATGGTAAAAGGAATGAGTTATCCAGCACAAATAATGGATGAAGGAACGCAGAGATACTTGGGAAGAGATGCACAGAGAATGAACATCTTAGCCGGCAGAATTGTCGCGGAGATAGTAAAAACAACGCTAGGGCCACGAGGAATGGACAAAATGCTCGTGGACTCGTTGGGTGATGTCGTGATTACCAACGACGGAGCAACAATTCTCGATGAGATGGACATCGCCCACCCCGCCGCCAAGATGTTGGTCGAGGTTGCAAAAACACAGGATGATGAGGTAGGAGACGGTACAACAACGGCTGTGGTACTGGCCGGTGAGCTCCTGAAAAATGCGCAGTCGCTCTTGGAGCAGAACGTCCACCCAACAATCATCGCATCGGGGTACAAAATCGCTGCCGAAGAGGCGGAGAAGATACTGGAAGAAATTGCCACAAAGGTAGATCCAAGAGATGAAGCGATACTGACCCAGGCCGCCGAGACGGCAATGACAGGGAAGGGAGCTGAAAAAGCGAAGGACACGCTTTCCGTACTGGCTGTTCAGGCGGTAAAGCAGATAGCAGAGAAGGAAAATGGAAAGTACTTTGTCGATACCGATGATATAAAAGTTGAGAAAAAGGAAGGAGGAAGTGTAGAGGAGTCAACACTTGTGCAGGGAATTATCATCGACAAAGAAAAGGTTCACTCCGATATGCCGCGGAAGATAAAGGACGCAAAGATAGCACTATTAGATTCTGCGATGGAAATCAGAAAAACAGAGACAGATGCAGAGATACGAATTACCTCGCCGGATCAGCTGCAGGCGTTCATCGACGAAGAAGAGCGAGGTCTCAAAAAGATGGTCGATGGGATCGCAAACAAAGGCGTCAATGTCATCTTCTGTCAGAAGGGAATCGATGATCTTGTTCAGCACTACCTCGCGAAGAAGGGAGTCTTCGCAGTCCGACGGGTGAAGGATTCTGATATGAAAAGACTCGCTAAGGCCACGGATGCAAAGGTAGTGACCAAAATGGAGGATCTCTCAACAGAGGATCTTGGATACGCAGGCGTCGTTGAGGAGAAAAAAGTGGGTAAGGACAATATGACCTTTGTTGAAGGCTGTGAAAACCCAAAGGCTGTCTCACTTCTCCTGAGAGGGGGTACGGAACACTTCGTGGACTCCGCAGAACGTGCACTTGAAGACGCAATCGGTGTGGTAGCCACAATCCTCAAGGACGAAACGATCGTTGCAGGCGGCGGTGCCACTGAGATTGAAGTGGGAAAGAAGCTCTCGAACTTTGCCCCTACAATAGGGGGAAGAGAACAGCTGGCAATAAAAGCCTTCGCCGAGGCCATGGATGTCATCCCTAGAACACTCGCAGAGAACGCAGGTATCGATCCTATTGATATCCTTGTGAAGCTACGGTCTTCCCATGAAAAGGACGGAAAAAACATGGGGCTGAACGTATTTGACGCTGAAGCTGAAGATATGATGAAAGCGGGAATTGTAGAACCACTGAGAATCAAATTGCAGGCAATAAAATCTTCATCTGAAGCTGCGATTATGATTATGCGAATCGACGACGTAATTGCTGCAAGTGAGCTCAAGAGCAAAGGTGGAGAAGAAGAACTACCAGAATATTAATAAGTCTCTCTTCTCTTTCTTTTTTATATGGGCTCTGTAATTGCTATCCTCAACAAATCGATTGTAATCACTATTTTCGTATTCGTGATGCTCCTGCTGGTGGATTACATCAATGTCTCTACCAGGGGAAAAATGGAAAAATTGGTACGTGGGGGGAGAAATCGTCAGTACCTCACCGCGTCATTCCTCGGATTCCTTCCGGGGTGTCTGGGCTCGTTTATGAATGTCTCGTTTTACGTTCACGGATTGTTATCCTTCGGTGCAATTGTAGGAGGCATGATCGCAACTTCTGGCGACGAGGCATTTGTGATGCTGGCACTTTTTCCAAAAAAGGCACTCCTCCTTTTTGGAATCCTCGCACTAGTGGGAGTAGGAGGTGCGTGGATAGCAGATAAAATCGCATCATATTTTCACATCGTTCCATGTGTAGAGTGTGATCTCCAGAAGATCCACAAGGCAGAAGTGGATCGTCACTTTCAGCTCCAGATGGTCAAAAAATTCCCTCAATTATCGCCTGTGCGGTACGTGTTGTTATCGTTTTTTGTAGGGATTATTGTACTGAATCTCACAGGTGTATGGGGGCCACAAGCCTGGTCCTGGGATGAACCGGAGAGGATAATTCTCCTCTCGCTCTCCGGTATAATGGTGTTCATCACGGCGACGGTCTCAAAACACTACCTGACAGACCACGTCTGGAATCATATTGTAAAGGAGCATCTCTGGAAAATAGTTCTATGGACATTTTTCGCCATGCTGTTTGTTGATATTGGTCTTCAGCACTGGGACCTAGAGACCTTCGTGATGTCACATATGGGGGTTGTGCTCCTGATCGGTGCGATTGTTGGAATGATCCCGGAATCCGGTCCGCATATGGTCTTCGTGATGATGTACGCCAACGGACTCATCCCCTTCTCGATACTGCTCACCAGCTCCATCGTACAGGACGGCCATGGGATGCTCCCTCTCCTTTCCTACACGGTGAGAGATTCAATCTTGATAAAAATTTTTAATTTAATATTCGCGCTC
Organism: uncultured Thermococci archaeon; assembly: GCA_964595645.1. Classification (GTDB taxonomy): domain Archaea; phylum Methanobacteriota_B; class Thermococci; order Methanofastidiosales; family B48-G16; genus JAYEIH01. The sequence continues at coordinate 144,824 of CAZQQT010000006.1, forward strand.
TGCATCGGGATTGTACTTTACTCAATTGGATTATAGATCGGTAGATGACGTCAGGACCAATTTCCCGTGTTTTACTCCTTTTGTTGCGATGAGTGTGTTGGCAAATTTCCTCACTGTATCTGCCTCCCCCTCAACGACAATGACCTCTAGGCAGGTGTGTTCATCTACATGCACGTGCATCGTTGAAGAAACCTCACTGAAATGATGGTGCTGGAGGTTCGTTAACTTCTCCATGACACCGCGCACATCGTGATCGTAGAGGATGGTAAGTGTTCCGATAACTCTTCCTTCGTCCTGGTGCTCCGTGATAAGACGATCCCGTATCATATCACGGATTGCCTCTGATCGATTCGCGTATCCTTTCTCATCGATGATTTCATCGAATTTTTCAAGGAGATGCGGAGGAATGGATATCCCAAACCGTACCATTTTTTCCATGTGCCATAAAGAACGGAGAGATATTTATAGGTTTCGTGATCTTTTTATAGGGAAAGTATATAAATAGTAGCACGATTATAAAATTTGTGATACCATGAATGGACAACTTGAAAGAGCAGCTGAGTTCCACGGACATCTTGGACCGTATCTTGTTCTCGGGATGAAGATGGGAGATCTGGCACGAAAAACGTTGCACGCCAATCCCTTTGAGCTCCGCGCAGAAATCCATACGGAATCAAAAACACCCAAATCCTGTATACTAGACGGTGTACAGTTCACCTCGGGATGCACCCTCGGAAAACGAAATATTGAACTCAAGAAAGACGGTAAGATCATGGGTGTATTTTTTAAAGATGAGAGAAAGTTTGTAGTGTCAATTAGGGAAGAGATCATTGAAAAGATAGGAAAAACCTCCGATATAGAACAATACGCACAAAAATTATTTGAGATGAGCAACGAGGAGCTTTTTGAGTATGATACGCCTGAAAAATGTTGAAACAATCTACGAAGGAGACAAAACACCAGTGATCAAAGACATAGATCTAGAGATCGGTGAAGGTGAGTTCATCACGATAATTGGACCGAATGGTGTGGGAAAAACCACACTACTCGAAGCAATCAACGGTTTGTTGGAGTCTGAAGGAGAAGTTACCGTTTTCAGGAAGGATGTCGGGAAACACGGCACTGAAATACGAAAAAATATAGGATACGTCCCCCAGGAATTTGCCTGGGACAGTCTTACACCGTTTCTCGTACAGGATGTGGTAATGATGGGACGATACGGAAAGATCGGACTCTTCAGATCCCCTTCCCGACAGGATCGCGAGATAGTAATGGATACACTGGAATTTCTGGGTATTACCGAGCTTACAAAAAAACCGATAGGAAAACTCTCTGGGGGGCAACTTCAGAAGGTAATGATCGCCCGGGCAATGGCCCAACAGCCGAAGATACTCCTGCTGGATGAACCATTCTCAAATCTGGATCTAGACTCCCGAACTGAGATCTCACAGAAAATCGCTCATTTGAATCAGCGGGGTGTTGTCGTCATCATGGTCCTTCATGAAATTGCCTCGATCCCCCCTCAATGTGATAGGATTCTCAAAATGAAGGACGGGACAATTGTGATGGACGATAACCCTAAGACAGTGCTGGGGGGATAGAATGCTTCCCTCGAACCTCATTCTTTTTGCAGTCATGGGTGCACTTCTCGTGGGGATATCGTGTTCTCTGGTGGGATCCTTCGTTGTGCGGATGAACCTTTCCTCGCTGGGATTCTGCATGTCGCATGCTGCCTTCGCCGGTGCAGCCCTGGGATTAGTTCTCTCGTTCAATCCCCTTGCCATAGCAATCCTCTTCTCTGTACTGGTCGCTCTTATCCTTGGTCCCATTGCCGAGAAGGCAAAATTAGACACAAACGTGGTAATAGGGATCCTTTTCTCCCTCACCATCTCACTCGGTCTCATCTTCCTGAATTTCACGCCGGGAACTGCCATGAGCTCCTCTGCGTTAAGCCTTCTCTGGGGAAGTATCTTTGGCATTACAGGTGTGGATGTCCTCCGACTTGCAGTCATCGCTGCTGTTATTATTCTCGTGGTTATACTGTTCTTCAAGGAGTTCCAGGCGATTATGTTCTCGCGGAAAATGGCAGAGGCCTCTGGTATCAACACAGAACCCTTCTACTACCTTATCCTTTTCCTCACGGGAATTACCGTTGCTCTCTCCTTAAAACTCGTGGGTGGGCTCCTCGTCTTCGCGCTCATCGTGAATCCCACCTCCTCCGCGTATCAGTTCTCCTACGATATGAAGAAAATCATGATATTCTCTCCCCTCATTGGCGTGTGCTGCTGTCTCCTCGGCATCGTACTTTCATTCTACCTCGATTTTCCCACCGGTGCATCCATTGCCATTATCTCATCGCTAATTTTTGGCGTTTCTGTCCTGCTGTCTCCGAAACGAAGAAGGGGATAGATCTTTTCTATTTTTTTCATTAGATAACTCTGGATTTCTATTTTCCTTTGAAAGACATAGATATGGGATTCTAGTGCTCAAATTAGTTGCCACATAATACTTTCTATTAATATCTTATTATAAGAAAAGACACTCACAATGAAGAAGTAAACAGTCCATTACTTTTTTATTTGTTCCATTTTATTTCTATTTCTATCTCTTTTTGTCCTTTCTCAATTTTAAAACCGTACTCTATCTCCATGTTACCCTCAGGTATTCGAACTCTCTCATTTTCAATCTTTATCTCTCCTGCGCCAATTTCATTCTTGAAATTTTCTAGAAATTCAATAAGTTGTGTTCTATTGTATAAATATTTTTTTTCAATTTCTTTTTCTGGTTCTGTCATTTTTTTCACCTCTATATCTACTGAAATAAACGTCTATATAAAACTTATTGTCGCATAATAAAATAAGTATCTGTATTGAGAATTTCATCTGCATTTATCAGTAAAGTGTGTACTGTTCTGTAGAATTTTTTGATATCTTCGCTCTTCCATCCCACGTATTTCGCGGATTATTTTATAGATTATTAGAATTATGAAAAAAAGACTTTGGGCGAGTATATAGAAAAACAGTCAGAAAAGTGCGGCTGTCGGGATTTGAACCCGAGTCATGAGCGTGGCAGGCCCATGTGCTAGCCACTACACTACAGCCGCATTACTACAGTTTTCTAAACTGATGAATAAAAGGGTTTCGGTGACATCACAATCCGGTACATACGTTAAACGACGTTTGTATCGAAAGATATGAAGTCACTCTATTTTTTCTGGATCGTAAACAGTGAAAAAAATCACTACAACACCTATTAGTCCAACAACTCCACAGAGAAGAAAGGGAGTACTACGTGAAATGTTATCATATGCCCACCCGCCCAGAAGCGGACCGACGAGGAGACCAAGGTTTCTTCCCGTAGAAAAGAGACCCATCACCTTTCCTCGTGTTTCTTTATAGGCGATACTCGTGACCAACGCATTGTTCGATGGCATGGCCATTCCTGTGCCTGCCGCTGCAACGATCACTGGTGTTAAAAAAGCGACAAAACTCCTGGCAAACACGATCGATGCCGTTGCCAGAGAGTTGATCGTTCGCCCAATGAGGAGAAAGATCCTTTTCCCATAAATATCGGAAAGTTCTCCTGTAAGAGGTTTTACAAAAAATCGTGTGATCCCACGGATACCGAAGATTGTACCGATAAGCGCCTCAGAAAATCCGAGTGCCTCGTTACCATAAACTGAGAGGACGGTCATGGTCAATCCCAGTGCAAAGGAAGTGGTGAATCCACCCACACAGAGACCTACCAATACTTTTTTGTAGGGAGTAAGCTCCTTTCTCTCCGTCTGCTTCTCTTTCTCGTGCGTCACATGGGTTGCCGTTTCTTTTACTCGCAACACGATCAACACGGCGCTAACAAATGCCATCCCTGAACATACATAGAAACTAAAGGACATAGAGATAATATCTGAGAGTGCACCGCCGATAAAGGGACCGAAGGCCATTCCAAGATCCCACATCATCGAAAAAAGCCCCATGGCCTTTCCCCTGTCCTCAAACTTGACGATATCGGCTGCCATTACAGTAGCTGCAGGCCACACAACACCGGAGGCAGCACCCTGTACTGCTCTCAACGCGTAGAGGTGCCACAACTCTGTTGCCACACCAAAAAGGAACATATTCAAGGCATACACAAAAAGGCCAAAAGATATAACCCTTTTTCTTCCTATTTTATCTGCAAAATGTCCACCAGCATACGAAGTTAAAACACGAGTCAAGGCAAACATAGAGGTAATAATTCCAAGTTCAAGGCCTGAAGCTCCAAAATTTCGGGCATAGAGGGGAAGAAGAGGTACTACTAGCCCAAATCCAACCATGCTGACGAACACTGCAAAAAGTAACTCTGCCAGGTTCTTATACTCCTTCATGACACGATAGTTCTCAGAGAGGATCCGTGTGATACCTTTGACACTGTTATTGATCATTGTTGCATGAGTGCACATACATACTTATAAAGCCTTCGCATGGGGAACCTTTTTAAACAATCCCCCTTATAGTGCATGCATGAACAACGTAGTGCGTGATGCCCGCCAATTTTGATTCCTTTCCTTCACGGGAGGAGGTTTTTCTATGCTTAATTTACATGAAAAAAAAGTTCTTATCATATTCGGAGAGAGTAGGGAAGAAACCGTTGAAAAAATAGCGAAAAAAGCAGAAATGGATGAAGTTGCTGTAATGCGGGCTGCATTATGGCTTTCTTCCAAAGATCTCGCAGAAATAAAAGAACATGAAGAAAAAATCGTTGAACTCACAGATGAGGGGAGAGAACTTGTAAAGGGGCTCCCTGAAAGAGAAGTATTAAGAAAGGTAGGAGATGGAGCATTTCTTGACGAGTTAGATCTGGAGAAAGGATTTGTACTTGGTTGGCTTAAAAAGAGAGGATGGGCAAAAATACAGAAGAAAAATGGGAAAAATTATCTCAACCCTACATCCAAAGGAAAAAAGTTCTTAGATAAACAAACAGAGGATGAAAAAATCCTAAAAAAACTAAAGGAGGGAAAGATGGATGCCCAAGATATTCCAAAAGATATTCTTAAGATTCTCCGATCCAGAAAAGCAATAAAAACGAAAGAAAAGACAAAAAGAACGCTTATCATCACAGAAAAAGGCATGAAAAAAGTGAAGGAAGGGATAACACTCACAGAGGAAGTTTCACAATTAACACCAGAGATCATCAGGAAAAAATCATGGGAAAACGTAACATTTAAACGATTCAATATAAAGACGGATGTAAAAGACGTGTATCCTGGAAAAAAACATTTCGTCAACCAAGCACTGGAGTACGTAAGGAATATCTGGATAGAGATGGGATTCAAAGAGATGACAGGACCAATCGTAGACACTCAGTTCTGGGTGTTCGATGCGCTCTTCCAGCCGCAGGATCACCCTGCCAGAGATATGCAGGACACATTCTTCGTGAAATACCCTGAAGAAGGTCCCCTCCCAGAGAAAGCGTTAGTACGCCGAGTGAAAAAAATGCATGAGGAAGGAATCACCGAGGGATGGGGGTACGAGTGGGACGAAGAAATCGCGAAAAAACTCATCCTCAGAACGCATACGACAAGTCTCTCCGTTCGTACACTCGCCTCCCTCTCGAAGGAGGATATTCCAGCAAAGTTCTTCTCGGTAGGGAAGGTCTACCGAAATGAGACCTTGGACTGGAATCATCTGGCGGAGTTTTACCAGACAGATGGTATCGTCGTAGATGAAAACGCCACCTTCAGACAGCTCCTGGGCTATCTAAAACGGTATTTAGTAAAGATGGGATTCAAAAAATTTCGGTTCAGACCGGCATACTTTCCGTACACAGAGCCAAGTGTCGAGGCAGAAGTACTTCATCCGAAAAAAAATGAGTGGGTGGAGCTCTTCGGCGCGGGTATCTTTAGACCGGAGGTTGTTGTTCCCCTTCTCGGTGAAGATATTCCCGTCCTCGCATGGGGTCCTGGCCCCGAGCGTATCATTCGCGAGTACTGGGATATCATTGACCTTCGGGATCTCTACAGAAACGATCTAAGCCAACTGCGAGAATTAAAACTATTCTTCACGAGGTGAAAAAATGCCGACAATATCTCTTAACAAAGAAGACCTTTTAGCCATACTGGGAGAAGACGTTGACGACGACACACTCAAAGAAACAATCCCCATGATGGGAACAGAGCTAGAAGAGTTTAGTGACGAGATTACTGTGGAAATATTCCCCGACAGACCGGATATGCTCTCCGTCGAAGGATTTGCGTTGGCACTGAAGAGTTATTTAGGAATAGAAACAGGAATTTATGAAATCAAAGCTGTCGATGGTAGTTACAACGCAACGATAGATAAAAAAGTAAAAAAAGTGCGGCCTGATGCCGTCTGTGCTGTAGTGAAAAACGTCATATTCAATGACGCCGCAATTAAATCATTGATGCAGGTTCAGGAAAAACTTCACCTCACCCATGGAAGACACAGGAGACGGGTGGCCATCGGTGTCCACGATCTGGATAAGGTGACCTTTCCTCTCTGTTACACGACGAAGCCAAAAGATTACGCGTTTATTCCGCTGGAACGATATACCGAGATGAGTATAGAGCAGATCCTCCAAGAACATGAAAAGGGAATCGAGTACGCACATCTCCTCGAAGGGTATGATGAGTGCCCCTTGTGGATAGATGCGGAGGATCGTGTGCTCTCCATGCCCCCTATCATCAATGCAGAACATACACGAGTAACAGAGCGAACGAAAAATCTTTTCATCGATGTGACCGGATACGGGAGGAAATATCTCGAACAGGCACTCAACATCCTCATTATGAGCCTTACCGTGAGAAATGGCACTGTGTACTCGGTGAAGGTAACAGATGTAGATGAGAACCGCACATATCCCACTATAACACCCAAGACGATGGAAATCGATCTAGACTATGCGAACAAACTCCTTGGTGTCTCGCTGGATTTCGATACTGTATCAAAATTTTTAGAAAGAATGGGGTATGGTGTAGATGGTACCAATGTATTGATCCCACCGTATAGAGCTGATATCATGCATAAAAGTGATATCGTGGAGGATATCGCCATTGCATACGGATTTAACAAATTTGAGCCAGAAATCCCAGAAATCTCTACAATTGGAGAAGAAAACCTTCGAGAAAAGTTTTTGAGAAAAATACAGGATCTCATGACAGGGTATCAGCTAATGGAAGTGAAAAACTATACGCTCACGAACAAAGATAGTCTGTTCACGAAAATGAACAAACAAGAGAAATCTGTGGTAGAAATGAAGAATGCACTGACCATTGAGTACAACGTCCTGAGAAACATGCTCATGCCAGGACTGCTCCATGTCTACGCAAACAACACCCACCATGGATATCCTCAGAACATCTTCGAGGTGGGGCGGATATTTGACATAAAAAACGGTGAAGTGAAGGAGAAAATCAATCTTGCCGTCGGTATCTGTCATGAAGAGGCCAACTTCACAGAGTGCAAAGAGATTCTTGCTTCATTCTTCAAAAATGTCGGTATAGCGTTTGAATTAGAAGAAAAGGAAGGAGAAGAGTTTACAGAAGGAAGAAGCGGCAGCATCCTCGTGGATAGAACATCTATCGGACACATCGGCGAGATCCATCCTGAAGTACTCTCGAACTGGGGAATTGGGATGCCAGTAGCGAGCTTTGAACTAAACCTCGATCGAATATATGAAAAGGTATAACGTGTCTTCCACAATTTTTATAAACGGATGACATGAGGGAGTATAGGGTAATTATATGAAATCGGTTAATCTCAGAAAGATCATGAAACTGTCTGCTGGCATTGCAGCAGGGATACTTATTCTCGCATACGCTACAAACTGTTACATCTACTACAATAATAGAATCGAAGTTTTTGAGATAGATGGTGTACTCGAGAGTTTCGACGATGCAGAAAAGCTCATGAATATCGGGTACGACTCGGATGTAAAGGGAGTGGTACTCTCAATGAATAGCCCGGGAGGAGGTGTGTACGCCTCCAGAGAACTGGAAAACGCGATTGAGAAGGTGAGCAAAGAAAAACCTGTTGTCTGCACAATTGAAGAGTACGGAGCTTCCGGAGCGTACTACGCTGCTTCTGCGGCCTCGTATATCTACGCCTATCAAAACTCCGCCGTGCTGGCCATGGGTGTCCTCGCGGTCTGGGTGGACTACTCGGACTACAATGAAGAAAAAGGAATCAAGTACTGGATCTGGAAATCCTCGGAAATGAAGGATTTCGGCGCGCCGTGGAGGCCGCCCACTGAAGAAGAAAAACAAGTTCTCCAAACACAGATAGAAGCAATCAACAACGAGTTCATCAAGACTGTTGCAGAGAATAGAGGAATGGATGTGGCTACGGTGGAAAAACACGCTGATGGTATGGTATACCTCGGAAGAGATGCCACAGTACTGGGCTACATTGATGAGATAGGAGGCTTCAAAGACGCGCTACAAAAAACAGAGGAGCTCTCCAATATTAAGAAATACATCCTTATCACCGAAGACGATACCAGTTGGGACATGCTGAAAAAAGCAATGGTAAAAGGCCTCGGACTGTGAGGTGATCTGTTGAAGAAAAAGGTAACAGACATAACAATCACAAAAGATACTCGGCTCAGGGAACTGTTACATGAGATGTACGATGGTGGTGGATTCACTGGGAAGAAACTGGCTGTCGGGCTGAGTATTCTGGAACGGATGCACAACGAAGCGTGTTACACATTTCTCTCGTTTCCCGCATGTATCGTGGCCACCGGTGTCCGGGGTGTGATCAAAGATCTTGTGAAACACGGATTCGTAGATTGTATTATCACCACGTGTGGTACCCTCGATCACGATCTCGCGAGGATCTGGAAGGACTACTACCACGGGAGTTTTGGAATGAACGACGCTGAACTCCACAAGCGAGGAGTGAACAGACTGGGAAATGTGCTTGTGCCCAATGAATCGTACGGTGAAATCCTAGAAGAAAAACTCCAGCCACTCTTTGAAACCATTGAAAACAAAACGTATTCTTCACGTGAACTTATCTTTGAGGTAGGAAAACAGCTGAATGCCGAGAACTCCATTATCTACTGGGCGAGTAAGAAAAATGTACCGGTATTCGTGCCGGGAATCACCGACGGTGCCTTTGGATTTCAGCTGTGGATGTACGCACAGGACAACGAGATGACAGTGGAGCCATTAAAGGATGAAAGTGAACTCTCCGATATCATCTACTCCGCCGAAAAAACAGGCGCACTGATGATCGGTGGAGGCATCTCAAAACACCATACAATCTGGTGGAACCAGTTCAGAGGGGGGCTGGACTACGCCGTGTATATCACTACTGCCCCGGAGTGGGATGGATCGCTCTCCGGAGCGAAAATGAGAGAGGCCGTTTCCTGGGGGAAGGTAAAGGAAGACGCGAGTTACGTGACAATCGAAGGAGATGCCACTACCATCCTCCCCATTCTCGCACTGGCGCTATTCCAGAACCTATGACCGGTACCGGTAGTAGTCTACCGCCAATGCTGCTATCCCTCCACAAAGAAGAACGTATGCTAGGAAGTTTGGGAGAATCGGTGTAGCGGGCGTTGATTTCGCAGTTTTAACTCTTTCCTTTTGTGCAAACACACTGTACCGTTTTGTACTTTTAATCTCCACCACACGTTCCAAGAACTGGGGATTTCGTTCCTTAGATCTGGCTAAAAACTGCGAATCGGCAATAAAAAGTGTTGCCGCAGCAGGGGGGACTCTCATTTCAGGCTGCACCTCACGCCACATCCCTTGCATCTGCGATCTCCCGGTGAGACTTGTAATGAGACACCCCACAGGAGGATTCGTGATGAAGAAGATCTCGTTTGGATCAGTGTTGTTCTCAACGACATTACAGAGATCCAATACCTCCTCTGTAATCATGCTCGGAGGAAGCCTTCCTTTTATAAGTCTCAATGGTACTGGATCCTCAATAGAAAGCTCATTTCCCTGAGGAGTCGTGCTGAAGACGGGATCGGCGAGATTGAGTACTATCAGCAGCGTCACCGCCATTGCAAATCCTACTCGTAGACCGTACTTCCGCTGATTACGGATTAACGCGTTCTCTATCTCTGCGAGGCTCACCCCTCCAAGAATAGAAAAGGCCAATGCGATATGCGCCCAGAACCGCATGGGATATCTATAAAGAATCACCAGCATCGCAAAAAAATACACCGCTGGAAGGTAGTACTGCTTTCTCTTCAAAAGACAGTAGATGAGACCAATAAATCCGAAGAACAGTAGGACAAGATGCACCTCAGTCTGTAAAATCGTCCCAAACATCTCAGAACGAATATCTCCGTAATGTCGCAGGACGTGGATCATCCACGGCGAGAAGAGGAGATAGCTCAGGGCAAGCACCTTCACGATCACTTTCCGTCGTGTGTTCCGAAGCACAGCATAGAGAAGAAGCGACGCCCCAACTATGTGCGGCATGGAGAGATGCGTGTACAATGCCGCAGTCATCAACACAGTACCGCTTACCACTCTACGTTTTTCCACAGCCCAGAATATCAGCGGTGTGAGGACAACTACCACAGATGTAGCATTAGTGAGTGCCTGCGATCGGTAAAAGTTGAATGGTATCGTGAGCAGAAGTACCGCGTAAAAAGCTATCTTCCTGTCAAATACCTCTCGTGTGTATAGAAACGTCGTCAACTGCACAAGAGGGAACATAATAAAGCTGATGATCTTTCCCACCGTGAGCATCGGCATGACTTCTGCCATGAGGCTCATTACCACGTGGAGAAATGGAGGATAGAGATGGGACCTCCCCACTGGTGCGAACTCCCAGAAATCGTGAAGAACAACGCCTCCTGCCATCTGGAACCCTTTTGCTACACTCATATGATAGAAGATATCTACGAACACCGGAAAGACATTTAATCGGTACAATGAGAGAAGAGTACTCACTGCAATGACGCCCAGTGCCATCACATCGTACTTGTTCAACTGCTTCATGGTATCCCCCTAAGCTTCTCAATCGCGCGGTTAATGAGATCGAGTGCTCGCTTATAGTGTTTCTGTTGGTACGCTGTCTCCGCATCTCTCGCTAGTTTGAGAATTTCTGCAGGAATTTTCTCTTGAGGAATCTGCTTCTCCTGAAGCAACGTTTTGAATGCTGCTCTTTTCTGCTGATACATCTTTTCTGGAGATATTTTCTCTGGAGTGCGAGTTATCACATATAGTGTACCTATTAAAAGTGAAAATATAAGTGTTCCTGCAATAACCGCCACTAGAAGTGTTCGTTTTGAAATTTTTTTCCCTCCCACCAGATAATCCATATCCTCTTTTTCCAGTAGGGACGCCATTTCCTGCTCATCGGGTTCCTGAACACCGAGCTCCTCGAGAATCTCTTCTTTTTCCATGACCTCTACAACCGTTTTAGTTTTATATAGTTTTCTTTCCCTCGCTCTATTTCTATTATTCCCTTTTCTTCCATTCTATTAAATCGTCTCCACGCTGTCGTTCGAGGAATTTTCAGGCTCTTTCGTATTGTTGAGGAAAGTGAATCACCATGTTCTTCAAGGAATTTTACGATCTTTTTTTCTTCCTTAGGGAGATCCGAAAATTTCGTACGGATTTTCCAGAAGAGGTAGGTGCCCACTACACCGATTACGCTGCAGGCAACAAGAAGGAAATTGAGAATGCTGTGACCGCTTTCCTCCTCTGTAGTAAAAAAGTAACTTACAGTCTGCGTCCCTTCGGGGAGGGTAATGACAGTCTCAGATATTTTCAACGGGACATCGCTGAGATCGACCACCGTCATGCCGTGAGGAAGTGCAAGGGTAATCGGTACAGGGGTGGTGATCTCTATGGTCCACACCATTCCCTCTTTGTCCGTGAGATCGGGAGTATCGTACTCAACTGTTATCTGTGTGCTGGATCCCGTGTCCACAATGAGTTCATTCTCGGAAATCTCGTAATCGAGTACGGTATCGCCTGTCACAAGCACATTCTCCCAGTGTTCACCAAAAAGAGGGATGACGACAATGATATCTTCTTCCACAGAAAACGTCTGCGAGATGTGGCAGTATCCATCCCGATACACGGTAACACAAACATCTTCTATTTCGTAAGCTGTCGCAGTGGAAATGAATAAAAAAAGTAAAAGAAGAGATACTTTACGGTTCATTCACAATTCCCCGAAGTTTCTCTTGAAATTGCTGCATTTTCTTATATATCTCTCTTATTTTTGATACTGCTTCTTCGTAATCCCCTTTTCGTACTAATTCGTGCGCAGAAGCAATGTCCGTTTTGATATCATCAAGTTCAGCTTCAAGCTCTGTGACATCGTAGCCTTCTTGTTCCATCCTGTCGAGTATCTTCTCATACACCTGTACTCGCCTCTCCATAGCCCTGAAGAGTTTTTCAACGCGTTCCTTAAGGTTTTCTCGATACTGTTCTTTCCATACCTCTCGTAACTTTTGTAAGACGTTTTTTGCTTTCTGTATCTCAGATACCGCGTTTCTCAGATTTCCCTCCTCTAAGTATTCCTTCGCCTTCTCTACATGATTCTGTGCGGTGTTCAACAGTGCGAGTATCGCCTCATTGTCTATTTTTTCTCGTATTCTTGAGATGTATGTTTCGAGTCTCGCAATACTGTCTTCGATTTTCTCTTCTCTTCGTTCTCCCACGTCCTCTTTGATGAGGGCCGCACACTCCCTAAACGTGTGCATTACATCGAGACAAGATTCTATCGACTTTTCATACTGTTTTTTCTCGTAAAAGTTGATGGCTTTGTTCAAATCCTTGCTTGCATCCTTAAAAAACTTTTCGGCCTCTTTATTATCTACTTTCTCCAGTATCGTACTCAATTTTGCTTCTGCTTTTTCACAGAGCCGTATCATTCGCTCTGTCTTTGTCTGAAGATCCTGCGTTTCTCGTGTACTGTTTGGCTCAGCGCTCATCGTAAAAACGGAGAGCACCAGCAGGAGACTTAGCCCTATCGCAGTCTTTTTCATGATGTATCACCAATTTTCTTCTTTTTTCTTTGTATTTAAGGAACACGGTGAAACGCACGTTTCACAGCCGTATAATGAAAAATTATATCTTTTTACGCCCTTTTATCTTATAAAGTTTTCTATAACTTCTACATCTACCTTCTTTTTTATTCAATGACCGAAAAATCATAAATCTCGTTCATAATATAAATGAAAGATAAAAAAAGTAAGTGAAAAGAAAAGAGTTACGACTTTAATGTCATTATCACTTCTTCCAAGTTCATGAGCATCTTACGAATGTCGTCGAAGGGAATATAGCCCATATTTCCAATCCTAAAGGTTGTATCCTTCACTGCACCGTAGCCCTTTGCCAGCTCGAACTGTCGTTCGCGCATCGCTTCATAGACCTGTGTCCCGTTTACGCCGTTGGGGACGCAGACTGCAGAGATAGTCGGACTCTCGTACCCATCCTCTGCGAGCACATCGAGTCCTATCCTGTTGACACCGTCACGTATCATCGCAGATCGTTTTTTATACATGTCGAGCCACTCTTTTTTACCACCCATCTCCTCTATAACTCTCAAAATAACGTTCAATCCAAAAACCTGGGGCATTGGGGGCGTTGAGGGTGTACCTTTTTTCTTCTCCTGGTATTTCACGTACTTCGACACGTCAAAGTACCATCCCTTTTCCTCTTTATTCTCTGCAACCTCAAGGAACTCGTCGCTGAAGGCTCCCACGGCAACACCAGGAGGAACACCGAAGGCCTTCTGCGAGCTTGCAAACACGACATCGATTCCCCACTCAGTAGCCTTGATATCTGCACCTCCCATGGCGCTCACCGCATCAACAAATACAAGTGCATCGTGATCCTTCGCAACTTTTGCAAGTTCCGGGAGAGGATTCAACACACCGGTGGAGGTCTCATTGTAGGTAATGGTTACTGCCTCGACATCTGGATTCTTCTCCAGCGCCTTATCGAGATCCTTCGGTTTTACTGCCTTTCCAAACTCGTACTCCAGCGGCACAAGATTCCGTCCATTGGATTCTACTACCTGCTTGAACCTGTTACCGAAGGCTCCAATCATCGTCACCAGTACATCTCCCCCTGTTGAGACTCCGCTGCGTACACTCGCCTCCATTAATCCTGTTCCGGAGTTAGGAAAGATGAGCACTTCCCCGTCTTTCACCTCTAAAAAAGTTTTGAGTCGATCAACGGTATCCATATGGATAGTTTTGTACTCGGCGGAACGGTGACTAAACATCTGTACATTCATTATCTCAAGCACTTCAGGAAAACATGCGACAGGGCCTGCTGTGAAAAGCTTATATTTTGGCTTCACAATTTCATAAACCGAAGTATATGCGTGTTCATACTCCATTGTGGCACCTCATCGAACAATTGGATCGCGGGTATATAAATCTATTCTCGTGTACTACCACTGGGAGTAAGAGTTGTTTGCGAACTCCCTGGGAGAAAAAGTGATTGCTCGTTGATACCATGAGTATGTTATCTGCCCATGCCCTTGTAGTCAAATGAACAGATCTGAAAGCCAAAAAAGTACTTATGCAGATAAAAAGAGATCTGTATATGAAATTCATTAAAAACTGGGAACCACTGACAGAAAATTCCACTACTCTACGAAAGGATATGCTTGAAATCCTGGATACGACACTCCAGAAAGTTACAGTGGAAAAGAGAATCAATCACACAGTAAAAATAAACGAGGAGTCAATAAAATTCGACAAAGTAGAAGTTCCGTTATCAACCATTAACAATATCTACGTAGTCGGCACCGGAAAGGCAACGTACATGATGGCATGTGCCTTATATGAACCAATGGGCGGCTCCATTAAAGAAGGATGCATCGTTGTGAAAAATGCTCCTTCGAAGAAAATTGGCCCCATTACCGTGATAGAAGGAGGTCATCCAATTCCAAACAAAAAGGGGATAGATGGCACAGAGCGAATCGTGTCACTTGTAGAATGTATCGATGAACATGATCTTCTCATTGTACTCATCTCTGGTGGAGGATCGGCGCTCATGTGCTTGCCCCTGGAGGGAATATCTCTGGAAAATATACAGAAAATGAATAATCTCCTTCTTGCATCCGATGCTTCAATAGGAGAGATAAATGTACTACGAAAACATCTTTCGCAGGTGAAAGGCGGCAAGCTCTCCAGAATCGCGTATCCGTCCCGGGTCATCTCGTTGATAGTCTCGGACGTCGTGGGGGATGATCTCTCAACTATCGCATCCGGTCCTACCACAGGTGACAGTTCAACATTTGCAGATGCAATGAATATCATAGAAAAATACCATCTTCGGGAAAAGATGCCATCAACGATTATAGAAACGATAGAAAAAGGAATCAATGGTACTCTCGAAGAAACCGTGAAACCTCGAAGTAAAAGATTATCTACCACGAAGAATATATGTGTCCTCAACAATTTCTATGCGTTGAGTGTAGCGAAGAACGAAGCAGAGAGAAGAGGATATCGCTCTCTCATTCTTTCCTCTCATATTGCAGGAGATGCAAGGGAGTGCGGCCGCTTTCATAGCAGTATCGCACAAGAGATTCTCGTATCGTATATGCCTGTACCATCACCGGCGGTAGTGCTTTCCGGCGGTGAGACCACCGTATCGATAGATGACTTCGGGAACACAGAGGGGGGTCCCAACCAGGAATGTGTGTGCGGATTTATGAGTGCGATGGACACCACAAAGGATGTGGTGTTCCTTTCGATCGATTCGGACGGTATCGACGGGAACTCTGAATTTGCGGGGGCAATCACTGGCGGAAGAAAAAACGTTCTAAAAAGAGAAGAAGTAGAAAATGCACTGCGAGAACACAGAACATCAGTATTGTTCAGTAAAATAAAGGGTGGGATCCGCACAGGAGAGACAGAGAACAATATCAACGATATCCGAATTCTGGGGATCTCACCCCGTATGTCCCATAAGATCCATTAAGCACTAAAAAGAAATTTGAAAAGATCATATTCGATGAATCCAATAAATTACGGGGGGTAGTTCTATTTTGAAAAGGGTCTTTTTGTGTGAATAAAATTTTATGAGGGTGTACTGAGAACCTAGAGAGCCTTTGGAGGATAGTGAAATCAAAAAAAATTTGTTTAATAAGAAGAGAAGGGATCTTCGTTTAAAAAATTCGAAATTAGGAGAAAATTGTTTATGCAAACTTTTTTGTTAATAAAAACTTTATATTCTTTTAATGTGTTAAAAAAATTTTATATACACTCTTCTTTTGAGATATCGTAGGTGAAATAATAATGGCATCGAGAACAGAGAAATTTGGAAAAATTTTGAAGGATCTGCAGACCTCCA
>CAZQQT010000007.1:0-143122 GCA_964595645.1 uncultured Thermococci archaeon
CATCGGCGTAGAACTCCGCCTCCTCCCGGGCCTTCTCCCGCTGGCGTTCAAGCTGTCTTCTCTCGGTGATGTCTCTGAGTGAAACTAACCCTGCCAATCTCCCCTGATACCGGATCCTCTTACCAAGTGCGCTCACCCACTTTCGTTCTCCCTCTCGTGTCATCACTTGAAATTCCTTGACCTCTTGAAGATCCTTTTCAAACATATCTTCTTTGATAATTTTCCGCGCCCGATCCAGCTCCTCCTCTGCAATGAAGTCAAGCACGTTTATTTCTCCTACTTTTTCTGGAGACTCGTAACCAAAAATATCTGCCGCCGCTTGGTTAACTTCCACTACCTTCATAGTTTCGGCATCGAGAATAAAGATGCCGTCGAGGTTACTCTCGAATAATGCCTTGTATTTACTTCTACTTTCCTTTAATTTCTCTTCCGCTTCTTTACGCTCGGTGATATCGTGGACGATAGCACCAACACCAATTTCTCCCCCCTGTAATTTTACCGGAAATTTGTGAGTTTCATAAGTATGGTTGCCATCCGCTTCCTCGACAGTTATCATTTTTCTATCTTCTAACACTTTTTTATCACTTTTTCTGCACTGTGCAGCTAGTTTTTTTGGCAAAAGTTCAAAATCGGTTCTCCCAATTATTTCTTTCTTATCTTTACCTAAAAAATCTTTATAAGCCTTATTAATAAGAATATGTTTGAAGTTCTCATCTTTTAAAAAGGCGAAGTCCTGCAATGAATCAATAAACGCTCTGAACCGCTCCTCACTTTCTCTCAGATCTTTCTCTGTCCAAATTCGTCTGAGAGCTTCGACTGTGTGAGACATCAATAATTCCGCCAACTCAATATCTTCTTCATCAAACGCCGCTTTTTTGGTAGATTCAGCTTGGAAAACACCAATATTGCCAATTGGTACACTTATACCAGACTTAAATTGCTTTTCAGTTGGTTTTGCGTCTTTATTCTTGTGAATATCCTTCACAAGATATGATGTTTTTGTTTTGTAGGTCTTCCCTGCTACCCCATCATCCACTGAGATAGAGTCACCCTTTGACATTTTTTCCTCTGTTGTAGCCTCCACCACAAGCCGATCGCCCTTTGCAATAGCCACACTGCAGATATCGAACTCAAGAATTTGTTGTGCAGTGGTGATAATAAGGTCGTATGTTTCTCTTTCCGAATTTACAGATCCCATTTTTGCTGCTATCCTATGAAGTTGCTCAATTTTCTTTTTATTATCTCGCAGCTTCTCCTCTGATCGCTTCCTATCTATAGAAACTGCAATTTGAGTCGATACAAACTCGAGGATTTTCAGATCCTCTTCATCATATAGAGAAGAATCGGTGTAACTCTGAACTACCACTGCACCGATCACTGTATCCTCTATTTTCAATGGTACTCCAAGCCAGATCTCCGATTTTGGTCCAAGAGACTTTATTTTCCCCTCCTGGACAAGCCTTTTCTTGCGTTCTTTGGTAGCAAGGAGTGATTTTTCATTTTTTATTACATACGCTGTGAGTGTTTTTTTTGCTGGGAAAGGCTCGCCCTCATCTTTTCTATCTTTAAAATAGGGTAAAGATACAGTATCTGTGTCCTCATTGTACAAAGCAATGTAAAAATTGGTTGTATCGAGGATTTCTCTTAGGTACTCCCGAATAGCGTCGAACAACTCGTTGAGATCCTTCGTGGTATTTACCGCGTTAGCAATTTTCTGGAGTACAGCTTGAATACTTTCTGACTGATTTCGTTCAACAATTTCACGCTGAGCCTGTTCATACAACTGTGCATTCCGAATGGCAATGGCAGCTTGATTGGCTATAGACGTGAGAAGAGCTTGATCATGCTCGTCGTATACTCCGGGTGCCGTATAATTCTGTACAGCTATTACTCCCAGTACACTATCGCTGACAATTAATGGGACACCAAGCCAGGACTGGGCTGCTTCTCCTACTAACGTGAGATCGTGCTCTTTCAGCCATGCAGTCATATCCTCCTTTACAAGTACACTTGTTTGGTTATGAACGATATATTTGCTGATGCCGCTTACTGGAAACGTAGCGACCTTTTTGTCGATTTTTGATTCGGTAACCTGAAAGGAAACGTTGAATACATTCTTTTCTTCATCATAAAAAGCGATGAAAAAGTTGCTGGTATCTATCAGTCGAGAAGCTTGACGGTACGTTTCTTCCAGTACCTCTTTCACGCTCAGATGTGTTGTGAGGTTCTGAGCCAAATCATACAGCACAGCCTGTTCCTCCGCACGACGATTCGCCTCAATCTCTGCCTTTTTTCTCTCGGTGATATCGTTGAAGATCAACACCGCACCCGTGAACGTTCCGTCCTCCATGAGGGGAACCCCGCGGATTTTGAGGTAGCCTCGCTCTCCCGTGGGCGTTGAGAAGGACGCTTCTTCCTCAATAGTCTCCCCCTGTTCGAGATCCTCACAGAAGGATATCTCGAGTTCCTCAATCAACGGGATCTCCTCGAGATCCATCCAGAGGACATCGTACTCCTTCCCGAAGGGCAACGAGAGGATCCGTTCCATCTCCGGGTTCGTGTACTCCACCTTCATCGTTTCGTTGATGTTCATGATCCCCACGGGTGTATGTTCTAACAGCTCCTCGTTGTACTCGGAGAGGGATCTGTAGAGCTTCTCCGATTCTTTCTGTTCGGCAATATCTACTATCACACCCATGGTTCCCGTGAATGTTCCCTTGTCGAAGAGAGGAGTGGTGGAGATAAGAACAGGGATCCGTTCTCCCGTTTTTGAGAGGAGTACTGATTCATAGGATGATTCAGTTCCGTCTTTTCGGGAAGCAGTTTCTTCCTTCATATGATCCTTCTCCTCCGGGGCGATGATCTCGCTCCAGTGCACGCCTTCAAGGCTTTCACGCCCCACCATTCTCCTCATTCGTGTGTTCGCATAGGTACAGTAGCCTTCAGCATCCTCGATCCAGATTCCCTCATTCAACGAACTCACGATGGTCTCGTGGAACTCCTTCAGCTCAGAAAGTTCATTGAAGTGTCGGGCGTTCTCTATAGCAATGGCCGCCTGGGAGGCAAGTGTTTCCAGTAGTAGTTTATCTTCATCAGAAAAAAAATTAAATTCTGCGCTTTCCGCGTTCAGTACACCGATTACCTCATGTGATATTGTGATGGGTACAGTAATTTCAGATTTTGCGTCGACGTCCCCCATAGTATCCACAAACAGATCATCTTTCTCTGTATTATGTGTGAGATACGATTTTCCTTCCCGTGCAACCCACGGGATGATCCCTTTCTCTGCTTTTATCGAGAAACTATTTCCTGTGACATCGCTCTTAAATCCTGAAGCTTCGATTATATTGAGATCATTTCTATCGCGAAGAATAAAAAAAGCAGTATCAAACTTTAATACCTTTTTCATAGCTTCAAAAGTGATTTTTGCAATTTTATTGATGTTTCTAGCTAAAGTTAGCTCTTTCGAAAGGTTGTAGAGGATAGAAAGTTTTTCTTCCCGTTTGTTCATCTCTTTAGGTTTTTTCTTTTTGTCGATACCCATTGAAGTATACCTCACAGGGTCATAGTGGGATATTACTGTCCTTTTTTCGAAATATAATAGATGAGGGAGAAAAATACTACGATAACTACAAAAAGGACGAGCCCGTACTGCAGAAGAACGAACTGTGTTTTTAGGTTGGCATCATCGATCCGTGATTTACAGTACTCTACTCTCTCTTCATCTTCCAGCTCCTGAAACTTGTTCAGCGCGGTGGTATAATACTGCTTTGCCTCACTGTACTCACCCTTTGCATAGAGTGAATCTGCCGTGGTCAGTGCTTGATACGCCTCATCCTTCAGTTTCGCTCGAAGCGCAGTGGCTTCAACTATCTGTCTCATTTCGTTGTAAAACTCATCTGTTGTTTTAAGTTTCTCGATTCTCCCTATCTCTTCCCCATACCGGTCTAAGAACAACACAGTGGGTGCATCATCAATATTATACTCCTGGCACAATGATTTTGCATCCCCTCGATAAAACTTCATCGCATAAAAATTGGCATTTACATACGAAAAGACTTTTTGATGTTGAAAGATAGTCTCTGTATTCTCCGACCACTCATCGTACACATAAAGCAATACGAGTTTCTCATCTGCTTTTGCCATCTCATATACTTCACTCAGCTCCTCATCAAGGACCCACGAGACCTGTCCACTCACCAACGGGAGCAGAAAAAGGACCAGTGGAAGTATCAATCCTTTCTTTCTCATAATTCGATCGTATTTTTTAACATATTTATATTTTACGCGATAATTTCTATGACTTTGGAGAGGAAAAATACGAAAAGCATGCCATACATCTCCAATTTCAGCGATTTTTGGGCACTCGCGATATTCTTCCTACTTATATAAAGTGTCCATAGAACAGCTATATCGATCACCACAATCATGGCGAGATACTGAATCCCAAACACGTTGTAGATATATGGAAAAAATGTAGTAAGTACTGCTAATACTAAAAATATCTGTGCGAAAATAAGAGCTTTTTCCCGTCCGTACACAATAGGGAGGGTACGCGATCCCATCTCCTTATCTCCTTTCACATCCTCAATGTCCTTCATTACTTCCCGAGCAACATTCGCAAGAAAGGCACAGAGAAAAAGCATGCCCACAGCCTCCATCTTATTTACGGCAGCACCGCCATAGAGAAAGGTGAGAGAGGTCAGGAAGCTTACAGTAATATTCCCTACAATACCCATTCGCTTCAGTTTATACGCATATAGACACATTGAAACACACGCCACCACACAAATGAAGAACGCCGTAAGGTTGACGAAATACGCGATAATGCAGGCCGAGATAAAAAGAGAAATGGCATAAAAAAAGGCAGTTTTCAGCCCCATCTCTCCCCTGGGTAGTACTCTATCCTTCCTATTTATCTTATCTATCTCGTAGTCAAAATAATCGTTGATTGTCATCCCCCCGGCACATGCCACAATCGAGACAATGCTCGCTAGCACAACCTTGTAGGTGATTGGAATGCCTCCTGCGATGATTCCCGCAATGAATACTGCAAATCCTGACATTAGTGAATTCACCGGTCGCGTGATCCTGATGAAGGGATGCATAACTCTTTTAAGGGGAATATATAATAAAAAGATATAGTGCTATTGTGTATCTACCCATGCCTCGATGGCTCAGCCTGGTAGAGCGGCTGCCTCGTAAGCAGCAAGTCGGGGGTTCGAATCCCCCTCGGGGCTTATTTACCCTCCGTTTAGTTCCCTCATGTTTTTTTCTTTTTTTTCCAGAAAAGATCTGCTTTCTATATGTTTTTGTGAGTATAGCTCTTAATAAAGCTTTGATATTACAGCATTCTCGGATGCTATCAGCACGTGTACCGAGAGAGATCATCCTGTATTCTCTCTTCAGTTATTATTTTTGCTCGGATGCACCTCTCTGAACAGTACTACGCCATCCATGACCTGCGATACCTTCCACCGCAACAGCGTAGATCGAGACACCCGACGCCGTCAACCGATGTGCCCACGGCTTTTCTATTGGTGCCTCACTTGATTTGCATACATGGCCATGACCATATAACACCAGTACCGGCGCGTTATCTATCTCGTTTCGTATATACTGGATGTTTCGTGCGATTGTCTCCTCCCGACGTTCGATGGCTTTTTTCTTCTCATTCCCACTACTACTCATAGCGTAATACACTAGGATAGACGTTTTTACTGTAGATAGTTCATGTATAACGGATTCTTCGTCTGTCGTTTCCATGAGAGTGTCCACAAGCTCCACCATCTCATTTTTACTTTTGGCTTCGAACTCCTCTTCCGAGGAGAGCTCAATATCGGCCCCTATCTCTTCTTTCAGCTCTCTGATGTGCGTGTAGATATGTGAAGAGGGAAAGTCCACATCGACGAGATGCGCCCTGATCTTTTCATCCTTGGGAAGATCCTCGTTGATCTCGTGGATACCTTCGAGGACATCAAACCGATCCGGCCTGTTCCAGAGGACTTCAGCTGCGTCTTTGTCTCCTCCATGGACGTACGCATTGGCCTCTTCCTCAGCGACCTCATTAGCCTCCAGAATCACGTCTTGAAGGCCGATGGACTCGTGCAACATTGCAAGATACTCCAGAAAGAGCTGGTGGATTTCCTGTGTGCCGTGCTGTTCACCAATCAGATAGATATCGTATCCCGATGTCGCAAGGGGCAGTGCACTCACATCATTGGTGAGGTACACGCTTGGGTACTCCTCAAGCGTGACGAGCTCTTTCTCGGAGGGTGTAGTTGTTGTGGGTGCTGGCGTTGTCTCCTGTGTCGACTCCACACACCCGGAGAGTATCACGCCTCCAATGATGATCAGTAACCCCATGCCTTTCAAGATAGACTTTCTTTTCATGCCCCCACACCTCTAATTACTATATCGTACTCAATTGTGCTTTTTATAAAATTTTCGATCTAATTTTAAACGATTGGAAAAATTGTATCTTTTCTTTTGAGATAATCTTAATATAAATTAGACAATGTTTAAAACTGACCCAGTACTTTGTCAAGATAGTTCCTCTATGGAGGGAGTTAGACCATTCCTTACCATCAATATAGAAACCATTCCACCGCACTCCATTACAGACTTGTCTTCTCCTTAAGGAGGACACCAAATACTAACACAGGCCCAACAGCAACCACAATATCTCATAGGATGAGCGCAAGAAAGAGGTGAAGCCCCTCTTGAATCGTCTACTTCAGTCTCGATACCAACGATAGTACATGGAGGCACTCGCTTCTTCCATGCGGTAGGTACAGAGGGGTGTCTTGGGATTTTTCAGATTCCATTGCTGTAATAGCTGAAAATATAACAGATAGTACTATCATGCTCATAAGAATAAGTGCGCCCTTCTTATTTTTTTCAGGTTTAGAAATAAAAAGTAAATCCAAAAACTATTTTGTATGCTCATTCTGATCAACGTTTCATCTTTAAATATTGAAGATTCTACGAGACCGAAAACTATAAGTAAAGAAACGTATTGTTTATTGAGTATGAAAAACGCTGTTATTAAAAAATTGATAGAAACCACACTGATCATCGTATTGTTCGCTGGCTGTATAGGTACACAACCGGAAACGACCACGCCGCCTCCGACCACGGCAGCACCGACCACAACTGCACCTGCGGCGTTCGAGATCACGGACCTCCGTGTCTCTCCCACCACTCCCACGATAGGCGACACGCTGACCGTCCTCGTCGACGTGAAGAACACCGGGGAGACCTCGGGGAGCTACACGGTCCTCATCACCGTGGGGAACAGCTCACAGACCAAGAACATTGAGCTGGACGGACAAAGTACCACCACCGTGGACTTCCAGGTGGAACTCCAGAATGAGGGGACCATCGAGATCGCCACGGGAAACTTCGCGAAAACGATTGTCGTCTCGCCGAAAGAAACGCCGGCACCGACGACCGCTGCGCCGACTACGACGGCAGCGCCTACCACAGCGCCACCAACGACCCCGCAACCTACCGCTCCACCGGAGGAACGGAACAGGATCGATCGTCCCGCGTACGAGCTGGGGACACGGCTAAACTATCTGGTTACCGCTGGCGGTAACGAGTGGGGAACGACCTTCTCCTACAACAGATCCTACGAAGTGGATAGAACACCTTGGTTCAGGTGGGGGGTAACCGACTGGTGGGAACCCGATCCGGAGGACACGTACTGGCGCGGTGATTACACCTACGTGTATGACGGTGGCTGGAATCTTGCTGGAGTATGGAGTACTAAAATTGGGGGGACAACGGCTGGTTTCAACCTCTACCTACTCGATTACGAGCCTAACCTGTCCTCTATATACCCTCTTGTCAAAGGAGATGAAAACGTCGATACAGGACAAATTGAGAGGATGGTTATGGTTGGAATAACATGGGCTGCCGCAGGTTTTCCAGAAGGACGGGGAAATTACGAACGACGAATCTACACTGAAGAGTTCGAGGAGATTGAAGCAGGCGGTGAGATGTATCGATGTGCGAAGGTCAAGTACTATATGAAGCACACCGTGGAGTTCCTCTCGCCACACTACAACGAAGACTGGGGAAAAACGACGTGGATAGAGGAAGGATACCACTGGTACGCAGAAGAGGTAGGACTCGTCAAAGCGGATGTCACCATCAAAACGTACTGGTGGGATGAACTCGAAGAAACAGATAGGTTCCAAGTAGAACTCACTGCCGCGACACTACCGTAACCTTTCCTTCGTTCTCTCCTATTTTTTATTATACTAGTCTCTATAACGCTTTTCTCAGAAAATATAGAACAATAATCCGAGAATGGGGAAGAATACAGCACCCCACCATACAGGATTGTACTTCAGCACCTTCGATCCGTCCAATGGAGGGAAGGGGAGAAGGTTGAAGAGGGCGAGAAACAGGTTGAAGTACACCAAGAAATGGAGGAAGTTATCAATGTCCTGTAATACTACAGAGAGGCTAAGAGCTGTTATAGCCACGGCGAGATTTGCGACTGGACCTGAAATAGATGTTTTTGCAGCCGTTTTTTCATCTGTGTATCCAAAAATATGAACAGCTCCCGGTGCAGCAAATAATATTCCGAAAAAAGAGGATCCGAGTGCCAAAAGCAATCCAATGTTCCACCTGCGGAACTCCGCTGGAAGTCCGTACCGTTGTGCCGTATATTTATGTGCCAGCTCGTGGAGTGCAAACCCAGTGCCCACGGCAATTAAACTTCGTGGCAGCATCTTCAGTGCCAGGAACGGACGATCGTAGCCCCACCAAAGAATACTCAGTGCAATACTGAGCACTACCCATGCGATTAAAAGATCCTCTACTTCCTGCCGTGTAAATCTCATGGTGTGTCCCTTCTCACGCACGTTTATAAGGTTTCTTCCTCATCTTCCCACGCACTGTGAAGGAGTATTTCGTTCAACGAGCGTTTTGGGGGAGGACTGGGCCACTCCTCGGGAACACCAAGGGGTGTCACACAGATAAGAGCGTAGCGATCCGGAATACCGAAGAATTCCTTGACCTTCGCTTCGGGAAAAAATGTTGTGTAAAATCCGGTGCCGTACCCCAGAGCCCGGGCAGCGATCATGAGCGAGGCAACGGCCAGTGCTCCGTCATATGCTACGTACTGGGGATATCGTTTGGTGGTGTCAACCAGCACCACGATGAATATCGGGGCAGAAAACGCATTTTCTAACATAGTTTTCGCTTTTTTTCGAACGCCACCAGATTCATCCTCGGTTCCGTATTTTTCCATATACCATGAAAGTGTTTTCTCTTTCAGTTGAGTACGTTTTTCTTTGTTTCGTATCACGAGAAACTTCCACGGCTGCTGATTACCAGCTGAAGGCGCGAACCGAGCAGCGTTAAGAATTTTCAGAAGGTGTCTTTCCGGTACGGGATCCGATGTAAACTTGCGTACCGTGCGGCGGGTGCGAAGTACCGTAAAAAGATACTCCTGCTTTTGAGTTATCTCCATTGAACGGCTCATCTTGTGTATTTGCGTATGAAACAATAAAAAAATTTCGATTGGAGTATGAAAAAGATACGTTTTTATGTTCATAGCGTGACTATAGGTATAAAAAATTTTGAGGGAAAATCAATTGTCGTTACCGGAGCGAGCGGTGGTATAGGGAGTGAAATCGCGCAGTTGTTTGCGAAAAGCGATGCCAATGTCGTAGTACACTATTTCTCTTCCTCTGAGAAAGCAGGAAGAACAGTGAAATCCATCCAGGATCTGGGAAGTGAAGCATTTTCCTTTCAAGCTGACGTAACTGATCCGCATGAGGTCTCCTCGATGATTGGGGAAACAATACATCGATTTGGAGATCTCGATGTACTCGTGAACAATGCGGCACAGCATCCACCGACAGCCTTCAATTTTGAGAACCCTGACACTGGGAACTCTGGAAGCAGATGGCGCATACGAATATCATGGGGTGCTCGTCTGCTCCCATTTCGCTGCTCCCTACTTAAAGAAAACGAAGGGGACCATTGTGAATGTGGTGATGGACTGGGATCCTGGAGGACTGGGCTATGCCCTCACCAAAACAGCAGGCACGCCGCTCACACGGGGCCTCGCCAGAGAACTCGCGCCTGTGCGGGTGAACGCTGTCTCTCCCGGAGCAGTTGACACGTGGGGAATGAGTGAGGAGGAAGAATGACACATCACCGAGAATACGCTCTTACAAAGAGTGGGAGTGCCACACGATATTGCGAAGGCGGTAGTTTTTCTCGCTTCAGAAGATGCGTCATACATTACCGGCGAAACACTACAGGTCGATGGTGGCATGCGTCTGTGTATGTAACAGGGCTACGTGACATCAATATAGAAGTGTATTTCCTCTCCTGTTGAAAGTCGTATGGACACCTTGTGTCGCCCCGGAGAGTCGATACGAAGTGATTCCTGTATTACTCTTTTTTCAGTATTCTCGGCTGAGAGTGTCCCTTCCTCCACTATTTCCTCATCCACAACCACAGAGTAGCGGTACTCCCATGCATGTCCGAGATGGTTGGTGATCTCGAAGGAGAAGGTGAACTGTTCATTGCTCGCTATTTTTTTGGGATACGCTGCGAGAAGTGCTGTTTCTTTAGAGTACTCAAGAATCGTATACCACTCGTTGTTGTACGAAAACACCCGATCCTCTGTTTTCACAGGCGTATCAAAATAGATTGTATACCCATCATTCGTCACTGCCTCTTTTTTCACACAGACGAAGTTCAGCTCTGTGTACTCATTGGGATCGTTTTTGAACTCGTAGATAAAGAGTTGTGTAACAACGAGTCCGAGAATGGATGCCAGAATAATTATTTTATACTTCATGGTGTGAGTTGGATTCCATGGTTAAAAATCTTCTTCCACTGTACTGGGTGCGATACGATCGATGAGATCCTGAATATTGTCACTTTCAATCTCCACGTGGATTACACCAAGTTTTGCTTCATCGATGAAGTTCACCACGCCGACAAAGGCTGTCTGTTTGTTGATACAAAATTTGAGCGTGGTTCCGTAAATGCTGTGACGCAGCACAGCGCGGGCGGTGTCCCGTATTTTCTGGTACCTAAGCCTCTCTTCCAGAATATCGAGGCTTCGTTCCTCGGTGGACTCGCCGCTGAGATGATCGTCTTGTCGTGTGAGAGGGATATCAAATATATTCTGTACAGCCCGCCGTACCTTCTCCTCACTTTCTGTTGGGTATATGGGTACCGTGACACGCAGAGAGAACATGCTCCAGTTATGACTCCTTAGTAAAAAAGGTTATGCCATCATAATATTTAAGAGTTCTTCTGAGAAGGAAACGTATGAACCAGTTAGAAGAGAGAGTGGCAGGATACGATACAGAATTTATTAAGTTCGAAGAAAACGTGAAGACAGTGGCACAGGCAGAGAACCTCCTCGACGTCTCATCGGAAGAGATAGTAAAAAGTCTGGTGGTCATAGGTGAAGAACCCCTCCTCTGCATTGTGCCGGGAAATAGATCGGTGGATTTCACCAAACTAACGGAAATGTATGGAGACACACGACTAGCCACACCGAAAGAGGTGAAGGATGTCACAGGCTATGAGATCGGTGGTGTGCCGCCTATCGCGGATATAAAAGTGCTGATTGATGAACGGATCATGGAAAAACGGTACGTATATGGAGGGGGAGGAAACGAACGGACGCTTCTGAAGATATCACCTGAGGATATTCTGAAGATAAACAAAGAGACTGAGGTAGTGGATATCGCTGAGTAATATGCCATACTGTATCATCGACTGCTACACCGATGAGCCATCGGGCCTTGGCGTGCCTCCGTACCTCGGTACCTACCCACGATACATTGCGGGGGCAGTAGAAAATGCGTACTACCTCACCATCGATGATGTACGATTCTGGAAACACAAGAAAAAGAAAAGAAGAACACGACTGAACGAGAAAACGAATATCAAAACCTACAATCACACCCGAAACTACGAAGATGTAGGAAAAATCCTCAACGCGTCAACGCTCATCGTGGTACTCGGGGTGCAGACACCGGGTAAATACCTTCGTGCCGTGCCGGGAACATTGCGAGAGATCTGTACGCTCCTCGAGAATGTAAAATCTCCCAAGGTTCTCACCGGGCCAGCCGCAGGGGTGGGAACGCAGAAAACAGGTGGGAGAAAAATTGAAAGGCTGAAAGAGGATTTTTTTGATGATATAAATCAAAATCCAGCAGGAATACATAATTACAACAAAGTGAGAGAGTATGCAGTGAGAGGAGCATACATCATGGATCAGATTCCGGACAGACGAATCATTGAGATAGAGACGGGAAGGGGTTGCCGTGGGAACTGCAGCTTCTGTGTTGAGTCGTTGAAAGAGGTAGAGTTTCGGGATGTCGAAGATATCGTGGACGAGGTAAGAACGTTCTACAATAGAGGATGCAGGCACTTCAGGCTCGGAAAACAACCGTGTTTTTACTCCTATAAAACACCTGAAGAAATAGAAAAACTGCTGAAAGCCTTGCACAAGATGAACCTAAAGACACTCCATATCGACAACGTGAACCCCAACAGAGTTGTCACCGATACCGGAATAAAGATCACGAAAATGATTGTAAAGTACTGTACGCCGGGAAATGTCGCCGCCTTCGGCATGGAAAGTTTCGATGAGCGAGTAATCGGAGAGAACAGCCTCAATACCCACCCTGGGACATTGTATGAAGCGGTAAAGATCCTCAATAAGTACGGAAAACAGAGGGGAGACAACGGAATGCCAACATTTCTGCCGGGGATCAACATCGTCCTGGGGCTAAAGGGAGAGACAGAAGAGACCCTTGAGAGAAACTACCAATGGCTGCAACGATTTCTGGATGAGGGCCTTCTACTTCGGCGGATCAATATCCGAAAGGTCGTGCCATACCCTGGTACAGAAATGGCAGAACATGGATTAAAAACATTGAAAACCAACAATAAGCTTTACTACAGCTGGAGAGAGAAAATACGGGAGGAGGTTGATGCAGAAATGTTGCGAAAAGTTGTGCCCGAAGATACTCTATTGAAAAATGTGTACGCTGAAATATACGAAGGAAAAACAACGTTTGGAAGACAGTTTGGATCGTACCCACTGGTCGTCGGAATACGGAAGCGAGTGCCGTTGAAGGAGGGGTACGATATCACGGTGAAGGAGTATGGGAGGAGAAGTGTCACCGGTACTATAGTGCAGTGATCTTACTTCAACAACGATTGTCCTAGGGCTATAATTTTTTTCTTCAGCTCACTACTTAATTCGGTTTTCGTCTCTTTGGATGTAATATACGCAGTGAAAAACGCCGGAGTCCCCTGCTGCAAGATTTCTCCTAGACGGGAGGGATGATCTTTCACCACTGTTGCAATTATATGGTTGCCTAAGGAGTAAAAGGGCCCAGTGGACTGCAACCCCTCTACCAGGATCTGTTCTGCGGCATCTATGTTTTTTTCAATGTAAATCTCTTTGTACGCTCTTTCTAAAAGCTCGACTCCTTTACCTACCTCTTCTTCTCCTCTTCGTTCGGCAAACTGACGCGTAATAAACTCACCCGATCCTTCAAGCAAAATATATGTGAGTAGCTCATACAGTTTGTTATCCTGTACATTATCAAAAGGACCAGCGATCAGTCCCTCAAAACTCTTCGTGTCCTCAGCTCCATATCTGGGGCATATCACTGTTTGTAATCGGTGAAAAAGCTCATGAGCCATCACAGCATGTAATGCCTCAAAATCGTCTTTGACGTACTCGATATTCACGCCACACATCGCATTTGTTGCCCAGCCTCGAATGGCAAAGCCTATGGTGAAGGCAAATGTCTCCTCAAAGTCAGTATCTTTTCGTACGTAGGAATAGAGTGTTCCCAACACCTCTTCTTTCATCTCTTCTGTACGTGTTTCCAGCTGGGTAAGAACAGTATCGTACTCATCAAGATGCATAAAAATATCAGCGAAATCAAAGAAATTCATCGGATTGAGCCATTTCCAGATCATTTCAACCGGCGACCTGCGCTGTGCGCAAAGAAGAAGGGCGGCCAGACTCTCCAGAGTCACCATCGGCTCAGGAAGGTACCCGAGACTCGTACGGTGGGTGATCATTTCTTTGTTTGCTGGTAGCTGTGCAATGGTAAGGGCGTCCTCATAAGTCGCTTCTTCTTCTTTTAAAAATTCTATCGTTCTTTTCAGCACGGATAAATCGATTTCAAGTATCCAATTGTCAGGATAGTTCATATCTCTTTTCTTTTTATAGGGCTCTCCTTTAAATTTCAGTGGATATGCCCCCAATTTTTTAATAGCTTCTATATTCTTCTTTTTTTGTTGTGTGAGTTGCCATAGTGAACGCACCATGCCTGAAA
This sequence comes from uncultured Thermococci archaeon, assembly GCA_964595645.1. Classification (GTDB taxonomy): domain Archaea; phylum Methanobacteriota_B; class Thermococci; order Methanofastidiosales; family B48-G16; genus JAYEIH01. The sequence continues at coordinate 14,355 of CAZQQT010000007.1, forward strand.
ATTCCTTGGGGATAATGATCTCCTCATCGAGAAATTGATCCGGGAGCAGTCCCTCCACCCATGCACCCTTTTCCTTCTGCAGTTCCTGGTACTCAGCCAGCTGTTGCAGATCCTCTGGATCTTCTAAAAGATGTAACTGTGTACAGATAAACTGTGCCTCCTGGTGGGAAATGGTTTCTTCTACCTTCTTTATTTTGGTGAGAAGTGATTCATTATCAATATATGCTCTGAGATCATTCCATGTCCAGTCTTTCGAAAAATCAAATGTCATGGTATCGTTCCTCTACCTTTCTTTACGATTGTGTGCTCTACGATTTTTTATACTTATTCTTTTAGCATCATAAGAGAAAAACTTAAAAAGAGTGAGAATATAATAGAGTATATATAAAAATTAAGGAGGATTTTCATGCCGATCTTCGGTAGTGATGAAAAAAAGAAAAAGATTGAGGCATTAAAACGGCAGGTAAACAATCTACAAAAACAAAACCAACATTTAACAAGCCAGATAAAAAAGTACGAAGGACAGTTTGAAGACGTTAAAGAGATGAAAAATATCATCGATCGATTAAAATCGGAGAATCAAAACTTAGTGAACAAACTTGAAAAATTTGTAGTAGAAAGACAGCAAATGAAAGAAACAATTGAAGATCTCAAAAAGAACCTGAGAACAAAAAAAGAACAGATAGAGATGAAGACCTTCGCTATCAACTCTGAAGATACCGACGTCCACGTCTCCAAGGGAGTCACCATCAATGGGGGAATCAATACCAAAAAAAATGTGATGATAGAAGATGAAGCTGTGATAAATGGGGATATAAAAGCATCTGGAGATGTCACCATCGGGAACAACGCCCATGCGAAGGGATTTATTGAAGCGAATAGAATAAAAATGGGGGATACCGTCACCGTCGATGACAGTGTGCGGGGAAAAGATGACATAGAGACAGGTGCAGGATGCACATTGAACCTCGTGATGAGTGAGGGTGACCTCACACTTGGAAACGGCACAGAAGTAATGAAAGCTGTTGGAAAAGAGGTAATATTGGGCAATGGTGTGGTAGTAAAGGATGGTATCGAATACTCAGACACCATGAAAATCGGAAGTAATGTTACCGTACACGGTGAGATAAAAACACGGCCTTAATCACATTTCATCTTTGAGTGCTTCCAGTGAATCGAACGATTTAGAGAGCTCCAACCGTGCCTTTTGGAGCTCTGCTTGAGGAATCACATCTCGTCTTACCAGATTAGAGTACGTATCTCTGAGCCTGTTAAACTTGTTGTACAACTGAAAGTACTGGTGCGGCCTTGCCTTTTCCACGTTCTTTTTAAAATTCTGAACCTCTTTCATATATGTGTTCCAGTAGATTTTCATGCCTTGAACTTCATGTCTAGTTGCTCTAGACTTCTTTTCCTCTTCTACTTGTTTCTTCGTCCTTCTCTTCTTTTTCAGTGATTGAATAACTCTTTTACATTCAGAAAGTTTGTTTTTTATCCTTTCACTAACTTGTTTCGGGACATTCTTTGATATGGATTCGTATCGATTCACGCAATTTTTGTAATCGCTCACCACCCCTTCTGTGTTTCCTTTTTTTGCTCTTTCGAGGATGCCATTAGCGAGCTTCATAATCGCGATGCTCTCTTTTTTGAGCTCTTTGCTTTTTTCCACAGAATCTATTCTTTCTCGTAGTCGCTGAATCCTCTTTTCTATCACTTCTTTTGACTGCGGTGAACCTGGCCCCAGATCCTTTTTCTCGTCTAACAACTGGAGGTACTCTCGTCGTACTTCCTCGGGATGGGCTGCGATATACTTCTTTGTGTACTCCCGCAGTACCCTATCAAGTTTGTTTATAAAGGCATCATACGTTTTTCTTTCCTTTCGATCCTCTTTTCTCTTTTCTACTTTCCCTATCCTTTTTTTTATCTGCTGAAGATTCTTATCCAGTCTCTCCAGTATGTAGGGGTTCTTATCGGCGAGCTTATTCCTTTTATCCAGGAGCTGGAGGTACTTGGATTTGACCTTGTCAAGGTTGTGGGTGATATAGGTAGTATCATACAGTCTGTTCACTTCTTCAACATCCCTCAGGAGATCTCGAGTTTTGGGGGATATCTCCTCCTCGTGTTCCGGTGGTCGAGATTCTTTAGGAAGGGGAAACTCTCTTTTTGGAGCCTTTACCTCGGGCATGGAGACTTCAATAGGGCGAGGAACATCTTCAAAGAGCTTGAGAGGATCTTCCTCCTCTTCCCTCTCCTCTCTTTCTATTGATTCCTCCTTTGGTACCTCTTCTTCAGGCTCTATGATAAAATACTTGTCATATACCCAGGATTTATCTCTCTCCTCAGATGTAGAGGCTAATTTTCCCAGCGCATCTCCTTTTATCTCAATGAGTTCTTCTTCGTCCAGGACATCTTTCAAGTACTTTTTCAGATCTTCCATTCTCTTCCCTCTAACCTCTGGTAGAACTTCCTTTCTTTCTATATTTAAAATTTTCTGTGAGATATCACAATAAACTCTCCGGATAGATCCCACTTATCCTTATAATCTCTATGTTTTCTTTCTCTAAGGCCTGAAGAAAAGGATTTATACCTACAGAATCACTCGCTACGTGTCCTGAAACAATCAGGCTCCCTTCCTCCTCTTTGAGTTTCGCATAGTCATTGGGACGGAGATGGATGTACACAACACAACATCCATGCTTGAAATACGTTTTTGCTACATCTGCACCTCCATTGGTGCCCGCACCGTGTGCAACAACTGTTTTGCTTGCGTTTCCATCCACAGAACCCACGGCTATCTCTATCTCGGTGAGTGCATCCTGAAACTCCGGAAGTGTATACAGTGCATCCACTACGTCTTGAACATTTTCCGGCTGCGCAGTATCAATGGTCTCCTGCATTATCCTCCGACCTATCTCATCCAGTGGATTATGAATGTTCATCAGAGGCATCCCCATGTTCTCTGCCACCGATGGAAGGTGTGTGTAGTTTCGTGCGTGATTTTTTATTTTTAGAGTATTTTTTAGCTTTTTTATGGATTCGTATGCCTCTTTCTCCGGAATGCCATTTTTTATCATGATGTCCGCATGTTTATCAATCACTTTGTGGAAATTGAGAACAGCATTGTTTCCCAACGGATGATGAGCGATTACACAATCACATTCATACTTCTGCGCGAGAAAGAGTTCTGATGTGGAGATATCGATGCCAAAGAGGATTCTGGTAAGATCCTCTCCGGTTACGTATATTTCAGAATCCGCGGGTACCTCTTCTTGGTTCGCCAGCTCCAGTGCGAGTTCCATTATCTTGTTAGTATTCATACAATCTTTCCCTCTTTTATGACGTGCTCAATGGTATCTTTTTCTCTCAGTACTGTGATATTATCCAGTGGGCTCTTGCTCACAATGATAAGATCCGCTGTTTTTCCTTCCTCCACTGTTCCGAGATCTTCTCGTCCCATGGTCTTGGCCCCATATTTCGTTGCTGCTGTAATCGCTTCCATTGCTGAAATTCCTATTTTTTCCACCAAAAGCTCCAGTTCCAGGGCGTTCTCACCATGGGGTACCAGTACGGGTCCAATAAAATCTGTTCCTGTCGCAATGGGGACGTCCATCTTATACGCCAGTGCAATGCTCTCTATATGTGCCTCTGATGTCCTTTTAATCTTTTTCAGGCCATACTCAGGAACTCCAAATTTCTCTCCCTCAGTGAAGAGCTTGTGGTTCACGGAAAGGGTAGGAATGTACACACAGTCGTTTTCTATCATCATTCTGCACGTCTCTTTATCCAGGTAAAATCCATGAACGATATTTTTCACTCCTGCTTTTATAGAGTTCCGTATTCCCTCAGTGCCCTGGGAGTGTGTATCTACCAGTTTGTTCACCCGCTCTGCCTCCGCTACCACTGCTCGTATCTCTTCCACTGTAAACTGTGATTGTTCCGGGGCATCCTTTTCCGAGAGCACGCCGCCTGTTGTACACATTTTAACGAAATCCACGCCGTCCCGAATGAGCTCTCTGGCTGCCTTCCTGCACTCGTCCACGCCATCAACAATACACGACAATCCAGTATCTTTGGCCCAGTTCAACGGGAGCATGTGAAAATCTCCATGACCGCCAGTCTGGCTCAATGTTTTCCCTGCAGCCTGGATTCGAGGCCCATGTATCACTCCTTCATCCACGGCATCGCGGAGCGCTAAGGAATGCGGACTCACTCCAGCACACCGTACGCTGGTGAATCCAGCTTCTATCAAACTCTCTACATCCTTCACTGCGCGGATAGTCTTCAGCGCAGTGCTTTCAAGAACCCAGTCCAACGGGTCCATACTGCGGGTCCCAACGAGATGAAGATGGGCGTCTATCAGTCCTGGAAGCACATACATGTCAGTAGCATCGATAACTTTTCCTTTTTCTTCAGGGGCTCCTATTTCTTTTATTTTCCCTTCTTCAATAAGAATGGATACCTCTTCCTCAAAATTTCCATCGCCATCGATAATAGAACAGTTTTTTATTGTCAGCATGGAAAGTATCTTTACTTTATCTTTTTAATTCTTTCTCCCGTTTTTGGCGTCTCAATAAAGTCGTATAGATAAGTATTTAAAGTCTTTTTCTAAGGGAAAGAAGGTGATGTAACGTGACAAAATACTGCAAAGAGTGTGGAGCACCAAATGATGATGATGCACGATTCTGTGAAGAGTGCGGTGCACGTCTTGAAATGGGAATTCCAGAAGGTGCACGAGGAAAAAAAGACATTGAAGTATACTCTCAGAAGCATTGGATACAATCTCAGCGAACCCTATAATTATTGTCCCCTATCTCGCAGTGATGGCGTTATCGCTAATAGGAAAATTTGTCACATGGGGGCAGGTAGTAGCACCAATGAGAGGGCTAAGAGATGTAAGTGATGTCACCAGCTATGATTGGGAGATATACTGGAAAAATGCAATGGCTGCCGCCGGAGTATCCTCGGTAATCGGCATTATCTCATGGATTGTGGGGATAGTGGCAGCAGCATTTGCCATTCATATGACATACCGAGCTGTTAAAGGAGAAAGAGTGGATCTCAACGAAACCTGGAACGCCATCAAAGGAAAACTTCTCATCGTGATAATCGCCACAATCATCGCAGGAATACTCACATTCCTCGGAGTGTTCGCGCTGTGTATCGGTGCGATAATCGTTGCGATACTCCTGATATTCGTGAAACAGGGAATTATCATCGATGATCTCGATATTGGTGGCACCTTCCGCAATAGCTACCATATGGCAAGGGATAACTTCCTCGACATCGTTATCATCGGAATAGTGTACATCGTCCTGGGGATTATTGTAGGGATTATTCCCTATCTCAACGCAATCCTGATGCCACTCGTAGAGCTATACAGCACCGTAGCATTTACAATCCTCTACCTCAGTAGAAAACAGTGACTCTTTTCTTTTTTATTTTAATTTTTGAAAAAATTTGGGCATGAAATAGAACGGGAGGATTATCCCGAGAAGAAATCCGGTGAGCGCCCGTGTCTCATTGGTACTCTCTCTCCACAGCAGCTGTGATACCCCATCGAGTATCAGCGGCACTGCAAACAGTACCACCACAGTGAATCTCACACCCTTCCCGAATACCAGTGGATACAAAAGCATTCCACTGAGAACGCCGATGTAAATGAGAGTACACCGAGCGCAGACCGCCAGTGGATATTTCCAGAGAAAAAGGCATCGTTCCAGTCGCTGGTGACAGAAGTAAGAAAATACGCGGTAAAAATAGTTTGAAAGGTAGGTATGGTTTTTGGAAGCGAGGTACGGTGTCAAAAATATAAGGAATACCCACACTGTCACGAGAGAAAGCATCAGGAGGTATACTTTTTTTGGAGTCATTTTACAACATTTTTTATACTCTTTTTATACGGTGGAGCGAGAATTCCCTCCTCCGTGATAATCCCAGTGATGTGATCGGCCGGCGTAATATCAAATGCCGGATTTAACGCAGGGATATCGGCTGCAACACTTTTTCCGTAAAGTGTGAGCACCTCATCTTCACCTCGATACTCCACGGGAATGTCATCGCCCGTTGCAGTATCGGGATCGAAGGTGGAGAGAGGAGCTGCGATATAGAAGGGAATATCATGCGTTTTCGCCAGGACAGACAATGTGTAGGTTCCTATTTTATTGGCTATGTCACCGTTCATGGCGATCCTGTCCGCCCCCGTCACCACAAGATCCACCTTTCCCTGCAACATCACAAACCCTGCCGCTGAGTCCGGTATCAATGTGGCAGGAATTCCTTCCTGTTCGAGTTCCCAGGCAGTGAGCCGGGAACCCTGACAGAGTGGGCGAGTTTCATCGACGTACACATGTATTTTCTTCCCGTTCGTCCACGCCGCACGGATCACACCAAGGGCGGTACCGTAGCCTCCCGTCGCCAGTGCTCCTGCGTTGCAGTGGGTGAGAATCGAATCTCCCTCTTTTACTACCGTATCGCCATGAGCACCGATCCGTTTATTTTGCTGTATATCATCGCGATGGATTTTCTTCGCGATCTCTCTCATTCTTTCCACGTTTTTATAAGAACCTACCTGAGAAAGGACTGTTTCTACTCCCCAGGAAAGATTTACTGCGGTTGGTCGTGCATGCTTTATCGTGGTGATCTTCTCGTTGAACTCCTCTTTATTCGTGGATTCCAGTGCTGCAATCACAACACCGTAGGCCCCTGCAACACCGAGTGCTGGAGCTCCCCGTATCTGTAACGACTGGATTGCCTCCACCAGCGTCGCCGTGTCCCTGCACGTGATGTATGTTTCTTCCTGGGGAAGACGGGTCTGATCGAGCAGGGTTAACGTGTCATTAGAAAATGTAATATGGTTGATCACTCAATCACCGATGTACACGTGTTGGCCGTTTCTCCTCACAAATATGTCCTCCTCTATTCTGTACCCTTCCTCTTCCGCCATCTCTGCCCAAGCTACCAGCATGGTGTACTGACCGTGGGCGGGAACAACGTTCTCTGGATTCACAATGCGCAAAAGTTCCCTGAGATCCTCTTTAGAGGCGTGGCCTGAAACGTGGACATTCTTCATCATCCGTACACCCTGCATCTTCAGCTTTGTTTCAAGCTTGTATCTGTTTGCCCGGTTAATTGGGTTGGGAATTGTCGATGTTGAAAATAAGACAGTATCCTCCTTGTCAAGCCGGAGAGACGTGTCTTTGTCCGCAATCCGAGAGAGCATAGCCTCCGGTTCTCCCTGGGATCCCGTGACGATTACAAGGTACTTCTCCTTGTTCTTATTTACTTTTTTGAGATTTCTCTGAACAGGATCCCATCTTCTCACCATTTTTGGCTGGTTGTCCACAATACCGAGCTCCAGTGCCTTACCGTAGTACTTACACAGCGATCGTCCGATGAGAATCGGCGTTCTTCCCATTTTCTCCGCCGCTTCCAACAGCGTCTTCAACCGTGCGATATGGGACGCGAAGCTCGTGGCAACGATTCCATCCTTCCTGTCGTACTCATCGAGCAGGAAGTCCTGGAGCATGATCTTCGCCACCTTCTCCGACGGCGTCTTTGTGCCTTCTGGTGCCCGGGTAGAATCGGCGATCATTACCTTGGGGTTCAGGTTACTTAATCGTTTGAAGTCCGGTTTCTCCCCTATTGTTGGATGCATATCCAGTTTAAAATCGCTGGTGTAGAGTATTGTTCCTTCAGGGGAATGTAATGCTGTAAAATTTGATTCAGGGATGGAATGTGTGGAATTGATAAACTCGATCTCGTATTCACCCATTTTGATCCCTTTGTCAATAGTAACGAGCTCATTTTCTCGTTTGGATACAGGCTCCTCACTGATCAGTGAAGATACAAGACTCATGGTATACTTCGTCCCGACAATCGGACATCGGTAGTTGTGCGCCATCTTCGGTACCGCACCAATATGATCTAAATGGCCATGGGAAAGAATAATTGCCTTTACATTTTTTCCCTTTAGCGCCCGATCGTTTGGAATGGCACCGAGCTTTCGTAGACCCTGAGGACTCATGTTCTGCAGGTTCGTGTCCTCATGGATCATTACTCTGTCAAGCTTGATACCCATATCAAAGATAAATACGTCATTATCAACCTCAACAGCAGTCATATTATTTCCTATTTCTTCGTATCCTCCAATCGTATAAATTTTCATATAATCATCTCGTAATAAATTCTTCTAACTGTTTTTCATATCCTCGTATACTCAAAATTTCTCTCGTTTTTCCTTTTACTATAATTTTTGATTTTTTTAACTTTTCTATACTGTCACAGGCCACCAAAAACATCGTCTTTCTAAATTCAGTGAGAATGTCACGGATGGTGGACTCAAGATCACTGTAATTCTCTGCCGTTGTAAGAACGGGATGTGCAATTCCACAACAGTCCGCACCCAGTGCGATGGACTTTGCCATATCGATCCCGGTCCGTACACCGCCGGTGGCTATCAGCGTTTCTGTATACGGTCGTGTTTCCACAATGCTCTGTACCGTGGGGATTCCCCAATCCCAGAACAACGCCGCTGTCTTTTTTTGTGCATCCTCAACTCGATAGTACTCCACAGCGCTAAAAGATGTTCCACCAAGTCCCCCAACATCGATACCATCCATGAATTGAAGATTTTCCGCTGTCTCCTTTGAGATTCCCGCACCTGTTTCTTTGGCAACTACGGGGAACTCTAAAGATTTTTTCAGAGATTGAAGCGTTTCAATTCCATTTTTAAAGTTGGTATCACCTTCGGGCTGCACAATCTCCTGAAGAGCATTTAGATGCACGGCTAACACATCCGCCTCAATGGCATCAACAGCATTTCTTGCCTCTTCTTCTGTGTAGCCAAGGATAAACTGCGGCAGTCCAAGGTTGCCGAGAAGAAGAATCTCTCCGGCGTCCTCCCTTGTCACGTAGGTATCTGCCAAGGAAGGATCCTCTATCATTGGTCTCTGACTTCCGACACCCATGCCAATATTAAATTTTTTACATGCTTTCGCAATATTTCTATTTATTTTTCGTGCCCTCTCGGTGCCTCCGGTAATTGCTGAGATAATAAGAGGATAATCGAGGCGTTTTCCAAAAAGTGTGATTTTCGTATCAATTTCCTCAAAATTCACTTCCGGAAGGGCAAGGTGAATAAAATCCACATTTTCAAATCCTGTTGTCTTAAAACTCTGCACATTTTCATTTAAAGAGTAATTAATGTGTTCATTTTTTCTCTTTTTCGTTTCTCTTGCGTCTGTCATCGGATCACCTACACATCAAACTCCCAGAACTCATCCCCCGCGTAGTGTACCGTCTTTACTACCTTTCCTTCTTCTTTACCGGAAATTTTCCCACTCCCCATTAACGCAACGCCGATACTCAGGATCTTTCCATGTTCTTCATCCCCCACAAACACAAACTCATCACTTTCGAACTCACCGATCTCCACGATACCCGGTGCCATCACATCGGCTCCATTTGCGATATGTGGAACAGCCCCCATGTCAACAATCACGTAGTTTGTAAAGTCCTTGATGCTCTTTTCTGTGAACATCTTGAGAGAAGGAATGATTGTAGCGTCCTGAATCCAAAATTGTGGCGAACGATCCACGAGTATTACCTCATCTCCACCGGTAAGTTTACACGTTTCATACTCGCCGTCTGGTACGAGATCCTCTGTAAAATTCTCTTTAATGTAGTTTTTTATTTTTCTGATATCTCTTTTTCGTAATGAATGTCTTTTCTTTATTTTCCACTTCATTCAATGCTCCTCTTCCACAGATTGATTTTCCGATAACTTTAAATATCCTTTGGTACATGAGTGGCAAAGGTGTTCAAATGGCAGAAAAACCACTTGATATTATACATAGATCGTTGGACGAAGCAGTGTTAATAGAGTTAAAGGGAGGAAGGAACTTTAGAGGAACACTGAAGGGCTATGACACCCACATGAATCTCGTACTTCACAAAGCAGAAGAACTTCACGATGGAGAGGTAGTACGGAACTTTGAGTATGTCGTGATTAGAGGCGACAGTGTAGTATTTGTCTCTCCAAACATAAGGTGAGAGGATGAGTAAAGGCACAACATCGCAGGGAAAACGAAACAGAAAAACACATATTACCTGCAGGAGATGCGGTAACCATTCCTACAATGTGAAGAAGGGATACTGTGCCTCCTGCGGCTACGGAAAATCTTCAAAACGGAGAAAGTACAACTGGGCGAAGAGAGGGACATGAAGGTAATCGTTGTATCGAAGAAGGATATCGCTTCGTTGAATATCTTCTCGCATCTCTTACCGTATGGGTACCAAGAAATTTCTGAAGGGTATTACAGGAATAATGACGCAATTATAAAGATAATTGATGGAGAATCGATATACACTGATTTCATTGGGGGTATGGTTGAAAAGGATCTCGGTATAGATGCCGATTCCATCATTTTTGCATCGAGACACTCCTCTGAAAAGGGCATCCCCTCCCTCACTGCACACACACCGGGGAACTTTGGAACGGCTGAGTACGGAGGAAGAGACGGGGAGCTCTGCCCTTCAATGCCTGAAGCAAACAAAAAGGCAATACAGATCATGGAGGAACGTTCCTCCGGGAGGTACACGGTCTCCATGGAAGCCACCCACCACGGTCCGCTCACAACAGTGCCGTCGGTATTCGTTGAAATAGGGAGTGCAAAGGAAAACTGGAGAGATGAGAGGGCCGGAGAGATACTGGCAGAGGTCGTTCAATCACTTCTCGATCTCGGGTCGAAAAAAAAGGCTGTGGGTATCGGTGGAACGCATTACTGCCCAAAATTTACCAAGGTGGCGTTACATACTGATATCGCCGTCGGTCATGTCATTCCTAAATACATAACAATAACAGAAACAACAGTAAAAAAGGCCATAGAAAAAAATTCGGGAACGGATCTCGTGGTAATGGACTGGAAAGGCACGCCAAAGCGATCTACAGTAAGAGAAATGGTAGAAGATCTTGGATACGACGTTGTAAAGGCCAAGGACCTACTTTAGCTTTGCAAAAGCGATGAGTGCAAGTAACCCCGCTACAACAGCAATGCCGTAGGGGGTAAGATTCTTCTCATTATCCGTCGATTTCCACATGCCTCTGTTCTCTTGTTTGGCCTCTTTTTCAAGCTGTACAAACTCTTCTTTGTATTTAAACGAAAATTCCGGTGTGGCGCGGGCGTAACCCTCTTCAACCATCGTTCGGTTGATCATCTCATCGCCGACATATACGTATGCCAAAATACGTCCATACTCATCGCGTCTTTCCCAGTCGTATGCAAGAGAAATTTCTTCATGGAGTACTTTGTTCTCTAAATAGAGCTTTGCCTTTACTGCCCACTCGTAGAGATGATCCTCATTTAATCCTCCAAATTCAGCTGGATCTGTAACCGAAGAGCACTCTGGAGCATCGATACCAATGAGTCGTACCTTCTCCCCATTGTCCAAGAGAAGTGTATCCCCATCGAACACCATCTCTACCTCCTCGGACAGCCCCGATGGTATCAGAAACAGTATCACCACAATAACCCACGCCTTTTTCATGAGTTTTTTCACATATCTATGTTTATAAATGTTTTGAATCTCTTCTCATATGAATTTTTTTCTGGTTCTACTCCAATCACCGAAACGTTTATAAATCCCTTAGATCACCAAGGTGTTTGACAAACGTAAAGTTGACCTAGCCTTTAAATATAACGGCGTTATATATAATAACACAACGTCAAAAAGGTGAGTTTATGGGGAAAAACATCGTAGAAAAAATTTTAGAAAACCATGCTGTTGATGGAGAAACAAAAAAGGGAGAGGAAATTGGAATAAAAATAGATCAAACACTGACACAAGATGCTACGGGAACAATGGCATATCTCCAGTTTGAAACACTCGGATTTTCCGAAGTGAAAACAGAGCTCTCGGTGAGCTATATCGATCATAACACAACGCAGATAGGGTTTGAGAACTTTGACGATCATAAATACCTCAAGAGTGTTGCAAAAAAGTATGGAATCGTACTTTCCAGGCCTGGAAATGGCATCTGCCACCAGGTGCATCTGGAACGGTTTGCCCGACCCGGAAAGACACTCATCGGGAGTGACAGCCACACTCCCACCGCCGGTGGGATAGGAAGCCTGGCCATCGGTGCGGGAGGACTGGACGTTGCTGTGGCAATGGGAGGGGGTCCATTCTACATCGCGTATCCAAAAATCGTGAAGGTAACTCTCCGAGGAGAGCTCCAGCCATGGATCTCCGCCAAAGATGTCGTACTTACAGTGCTTGAAAAACTTGGTACAAAGGGAAATGTGGGCTGCATTCTCGAGTATGGAGGGGACGGTGTAAAAACGCTCACGGTACCGGAGAGAGCCACTATCACAAACATGGGGGCAGAGACAGGAGTGACCACCTCTATATTCCCCAGCGATGAAATTACACGAGAGTTCATGAAAGCACAGGGGAGAGAGGATCAATGGACAGAACTCACAGCGGATCCCGATGCAGAGTACGATGAGGAAATCGAGATAGATCTGAGTGCGGTGGAACCAATGGTCGCATGTCCCCACAGTCCTGGAAACGTGAAACGTGTGAAAGATATTGCGGGGATGAAGATCGATCAGGTAGCAATCGGTTCGTGCACAAATTCATCGCTTCAAGATCTTGAAACGGTCGCAGCAATTCTAAAGGGAAAAACAGCCCATGAGGGAATTGAGTTCGGTGTAGCACCGGGATCCAGACAGGTATTAGAGATGATCAGCGAATCAGGAGCACTGGAAGAGCTCATCAAAAGCGGTGCCAGAATTCTCGAGAGCACCTGTGGATTCTGTATAGGAAACTGTTTTGCTCCCGGTACTGACTGCGTCTCCCTGCGAACAAACAACAGGAACTTCAAAGGACGATCCGGGACGGAAAGTGCACAGGTATACCTTGTATCGCCTGAGACTGCTGCTGCAGGAGTGATCACTGGAGAACTCACCGATCCCCGAAATTTAGGGATGAACTACCCGAAAAACACGCTTCCGGAAACATTCCTGATAGATGACTCGATGTTTATCTTCCCGCTTTCAAAAGAGGCACGGAAAGATGTGGAGATATTCAGGGGGCCAAATATCAAGCCTGCACCTAAAAATACCCCTCTGCCTTCAGCCATCAGTGGAGAAGTGATGATAAAGGTGGAAAACAAAATCACCACGGATCACATCATGCCCGCAGGATCCCGGATGAAGTACCGATCCAACGTACCGAAGTACGCGGAGTACGTCTTCGAGAACATTGATTCCACCTTCCCGGAGAAATGTCTGAAAAACAAGAAAGACGGCGTCCACAATATTATCGTCGCCGGTGAAAGCTATGGTCAAGGATCTTCAAGGGAACACGCCGCACTCTGCCCGATGTACCTCGGTGTGAAGGTGGTACTCGCCAAGTCTATTGAGCGGATCCACAACGCGAATCTCGTAAACTTCGGAATTCTTCCACTCGCGTTCAAGAACAATGAAGAGTATAACGGGATAGATCAAAACGATGCCCTTGAGATGCCAAATGTGATAGAGGAAATAAAAAGCGGAAAGGATGTCACAGTACGGAATACAACGAAAAATAAAGAGTTTAAGGTGACATACCACCTCTCTGACAGAGAGAAGGAAATATTATTTGCTGGAGGGCTTCTTCCCCTCACAGCACAAAATAAGTGAAGGAGAATCCCATGACAAAAAAAATTGTAAAAGAAGGAGTGGCCGGCACAGACAACAAGATGGATCTCATCGTCCGTATATATCCCGGAGAGGGAATCGATATCGACGTAGAGGGCAAGGATGTAGCAATTTTTGGTGATGACATACGCACTGTGGCTGCGACAACCCTACAAAAAATAGGCATTGAAGACGCCACAGTGAAGATTGCACAGCAAAGACCGCTTGATTTTGTTATCAGAGCACGAATAAAGGCCGCAGCTCGACGGGCTAGGGGGGTGGAAAAATGAAACTCCGACGCAGTCGTCTGTACGTGCCTGGAAACAACCCCTCCATGTTGGTGAACAGCAGTGTATCAGACGCAGATGTTGTGACATTCGACCTCGAAGACGCGGTAGCTCCACGGGACAAACTGCCAGCTCGTGTATTGGTAGGTGAGATCCTCCGGGATGAACAGATCGATTTGGGAACCTCCGAGATCACCGTGAGGATAAATCCCCTCTCCACACCCTACGGAGAAAAGGACATAGAGGAGATCGTCTGCAAAAGACTCGACGGTATCTACCTGCCCAAAACAGAGGATCCAAAAGACGTAGAGAAAGTAGATACAATACTCACAAAATTAGAGAAAAAAATGGGGCTTGAAAATGGCAAAATCCATATATTTGCGCTTATAGAGACAGCGAGAGGCGTATTCAACGCACAGGAAATCGCAACAGCTTCACCACGGATCGAGGGCATTACTATTGGTGGCGAAGACCTCACCGCGGATCTTGGAGGGGAGAGAACATCGGACGGCTCCACAATTTTTACCGCACGACAGCTGATCCTTCTCACAGCAAAGGCTGCAGGAGTCCAAGCAATGGACACCGTATACGCCGATATTGATGACATGGATGGCCTTTATGAAGAAGCAGTGAAGGTGCGAAAAATGGGCTACGATGGAAAGGCAGCAATTCATCCCTCGCAGATAGAGGTAATTCACAGAGCATTCACCCCATCAGAAGAAGAGATTGCGTACGCTCGGAAAGTAATATCAGCATTGAAGGAGGCTGAAGCCTCCGGGTCCGGCGTGGCATCTGTGGGAAACAAAATGATAGACAAGCCCATCGCAACACGAGCAAAGAGAATACTTGCCAGGGCGTCAGCCGCTGGACTAATAGAGGAGGAAGAACTATGAGATGGATAGAGAATAATGTCGGAAGAAAGATACCCTCTGAGATAAACGGTGAAAAACTGCGACCGTATCGGGGACCATTTGCAACCCCACCAATGAAAGAGAGGAGACATAGCCCCAGACTGTATCCTTCACCTCCTGATCGAAAAAAGGTGATCGCTTCTCTCGAGGAAGCAATAAAGAAGGTTGGATTGACAGATGGGATGACCATCTCGTTCCACCACCATTTCAGGAATGGAGACATGGTCATGAATATGGTGCTTGAAACCATCGAAAAAATGGGCATCAAAAATATCACCATTGCGCCCTCATCACTCTTCCCCTGTCAGGAGGATGTACTCCTCAGATGCCTAAAAAACGGTGTGGTGAGCCATATTGAAGGAGGGAGTGCTAGGGGGAAGATCGGAGAGTACATCTCTCACGGGGACATGGAGAGACCCGTAAAAATACGAAGCCACGGTGGGCGTGTGAGGGCAATTGAGTCAGGAGAACTGCCAATAGATGTTGCATTCGTCGGTGCACCGACTGCCGATACTATGGGGAATCTCACAGGCCTGTACGGCCCCTCCGCCTGCGGACCGCTGGGATACGCAGTGGCAGATGCCATGTACGCGGACAGAACGATCGCTATCACCGACAACGTAGTGCCATTCCCGCTTGATCGGCACCCAGTGTCAATGGAGTACGTGGACTACGTGGTACAGGTTGACAAAATAGGTAATCCTGAGGATATTGTGTTTGGTGCATTGAGAATCACCTCATCGCCGAGACGACGGAAGATCGCAAAGGATGCCGTGCAGCTGACCCATGAGCTCGGCTATGTGAAGGATGGTTTCACATTTCAGGCCGGTGCTGGTGGTATCTCATTAGCTTTCGTCGATTTCCTGGGCAATCTAATGAGAGAGAAGGAAATAAAAGCGAAATGGGCAATGGGCGGTACAACAAAATATCTCGTCTCTCTATTAAGAGAGGGACTTGTAGACTGCCTCACCACAGGACAGGCTTTCGATTTGGAAGCAATCGAGTCCATGAGAACGGATAAGAATCACCTTGAAATCTCCATAGGACAGTATGCGAATCCCCACACCAAAGGGACACTGGTGGATCTGCTCGACGTAGCGGTCCTCGGTGCCACGGAGGTCGATGTGAACTTCAATGTGAATACCGTTACCTACTCCTCCGGAATGCTCGCCGGACCGATAGGAGGACATGCCGATGTCGCCGCCGGATCGGACCTGACGATTATCACAGTCCCATTAATCCGCACCCGATTCCCGGCAATCGTGGACGATGTCACGACGGTAGTGACACCGGGAGAGACGGTGGATGTGGTGGCAACGGAGAAGGGTATCGCCATCAATCCGAAGAGAGATGATCTAATCGATGCACTCAAGAAAACAGATTTAGTGATAAAAAACATTGAAGATCTCAAAAATGAAGCCTATAAACTTACAGGCGGCAAAAAATCCCCGAGATGGGGTGAAAACGTGGCCGCCCTTATCGAGTATAGAGATGGAACAATTATTGATACTGTACGAGAAGTAACAATATGAGGTGTGAGACATATGTATGAAAAAGAAATGGAAAAAGCAAAGGAACATTTCGGTAATATCCTCACTGAACAGCTTGAACGGGTAGACCGGATGAAGGAAGGTGAGGACTGGATCGATTATACGACGCTCAAACCGATAATTATCGGATTTGTGGGTGGAGACGGCATCGGACCGTTCATTGCGAAAGAAGCGAAACGCGTACTGGAACTGCTACTTGAAGATGAGATCAATAACAGAAAGATCGAAATGCGGACCATAGAAGGACTGACCATCGAGAACAGGGCCAAAGTTGGAAAGGCTATTCCCAATGATGTTCTGGAGGAAATAAAGAAATGTCATGTACTTCTGAAAGGTCCCACCACCACACCCAAAAAAGGAGACAAATGGCCTAATATAGAGAGCGCCAATGTGGCAATGCGCCGTGAACTCGATCTTTTTGCCAACGTGAGGCCGGTGAAAGTTCCTGAAGAAGATATTGACTGGGTATTCTTCAGGGAGAACACGGAAGGTGCCTATATTCTCGGAAGGAAGGGTATCACCGTGGCCGAGGATCTCGCAATCGACTTTGCAGTCGCCACGACACCCGGTGCAGAACGAATTCTCAGAATGGCGTTTAACTACGCCAGAGACAACGATATCAACAGAGTGACCGTGGTCACTAAGGCGAACGTGGTCAAAGCATCCGACGGGATGTTCCTAGATATCGCAAAGGACGTGGCAAAGGATTTCCCAGAAGTAGAGTGGGACGACTGGTTTGTCGATATCATGGCAGCAAAACTCCTCGATCCGGCGAGACGCAGTCAGTTCCGGGTAATTGTGGCACCGAACCTCTTCGGAGATATCCTCACCGATGAAGCAGCACAACTGCAGGGGGGCGTCGGCACTGCAGGAAGTGCGAACATCGGTAAACGGTACGCCATGTTCGAGGCTATTCACGGCTCCGCTCCGCGAATGGTAGAAGAAGGACGGGCGAAGTACGCCGATCCCTCCAGTATGATGCGGGCTGCAGCCATGCTGCTCAACCACATTGGTTATCCGGAAAGAGCAAAGAAACTCGAGATGGCACTGGATGTCTGTGGCCAGTATGAGAGAAAGATCAGGGTCACTGGGCACGACGACGGCGCCACCGGTGCAGAGTTTGCGGACTACGTAATGGACACCGTGCAGGATCCGAATCTCGAAGAAAGGTGGGAATCCTGCCGGAAAAAGTAAAACCTACTTTTTTTCTCTTTTTTATTCTTTAACCTGTTCACATCATTGATTTCACTGTATTCCAGTATATCTGTGCTACCCATTCTCTCCGTTCCGGTGATACCTCCTCAGAAGTAATGTATTTCTTCAGTCGTCGTGCACAGCCTCGTTTCGTCTCGGTCACACTGGGGTGCGTGCTCGCGATACAGATATTCAGCTCATCCACCATCTCAGCGATGTACTCCCCGTCGGAGATCGCCAGGATGCGCTCCCGTGCTTCGGGATCTTCTCTGTACTCCATCGCCGTACTTATTGCCAGCATGGAAACACAGTCAATGAGCCAGTCACCTCCCCTTTCTGCGATGGTGTAGCCGAGATCGGTACTGTGCTCATCGAGAAGATCAATTCGCATCTGTGGGAGGCCTGTGGGAGCATCTATCCAGAAACTGAGAAATCCAGAGGGGAAGGCGTTACTCCGCTCCAGTCCGATCCCTCCGAGTACTTCAGGTGCTGAAAATCCAGAAGGTCGTGTGATGACACTTCCTTCATCCCATTGGGGCTGCTGCAGTCCGAAGAGAATCTCAATCCTGTAGACCTGCCCTTCCAGTTCCTCAGGAATATCAAAAGCAAGAAGAAGACCGCTTTCATCCTCGAAAAAAATAGACTCTGAGTGATACACAGTTTTTGTTACCTTTGTATGCTTGTTCTTATGGTCATCGTAGTACCCACGTGGTTTTCCTGGGTTGTTGTTCTTCCACTCTTTCCATTTATCCTCATCTTTTTTCTTTGCTTTCTCGAAAGCGTCATCCCAGCTATCCTTATCCAGACCGTTGAGCTTGTCTGCGAACTCCTTCTCAAAATGGTCGTGTTCCTTTTTATTGGAGTCTGGATACGCGTATGAGTGGCTGTCCTCATCTGTCGCGGTGTAGACACCCTCCACATGCTCCTCGATATTGGCCGCGACTCCTCCTGAGAAACACTGCATCATCTCAACGAAGATATGGATCCCTGCCTCATCGATGGACTTCAAGATGTCTGCAAACTCATCGTCCCAGAGCACCTCGCCACCCCAGAGGGTGATACCCTCGTGAAATCCGACCTCATCGTCCTTGTCACCGTCGTTGTTCCAGTCGACACCTCCATCATCCTTATCGATATCGCCATCACCATCGGTATCCTCTCCGATCTTGTCCCATCCTCCGTTGTTCTTTTTGTAGGCGACAAACTTCGATCCGTCCCATTCCACCTTTGTATCGTTGGTACCGTCACCGTCGGTGTCCCATTCATTGGTCTCGTACTGCCACGGGCCAAGGTTATTCATTTCCCAGCCCATGTGATCCTTGTCACCGTCGTTATCAACATCCTGTCCCGTCTCGTACTCTTCGACACGGCCGTCACCGTTGAGATCGCTGCCCTTCAGCACCCAGGTACCATTCTCCCGCTTGTACAGCTGGAGCCTGTTCGTCTGTTTGTCCAGATGGACGAACCAGGCCTCTCCCTTGTTATTTACCCACTGTTGGCTCTCTCGATGTGCTTTCTTTCTGCAGTCGATCCGTATTTCTTTTTCCGGATACGTTTTTCCTATACTCTCCGAGGATCGTCCCCCGGTGTAGCCAGCGGCGGGATTATACCCTGCGCCGTGATCGGTGACAAATACTGCCAGCGTGGAACTCGGGGACATCTTATCTGGATATCCTCCCATAACCTCCTCAATTTTATCCTTCGTTGCCGGGTAATCCACGATATTTTTTCCATCGAGGATGATTGGCTCGCCGTTGTTATAGAATACATCGATTTCGTCATCCGAAAGCCCAAGCTCTCGAAGTTTCTTGTATTTCGCTTTAATATCCTCCTCGTACCGCTCTTTTTGGTTGTTGTCATCGGCAGTGCCACAGATAATTGTTCCCCTGTCACCTCCGCTGTCTGAGCCTTCTCCATTCAGCGCAAATCCTAGTGATCCTTCTTGCACGATAGAGGATGGAAACAACATGCTTTTCCCTCCGTAGTCCTCTGTGAGCACATGGTATCGCTCTACGGTGATCAGTGGCGTGGGGTGGAGAGTAAATGTACCGTATGTGTCAGAAAAGTTCTTTACCTCGCCGTACACAAGAATCTCTGCACCGTCCATTGTATACGGAGGCAGTTCTCCATCGAGTCTAATAAACGAATGGGCAGGAAGTATTGTGTTCGCAAGAAGAGAGCTGTAATCCAGGACTAAAAATCCAACGCCATCATTGGTCGTTCTCTCGTCGCCGTACACCCCTAACGTCCAGGTTTTCGTTCCGAAATACTCATCGAGCATGAACGTGAGTCGAGGAACAGAGGTAATCTCTTCTAGGGTTAACGGTGGCAACTCCGTAGGTTTCGAAGGCTCCTCAGATTCTTCTTCCACGGCCGGTTGAGTCTGTTCGGGTTGTGCTGCTTTCTGTGGTGTTTCAGTCTGTCCAGGCTCCGCTGTTTTTTCGGGTGTGTCAGTGATTGTTGGTTCTATCGTTTCCGATGGTTCTCCTCCGATGCATCCTACGACAATTATTACAAGAAACAGTGGCATTATAAGATTAATGTATCTCTTTTGCATTTAACCACTTTTATAGCCAATTATTTCTATATTTAACTTGCGTATATTTATACTTTTCTGTTTCTAAAAATATAAAAATCTGCAAACACTCTTTGTAAAATATAAGGGGAAATAATAACCGAAGAAGTATCAAATTCTCCCAAAAGATGTTTTGGCCCAAAAATGGGAGAGAAAGGCCTACATAACGAGTGTTAACGTGAAAATACTCCTAAAAAGTAAATGATAATTTTTTATTCTTTCAAAAATCTTCTCAGAAGTACAGATACTATCAGAAGCGAAACTGTGTAACTTGCAAGGTACCCTATGAAGTTCTGAGTGAGGTATAACGGTAGTGTCGCCAAAGTACTTGTAGATCGCTGTTACCTCGATCATCCACTCACCGTACGCAAATGAGATGGTATGTTTATAAAATCTATTGGCTATATAAAAAAGAGTTAGTTAAGCTGCCTTCTTTAACCTCACATCAAACCGTGCACCACCCATCCCGGAATCCTTAACCTCAATGCTCCCACCATACTTCTCAGCTATGTCCTTCGCAATGTACGTCCCTAAGCCGGATCCGGATTTCTCACCTTTTTTGAACCCTTGTTCAAATATCTTCTCTTTCATCTCATCAGATATTCCCTTCCCGTCATCTTCCACAGTGATAATACAACAATCTCCTTTGCTCTTCGTGCTTACTCTTATTTTATGACAGACGGCATGTGTTATCGCGTTTTCGATCAAGTTAGAAAAGAGCTCATCTAACAAACTCCCTCCTTTGACTGTACATGGTAAAATTTGCACTTCAATCTCGATATCCTGGTCATGCAATCGATCAACGTGCTTCGAGACAACACTCTCTACCACACGGCGTATCTCAACTGCCCCTATTTCTTCTTGTGCCTCAATTTTACGCAGTGTGCTCACTTTTTCTATTATCTCTACAGCAGCGTTGATAGCCTTCGATATCTTTTCATGATATGTTTTTTCATTATCTGATTCTTTCTCCATTAGCTGTACGTATCCTTTCGCGACCTGCAGTTTGTTCTTCACATCGTGACGTAAAATAGAATGTAAGAATTCTTCTCTTTTTTCTGCTTGTTTGCGACGTTCAAGTTCCCTATTCGCTTTTTGAAGTTCACTACGCACCTCTTCCACCTTTCTGAGGATAGCTAAGACGGGGCGATTTTCGATCCTCACTCCTCTCTTACGACTCTGCCAATTGAGATAAAAATACAGAAAGGGGAAGGCAAACACCGACAGAACGAGACGACTCAGTAACGTACCTTGCATAATACTCAGATAGTTGGGAGTCCCGAAAAATGCGCCTGTGTTGAACAACGCGACGTCAAGCACCATAACTCCCAGAAGTGTCAGATACGCTCTAAGCCATGTTGTGATTTTTAGTTTCGGTTTGCCCAGCACCTCCCACATCATCGCCAAGAAAACGAGATCGATGATGGTCGTGAGTACAGATGCCGTGTTAATACGTAAACTGGGGGTTGGAATATAGTTAAGAAGTGCACTACTCGAAAGATCCATCTGTAGGTGTAACGCTGCCGCGATGATAGGAACGAGAGCAGAGATTCCAGCGACTGTGAGAATTGCACACTGCGTTGATCGCGGTCCATCAAACACGTACACGACAAAGACCCCAAGCAGAAGTGCGGTGTAGAACACGGTGGAACCTACCATGAACGTAATGCCAGCTACTTCCACTTGCACACCGGCATCAGTCGTCCAGGACATAATCGCTGTAATACCACCCAATAGCGCATAGAAAGGTCCTAACCCAGCACGGTGACGGAGTGAATGAACCCATAGAAACAATAAATAAACTGAAATAGCCTCGATGATCAGGATAATAAGAGCGATATTCAAAAGGATCCCTCCCAATATCTATGATAATAACTTCTACCAAAATAGACAGATACCATACACGTATTCATCTTTAAATTTTCTATCTCACTATCAACGACGTTTGTAGTAGGTTCTCTTTCTTTTGGGAGATTTTCTTCTTCGTACATTATCCATTCACCCATACCGTTCCACTTCCTCCACCATCTCGTCGAGATCGAAGGGTTTGTGGAGGAATCCTACGGCCCCTTTCTCCAGCGCCTCCTCCCTGATGGTAGGATCCGCACTGGCGAACAGGATCTTCACATCGTCCATGGCCCAGATCTCCTCGGCAACCTGGATTCCATCCTTCCCGTGCATCCGGTAGTCCATGACCACGAGATCGTACTCGTGTGCTGCCACCATCTCCAGGCCCGTCTCCCCGTCGATGGCGATGTCCACCGCGTGGCCCACGGACTCGAGGATATCCTTGAAGAGGGTGAGTACCTCCATCTCGTCGTCGATAATGAGGATTCTCATTCACTCACCGTCGGGATACTGAGGATGACCTCAGTTCCATTCTCGTGGGAGTGGATATCGAGCTCTCCGCCGTAGTGATCGAGGATCTTCTTCACGAGGTAGAGCCCCATGCCCGTGCGTTTGGAGAGGGTCTCGAGGTTCTCGAGGATATCGGTTCGTTTCTGCTCCGAGATGCCGATGCCGTAATCACGGATGTTGATATCGTACATTCCATCTCTCTTCTTCACGGAAATGTCAATCCGTACCGGTTCGTGAAATGTATACTCCACAGCGTTCTCAAGCACGCTAAAAAGTACCTCGTCGAGGTAGACGTTGGCATTCACTTCGGGCTCATCCACCTTCACATTGATCTCGAGTTCCCGATCAAAATGCTCATGGACTCGTTCGATGGATCGTTCCAGCACATCATCGAGGCGTATTCTCTCTGTAGGTTTCTCTTTGATATTTTTCAGTATCTGAATGCTTTCTGCCAGTCGTTTTGCCTTCATGACCGCTTTTTTTGCATTCTCTACATTCTTTTCTATGGTTTCTTTATCTTCCGCTTCCCTGAGAAGATGAAGGTACCCGAGCATGACCTGATTGAGGTTCCCCATATCATGAGCGAGGACATCTGCGTAGAACTCCGCTTCCTCTCGTGCCTTTTTTCGTTCCGTAATGTCCATAATATTCCCAATCACTCGTACTATCTGACCATCTTTTATTATCGCTTGACTAATTGTCCGTACCCACATGTCACGACCCTGGGCATTCTGGAACCGTACCTCGAGATCATAACCTTCTCCGGTATCTAATAAATGCTCAAAGGCATTCTTAACCTTGGAACGATCTTCGGGATGATAACATTTCAAACTTTCTTCGATATTATCTATTGAACCAGCTACAGGAAAGCCATGGATGCGGTAAACTTCATCGGTCCATACCATAGTTTTGGTCTTCAGATCGTACTCCCATCCCCCTATCTTGGATATCTTCTGGGTCCGTTTGAGCAGATCGCGATTCTTTTGTAGCTCCTGTTCAGCCTTTTTTCGCTCGGTGATATCCATTCCAGAACTTAATGTTCCTATAATTTCCCTCTGTTCATCTTTTAGAATGGAATTGTGCCATACAATAATTTTCTCCTTGCCGTTTTTAGTTAGAACTGGATTTTCGAAATATTCAAAACCATCAGTAATGTTGGTGATAATTTCTTGAAAAACATTCCAAATTTCTTCTCTTTCCCGTTCAGGGATAAAATTTTCAAACCAGTTCTTCCCGATAATCTCTTCCTTGTCGTACCCCAGAACTTCGGATGCTTTCCTATTGGCCTGTATAACGTTGCCATTCCGATCTATAACTACCATCATTACCTCTGCAGTTTCCAGATAGTTCTGTGCTCTATCCCTCTCCCTCGTTAATTTTCTTTTGGCCTCCTTTTCTCTCCGTTTCATCTGCGTTCGTCGAATTATTTCTTTCTTCATTTTTTCACAGTGTTCCCACGTCACCTTTCCTCTCAATTTGGCAGTAAAGAGGGAAGGAGGCATGTAGTATGGGTTCCAATGTAGGTCATCGTAAATAATCACATAAGGGTGTGTTCGGATCACGTCCACCAGTATCTCAGGTGAGAACTTCTTCTCATTGTACTGACAAAGCGCTACAACTTTACTGTCAGGAAGAAACTCATTAAGTTTAGACTCATACTCCATCAGCCTTTCAACTCCGGGCATATCGCTAAAGAACCACGTCATCTCACCGGTTAGTCTCAGCCCGGCATACCCCTCCTCTAATGCTTCATTCTGGGCATTTTCCAGTAACCTAATCATTTTATGAGGATCAAAATAACCGTTCTTTAGATAAGACTCGCTTTTAGTCATGAACACAAACTGATCTGATTTCCTCCATTCTTCCACATTAAATCCTTCACGCTTAAATGCGTCCACAATCTCCTCTTTAGTCCTATCATCGACGATATAAAGACATTTCTCGTTTTTCTTTATACCCAAAGACATGAACAACGAGAGTATGGAGAGTTGTTCCTCTTTATTTCTATAGATATTGCACATGTGGCTGCCTAAATCCTGTTTTTCAAACTCTTTTCGCAGCTCCTCACTAACTTCCATGATTCACCTCTTCTCCGTAAATAGTGGTAGCATAATAATAATTATTACGAAGTATACCTTTAAAATTCTTTTGGTAGTGTCCTCTCTACAGTATGCCGCATTTAATTGAGAAAATGATCTTAGAGACATTTTTTAAACTTAAAGAATTTCGATTTGAAAAATATCACCTTTGAATTCATGCTATTTTTGAAGCAAGATGATTCGTAATGTTTTAGTATATAGATGTAGTAGTTTTCTCATGTTACGAGAATTCTTACTGCACTTTATTCCCGCACGGATAAAGTGGAAAAAATCTGTGAGCGGTATCGGCGAGATGTATGAGGAAATTCTCAATACGCTCGTAGAGAAGCATGGAAACGAAGCGGTGAAGGATCTCGCAGAGGCGATGTACGCAATTGGATCCCGCCAGGGAAAGGAGATTCAGCAGACAATACGGGTAAAGGACAACGCCTACGGCTGTGCGCTGGCATTGCTGACCATGCATAGAATCTTCGATATAAAAAGTAAAATTGTTGAAAAAAATGAGAAAAGAGCGGTAATTCATATCGCTGAATGTCCATGGAAGGAGAAAGAGGGATGGAGCTCGAAATGCTGTATGTCACTGGCAGCCTACGAGCGGGGCGTGGTGGAGAGCATCAACCCGCAGATCGCCCACCGATATACAAAGACACGATCGCTTGACGCTCCCTTCTGCGAGATTATCGTGGAACGGAGGGATTTATAAATCGTTGAAGAAAAATTTTAGTATGAGGACGATCGAGCTCGGAGCCACCGGAGAGAAGATACCCTTAATGGGACAGGGAGCCTGGGGCATCAAGACGTGGGGATCGCAGGAACACTGCGAACAGTGGAAACGTTCTCTCCGACGAGGAATTGAACTCGGAATGACACATATCGATACCGCCGATGCCCACGACGCAACGATCCAACAGATTGCCATCGCCTGGCTCATCAACCACGAGAACGTGATCACGATCCCGAAGGCGTTTCACGTCGAGCATGTGGAGGCCAACGCTGAAGCTGCAGATATCACTCTTTCCAAAAAGGAAATGGAGCTCCTGAACACTGTTTCAACATGACAAGATAGTAATAAAAAATGTGTGAATATCTGTAGAGGCATCCGAAATCTTTTAAGTGAAATTTCCAAAGTGTTGGTATGGTAGATGAAGAGGAGAAGTACAAAAAAAGAGCAGAGGCTGTCACCGATACGCTCAACGAGTTCGTCCGTTCCGTGAACATCTTCAGTAGAAGCTATTTTAACAATGACATTATCGCCCAGAAAATCTTCATAGAAGCCATCCGGTTCGGAATCGAGAAGGCGAAGATCCCCCTTCCTGAAGCAGACACACCGCTTGGTGCATGTGAGTCGTACATCGAGGTTCTCGATAAGGTAGGACTTATGCCAGAGGATCAGTTTAAGCTCAAAAAAGAAGGCGATGCAATTACATGCAGAATCAAGCCTCCCT
Organism: uncultured Thermococci archaeon; assembly: GCA_964595645.1. Classification (GTDB taxonomy): domain Archaea; phylum Methanobacteriota_B; class Thermococci; order Methanofastidiosales; family B48-G16; genus JAYEIH01. Next base: position 40,453 of record CAZQQT010000007.1, read on the forward strand.
GCCTGTACTCCGCCGGCTGTGCCTACACGGATGAGGAAGGTGTGACCCCTACCTGCATCCGAGGGCTGGTATTTCACGTGATGATTAAGGATACTGTGGATGAAAACTACCGTCTGAAGGTAAAGGAATTCAATCCAGAAGAAGGGTGCATTGTCGAGCTGTCACCAGTATAAAAAAAGATAAGAAATAAAAAAAGATAGATTATTTTAATCTAGATTTAATGACCTTTGCCAGTCGTTTCACTCCTTCCTCTATATCCTCATCGCTCGGGTAGGAGAAGTTAATTCTCATTGTATTCTTTCCACCCATGAAGGCGGAACCGATGACATAGGCAACGTTCTGTTCGATGGCATCCTCAAACATCTCCTTGGTATCGATATACTCCGGAAGCGTCACCCAAAGGAACAGTCCTCCACCCGGCTCCGTCCAAGAGACCTCCTTCGGGAAGTACTTCTCCATGGCACTAATCATGAGATCCCGCTTCCGCTTGTACATTGTTCGGATGCGTTTGAGGTTCTCCTCGAGATATCCTCGCTTGCAGTACTGATACGTGATCCGCTGAGCGAGGACGTTGGTACAAAGATCTGTCGACTGTTTGGCTATCGTGATTTTCCGGATAATATCCTCAGGACCGCATATCCACGCAGTTCTCAATCCGGGCGAAAACAGCTTTGAGAACGTTCCCAGATAAAGTACATTCTCCTGTGAGTACGCGATCACCGGTTTCGGCGGCTCGCCGCTGAAGGCAAGTGCGGAGTAGGGGTTGTCCTCCACCACCGGAACATCGTACTTCAGTGATATCTCCACTAGCTTCTTTCGTTTCTCCTCGGACATGCAGATTCCTGCAGGGTTTTGGAACGTGGAAACGCAGTAGATAAATTTCGGCTTTTTCTCTGATTTCAGTCGCTTTTCTAAGGCATCAAGATCCATTCCATCTTCCTGTAAGGGAACAGTCTCTATATCGGCCTGATACGCTCTGAATGCTCCCAGTCCTCCAAGGTAGGATGGTGACTCGGTAATAACGATATCCCCTTTCTCGAGGAAGACTTTGCTCACAAGATCAAGCCCCTGTTGCGAACCGGAGGTGATGAGAAAATTGTCGGGAGAGGAATCGTAACCCCGTCCTGTCATCCAGTCCGCTAAATACTCTCTGAGCTTCGTGTACCCCTCGGTTGTTCCATACTGAAGCGCTTTCTCAGCTTCATGATCCATTACGTAGTCCACGCACTCTTTTATTCTCTTGACATCGTACGATTTTGGATTCGGCAATCCACCGGCAAAAGAGATGATCTCTGGTTTTTGTGTCAGTTTCAGCAGCTCACGGATCTCAGACGCTGTGAGACCCTGTGCTCGCTCTGAGTAGAATTTCTCCCAATCCATGTAGACACCAATCGATCTCTGAATATGAATATAAAAATGTTATGTTAATTATAACACCTTTATACCGATAACTTTTTAAATTTCTTTCCCAAATAAGATTTATGGAACAAAAAATAGTTTATTTCGAAAAAAAGGGGAAAGAAAACACAGGAACCGCAATAAACCTCGCAATGCAACGGGCTGAAGAGCTTGGAATAGATACATTTGTACTGGCTTCAACGCGGGGAGTGACCGCCGAAAAATTTGTGGATCGTGCTCCGAAGGAATGCAAAGCGATTGTTGTGACCCATCAAGCAGGATTTAGAGAAAAAGGAAAAACAGAAATGAGCGACGAAACAAAAGAAAAACTGAAAAAAGGAGGAATGGAAATCCTCACGATGACACATGCACTCTCCGGTGTGGGAAGAGGTGTGTCACGGAAGTTTGATGGTGTCACGCCGCCAGAACTCATGGCGAGTACACTGAGGATGTTCTCTCAGGGGATGAAAGTCTGTGTGGAGATAGCAGTAATGGCAGCCGATGCAGGAATCATTGATATGAGCAGTGAAATCATGACAATTGGTGGAACGGGAAAAGGTGCAGATACCGTTGCAGTAATAAAGCCGGCACACTCATTTGATATCTTCGATCTTGATGTGAAAGAGATAGTAGCTATGCCGAGAGATAAGTAAATGGACTAAAAGTTTAATTTCATATACCTTAAGTGCATAGACCGGAACATTTATAAAGAGGGGTGTGTATAGAGAAGTGATGAATGACATAGACGATCTCAGAGAGGAACTGAGGAACGAGTTGAAGGAAGAGATGCAGAAACTGCGAGATGAGATCCTCACGAAAGGGGAAGAAGAGATAGCTGAGCTTATCCCCGAAAAAAAAGAAAAATCTACTTTCGACGAGGAATTTGCAGAGGAAATACTGAAGGCCCTTGCAAACAAGGAACGACTGAAAATATTGAAAGAACTTTACGGAAACGCCAAGTATTTCTCCGATCTTCTCGAATGTACAGGACTCGACAACTCCCCACTACGATTCCACCTAAACAGCCTCAGGGACGCGAGATTCATCGAACAGGAACGGTACAGGGGAAAGTATCTCATCACCACGCAGGGAAAAATCGCTGTGAGAGTCATCGAGTTTCTCTGTTCTAAATGTGAGGTGAAAGAATGAAGATTAGAAAAAGTATAGATGAGCTGCAAAAAATAGACCTTAGTGTGGAATGTCCCGAATGCGGGAGAAAAATACGAATTAAAGAGGAAATCGATCTTGAAGAGGGCTTTCAGGATCCAACATCAATCACAGACATATTCGAATCAATGCTGCTCCAGTGTTCCTGTGGAAATGAGTTTTTTGGAGCGGAAACAAAGGAAAGTGATCTCATAGATGACCTCGTGGATATACTCATCGAACTCAAGCATGACGGGAAAGTCTCTTACGACGATGGAATATTTTGTCTTGATATAGGCATGATTGAAGGCCTGAAATATCTGAAAAAGCTGAAAGATCTTGGAGAAAAATACGACAGGGGTGATATCTTTGAGTAACGCAAAAATCGCAGAAAAACTCTGCAACAGAGTAGCATTTGTGTTTCTAGCACTCTGGTTTATTGTCCAGGTGACGGATATACTCGGAACGTACGAGTATCCTGCGTACTTCCTTGGGCTTGTGTTCCTGTTCTTCCTCGCAGGTTCTATCTTCGGAGGCATGAAATACAGAGCAACGGTGAAAAAGGTAGCGTACGGCATCGCCAAGGCCACCTTCCTTATCTGGCTGTTCATAAAAATTGGCGGCCATTTTGACTGGGTGGGATTCACCACACCGCTCATCCTTGGAGAGTGGTCATGGACATGGATCGAATACTCCCAGTACGTCATCATCGCGTTTTTCGCCTCGATACTCATCGGGTACACCGCTGGAAAACACAAGCGGGGCATCAGAACGGTGATGTATGGAATTGGCTTTGTGGGTATCGCGTTCTGGATCTTCGTAAAACTCCTGGATCTCATTCCAGAGTACCAGACGGCAATTCTCATTGGAAGCATCGGCGCCGTGGCCATCGGGTATGTTGCCGGTGTGTTTGAAGAAGAACGTCGGTTCCGATGGGTCCATGAAGTTGAGGAGGCTGAAGAGATCCACGAACCGAAGATACAGGAAGAAGCTCAGGTGCTCACCGACGACTGCGAGATAAAAAAGGGAAAAACGACGTTTACTATGGATAAGGGTAGTATATTCGTGCCCATCGCCAACGGAGAGGAAATCGGTGGTGTGTTCTTTGGACAGGGATCCTACGTGGTTGATGCTGAGGTAAAAAAGTACATCAACGTCTTCCAGGGCATCACCGCCCTCACCGGAAAAAAGTGGAATGCCACGAAAAAGAACATCAAGCTGCAGAGTGCGGAAGACAAAGATTTTGATACTATGGGGCTGAAAAAAGAGGAAATCTTCGATCTCGCGCGGATACAAATAGAAGAACGAGAATGGAAGAAAATAGGGAAGAAATTCAAGAAAAATGTAACAAACTTTGAAATGCCCTTCATCAAGGTACGAGAATCCGAAGACGGAGAGTACGTGAAGGTAGGACCCATCGAGGTAGTCGGGAAAGGAAAAGGATCGAGAGTGAAGATGGGCCCCTTCACCTTCAACGAAGGCATGGACATCGAATGGGAAAACAGACGACTCTACGATCTCTCCGCCAAGATACGTACAAAAGACAAGGAAATTTCGTTGAAAGTAAAGGATGACAGGGCAACGCTACGGGAAGACGACAGACTGGTGGTGTCCACACCGGGAAAAGTTATCGTCGAGGATGGTGACGTAAAACTGAAGATCAAGGGGGGCAAGAGGATCCTCAAAACGAATGATCTTAAAATATACGAGCGCGAGGAGAAAACAATCCTCAAAACACCCAAAACAAAGATTGTGCTCAACGACGAGGTAAAGATCACACAGAACGGCAAGATGCGGACACTGAAAAATCCGAGAATGCGTAGAGAGCTGCAGGACGCGATTGACAAGCTCATACGAGATGCTTTAGACAAAAAAGAGATGGAAGAACTGGACGACCTCCTAACACGACTGGAAAAAGAGTAATCATCTTTTCTTCTTTTCTTTTTTGTATCTCTTCTGAGAATAGAGGAGACAAGATTTAAATATCTCCGAATGTTCATGTGCGTATGAAGAAGATAACTGCAGTGCTCATGATTTTCTCGATGCTTGCGGTGGGCTGTATCGGTGGGGGAGATGAACAGACCACCACGACAGCACCATCGACTACTCCAGCCGTTCCTACTACTACTGCGGCTCCCACAGAAAAGTCGTTGGAGGATGTATTCACACCATTATACAAGGATAAAATGTGGGCAAAGCACATGGCGGCATCTGAGGGGCAGGAAATTCCTATTATCATGAGAATGTTCGATGAGGACGAGATGTACATTTTTGAAACAGAAGCGCCAGTACAGGGGATAAGAGCGGTAATCCAGGTATGGTACTCCGCAACAGGAGAGAGCATTCTGGAGGGCGAGCTGGTAAAATATGCGGTGAAGATGGATGAAACCGTATACTGTACGAAAGCGACCACAGCCCCGGCCCCGCTCCAGTATCCCGAAAAGTACAGCATGTATAGCGTTGTCAGGGAAACGACGTACACCACTCCCACGGGAAAAGAAGTACCGGTTTTTGTGGTGAAGGATGGAACGGAGGAGTACTGGTTTTCCAGTGAGGTACCGTTCTCCATTGTAAAAATTATCTCCGACGGAGAAGAAATCCTGATACTCAATGATTTTGGGTTCGATGCAGAAAGGGAAATATCACGAGAAGAAATAGAACACTGCCAGCCCATGGAGACACCTCCTCAGCAGACAACGAGTCCGTGATTCTATACTATAAAGATCGGCATGTACTAATCCATAATCTTTTTTCTTTTATGATGCTTACTCTTCTCCCAATGTTTCTATGGGGCTCACATCTCTGAAGATACCAAGACCATTGAAGTACTTCTTTACCCGTACAGGTATGTGGACCTTGGAGATACCACTCGCCTCTTCCGTAACGTCCACCGATCGGTTGGCATCATGGGTGAAATCAATGTAGACAATGTTGTACTCCGGATTCTCATCAAAACCATCGCCCGGGCGCTACCATCAGGAGATGATGTAGTCGAGGATGAGACACCAGTAATTTTTTAATCTATTTTATTACTTCCTTTTTTATATATTCCAGAAAAAGATGGAAAGAGTTCTAACACTCTTAGGAGATCCTTCTCCAATACATGCCTAAAAATTCTATTAAGAATTTATTAAGAATTGTGGAACGTTATTAAATAGTTCATACACCGTTTCTACGGTGTCATTACAGTTATGAACTCCACTCTCCTAAAGTCGTTGTCGAAGGTAGCAATATCAGTTATTCCATACTTTTTCATCGTTGCAACATGGAAAGCATCAGTTGTAAGCAGTCCATACTTCCACGAAATCTCCACTGCGCTTTCGAGAAGCTGGCTTGATACCTCAACAATTCGCAACCCTCTGATAGCTGTGATCTCTTGTATGTTTTTTCTGGTTCTATGTAATGTAGAGATTGCTTCAGGTTTCTTTCTCAAATATTGTATCGCCTGTCCCATATCTTTGTTATATTTTTTACAGACCTCTAACATCATCATTTTATGGAGAACTTCATTGAGCACGAAGAGTGAGCTCATTCCACTAACCTCTCCTTTGTCCATCTTCTCTATAAGTTTCTCACACGAATCAACAAATTGAGGATGCTCTGTGACGTAATATATAAATATATTCGCATCTATGAAAACAGAACTACTCACAACGACACCCATAACTCATCCTCGATAATTTCATCGACAACTCGAGGATCAACCTTTAAACTTCCTTTCATCGATTTCACATCTTTTTGTTCTGTTATCTCTATCTCCACCTCTTCACCCTCCTTTAAATTTAATTTTTCCATTGGTTTTAACACTTTGTTTTTGTATATAGCTTTTATTTTCATGAATATTCCTTGTCTTTTGACTTAATAAATCTTTTCCATACACTATCTGTCTCTTGGAAAAAAATTATTTAAGCATGGAAACAGTACTGAATGACGGATAAACAGATTGCAAAGAAAAATAAACCACTCTTAGGGGATAACGCTTGAAAAAATTCTATATTTTGTGATTATGAAAACAATTGTTGTTTCCTAGAATTGGAGGATCGGTATATGCGAGATGTGACTGATCCTGGCTATGAAATTCCATAAACACGAATTCATGGGGATGGGACATCAGCAATTTTTTAATCTATTTTATTACTTCTTTTTTTATATACTCCAGAAAAAGACTGCCTTTCAGAGAAATCACGGGGGCGTGATGCTGTTTTGCCTCGTTAATCCCGCAGGGTATCGTCTCTGCACCCTGTATTTCTCTGTTCGTGAAAAACACTGACGGAATTGGAATATCTATTAAGAATTTTTCGATGGCAGTGAGATAATCTTCGCCGAGCAGAAAAAATACCTTTTCGTAGGTGTTTGTCTCGATTATTGATCGCAGTTGCTCCTCGATACCGAGATCCTCACTTCTTCTCCGTATCGCGTCTCTCCGCATCGTAGTGAAGCTCAGATCGTACGGTTCAATTCCCGTATCCTCATGAATGAGCCCGTACTTCGCAGAGAGAATGTACCAGTCCACACTGTGGTAGTTCCGCAGAAGCTCGGTGCCTTGCTTCGTGAGGAGATGCTGGGTTCCCTGGTACAGCTCCGCAGCCCTCTCTTTTCCCTCTTTTTTCTTCTTGGTGCAGGATGAGACAACGAGAATATTCATATCACTCGTACTCGATGGGATCCTCGCACCCTGCCTTCTCAAACCCTTCCAGCCGGAGTGTACATGACTCGCACTCACCGCAGGCCTTGTCCGTGGCAAAGTAACAGCTCCACGTGTGTTCAAAGGGCACGCCGAGTTCTATCCCCTTTTGAATGATCTCCTGTTTACTCATCTCGGCCAGCGGTGTCTTCAAGGTGATATCCCCCCGTTTCGTTCCTTTCTCAATCAACTGTTGGAATGCCTCGAAGTACTGAGGCCGGCAGTCCGGATATCCAGAGAAATCCACGTAGTTTGCGCCGTAGAAAATGGCCTCTGCACCCACCACCTCGGCCCACGCCACGGCCAGTGAGAGGAAGATTGAGTTCCTGAAGGGCACGTAGGTACTCGGAATACCTGTGTCATCCCGCGTGACCTCGAGGTCATCTGTCAGCGCGGATCCACCTATCTCCTTTAGAAAGGCGAGATCGATGATCTTCAACTCTGCGTTGAAATGATCGGCGAGATGGGTGACGCACGCTTCTTCTTTTTCTACGGTGTTCTGCCCGTACGTGATAAAAAGCGCGTAGAGATCGTACCTTTCCCTCTGCGCGATGGCTGCGCAGACGGTAGAATCAAGTCCGCCCGACATCAACACAACAGCCTTCAAATTGATCCCTCCGAGTAGACGTTATGGCGGTGAATGGACTCGTAGCTCGTGCAGGTAGCTGTTGCGTGACACCCGAACCGTTTTGACCGTTCGAGGATGCCGCGGGTCACATCCTCCACGAACTTCGGGTTTTCATGCATATCGCGGATAATCTTCGCCTCGTCCTCTGTTTTGAGCAGCGTGTAGACCCGGGAAGAGAAACTCTCCTCCACAATGGATATCATCTCCTCAAGGGAGATCTCCTTCTCTAACGCACATGGGATCTCCAGTGTCGCCTTGGCCCGCTGTATATGCGTCTTCCCCGAGGTCTCCAGTGCGTGGGGGCAGAGCGTGTTGCCGATAACCTCGACCCGCAGGATTTTTCGCCACTCACCATTGTAGATCACGGTTACCTGGATATCGTGGACCTCGATAGTGCACTTCTTCGACCGCGGTGTCTCCTCCTCGAGAGGAAGTGTTGAACTAAATGAGATCTCCGCCTTCTCGTACGGATGCTTCTCTCGCACCCGCTGGAGAATATCTCTGCCGAGATCCTCGAGAGAGTAGTGCTCCTCTTCGATCTCCTCCTCGAGACACGCAGTGATGGACTCAATCAGTCGGGACATATGGATTCCCTTTCTGTCCTCGGCAAGATCGATGTAGATATCGATCTCAGGGATATGTCTGTACTTCTTCCCGTCCCGCTTTATCTTAATGAGCGTTTTTAATTCTGTAATTCCAACTTTGTTGAGTTTTATCCGTTGATCCGGTGGTTTGTCCTGTGTATTCATCTGAGATCACCTAATTTATGGAGCTGGGTGAGTATCCTAAGATCGTGATCGATGGGATCTTCACGATAAATGGAAAAAAGCTTTTTGTACTGGAGCTCGTGGAAGTTTGGCTGCAGGATAAGCGGCACATCGAGATCTATCTGCCTCAGCACGTTTTTCACAAAGAGGTAGTCGTCTCTATCAGAGATAACGGCCTTGAGCTGTCCCTCCTCCATAGTGTCCAAAATTTTTTGAAGAATGGGAAGATCAATCTGCATCCCGCTACTCGGCGTCTTGAGATCCACGCTAACAAACTCGACATCTTTGATAACATCTTTATATATTGTTCCATTCGTCTCAAGTGCAACGTTATGGGGCAATGCCTCAACGAGAGGCGCAATATCCTGGAGAAGCGGCTCTCCACCGGTGATACATATCCAGTTCGTGGAGAAATCCTCTATTTCGTCCACGATATCGTCCAATGACACCTGATCTTCCCGGGTTCTTGCATAGGAGGTGTCACACCAGTTGCACCGAAGATTACACCCGGCGAGCCGTATGAAGCCCGTGGGCATGCCGCTCTGGAGTCCTTCACCGTTGAGAGAAAAGAAGATCTCACTCAGAAAGTACTTCTGCATAGTTGTGTCTCCCCTCCCAAACTTGTACCGCGACCACCTTCTCCGTGTTTTTTCTGATCTCGTCGTAGATAGATCGCGCGATGTTCTCTACAGTAGGTGTATCGAAATACTCGTTGAGATCTGCGTGATCGTACCGTTCTACAATGGGGTTCACGATCTTTTTGACTTCATCAAAATCCATAACCATTCCCGATGCCACCTTTCCCTCCAAGGTAACCACGAGTTTGTACGTGTGACCGTGAAGGTTCTTGCACTTCCCTGCATGTTCCTTCACTCTATGGGCAGCATCAAAATAGAATACCTTGCTTACCTTCGTTCGCATATAAATCATTTATTCTGTCACTTAAAAAAGGTATTTGTGATCTCTAGCGCAGTGCGCCGAAGATGGTGGAGAGGAATGTATTTAAAATATCACGGAAAGAGTACTGTATGAAAAACAAAATGCGACTAATTTTATGTGTACTTATTATAAGCGGGAGCATCATCAGCGGCTGTCTTCAAGAGGAGCCGACAACAATGTCTCCTGCAACAGAGACGCTGCAAGAGCCAAAAACACCATCAAAAATTCCTTTTTTTGGGATTGAAGAAGATTTCATCAGAGAAAATGATCTGGTCAGCCTCACTGCTACAGACATCCGCGAGCTGGGCGTGGGCATCGCTCGAACCCATGGTGGTCCCTTCGTCTGGGAAAACGTGGAGCCTGAGAAGGGACGAATGGATTTTACCCTGACCGATGAAGTGGTGAAACGGGCTGCTGAAGCAGAGGTCACCCTACTCGCCAGCCTCTGGCCCTACGCCATCTGGGATCAGGACGAGTCCTGTAAGGTCTGTGGGGAGATTGACGCAATGCGCGGGAGAATTCCCGACTACCGATGTCCTCCACAGGATATGGAGGCATATACCTCCTTCGTAACGGAAATGGTGGAACGGTACGACGGCGATGAAAACTTCGGATCCCATCCTATTACCGAGGAGATGAAAATCACGATACGTGAGAACCCAGTGATCTACTGGGAGATCGCCAATGAAGTCGACGCCGGTGACAACGTGTCTACCGCACGATTCTTCCAAGGGAGTATCGAAGAATATGTCACACTGTTGAAACGGTCGTATACTGCAATCAAGACGGCGTGTGAAGAATGTCAGGTGATCATTGCCGCTCCTGCAGGTCCTGTTGATCTGTACTACTCAGGAATATTCTCCTTAGGTGGAAAGGAGTACTTTGATATCTACAATATTCACTGTCCTGTGGAGGAACTCGAGAAGGCCCTCGGCACCATCAACAGACCAGTAGTACTCACCGAGGCTGGAGGACAGTCAGGTATCGCACTCATCAAGGAGACGGTGAGAATGGCTGCCACCGATGTTGCTTCCGCCATGCTCAGTATGACCATGGATCGGGCCAAAGCGGCGAGCACCAAGGATACTGACGGATTCCTGCTGGACAGCGAAGGTGCGAGAACGGAGACCTACCGGGCACTCCAAATGGCAGCCCAAGAGCTCGGTGGATTCACCAGAGCAGAGAAACTCACCATGAAGGAAGGAGTCATGGGTGTGCGTGTATACTTTGCACGTGAGAAGCCGACTACCGTCTTGTTCATGGACAAAGGTCCAGGAAAATCAGTGACCGTCTCACTGGACGGAAATTTTGCCGTCAAGGACTACTACGGAAAGAAAATGCAGCACGTCAATGAACTTACACTAGAAGGAGAAAATGTGTACTTCCTCAAGCCCTCTAAAGAACCTGCACAGGGATATACGCTCTCCATTACCATTGAAGGGAAGGGGACAGTGGATCTCATGCCTGAGAAGGAGCGATATGAAGCAGGAGAGTCCGTCACCTTAAAGCCAGTGCCTGCCGAGGAATACCAGTTCGCCGCATGGATGGGACCAGACGGTGGAGAGGTAACACACAACACCCTTGTCATGAATGAAGAAAAAGCGATTACCGCAGTATTTACACAGGTCCCCTCACGAGAGGATCTCGCTGTCCCTCGTTCTTCCATGCCCCCCTTCGATCCGAATATTCAGGTAGCATCGGGCTGGGAGGGAACGTACTTCATTCCGCCGGGTAATTTGCTGACACCCGCACATCTGTTTATCGATTCGCAGGGACGATTCATCGTCAACGAAGTGGGACCTCGGACCGTTGCCCGTATCAAGGACGGGACGGTGACACGATATATCGATGCCGCAGAGTACGCACTGTTCACCATCGCCATGGACGCAGAGGACAATATCTATATTTGGGATAACCATATCGATGACGATGCCGCCTCACTGTTTCAGGTGTCTCCCACAGGGGAGATGCGCACACTCGTGGAGAACAGCCCAGTGATCGGCACGGACTGGGATACTGGGATCTTCACCGCCTCCCCTTCCGGCGAGATCTACATGTGTACCTTCCATGGGGAAACCTGTCAGCTGCTCAATATCACGCAAAATGGGGAGATTAAGATCCTCGATGAGAATTTTAAGATACGTCCCACGAACATGACATTCAGTGAGGATAGTACATTCTATATCACGACGACAGAAGAGATATATCAGATAGACACGGCAACGGGCGAGGCGAAGCTCCTCATCGACAAACGGAAGTTCCCGGAGCTCGGGATGCATGCCATTACCCATGGTGGGTTCTGTGTCCATGACGGATCCTTCTATATCACGGACGGATCCCGTCTCGCAGTGATCGGCGCCGATAGGAACGCACGGCTGCTCGCCCAGGGGTTCACCTGGGCGCAGGGAATCGCAGTGGATGAGGAGGGTGTCTATATTGTTTCCAGAGCGGACGGCGGCCTCTATAAAATTGCAAACAACACCATCGAGTGTCTCGTCCCCCCCACCATGCTCAGCACGCCGTACCGCATGGCGTTCAACGCAGAGGACGATCTGTACGTCTACCAGATGGAATCGTTGCGAGTCAGCCACTTTACCGCAGATGGTGAATTCGTCGAGTACTTCTCCCATCTCAACATCTTCCCGCCGCTAGGGGATCTCACCGTAGATCAGGATGGGAGCCTCTGGGTCACCTCATCAAAAATTCCGCACTGGCCGAACCTGCCCATGCAGCTGATCCGTATTGAAAAGAACGGCGAACGCACGGTGGTCATTGACGAGTTTGGTAAAGCCTCGGCTGTTGCATCCTACAATGAAGAGTGTTACGTGAGCGATACCGCATCGGAGACCATCTACCGCGTCTCTCCATCGGGGGAGAGAACACTGTATATCACGAATATCCATACCCTAGTATTTGATTTCGATGCAGAAGGGACGGTGTATGCAATTACCGGTGAGAAACAGCACAATGTCCTTAAAATTCAAAATGCGACAGAAGTCACACGGATATTCACGACTGATGACACACTCACCGATCTCGTGGTAACACCATCGGGACGGATCATCGTCGCCACGGCAGAGGCCGTATACGAGATTACCGACACCGATACACGACGGGAGATCGTCTCCGGACTCCAAGGGGTAATGGGTACAGGGCTCGCCGTGGACAGTAATGGAGTGATATACGTGTGTAAAACAATGAAGGGGTATGTGCTCAGACTGGAGAAGACGCAGTAATGTGTCGGCAGGAGAAAGGATATCATGAGCGAAAGATACAGAGGGATAAAGCTGAAGGAAACAGTGCACCGCCATTCTTCTAGAGAAAAATCACTCAAAATACTCGTAAATTTTTTCAACGAACTCCCTCACATCGTGAAGATCCTCTGCACGTATTTCCATCAATCGCTCTTCATCAACTCTGTTATACCGGTGAACGAGAAAATTCCTAAATTTTGCCATTTCTGCCATTCGTGTGGAGAGATCGGCGGGAATCACACTGTATTTTGCCAGAGTGCTGAACATCTCAGCATAGCTAGAAGGTCGTTCAAACCCTTCTGTTGCAATAATATGACTTGCAATATCTATAAACGCCTCAGTAACCTCTAACAAGCTATGTTTCACTGCTTGAATCTCTTCAAAGGACGCTGTATGGGGATCCATCTCTTTAGTTTCTAAGTAACGAATATTTTTCTCGATGATCTCTATTTTTCCTTGAATCGTCCTTTAGAGACTTTCATGCTGTGATTCTCCTTTTTACATTCTTATCATGCTCGCGGAGAAACTGTTTAAAATCGAGATAGGCGACCAGACTCCTCGCTTCAAAATCCTCCCTGATGCGCTCATCCGCGATATATACATGGTGGGCATCGGTGAGCACCTCGTAAATGAATCGCGGATCCCGTCCATTGAGCACGTGCAGATCGATATCCCTTCCAATCTCTTTTTCTATGATAAGAGAAAGTCGGGCGATCTCTCTAATAGTATACTCCTCACCCTCTGTGAGGACGAGCCCGATATCCACATCACTCTCTTCATGCTCTCTAGATCGAGCAAAGGGACTGAAAAGGTACGCAACCGCTATTTTCTTTTCTCTCCCCAATATCTTTTGAATTGCATCCCTCTGCTCTTCATTCAGCATAAATATGTATAGTAATATAAGAATAAAAAGGTTTTGAACTGCACAGCCAGCTCGCTGGAAAAAAAGGATCATCGTGATATCAGATACGCCACCAAAATTTCTAGTGTATTTTCTCATCGAGTGTGATCTGAGAACTCTCTCGTGTTTGTCATGTAGTTCTCACTCTCGTTAAATTATTTCCTACAAAAAAATAATAAACAGAAGGTGACAAAGATATCGTATGAGTAAAGAGCTGGAGAGGATCCGACGTTGTATTCATAAAAAAGAAGAAGAAATCAGAGAAAAATACAAAGCAGAGGCAGTGGGGGTGTTTGGGTCCTATGCGAGAGGTGAGCAAAAAAAGGATAGTGATTTGGATGTTCTCGTACGGTTTCATGAGGGGGAACACTATTTGATTTTGTCGGCCTTGCAAACTTTCTTGAAGAAGAATTGGACATGAACGTAGATGTCGTCTCGGAAAGGACCGTAAGGAAGGAGGTGAAAAAGAAGATACTCGCTGAGGTGACTCCACTGTGAAGAGAGATCTCATATAACGCGTCTAAAACAGCTCCGGATGTTCCGTGTGAATAGGGATCAGTTTATTTGGATTAATTGTCTCTACCATCTCCCGGATCTCTGGACCGGAAGCGTGTCCTGAGGCATGGGCGGCGCACTCTGGAATCCCGAAGTGATCCAACCAATGGTGTTTCCGGTCCTCATCGAGCTCCATTTCTTCCGAGAACGGCTCGCAGCTCGATTTTATCCAGAGCGCATTTGTCGGCTTAATATCCACCAGCTGGTTGATCTCCCAGAAACTCGTGGAAACCACGTAGCGTTCTGGATGTTCCCTCAACGTAGCGCAGGTGACGGTGTTCTCTCGGGTGAGAAACTCACGTTCCCATGTCCGGTAGTCCCGTTCTACCTGGTAGTCCGGCACATCCTCCCGCTCAATCAATCCCCAGCTCTTTTTGGGAATGAGTATCTGAGTGTCATCGACATGGAACGGCGAGAGATCGCCGAGCTTCTCGAGGAGGTACGCGAGCTTCATATCCACAACGAACTCCCGCTCATTCTCTTTCGTCGCGTCGTAAATGGTCTGCACTCTGTCGATGTCCTTTTTCGGATGCTCGACGAAGACGAGACCATCTGTTCGTGTGAGGTGGTGGATCATCTCATCACGTACCTTGGTTTCACTATCCTGCCGTATCTCATTGATCCGTGTGCCCTCGCAGAGGAAAATGTCCGGTGCTGCGGCTTGTGCACGCTCAACGAACGACTCAGTTTTCTCGCCGTGGTGGCCATGGAAACGGAGATCGCCCGAATACACAACAGTTTCGTCGTCGGAGTAAATGATATAGCCGCAGGCACCAGGGAGCGAGTGATCCACAGGAACCATCTCCACCTCCAGCGATCCGATCCGTACAGGAGTATTCTGGTCCATCACGTGGTACGTCCGCTGCGTTACGTACTCGCTCTTGCGCCGTGAGACTCTGCTAAGATCGCCCCGTCTGTTCTCGTAGAAGGTGAAGGTTTCGCAGTGGGTAAAGAAGTCCGCGAATGAGCTACTGCCCGTCTCTTCAATGTATTGAAGCAGGATCTTCGTAGGCTCCGTGCAGTAGATGGGGATATCCTTCCGCAGGAAGTGGATGTACGCGGCGTGATCCATATGCGCGTGGCTCAAGAACACTGCATCCACCCTCGTGTCCGCGGGATCACGTCCCATGTGGGTGAGATAGTCCCGTCGGTAAATACCGGGAATATCGGGGAGCAGATCGAACTCGAAGAAATCCCGGAGAGAGGCACACTTCCGCGGCTGCAGAAACTCGGAGAAGTACCAACCTGTCTGCGAGAAGCTCATCCCGAAGTCGAGAAGTATCCGTGTATCGTTATGAGAGAGGAGGATCTTGTTGCCGCCGATCTCGTCTTGTCCGCCGAAGATCTCGATCTTCATGATGTTCCTCCACGGTAGATCTCACCGACGCGGGTGAGTGCGAGTTTCGCCCGTTTGTCCTCACGTTCCTTCGTGATGAGACCCATCCTCTCAAGTTTCTCCAGACGGTACTGCACACTGGAACGCTGGATATCATCATCCATCGATTCTACGAGCTCTTTTATCGAGCTCACACCCTGTTTCTCGTGGAGAACATGGATGATATCCCGGTCGAGCTTGGTTATTTCTTCAATAGGGAACACGGGGATAGACTCGCAGGTCATTGTGCCAATAGCGCCTCCTTTATTCATGAACTCATCTTTCAAATCGCCCTTCGCCGAGTCGATAATCTTCGGGACGAGGTACTCCTCCGGCTTGGAGTAGAGGATCGCGATCTCGCCGTGATCCCGGAGGAAGAACACGGCGGACATCATAGCAACTAACGCGAGTTTTGGTGCTGAGGAGATGTTGACATAGACCTTCCTCCCGTTCTCCAGCTCCTGTCTGATAATCCTCAACGTCGTGAGAAAAACGTTGTCAAAATCGTAAATATCGACGGTTTCCCCCTCTATTTCCACTGGAAACTCTTTCAGTTTCTGGAGGAAATGATCCGCCAGTGTCGTTGAATGTGTGTAGGTCTCTCCACTGTGTCTGAGCACGATCACCTTCTCGGCGGGATATCCTTCGATAATGGGCTTCACGATCCGCTCGTACTCGAACCCAGCAGCAACGATATGCACTCCCTTTTTCTGTTCCATACGTACATATTGGTACATGTGTTTATAAATTTTTTCATCACGTAACGAAAAGGTTGTATATAAAATGTCACTGTTGACATGGTGCCCCAGCAGTATTACTTTATTAAACATGGATGAGTAGGTGAACCATACAGGAGTTGAGGACCATGGATATCGTATATATCTCCGGTAGCCCGAGGAAACAGAGCAACACAGATTATCTTTTGAAGACAACATTAGAAATTACCGGTGGAACGTTTATCAAATTGAGTGAATATCAGATTAATCCGTGTAAATCCTGTTGGGACTGTCTAGAAACGGGTAAATGTATAATAAATGATGATATGAGCGAAGAACTTATCCCACGTATTTCAAAATCGAAGGGAGTTGTACTGGGGAGTCCCGTGTACTTCAACAATGTCTCCGCTCAGCTCAAGAAGTTCCTCGATAGAACATGGTGTATCAAAGGGACGCTACGAAATAAGATCGGTGGTGCAGTTGTGGTAGGGAGGAGATACGGGGCAGAAAGTGCAATTACTGCTATGAACGCTTTCTTCCTTAAACATGAAATGATTCCAGCAAACAGAGGTGTATCGGGAATCGCGTATCGTCAAAACGAAATTAAAGAAGATCGAGAAGCAGTTGAAGCGGCAGAAAGACTTGGAAAGCGTATTACTGAACTTGGAAAAATAGTAGGTTCTCCATAACGTGTGCTCTCCTTTCCGTCCATGTTACCGGTACCCATCAGCACGTACAAGGTGTTTTATGGAGGGTGTTAACTAAAGGAAGGGGTATCTTTAGCTTTACACAAATGGTAGTAGAAGTAGCGCAACAATCCTGGCCTTCATTTTGGAGATCAGTCCGTATCAGTGTTAGGGGAAGAATCACGTTCTTCTCTTTCTCTCACCCATGAAACGAGAGGGAGAAGAGCGTTTCTCACGTCTTTTCCGTCGTCGGTGAGAGTATAGATAACTTTTGGTGGAGTCTCAGCTGTAACCTCCCGATGAACGAATCCCTCCTCTTGCAGTTCTTTCAATCGGTCTGACAGGGATTTTGGGCTGATCCCATTCAACTTTCGCTGTAACTCGTTGAAATGATATCCTTCTTCCTTAGCACCGAGGAGACTCACGATGCATATCGCCCATTTCTTCGAGATTGTATTCAGTACCCCCTTCACGGAACAGAGGCATGCCCTCTCCTTCTCGCAACAGCCGTCTTCATGCTTCATGTAGATACACCTACTTACGTATGTCTTCGTAGCTACACTTCCTTAAACTGCCACGTTTAAATACTTTACTATTTGTAGTTAATTACGAGATGATAGTATGTGTGAAGAATGTTGCGATACCAAAAAAAGGCATCATGGGATCCACAGACATGGAAGACACGGTCACCACCGATGCTGTTGCTGCCACGGTACATGGAGACGATTCACGTCGAGAGAAGAAAAAATAGAGATGGTCAAGAAATACAGAGAAGAACTGAAAAAAGAACTAAAAGCAGTGGACGAAAAAATAGAAGAACTTTCTTAAATTTTTTATTTTTCTATTTTTATATAGGAATATGTCCCAGAAGACACGTAGTTTACTCATTTTTTGAGTACATTGTCGAGCCATTCCAGGTAGCGTTTACTACCGCTGATAGGCGTCGCAATTATCTCCGGTGTCTCGTAGGGGTGTATCGCTTCAATCGCTCTCTCGAGTTCGTCGTACATTGACCTCTTACTTTTGATAAGACATAGCCATTCCTCTGCCGTCTCCACGCCCTTTTTCCATCGGTAGGTGCTTACGATTGGCCCGACTACCTGAACACATCCTGCCAGTCGCTTCTCCACCAGTGTTTCAGCTATTTTTTCGGCATCTTCCTTTTTCTCTACGGTGGTGAAGACCTGGATATACTCTTCCGTCATGATCATGCCCTCTATAGCTCAGTCCCTCTCGCTAGTTATTTCTCCCGTTTGAGCTTCTCGAGAATTGCCTGATAGACGAAGTCACTCCTCGTCTTATAAAAACCCTCCTCTACCATCTCATCGATATCTTTCATGACCTGTGGGGCGACCGTGGTACCAATAGTTCTGTTTTTTCGTGCCATGTGTATCCCTCTACCTCCATATTTTTAAGGTATTCTCCTATAACTTCAGCAACGTATTCTTTAGTTCTTCCATTCTCTTCATCATAGCTCACGGAGTACGTAATGCACAAAGGATGTTTGCAGTGTAGGTTACACGCATTGGTGAAGTTCCAAACAACCGAAAACGGAGTGAAGGAAGCCAACAACCACCGGATGGAACCACAATGAAGACATACCCCCCCTACAACACTTCCGGAGAGTTGGCAGATAGATACAGCTGGCAAAAAGTGTTAGATTTAATGAAAAAGTATAAATATCGGGAAACAAGATTATTAAGTATGAGCAACAAATCAAAGAGAATGAGAGAGTATGTTCGCAGATTTGGGGGAAAGGGATTCTACGAGATCCTCGTGTACATACGGGATCACGACCGCGTCATTCTCTCAGACTTCCTCCATATCGCAGGGCATGGTACCGTCATGGACAGACGGGAGGAGCTCCTCGATCTCGGACTGATCTCCGATAAAAAAATCAAAGAGGGGAGACGGAACTACATTGTCTACGAAATGACACCGAAGGGAGAGACGTTTCTGGAGAAACTGGAAAGACTGCTTGACATCATGGAGAAAGAGTAGTAACGAGAGTATCTCAACTGCCTCTCGCGTTCGTATTTCGGTATTTATAGCCCTCTCTGCCTCTTTTTCTCCTGTAATTTCTCGTGGTAGTCTTCGCGGACAGGGTAGAAAATGTCGAGCATCACAAAGGGCTCGTCCCCGAGACAGGTGTCGCTGTGAGGGACATTGGCAGGGATACAGTAGAAATCTCCTTTCTGGACGGTCCGTTCCTCATCGCCGATCCGTAACACCGCCCTCCCGCCGTAGACGATGCCCACCTGTTCGTGCGGGTGGGAGTGCGTCGGCACCGAGTGGCCGGGGAGCGTCCTGTTGAGAACCATCATCATGTTCTCTCCATGGAGTCCGGTGAGAATCGTGGTTTCTAAGCCGGGAAGCTGGGTGATGGTGGGGGCTTCGTCCGGATCGATAAAGTAGGGGATCGTCTGGTTGTTCTTTTTCTCTTCCATGTTTGTTATTCTCTCTTATAGCATAAAAACTTTTCAGTGCGACATGATCGCTTTGGTATTCTCTTCGTAAACCGGTTTTCCAAGACTGTACGCACCATGCACAGTTTCAGAAGCTTTTTATACTTTAGTAAACTATGTAATACCATGTCCAAGGTCATCAGTTTTAAGGTCCCCGAAGATATGGCAGAGGAGATCGATAAAGAGGTCAAGGAGGGGAATTACCAGTCCCGTGGAGAGTTTTTGAGAGCGCTTATTAGGAAACTAGAAAGAAAGAAGCTTTCAGAAAAAGCCAAAAAGGACATAGAAGAGGCCAGGAAACAGGAGGGACGTCCTATAGATGAGCTCCTATAAAATAACCTACACGAAGAGATTTAAGGAGCGACTGGAGGAGCTTGATAAAACGGTCAAGGGACGAGTATTGAAGAAGATAGAGGAATTCTGCATTCATGTCAACAAGTACGGCGTTGATCCGAGACAGCACGGCAGCACCAAATTCATCGCAGATGGAAGGACATGGCGTCTCAGGATAGGGAATTACAGGGTTTTTTTCGATATAACTGACGGTGAGATAACGTTCACCACGATTCTCCATAGAGATGTAGCCTACAGGTAACGAGATCATCCCATTCAATTATCTCCATTTTTTCCGTGTATGTTAAAATTTCTATATATCTACACGAGCACAGGTACAAAAACTAACATCTCTATGGTCTAGAAATGGAATATGTACACTAGTTTCTATATAAGATAAATTTTTTAGTCACATGACGAAAAGAGTGTATATAAAGCTAAAAAAAACAGTAAGTACATTGCCCCTTCCAATTCTCCTCTTCATTTATCGTTCCTATTGCACAGTACTGTTCCCTCTTCTAGCGCCCTTGAAATCAATTGATTGTCCGATTTTTTCATCGTTTCAATCTCTTTTTCTGTATATGGAAAAATATCCACAGGGATTGGAACGTTGGTGAAGTAATCTAAAAATTTAGGAATTCTATCAAAGAATCGTGTATACTCGCTCTCTGAGTACCAACAGAATGTCTGCATCACTGTAGAGACCAAAGCTATCGTTTGTTAGTGAACCGAAAAGGATAACGTGAGTAAGGGATGCGTGCTCCTCTATAAGTGTTGAAGCACTTTTTCGAAGTTCCTGGAGAATGAGTTCCTTATTCCTGTAAATGTTCTCTGCAGAACTCGATGATCTCAGTGGCATATCGTATCGCCTCTTTTGCTTCGTTTTCAGTAAAAAAATCTTTTTGATAAGGATATAAACTTTTTTAAATCCAGAATTATAGGTAACTAGGAACTTTAACACCTTTTTTTAAAATTACATCCATACCGCAAATTAACTAAAAATTCATCCTCTTCAGGTAAACCCTACGCAGGTATGACCGTGTGGTCGTTTCTAATCTTCTAAGACGTGTAATTTGCATCGCTATATATTTCACGCTGTTAAGAAGTCCGTTTTGATCCATTTTAGCTCAAAAGGAGAACTTCAGAAGCTCGCTGAGTGGCAATCGGTGGATGGAGTTATACGTTTTATAATTTTACGACGGTGAGAGAATCTACTTGTCGAAAATCGTCATCAAATGTAGCAATATCCGTTACCCCATGTAATTGACAGGTAGCGGCGATGAGGGCATCGTTGGGGAGGAGATGGAACTGGTACATCATATCTGTCAATGATTGTATCTCAATTTTCACATCGAGAACACATATATCTAACTCGTTGATCATTGAAATGAATTTGGAGAGTTCTTTTTCTATCTTATTGTAACCTTCAGCTGAGACATATTTCCTTGCAGAATAAGTGCCTGAAATTCCTTTTTCTTCAAGAATCTCTCTTGTAAGAATGTACAATGTTTCTTCAATTACATTCATCGAGGTAACGAGAGCGTTTTCATCAGCAATTACCTTTTCCAGAAGCTTTTTTGCATCTTTAGATTTCTCAGATTGTGTTAAAAAGCTCACAAACACATTGGTATCAATAAATACTTCCACTATCTCACCATGCTCTCTGTCCGCAGCGTTTCTATCTTCTCCTGATCGAGTGAGAGAGGTATCGACTGATAGTACTTTAACAACACCTTCTTTTGGTCTACTATCCTTATTTTTCCCTTCGATCCTTCTTTTAGGTCCACCTTCCTCACTGGTTTGAACACCCCATCCTCGTAGATGACCTCTATCTCTTCCATGCACTCTCTTATTTCGGATGAATAAAAAGGTTTTGTAGATTTTATTCATACGGCGTGTCGCCGTATAATCTGGCGTAGTGCAGATGGTTACTCTTTCTCGTATCTCCCTTCCCATCTTCTATCTTTATAAATTTTTTCATCATGTAACGAAAACTTTATAAATGAAGACTTGCATAATAAGTATATGAAACAAAAAATATTGTTTCGTAATAAAAAATATTGTCTTTTAGTGATCTGTCTCCTGCTTCTCCCAGTGGTGGGAGCAGAGGATGAGGTAGAGATAGAGACATTCTTCCTCTACCCGAACGGTGATGTCGTCAAACAGGAGGTGCCGACAGAGTCGTATACGGTCGATTTCACCGAGAGTGATCTCGCACTCTGCAACGATCTTCTCCTCATGCTGGAGGAGACGTTACCGGATCAGCTGACGGCGAGACACATGCAGATGCTCGATCTGGCCCAGGAACACATCAACAGGGCAAACACTGCTGGAACTGGCGGAGACCTGGAGGAGGCGGTGACCCTCCTGAAAACGGTGTACTTTGAGGTTGCAGGGTGAGTTAATGAGTATCGGCGATCTTATCAACGACGTGCTCGGCAGTGTCATCGGACGAAAATATACCACCTCCAAAGGAGAACAACGATTACAGGAACAGATCAGCGACCTCCGGCAGGAATACCGAGCCTCGTTGCTCGCGTTTGTGAAAAATCACTGGAACGAGTTCTCCCCCGAGGAACAGCGCTACTTCAAGGAAACCGTCGCGCGGGCGCACAGAAAAAAAAAGGAGAAAAACGAGTTTATCGAGGGGATGAAGTGGATCGGTGGGGTGATCGTCGTGTTGACTCTCGGGTTTTTCTTCTTCTTTTCGATGATGATGGTCGTGATGGCGGTCACATAACATCTACCACAGAGGTGATACCATGTGGACATACGATCTACCCAACGGTGAAGGATACATCGAACTCTCGTCATTCAGGGAGTGGAACGCGCTCTGGAAGGAGGTGACTGAGCTCTATCTTCTCGGCGACTTCGGCGTGTCGGAAGGAGTCATGACCGAAGAGCAAGTAGAGGAGATGATCGTGCAGAACCTCCGCAAAAAATATCAGGTGAAATCCTATACCGACGATCAATCGGAAGATCGTGAGGGGTAATGTAGTGTGAACATTCCTTTCGGCACGATCAGTAGATGAAAGAAGGTTACATCCTTAGATTCTTTCCAAAGATGGTACGCATCGTGCACAGCTTGAAGCTTTTTTATACTATCGTAAACGCTATAACACCATGTCCAAGGTCATCAGTTTTAAGGTCCCCGAAGATATGGCAGAGGAGATCGATAAAGAGGTCAAGGAGGGGAATTACCAGTCCCGTGGAGAGTTTTTGAGAGCGCTTATTAGGAAACTAGAAAGAAAGAAGCTTTCAGAAAAAGCCAAAAAGGACATAGAAGAGGCCAGGAAACAGGAGGGACGTCCTATAGATGAGCTCCTATGAAGTATATCTGTATCAAGAGGATACGGACAAGTACCTCTCCAGATCCATGAGTAACGAAGAACCCTGTCATTTTCTTTCCTTCAAACAGCAGCCCTGTATATCCCCTCTTGTGAACTCAATAGTGCAGATTAATCTTTTAATTCCTTTTCAAGCAAGGGATGCAAAACTAACGTAGAAAACACAAGTAGTACCGAGAATGTTATCCATACCAACCGATATCCTCCAGTATGTTCAATTACATATCCTCCCAAAAGTGAGGATAAAAATCCGCCGGACATGGCAACAGAATTGACAAACCCAATTGCCAGTCCTCTTGAACTCTGTTTTACTAATCTTGACACGACTGACAATAACGGTCCAAATGCCATAAAAGAGCCCCAACGGGAAAGAATTATAACAAAAAGAATAAAAAGAAAGTATTTACTATCTTCTAACCACGCAAAAGCGCCTGTACTTACAGATATCATCGTTCCTATTATGCTTAAATACACAATATTTTGTGTCTTGCCATCCATATAATTACTAAATACATACCCACCAAAAAGTGAACTAGGAATACCAGCCAGAGCAAATACCATGGATCCTAACCCAACCATTATTGGGCTGAGCATACACCCCTCTTCCAGCCATGGCGTAAGCCATGTCATAGTTCCTCCAATTTGAAATAATGCGATAAACAATATCGCGGATAGTAATAGAATGGAAGGAGTTAGTACAATGTCTTTTTTGTTCATGACCGAAAAACCGGCAATATAGTTTTCTTCTCGAGAATTGTTACTAAAAATATAAAAAAGAGTTAGTACTATAAATCCTAAAATAGCATAGAGTCTAAGCAGGGATCTCCATGGATATATCCCAATGAGAATTGGTGTAATTAACAGTACGATCCCAGATCCAAGAGTTAACGACGCCAATTGCATACTTACACCTAATGATTCTTTTTTTGAAGGGAGCCAAGAGAGTATATACACGATACAAGGGGATGTCATTGAGGCTGCGCTGATCCCGATCACGGCCCTCGTAGCTAACATGATATTAAAGTTAGAAGTATATGTAAAAATAAAAGAGGATATACAGGCAATCAGCAACCCCCCTGTCATGACTTTTTTGGATCCAACCATATCACTTAATATGCCTGTAAACACGTTGCTGACACAATAAAAAGCTGTATAAACCGTCATCAATAAACCTGCTTGGAAATGATTTATACCGGTATCTCTAATTAATGACAGTATTATTGGAGGTATCGAAAAAATATTTATATAAAGAACTATTACAGATACGCAAGTAATAGATACTGTAATCCATGGGGACTGAGACTGAAATTTTCTTGATATCATATATTCGTGAGGATGGAACGTTATCTGTTAGGACTCTTTCCCACCAATTGCTTAGCTATATCGTTTAATCCAAGATTATCCAATGTTTGTTTTGTAGGTAATCCTCCCGTGTCCCATCCATGAAGAGCGTAATATCGATCCAACATCTTATCCCACTCGTCTAGATCAATACTATATTTTCCATCTAAGGATGTACTTACAAACCTTTCTGGAGGGAGATCTTCTTCTCTGCCCCAATCTGTATGCAAGACGTTAAACGCCTTCTCAACATTTTGGGTTCTCTCGCCTATACGCAAGACATCATGCCAATCAATAGATTTTCCAGTAGCAGTAGAAAACAAAAGAGCGTAATCCTCTGGAACTAACATGTCCACTCTCAAACTGTTGGTAAACATACATATTCCTACACAGTCCAGAAACGCTTCTAACCGCTCGAAGAAATATACCATTCTTTCTTTATTTTTGTATTGGCTTATTCCCCCTACCGAAGGAACACCAAAGTACCGTTTGCATATCTCACCATCAAGGTCAACTAACCTATTTTCAATTACCGCCCCCCTCGTATGCCCACCTCCTCTTGGGGATACCATGGTACCAAGGGCCCATGAAGGAGATTGCCATAGACACTCAAAGAGCTCTTGTCCTTTGACATGGATGCAGTACTTTTCTGTTCCTCTTTTGATTTTTGCTGAGGCTCTCTTGCATCCTTCTGCCAAGAGATCACCAAACCCCTCTCTAAAAGCAATTTTTCTTAAGAGCTCGAAAACAGCCTCAGAGTTCCCCCACTTCAAAGTCAGTCCGTCTGTATCATCTTTTGTCAATAACTCCTTTTCGTAGCATTCCATTGCCCAGGCTATAACACCGCTAGCATTGTCAACATCAAGACCGAGATCATTGCAAAGTGCATGAGCTTTGAGAACTGTTTTAGCATCGGCTAAATCCAATTTGGCACCAAAATTATGGGGATCATTTCCCTGTAAAGCTTCTATATGAACTAATTTACCATCCTCTTTAAACTCATGAATTGTCCAGCATTTTATCGGACAAGAGGAACAACTCTTTTGATCTACCTTATACTTCAAGAAAACATCCGGCATTAACTGTTCTTTGTTTTCAGGAGGTGGAATTTCACCAGAAAAATTTCTATAAGGACTTTCAATATTCCAGGGGGGGTAACAAAAAACGCCATATCTCATTCTCAGCTTGTTGAACTTGTTATTTCTCAACTTCTCCTTTAGAGTTTCAGCAACTTTCTGAAATTTCTCAGGATCATAGATGTCTATACTCTTGTTACCCTTTACAGCTACAGCCTTAAGGTTTTTTGATCCCATTATTGCTCCCAATCCGCATCTTCCAGCTGCCCGTGCTCCATCAATAATGACACAGGAAGATCTCACGAGATTTTCTCCTGCAGGACCTATAGATAAAACTTTAACATCTTTGTGCCTTTCTTTGAGGATTTTATCTGTTTCGGTGGTAGTCTTTCCTTCAAGATCGTTAGCGTCGATTATTTCAACATCCTCATTGTCGATTAATATATACGAAAGATCTGGACATCTACCCCTTACGATTATGTTATTTACTCCTGCAAAGCGCATCTCTGAGGCAAAGTGTCCTCCGGCATTGCTTGAGCCTATTCCCCCTGTAAGAGTATTCTTAGAGTCTATACTAAGCCGAGATGCACCTGGCGCTTCCGTCCCACAAAGTATACCTGCTCCCAAAGCAAGGATATTTTCGGGATCAAAAGGAGAGATACCTACGGGCAACTCATGGAAGAGAATATATTGATTGACACCCCTACCACCAATAAATTCTCTATATTTAGAGAAATCTTCGTAAGAAACTTTAAAATTTGACAAGTCAATGTGCAGGATTTTACCCTCTAGGATTTTCATTTTGGACACCAATACACTATTTATTTTCAATGTCTATATCAGGAAATATAGTCTTTTTTAACTTTTTATAATCTGTTTTTGGAAACGAAACACGACTTTGTTTTAATCCAAGCGAAACAAATAGCTCAGCGACCTTTATTGATACTCTTGCAGGATTAATTATTGGAATATCCACCCCATTTTTGACCATATCGTCAATCGGTAGAAAGGCCAGTGACATACACCCTAACACAATGCTTGAAGCTTTATTATTTTCTACAATCTTTTTTGCTTCTTCTAAAAATACTTCGGCGACCTTTTTTTTGCTTTTATTAATTTCTAGAACTGGAACATTAATTACCTCTATAGAAGCACATTTATGATCCATATCATATTCCCTTAGAATCCTCCAAGTACTTGGAACTATTGAATCGAGCACTGTAACTATAGAGAATTTCTCCCCCACCATTGACGCAACAGAGATAGACGACTCAAGTGGTCCAATTATGGGGATATTAGCAAATTCTTTGGCTGGAGTTAGTCCAGCATCTGCTGCACAGCCGATAATTGCTACGTCGTATTTGTTTTGAACTTCAGCAAGTTTCTTTAATGTACCTCCAATGCTTATGTACTCTTCAACTGAAGATTCAATAGACGCCGGCCCTTCATCGATATCTTCTACAATTACCTTGTTTTTATCACTTATAAGAAATGAGTTTGCGAGCTTTTCTCTCCTTTTTTTTTCTTCTTCCGCTAACCCTACAGCTGGAAGTATGTACAAAACTCTTGCCATACTATCTCAAGTCCCTATTCATTATTAATTCTTTCTCTGATTTCTTCCTACTTCCACACTTTTTTAAGCACCCTCAATGTGTTTCCTCCGATCACTTTCTCAATCTCTTCATCTGAGTAGCCGTGCTTTACCAGCCATCTAATAATATTCCACGAAGCTTCTGTGGGATTTTCCAGTCCTTTAACATACTCTACCTCTTCATGTGTGCTGAATGCCTGTTTTATTGACAAATATGCTGCAAACACATGGTGCAACTCTACATGATCTCCATACAATGTATCTGGACCGAATCCAACATGATCAATCCCCACAAGATCTTTGATATATTCGAAGTGTTCCATAAAAGATTCTATACCGTGTTCTGGATGCTTTTTAGTAATTGTGGTGTGTGGAGCAGCTTCGACTCCTATAACACCGCCTTTTTCTGTACAGGCTTGGAATATCTCATCAGGTTTGAGTCGTTTAACATCCCATAACTCTCTTGAACCTGTGTGAGTGATAAATATTGGCTCTTTACTAGCTTCAATTGCATCCAAGGATGTGTCATCACCACAATGCGACACATCAATCGCCATCCCTATTTTATTCATTCTCTCTACTGCATCATGTCCAAAGTACGTCAATCCGCCATCCTTTTTTTCTTTCAGTCCTGAGCCAAGAGCATTTGACTCACTATAAACAAGACCCATCATTCTCACGCCAAAACCGTAGAGTATATCAATTCTGTCCACTTCATTTTCTATCATGGCGCTACCCTCTAAGGTAGGCACAAGTGCGATTCTCCCCTCATCATGTGCCCTTACGATATCGTCCACGCTTTCGCATCGTATCACAAAGTCCTGATGTGCCAAATCACAGATTCGCATTCCCAGGTCATGCAATACATCGTTCCACTTCCATCCTCCCTTAGAATGTATGGTACAGGTCCCATCCATTAGGTTGTCGAAGACAGCGTCCAAACAAGAATGACTTAGTTCTTCGTATGCGGCAAAATGTCGCCCCTCCCTGTTGTACTCAAACATCTTGCTCATGTCCTCTAACCACAGCACAGGATGGTCATGGAGAGAGATGACAATGTACTTCTCAGCTATTTCTTTTACTGTTTCCTCCTCGCTATCCGATAATGGAACTTCGTATCGCCACTCTTTTTTTTCTTTCGCCAGCTCAAATCCCTTGTAGTCCTTTCCTTCTTCCAGATACTGATAGGCTTTATACCCAGAATATTTTTTATTTATCCCCATATTTTCCATCTCCTAACTCAATACAACTTCAATTCTTTCTTTTTCGAGAAATTTTGTTCCAAATTCCTCTGAAAGTTCTTTTATTTCGCAAACTACATTTTTTAAATCTCTTTCTTTGGGCAAAGTCGGTTCAAATACCCCTTTATCGGATTTAGTAATGTAGATAGGATGAGCATACACTTTCTCTAAACCATTCTTAGAAAGTATTGTCTCAATAATTAGAGTATTCTGAGGATATGAAAACATTGTATCGAACAGAATATTGCCCAAACTATAACATACTAATTTTCCCTTATAGATCTCAATTCCTTGCAGACAATGCGGATGATGGCCCAGTACTACATCAGCTCCTGCTTTGATCGTATCATGAGCCAGTGCTTTCTGGTGGGGTGCTACCGTTCTACTCAGATCAACTCCCCAATGAAATGAAACAACCACCACATCCGCCTTTTCCTTAGTATTTTTTACATCTTCTTTCATTATCTGTAGATCCCCTTTGTCTATATGCGGCGTCTCTAGTAAAGGAGAAACATTGATTTTTGCTACTCCGGGTATTCTTTCTTTTGCCTCTGCACCGAAAGACCAAATGGTGCATTCATAAGCCAAAAAAGCTATTTTTAATCCTTCTTTTTTTATTATTTTAGGTTCGTGGGACTCTTTAAAATTACGACCCCCACCTACATGCTGTATTTGTTTTTCTTCCAGTATGTTCATAGTGTCTATCAAGCCTTCGGGACCATAATCTGTGGTGTGGTTATTTGCAAGAGATACAATATCCATTCCTGCTTCTACTACACCTTCCACCATAGAGGGAGGAGTTTTAATGGGTACCAATCTCCCTAAAGAAGCAGAGTCTCTAGTAGTTAGTGGTGTTTCTAGATTACCAAATACCACATCTGCCTCTTCTAGTAGCGGTGTGATCTTGCTAAACGCCGCTTTGGGATCATCTCTCTTCAGATACACATCTCCTATCGACATTAAGGAAACATTCATTTTTTCACCTTACAAAAACTCCAAAACTCGCTTAATTACATCGCCAGTAAATGTCCAGTGAGCTACCTTTTGTCCCCAGTTCCCGTATATTATGGATGTGAGGATAATACATACCAAAATAAATATGTATATGTAGTCCAACATACCGAATTTCCATGTCTTTCGAGAAACTCTCTTGAAGCCGCTTCTAAATCCTCTTGACTCCATAGAAGCTGCCATTAGTTCCGAGTGCCGCATGGATGACTTTATGGCGGGTATTAACAACGGGATCCAAGCTTTTCCCTTTTTTATGGGATTTCGAGTTTTAATTGCCCATCCTCTAGCTTGTTGTGCATCCCGTATGTCTCTCAATTCATCAATGAATACCGGTATATAGGAGAGACCTATACCTAAGGCAAGTACCAGAGAGTCAGGAAGTTTTATTTTATGGAGAGCATCTACCAACTCTGATACTGGAATCACCTCTGTCAAACATGCCATCATCAATAGGATGGTAAGAAACCTAAGTACGAGTTGCAGGCTAAAGGTGATCCCATCTAACGTAACCAAAAGATAGTTGCTAAAAAGGTAGAACTGGTATTCCTCGTTGAAAAGCGGGTGGGAATGGGGGTAATATAGGAGGTTTGCTATAAACAAAAAGGCCACTAACAAACCTACCGTAAAGGTGAGTGGCCCCAATACCTTCTTTAAGCTAACATTTCTTAAATAAATCACTGAAGCTAGTGGAGTCACCATCAGGAGCAGGACCCACAAGACATCATAAACCATAATTCCGGCGAAAAAAACAACGACATATAGAAAGATTAACGTTCTGGGATCAAATTTAGCTTTCATTGTTTATCACCGCCCAATACTGTTTTAATATAATCAGCCATTTCCTCCACCCTCAACACGTTCTTGGGCAACCATTGATCCAATTTTTGACCCAATGTAGTCACTGGAGGTGGATGAAGGTTAGTACTTTTTAATGTATCTCCGTGTGAAAATACCTCTCTGGTACGCCCATCTAGTAATATTTCTCCTTCTTTCATAACAATTAGTCTATCGACCCATTTCGCACACAGTTGCATATCATGTGTTATCACGATACAAGTAATGCCTCTATTGTTGTATTCTTTTACAAGTTTCATTATCTCATCGCCACGGAGGTAATCCTGGCCCGTTGTCGGCTCATCAACTATTAATACTTCCGGCTCCATGGCTATCACTGAGGCAACGGCTACACGGGTTCTCTCTCCTAAGCTTAAGCTGAACGGATCCACATCTAAAAAATCAGAAATCTCCATCCGATTGGCAGCCATTTCTACTACCCTTTTAACTTCTTCTTCGGAGTGTCCTACATTTTCAGGCCCAAATGCTAACTCCTCTCTTACTTTATCTTTGAATATCTGATCGTCTGGATTTTGGAAACAGTAGCCAACAGTAGTGGCCATCTCATCCGCCCTAAAATTTTTAGTATCTTGTCCCTTCACATAAACCGTACCTTTAGTAGGATATAGCAGGGCATTGAAATGTTTTACCAAGGTTGTTTTGCCTGAACCATTTTGGCCTACAATACCCACAAACTCTCCTTTTTTTACTGTTAAAGAGCAATTTCTCAGGGCTTCGGTACCATCTGGATATGTGTGGCTGATATTTTCAGCTTTTATCACCGTTTTTGTGGAAGGAGGTTCTTTTTTATCTTCTATAGGTTTTACTTTCACGTCTCGTTCTTTTAATAGCGGCTGTAGATACGTAACCATTTCATCTACGGTGATGGGAACTTCATTGAATTCGATTAAATCTTTGAGCTCTTCCCACAACAACACCATCTGGGGGACTCTCACGCCAATTTTGGTAAGCTCTTTTGTGTTTCGTAAGATTTTTTGAGGTGGTCCGTTAAAAACAATTTTTCCTTCATCCATCACAACCATCCTATTGACAAGAGGCGCTAATGTATCAATCTTGTGCTCTACAAGAACGACTGTCATATCCTGGGCAGATTTTAACGTTCTTATCACAACATCAAAAACTCTAGAACTCCCAATTGGATCAATATTGGAAGTGGGCTCATCCAAGATCATTATGTTTTGTTTAGATGCTAAAAGAGCAGCAATGACGCATAATTGTTGCTCTCCTCCAGATAGGGTATGAGGATTCTTGTCTCTGTATTTAATTAGTCTTACCTCTCTCATTTGCTTTTCCACTTCTCTATTTGTTATCTCCGGAGGGGTACCGAAGTTTTCAAGGCTAAAGGCAATTTCATCTTCGACTGTAGGACAAATCAACTGACTCGCTGCGTCCTGACCAATATAGCCAATAATCGGTGACAGTTCACCCATGGTAGAAAAATCCTCAATAGTAGACTTGCCATCGACGAAAACATTACCTGTGTATTTCCCCTCAAAAAAGTGGGGGACGGCACCGTTTATCAGTCTGCATAATGTTGTTTTCCCTGCACCGGCCGGTCCTGTAACTAACAGAACGTCTCCTTCATTTAGCTGCAAGGTAACATCATCTATAGCTATCCTTTCCCCTTCACCATAACTAAAACTAACATTGCTTATCTGGATTCTTTGCTTCATTTGCTGCTCCTCCTAAAAAATAATTATTTTCTATTTCTAATTCGCTATTCCTTCTTGTGTACTTTGTTTAGAACATAGGCCACAACACAAATCAATGCGATAGTCAGCACCGCACCTAACCATTTATATTGTTCCAGCAACGTGCTCTGAAGTTCACCAGATGCAACATATCCTTCCAAAAGCCAGTACACTGCTCCAATGATAGCCACTATTACCAACAAGAGTACAGCGTATGTTGTATTCTTTTCCATACTTATCTCCCTCCAGGCCATCTCCAGTTTGGTTCTGGTGTTTTGCCACCAGGCGAGATTGCTCTAACCAAGACCACCACGAGAGTAGCTTGGACGCCTATCCATATTAAACAAGCTCCACTTGTCCAAGCGAAGACGTACGTGGGCCAAAAGGGCCAGTATCCCATAACATTCGCAGCCATATACATTAGCACAGTGAGGAAAATGGCAAAGAAAATACTGTACACTACGTAAATCACTGGGATCTTTACCTTCCAAGAAGCTTTCCATAGTTTCAAATCTTTCCATATGAAAGCCATTATTGGCGCTGCAATACCGTTACCAAGCCAGACCATAGGAGGGAAAGGCGTAGGGAGGCCCCCCATGATCGATATTATGAACGAAACTATGGGCCCATATGCAAATGCAGTGAAAACATAGATAGCTTCTCTGATATCAATGACAAATCCAGGAACTGGCATCGGAATGACAAGCCCTAATGCTCTCCACGCAAAACACAATCCTCCAAGCGTTGCAGCAATGGCAATTTGCCGTGTTGTCAAAAGGGGTCTCTTCTTCGTTGAATTTTTGTTTTTATCTACCGCTGCCCCTATGGCGGCTCCAACTACTCCACCTAGGAGCAACCCGACTAACGTTTTTTTACTCATATATTTCACCGGCATAAATCGTGAGGCTAATATTTTTAAACCTTTGTTGACATAGCATGTTTACAAGATGATAAAAATGAGAAAAAAATTTAACATTTGTAACACAACACTCTATAAAGGTGAAGAATTTATTAATGAATTACTAAAAAATCCTAAACAAACGTTTTCCAAGTTGGCGGAGAAATTTGATACATATAGGCAGAATATATGGCGAAAAATAAAGAGGTTAGAGAAAGAAAAAGTAATCTGGGGATACACTACAGTAATAGATGATGAAAAAATAGGGTGGAAAACTTTTGTAATTCTAATGAAAGTAAAGCCATTCACCGAAGAAGTAGCAACACTTCAGATAAAGAGGCAAAAAGAGAAAATACCAGAAAGGGATGGTGTCAGAATTATAGAGTGTCTTTACGTGAATGGTCCTTACCAGTGCATAAATATTTTTGCTGCAAAGGATCTGGTTACTGCGCAGAGGTACTATGACACTCTACGTGGCATATATGCAGATGCCCTAGAAGAAAAGCCAACACTTATGGATGTAACGTTTGCATCAATAAAACACGGGAAGATAAATCCTGAAATAGAGAAACTCAAAAAATTTGTTCCAATAGAAGACCAAGAATCTGAAAAATAAAAGAACTATAGAACTTCACTCCTTTCTGAAAGGAGTTATACGGAAGTGCTCTGGAGATTCGTAACTGTCGGAGAGAAAGACACATTTTATAATGATGGTTAATGCCTCCCTCTTACCTATTTGAGTATTTCTTTACAAGTTTTTTCATCACGTAACGAAAAGTTTATAAATAAGGATTTGCATAATACGTATATGAAACAAAAAATGTTGTTTTGTACGATCTGCCTAAGGTGAGAGAATGGCAATTTTTGGACTGATAGCAGTTGGGTTCCTCGGTATCGGCTACTTTCTATACTACTCGCTGAAAGCACTGGCATGGGTTATCTCAACATTTTACAACACGTACTCCGCATCCACTAAAGAGAAAACGGAACGGCAGAAACAGAAGTACAGGGACAAAGTCAATGAGGAGTTCGGGAAGACATCCCGACGCAAATCCACGAGAACACGATCCCACTATAAAAAGACGTATTCATCACACTCATATCATAGTACAAAATCGAGAGTTGCATCACAATCTCATCGTAGTACAAAATCGAGGGTGGCGAAGGCACTCCATCTCCTTGAAATCTCACGGAAAGCATCCATAAAAGAGATAAAACGTGCTTACAGAAAGAAAGCGAAGAAGTACCATCCCGATACAAACGGTGGTCATACAACAAGAAAATTCATCGAACTCACCAACGCGTACAAGCTCCTCCTCACACTTAAAAAACAGGGGGCGATCTAAATGGGTACACTCACGGATCTCATCGTCGACGTCATCTCACGAAACTTAATCAGATCGAAAGGAGAACGCCGGATAGAAGGGCAGACCGCTGCGATGCTTCAGGCGCTCAACGAGGAGAGAACCGCGCAGGGAAAACCACCAATTGTTGTTGAACAGCGAGAAGGATGGGTCACAAAAGTGGCGAGAGGGTTGGCAACGTTCTTCATCGTGCTGCTGTGTGTGCTGATTATTCTCCTCATGATCGCCGCCAAAGTGTTAGTCGTTCCGTGATCAAGAAAAATTGAGGTACAGTATGCGAGTAATGAGGTGAAAAACATGGGATGTAAATGGATAGACAACAGAGAATGT
Organism: uncultured Thermococci archaeon; assembly: GCA_964595645.1. GTDB lineage: Archaea > Methanobacteriota_B > Thermococci > Methanofastidiosales > B48-G16 > JAYEIH01. The sequence goes on from CAZQQT010000007.1 coordinate 75,045, forward strand.
CCTCGGGAGAATCCCACCAAAGGAGAGTGTACCAACTGTCTCCTCGCCTTAGTACATGAGGATCTCTGGAAGATTGCAGGAAGTAGTATTGTATAAGAACTGTAGTCGTAGAAATCTAATTCAGAAAATTTAATAAGTATGCAAAAAATGTGTATGTGAGTGATAGGAATGGAAGAAAAGTATGAAATCAGGGATGTGAGAAGTGTTAAAGTTTGGATGACGATATCAAATTCAACCTAAATTATTTTGATGGTGGACACACACATCACGTTCTTAATAAAAGGGGTTATAAAGAGATTAAATTGAATCAAGACCCTCAGTTAAAGAGAAAATTTATCAATTGGTGTAAGACTAATGATTTACCCGAACTGCTTGAAAGAGTAAAAGACCTTGATAAAGGAAAAGAAAGAAAGGATATTATACTCTTAGTACCTCCAAATTACGGTCCGTCCGAAGAATATCATTTACTGGGAGCATCCTCGTTTTCGAAGAGATACACTGAAGAAATGAATAGCAGGATAGAAACCACTGGATACATGTACTCGGGTTGGAATTACAGTATTAAAGAAGAGAAGAAAAAACATCTCTCCGTGCCCTTCCGGTTATATGTAGGTGAGAAGAAAAAGGTAAAGGGCTATTTCCGTGTAGTTGACTTTTGGACTGATATTGAAGAAGATAAAGACTTAGAGAAGACATTAAATGATGAAAACTGGAGAGATCATTTTCGTGATGATGAACCTACTATAGATCCTACTCAGTGGAACAGTACCCATGAAGAAATGTGGAAAACAAGAACGATCTTCAAATATGACAAAGTCGAAAGATTCTCAGAAGAAAAAGACCTAAGTGAGTTTGAAAATATTGAAGGCGAAACACCTCAATTCTATCAAAAAGGATTTGACGTAATTTGTGAAAAGAAAGAGGAGGGAAGAAAGATGGATAAAGATATGAATATTATAGGCGTAGTGGCTAAAGTTGCATGGTCTCATAACAGATGGAAGGGGTTTGATGAGGAGGGATATCGAAAAAGAGAAAATTATAACTATAAATTTGTGAGAATAAGCGGTCACGCCCATGAATGGTGGGGATTTTATGAAGATTTCGATAAAGATTACTACTATGGACATGTGGCGATGAGTGAAAGAACACCTAAGAAAAAGTTTAAAGACGCCTTAATACCTGTTATATCATATAACATTAATAATCGGGAGTTCTATCTTGTAGGTTTTTTTGGAAATGCAAAATTTACTGGAGAAAAATATAAAACAGAAACGAAAATGAAAAAACTACTCTCAGAAGACTGTATTGATAGTTTGCCACAAATTGCTGATAAATTTGATCAGGAGGATTGGAAGGATGCTGCAGAACGTATGAGAGACTTTATAAAAAACAAAATAAAGTATGACGGGAATATTAAAGCACCGAAAAAATTTTCTACAGTATTTGAAGAGGAAGCATATATTAAAATCGATCCACAGGAGGATCTAACCGTGGGGAGACTCGGACAGGCTCCCTACATGTACATCGGACATACCGAAACAGTCCCTCCAGAAAATGTTCATAAGTTACTGCTTAAAGCAAAAGAAAGACACGAGACGATCTTAAAAAATACTCAAGATGTAAATAAGGAGGAAGAAATTGAGGAGATAATTGAAAAAATTGATCGTGTGGTAGATAAATACTTTTCCGAAGTGGAAAGAACTGCAGGACCCATAAATTATTACCTTGAAGTCTCTGCAGCGCCTTGGCAGGGTCCGATAGGAAAAATATTGGAAACAGGAGTAGATAGTAAATACAAAATGATGCAGGAATTAACTCCTGGAGACGTTGTAATTCATTATAGACCAAGCAGAGTAAGAAAGTATCCCCAACGATTTGTTGGCTATTCGAAAGTTAAGAAGAGCGCAAAAACATTTAGTAGAGATGAATTGGTGCAATTTTTAAAGAATCGTGACATTTTGAGTGAAAAGTATAGAGAATTTGCAGAAGAAGGTGTTCTAAGCTATGATAAAGCTTGGATAGTGGAATTAAAAGATTTTAAAGAATTTAAAAATGAGAAAAAACCAAGCTACCACACTGTAAAAGATCAACTTGGATTTAAGGTTACTGAAGGCTACCTTCATTCGTTAGATAAAGAAATTGCTGAAGGAATAATTAATCTAAGCGATCTAAAAGAACCGAACGAGAGAAAGGAAAAATGGAAAGACAAAAAACAAGATCTTGGCTACGAGATAGAGAGAAAATTCACTATCAATGGCCTATTTTTCCCCGAAGGAGAAAGGGAGACTCTTGAAAAACAGATCACTACGGCAATAAGAAACAGGAAACATATCATTCTCATTGGAGCTCCTGGAACGGGAAAATCAAAGCTGGCAAAGGAAATTTGTGAATTCTATGTGGGGAATAAAAACTACATTATGAGTACTGCAACGTCTGACTGGTCAACGTTTGATACGATCGGTGGGTACCATCCTGACAAAGAAGGAAAACTGAATTTCAAAAGTGGTATATTCTTGCGATGTTTCAGGGACAGTGAAACTCTTAACCCTGAGGATCGATGGTTAATAATAGATGAAATAAATCGGGCGGACATAGATAAAGCGTTCGGTTCATTATTCTCAGCCCTTACTGGAGACACCATCACACTGCCATTTGAGGTTGCAGATGAACAGATAGAGGTCGTAGGAGATCCAAATGATGACGATGAGATTCAAGGGAACAAATTCATAATCCACCCAGACTGGCGGATTATCGCGACGATGAACACCTATGACAAAGCTTCACTCTATGAAATGAGTTACGCATTTATGAGACGGTTTGCGTTTGTTCCTGTAGATGTCCCCAATGAAATTGACGAAGATCTAATTCGAGAATATTTAGACATTTGGCATCTTGAAAGAGAGGAAAACGCTGAGTTAGTTGATAAAGTAACGAAGCTGTGGAAAACTATCAACAACTCCAGGAAAATAGGTCCGGCGATCATTAAAGATATCTATGAGTACCTCACTGAAGAGGATGATCTCACCAGCGCCGTGATCATGTACGTGTTGCCACAGTTTGAGGGATTGCCAGAGGACAAAATATGCACCTTTGTGGATGAGTTAGATATTATTGAAGCAAAAGATGAACTCATAGATTTCTGCGTGGATTTCTTTGGAATTGCACGAGAAAAATTCAAAAAATCATCTGAGTGAAGATAATGAAGGCAGGAGCTAAAACATTATTGGATGATATCGCTGAAGATTTCGTTCAGTATCTCAAAAGTGGTAATTTAAACATTAAATCGTTTTCTAAAAGGATAGATCCTACCCTCAACATCGATAATATTGAAAAATTGCTGAGGATACACTTTGTACTCACAGAACAACGAGGAGAACACGGTGTTGGAGTAATTGATTTTATTGACAACCTCTCTGAAAGGATACGACGAATAAAAACGACGGTGAAAAAGACAAGAACGTTATTCAGAGGAAAGGTGCGAGGAAAAATATGTTGGAAAGATACACTGCGGTATCGGTACAACTCAAATCCAAAGGATAGTACTCTTTTCGTCTGTGACAGACGGGAAAAAAATTACGAAATCTCAGAGAACCTAGTACTGAAAAGACTCCTTCAAATTATCCATGAGATTGTGTATACCGATCTACGAGTCGCGCTTGAAAAAGAGTACGAGTGGATCGGGGAATGGGCGTCGGAGGAAAAAAACCTAGAGAAAACGTTGAATCGGATATTCTTTAGAAATGTCTATCTGAGAAGAATTGATCTGACAGACGTGAAAGTCACTAATAGAATGATCAGTAGAGCGAAACGATCGAGACAGCCACTGTACAGAGAAGCAGCTGTGCTCCTCTCGCAGTATAGGGAGCTGATGAATTACGAGTTTGATCCGGAAGAGGCAAAAAACCTTCTGAAAAATACCTTCATCAACCCGGAGAAAACGGAGGTACTGTTTGAGCTGTACTGGATAATTAAAATCATAAAAAAATCACTTTACCGATCCGAAGTTCCGGTTGATCGTTCCCGGTGAGAATGTGGTAGCAGAATGGGTATCCGACGACTCTACATACAGGATCTACCACGATTCCTGTGGGAGTTTTAAGTTCAAAGAGAGTATTGCATGGCTTAATGTTAATGCACAACTAAAAGACAAAGATAACTATCTTGGTCGGGAATTGCAAGTGATAGACATGCTGGAAAAAATGACGGGGAAGGGGTCGCAGGACAGTCTGTGGGGTGGCAGACCGGATATCGTACTCGAAAAATACGATGAGAACGGTGACATTGTGTCAGTGCTAATAGGTGAGGTTAAATACACGGACAGCAAGAATTACGCGATTCAGGGCCTCAAAGAACTACTCGAATATATCGCATTGATCAAAGAAGGTGAGAACTACAAACTACGCTATGAGGATTTGTTCGAAAATATAGACGCAGTGAAGGGATGTTTATTCCTCGATGCGATCGCTGACTGGGAGATCGAAGAAGAAAAGAACATCTCAGTAGTGATGTTTGGTGAGGATTCTACCACGTTAAAAAACGTTATAGAGGGAGTGAAACGTGACTCGCGTTGACCGTGCAAAAAACCGAAACATCATTGATATGGCACTCTCGTTTTCTGCGATGACAAGAATCTTTGAGAAAGGATCCACCGAAAAAGTACGGAAGAAGTTCTACAAGGATATTGACAAATTCTTCAGTATGCACCACGAAGAAGCTTCAACGAAAACAAACTGGACAAAAAAGTACTATATCGTTGCATTTTTAGAACTCAAGTATCCTCCAATTGATAGCACTAACTACAGAGAGTATGAAGCAGAAATCCAAAACAACATGCACTACCGCCGCGGAGATTTCGAGCGACACGATAAAAGTTTTATCCTGAAAGGAACAAAGAACAGCGGGTGGCTTGAGAACCCAATCCGAATCGACGCGGGGGAGACGAGGAACTAACTACCTCATGAAAAAAGAAATTGCGCAGTACAAACTAAAAAATAAAGAAAAACGAGGATTAAATAGGTGTTATTGTAGGTAGGTTGGAGGAATCTATAATTCCCTTGGTTCATGATTGTAGAAAATAGTAGCTTCGTGTGGTTAGCGTATCTTTAAATTGAGATTTCTATTTGTTTTAATTTGTATAGAAATCTAACTTTTATAGGTACTCTTTCGAAATGGAGAAAATATTTATAGAAAGACTTAGAAGTATAATTGAAGGAAATTCCTATGAATAAAAATCTGGTTCAAAATTTGTATGGCGAATATGAAGAAAAAATAGATTCAATCATAAAAGAACATGGTGAAGAAGACGGTTTTATAACGGAAGGAAAGATGTGGTGGGACTATTACAAAGAGTTAATAGACGAAACGTTGGACAAGATTAAAAACGGCGAATTGACAGAAAAAGATGCTAAAAAGTTTTATAAAACTTTTGGATTTGGTCCCAAACTTTACGGCCGCACATTTATCGAAAATGGGTTATCTAGCATAGAAAAGTTATTTCTCTTCTTAGCCGATGGTGATATTCCTGCGGAAAGAAAAATCGCTGAAGTAGTAGAAGATCCAGAAAGTGAAAACTATTTTAGAGGCGTAGGTATCAACTTTGTTACTCTCTTCTTAACGACTTTTTTCCCTAAAAAATACGTGCAATGGAATAGGCAAACAGATGGAGCTTTGGAATTGTTAAAGATCTATCCGGAGAAGGAAAGAGGAGAGAAAAAATCTGAGTTCTATTCAAAAATAAATAGTGTCTGCAAAGAGATCGGTAGAACTGTGGATGTCAATTTTTTACCGAAGATTGATAACTTCCTTTACTGTCTAAACAAAGGATATATTGGAACAGAAATAGTTGAACCTGAGTACGAAAAGGAAGCAAAGAAAAAGGAAGAACTTGAAGAAAAAGAACTGAAAACGGAAGAGGTAAGAACCCATACGAAAATGATGTACTATCTTATAAAAATAGGATTAAAGAAAAACTATAATGTGTGGGTTGCTAAAAATGACAGAAATAAAGAATATAGGGAAGAAAAATTTTCAGACCTCTGTTTAAGCGAAATACCAAATTTTACAGGACCCGATACATTAGCAATCGCAAAGTATATAGATGTGATATGGTTTAGAAAAAATACTTTACATCCTGTCCGTTTTTTTGAGATAGAACACACCACAACAATTTATTCTGGATTATTGCGATTAAACGATGTTGCAGTGGATTATCCTATTGGCAAAGCAACGATTGTCATTCCGGAAGAAAGGATTAATTTATTTGAAACACAGATAGATAGACGAACCTTCAAAGTGGGCACCGATTTATCGGATGTATGTGACTATTTAACTTACGGAGATCTAAAAAAGTGGTATGAAGCAGTAAATATTGATTCAAAATACTCATAGCACGATTCACTCCAAGATTTGATAACAACACTGTGTAGAGGAAAGAGTTGAATTCGTAAAACTCTAGAAAGATCCTCGCAAGAGAGGAAAGGAGGATAATATTCGCTTACCAGCCTCGTAGTTATTTTACAGTTCAAAGTAGATACTCACGAGGAAAGGATAAATTTTAAATAGAATCTAGTGGAATAATAACAAAGAGTAGGAGGAGGAATAATGCAAAAAAAACTAGGAAAAATGACACTTGATAGGCTTGAATCACATTTATGGGAGTCTGCAAACATTTTGAGAGGAAGTATCGACTCATCTGACTACAAGAATTATATTTTTGGTCTACTGTTTCTGAAACGGCTGAGTGATGTATTCGAAGAGAAACAAGAAGAAATCAGGAAAAATCATGGAGAAGAATTTATCGAAGATAGAGACTTCCATGAGTTTTATGTGCCTGAGAGAGCCCGCTGGGACAACATCAAAGAAAAAACACAAGACATTGGTGCAGAACTAAACAAAGCATTTGAAGTCTTGGAGGAAGAAAACAGTCTTTTAGAGGGAGTATTAGTCAGCATTGACTATAACGATAAAGAACGGCTACCTGACAACGTGCTAGAAGAACTCATTCAACATTTCACAACATATGGGTTGGGGAACAAGGATCTGGAGGATCCCGATCTGTTAGGCAGAGCCTACGAATACCTCATCCGACAGTTTGCCGACGATGCAGGGAAAAAAGGAGGTGAGTTTTACACACCTCGAGGCGTGGTTAAACTGATAGTGGAGATACTGGATCCGAAGGAAGGAATGAGAATCTACGACCCCTGTTGCGGATCCGGTGGAATGCTGATATACTCTGCAAAGCATTTAGAAGAGAATGGTCACAGCCCTTCGGAAATATCGCTGTACGGACAGGAACGGAATCTGAATACCTGGGCCATCTGCAAGATGAACATGTTGCTTCATGGGTTATACGATGCAAAAGTAGAGAAGGGAGATACCATGCGGGATCCAAAGTTCGTGGAGGAAGGAACATTGCAGCAGTTCGATATTGTGGTCGCAAATCCTATGTGGAACCAGAGTTCGTGGAGCAAAGAGTACCTCAAAAATGCCGAGCCGTATGGGCGCTTCTCTTATGGACTTCCACCAAAGAACTCGGCGGACTGGGCGTGGATACAACACATGCTGGCCAGCACACACAAAAAGGGGAAGGTCGGCGTTGTTTTGGATAACGGTGTGCTGTTCAGAAGCAGAAGTGAGGGTAAAATCAGGGAGAAGGTGATAAAAGACGATCTCATTGAAGCCGTCATTGCCCTCCCACCAAATCTATTCTACAACACATCGTCTCCGGGAACGATCCTCATTCTCAACAAGGACAAACCTACCGAGCGAAAAGATAAAGTCATCTTCGTGTATGCCGAGGAGGAATACAGAGAAGGAAGTGCACAGAATTTCTTGGAAGAAGAGCACATCCAGAAGATCGTGGATGCTATCGAAGATTATGAAGATCAAGAGAGATTCTGCAGAGTCGTTGGATATGAAGAGATCGAGAAGAACGACTTTAATTTAAATGTTCCCAGGTATGTGGATACTATTGAGCCGGAGGAACCGATAGATGTGAACGAAGCATGGGCTGAGTTGAAAGAAGTTGAGCAGGAAAGAGACGAGATTACGAGTGAGATGAACGGATATCTGGAGGAGATCGGGTATGATTACTCTATGGTTGAGGGAAGTGGTGGGAAAGAAAAATGAGAATCCTCTTGGATACGAACATATTGATATATCGGGAATCAAACCAGATTCTTTCTGAGGACATCCAAGAGCTGACAAAAATACTGAATCGAGGTGACTTTGATATTCTAATTCACCCCGCAACTTTTGATGATATTAGTAAAGACGGGTATGAAAAAAGAAAAAGGATTATGGAATCTAAGTTCAAAACATATTCTACATTAGAAAAACCTCCGAACCCATTGGAAGATCAAGAATTTTTAGATCGCGTTGAATGGTATTCACATCCCGAGGACGAGATTGACAATAAAATTCTTTATGCAGTATGCAGAAATGCAGTTGATTTTTTAATCACTGAAGATCATGGGATACATCACAATGCTAAGGAGATTGGTATTGATGAACGTGTTCTTCTTGCACAAGACGCTTTGAAATTATTTGAACAAAAGGAAGAAAAACCTCCGAATGTACCTCCATCGTTGGAAAAAAATTATGTTTACAATTTGGACATTTCCGATCCTATTTTCGATAGCTTAAAAAGAGATTATCCGGATTTCGAGGATTGGTTTGAGAAAATATCGAAAGAGGGAAGGAAATGTTATGTTAACCGTAGAAAAGACGGTAAAGTAGGTGCTTTGTTGATATATAAACTGGAAGAAGAAGATATGACCAACACAAGTCCACCTTTACCATTGAAAAGGAGATTAAAAATATGTACCTTAAAAGTCACTCATGTCGGTTATAAGATAGGAGAACTATTCATTAAAACCTCAGTAGACATGGCATTGAAAAAAGGTTGTGAACAAATCTATCTCACACATTTCACAGAACCCGACGATAGATTGGTATCATTGATAAACGATTTTGGGTTTTACAAAGGAGCGGTTAAACATTGGGATGATGGTCGAGAAGAAGACATTTTTTTGAAAGAACTATTTGCCGGAGATGACGTAGAACAATTATCCCCGCTAGAGATCTCTGAAAAATATTATCCAACATACTATCATGGAAGAAATGTTCGCAAATTTATTGTACCAATAGTCCCAAAGTACCACGATAGGCTATTCACCGACTGCGGGGGACGACAAACCTTTTTACATGAACATGCTGGCGAGTTCGTAACGGAGGGAAACACAATAAAAAAAGCTTATTTAAGCCATTCAAAAACCGGAATGGTAAGACCAGGCGATATTCTGCTCTTTTATCGTTCTCATGATCAACAAAGAATAACTTCTCTCGGTGTTGTGGAAAAAGTTCATGATGAACTTACAAATGCAGGTGAAATAGCCAGTATTGTGGGTAAACGTACTGTCTATTCGTTAAGAGAAATAGAAGAAATGTCAGAAAAAGAAACAAAGGTAATTTTGTTTAGACATCACTTTCACTTGCCTCTTCCACTAGATTATAAATTCTTGAGGAAACAATCCATAATCAAAGGGCCTACAAGGTCTATAACTAAAATCGACCACGATAACTATTTAAAAATGGTTGAAAAAGGTGGTATAGATGAACGTTTTACTGTCGATTAAACCAAAATATGTTGAAAAGATCGCCGAGGGTGAGAAGAAACTGGAGTTCAGAAAGGTGATCTTCAAGGACGAGAACAGGCCGGACACCATATACATATATTGCACCTCTCCTGTCAAGAAGATAATCGGCTATTTCACCACCGGTGAGATCTTCGAGGACGACCCGGCCGAGCTCTGGGACAGGTTCCATAACCTTGCAGGTATAAGTGAAGAGGAGTTCTTCGATTACTTCTCGGGAAAGGAAAGAGGATACGCCATCGGTATCGAGGACTTCAACCAGTTCGACAACGCTATCGACCCTTACGAAGTGATCCCGGGATTCACACCACCCCAGTCCTTCTGCTATATGAACGACGATCTCCAGAGGTATCACGATGTCTGAGTACAAGGAAGTGCAGATCGGGCCCAAGACGGTGGAGATACCTGTGGAGTGGGATAAAGTTAAAGTTGAAGGTATTTTCGAGATAATTAAAGGGCAAAGTTATAAAAGTAAATATTATGCTGATGAAGAGGATGGGTTTATATTCATTAATTTAAAATGTATAAACAAGAAAGGAGGATTTAATAAAGAAGGTATAAAATTTTATCAGGGACCTTTTGCAGAGAAAAATTTTGTTGAACCAGGAAATTTGATAATGGCCAATACAGATTTAAACCGTGACGCAGAAGTAGTAGGATATCCTCTTTATGTACCAGAATTTAATAATGAAAAAAAAATAGGAATATCTATGGATGTCTCAGTGTTAAGAAAAAAGAACAGTTGTGTAATTGATAAATATTTTTATTATTTATTTAGCAATGAGATTATTCACGGTGCAGTACAAAATTTTGCTGAAGGATCAACTGTATTACATCTTGATTTAGATTCTGTAAAAAATTTAACAATCCCCCTCCCACCACTCCCCGAACAGCGCCGTATCGCAGAGATCTTATCTACCGTGGACGATGCCATCCAGAAGACGGATGAGGTCATCGAGAAGGCGGAGAGGTTGAAGAAGGGGCTGATGCAGGACCTGTTGACCAAGGGGATAGGGCACGATGAGTTTAAGGAAGTGCAGATCGGGCCGAGATCTATTAAAATCCCCAAAGAATGGGATATTAAGAATTTACAACCGTCCAATGGGATTGTAAAAAAAGTTACTGATGGATCCCATTACTCACCACCCCAAATAGAAGAGGGTGAATATCTTTACGCAACCGTTACGAACTTTAGCGATAGGGGTATAGATTATGGAACATGTAATAAAATAAATGAAGAAGAATATCTTAAGATGGTAGAAGGGGGTAATAAACCTCTGAAAGGAGATGTACTTTTCAGTAAAGATGGGACTATTGGAATCACTGATGTATATGAAGATGATGAAGATGTGGTATTACTTTCGTCCATTGCAATCATTAGGCCTATACAAAATCAAGTAAATCCAATTTATTTGAAATATTTTCTATCTTCAAAAGAAATCGAACATCAAATACGTTCTTTTAAAAGTGGAACTGCGATTCGCCGTGTAGTTCTTAGAGATATCAAAAAATTCAAAATTCCACTACCATCTCTACCCGAACAGCGCCGCATCGCAGAGATTCTATCAAATATCGACAGTAAAATCCAAAAAGAAAAATCCTATAAACAAAACCTCCAGAAACTCAAAAAAGGATTGATGCAGGACCTGTTGACAGGAAAAGTGAGGGTGAATACATGACACAGGATTGGACTGAGTACCACCTGACGGAGAAACCAGCATTAGATCTTCTAGAAGAGCTGGGGTATACAGTCTACGATATCAATGAGACCTTTGAACGACCGGAACGAGACTTGTTGCGAGAGGTGCTGTTACTGAACAACGTACGGTCGGCGATTCAACGAATTAACCCATGGATCTCAGAGAATAACCTCAATAAAGCGGTGAACATGATCCGTCCCACAAGAATCCGGGCCGCTGGAATGATAGAAGCCAACGAGATCACCTACACCCGACTGGTCAAGTACATCTCAGTTCCTCAGGATCTGGGAAAAGGAAAAAAGAATCAGACGGTAAAGTACATTGATTTTGAGCATCCTGAAAACAACGAGTTCTTGGCACTGAACCAGTACAAGGTAAAAGGACACGAGAAAATAAAACCGGACATCGTGATCTTTGTTAACGGCATTCCCATCGGCGTCATCGAGTGCAAAAACGAGACTACCTGCGATGATCCAGAGGACGATGCCATCGATCAGTTGCGACGGTATCAGAACATTCGGTACGAGAATGAGAATGAAGGTGCAGAGCAACTGTTTTATCCTAACCAAATACTTGTAGCAGCCTGGCGGGATTCTGCCTCCTCCTGTGCCATTGGTGCACCAGCCCGACAGTTCAAAGCGTGGAAGGATCCCTATCCACACACAAAAGAAGAGATTCGATCCGTAGTCGGAAGAAACGTTACCCTCCAAGATATACTCCTCTTCTCCCTCTTCAAAAAAGATCGTCTGCTAGATCTCATTCAGAACTTCATCGTGTTTGAACGCGCAGGAAACAAGCTCATCAAAAAACTGGCGCGGTACCAGCAGTATCGAGCAGTAACCAAAGCTGTCGAACGGATAAAGAACGCAGACACACTGATTGATCGGAGTGGTACTGTCTGGCACACTCAGGGATCGGGGAAGTCTCTCTCCATGCTCTTTTTGGCCCTCAAACTGCGACGAATGGAAGGACTGGGAAATCCCACACTTCTCGTAGTAACAGACAGAATCGATCTCGACGACCAGATCACCGGTACCTTCGAACGGTGCGGATTTCCAAATCCAATCCAAGCGCAAGATACAGACAATCTCAAAGAGTTGCTCAGAAGAAACGTCGGAAAAACGATTATGACGACGGTGCACAAATTCCAGGAACGTGTGAAGGAGAAATACCCTGTTCTCACTGAAGATACGAATGTGTTTGTAATGGCCGACGAGGCACACAGGACACAGTACAAAGACTTGGCGGCAAATATGCGAAGAGCCTTGCCCAACGCCTGCTACTTGGGATTCACGGGGACGCCTATCGACAAAGAAGAGAGAAGCACACTGCGGACCTTCGGATCCTATATCGACACCTACACCATCGATGAGTCCGTTGACGATGGAATGACGCTCAATATCCTTTACGAGGGAAGAATCCCTGAGTTACGAGTTGAAGGACGCGATCTCGACGATTTATTCGACAGAATATTCAAAAACTACTCCAACGAAGAGAAGAAAAAAATAAAAGAGAAGTACGCAACTGAACGAGACATTGCTGAAGCAAAATCCAGAATTGAACGGATATGTCTTGATATCATCGATCATTACGAATCAAAAATATATCCCCTCAAAGGACAGATAGTAACAGTGAGCAGAGAAGCAGCCGCCAGATACAAGGAAGCAATGGACAGGTTTAACGGACCTGAGTCTGCTGTGATCATCAGCAGTGATCAGAACGATCCGCCGCTTCTCAAGAAGTACCATACATCTGCTGGTGAACGAAAGCATCTTATTGAAACATTTAAAGATCCGGAAAGTAATCTCTGCCTCCTCATTGTCTGTGATATGCTGCTGACTGGATTTGACGCACCAGTAGAGCAGGTAATGTATTTAGACAAGCCGCTCAAAGAACATAATCTCCTGCAAGCGATTGCACGAGTGAACAGACGGTTTGAAGAGAAAAATTATGGTCTTATTGTGGACTACTATGGCGTGTTTGATTACCTCCAAGAAGCATTGGCCGTCTTCAATAAAAAGGATATAGAAAACGCTGTCACCCCCATCAAGGATGAAAAACCGAGGCTGGAGAGAACGTATAGACAGGTTATGCAGTTTTTTGAAGGAGTGGATCTTGATGACCTCGATGAGTGCATCCTAACCTTTAAAGACGAAGACAAACGACTGAAGTTCAAACGTGCTTTTAAAGCCTTTGCAAAGAGCATGGATATCGTTATGCCCGATCCAATCGCGGATCCGTACCGTGAGGATCTCAAAACACTGGGGAAAATTTACAAAGCGGTGAGAAACCACTACCGTGACAGCTCTTTGGACATAAAGGGTGTTGGTGGGAAGGTAAAGCGGCTAATAGATGAACATATTCGCGCAACCGACATCAAAATACTCAATGAACCGGTCTCTATTCTTGACAAAGAGGAGTTCGATCGTACTGTAGAAGAGCATGAAAATATTGAGACTAAAGCTAGTGAGATGGAACACGCAATCCGAAGTGAGATTAGTGTGAAAATGGAAGAGAACCCTGTCTTTTACCAATCGCTGAAAGAACGGTTAGAGGAAATTATCGAAAAGAGAGTCCAGGGAAGATTCACCTTTACCAAACAGTTAGAAGAAATGAGAGAGATAATCCACGAAATTCGAGATGTGAGGACAAAAGCCGAGAAGCTAGGATTGAATGAGCGAGAGTTTGCTCTCTACGAACTGCTCCTCGACGAAAGAGAACATGAACGGGTGGAGACAGTGAGTGAGAGTACGGGAGCCTACCATCCTGGTGGTCCTGAACTGCATATTAATAAAAAGGTTAGAGATTTATCCAAACAATTAATGGACGACCTTGAAGACATGAGAGTCGTGGATTGGAAGGAAAAGAAAATGATTCTAAAAGAAATGAGAAAAGTGATCAAACTCACGTTGAGTGAGTACAAAGAATTCAAGAAAAATCTGGATAGCGTCACAACGAAAGTGATCAAACTCGCGAGGAATATCCTATGAAATCTACAGAAAAAGTCTCCCTTGGAAAAACAACAATTCACTACAAAATTGTTCGGAGTAAGAGAAAGACGTTGGGAATTAAAGTTGGACTTGAAGAAGGAGTAATTGTTAGAGCACCGACTCACTTACCGGTGGACGTTATACGAAAAAAGGTACAAGAAAAGGGGGACTGGATTCTACAAAAACTTGAAAAAATGGGTGAAATTGAGCCGAAACCAGCTCCTAAAGAATTTATGAGTGGAGAAAAATTGCCGTATTTAGGAAGAAGATATAGGTTAAAGGTTAATAAGGAAAATAATAGTTCTAAAGAAGTTGATGTGAGATTATATCGTGGTAAATTTTATATTGGCCTCAGCTCTCAGATAAACGAGAGTGAGAGAAGGACGAAAATACGGCAAGCGCTAATCAAATGGTATAGATCGCACGCACAAAAAAGAATCGCAGAAAGAGTAGAGAAGTATCAATCCAAAATTGGTGTAACGCCTGCGAAAGTAAAGGTAAAGCATCAAAAGAAACGGTGGGGGAGTTGCTCCAACAAGCGCAACCTGAACTTCAACTGGAGAATTATCATGGCCCCGATATCGCTTGTTGACTACGTGGTAGTACACGAACTTACTCATCTTAAGTACCCACATCACTCAAAAGAGTTCTGGGATACTATTGCATCAATTCTTCCTGACTATAAAGAAAGACGTGAAAGGTTAAGGGTAAAGGGAAACACGTTAGAATTTTAGATAGAGAGAATAGTATAGTAGAAGATTTATAAAGATCATCTGCGAAGAGAGAGGAGGGTGTGTGGTATGAAAAATTCATTCACGCTTCGTGAACTGCCAGAAGAAGAAAGACCAAGAGAGCGTCTTCAAACTCTTGGAGTGAATTATCTCTCAATGCAAGAACTATTAGCCTTAGTAATTGAAAGGGGAAGTAGAGGAAAGAATGTGTTGACTATTGCCCAAGAACTCCTCGCTACGTTCGGGAACCTCTCCAAAATCAAAGAAGCTTCCATAGAACAACTTCAACAGGTCGATGGAATCGGGATTGCTACTGCATGTAAGCTAAAGGCCTCGCTAAAATTAGGTGAAAAAGCATTGATCGTGCACGAACGGTATGGACAAAAAGTGGAATCACCGGAAAATATATTCCATTTACTTAAAAATGACCTGGGAAACAAAAAGAGAGAACATTTTAAAATAATCTTATTGAACACGAAAAAACATATTATAGCCATTGAAAATATCTCTATCGGATCTTTAAATAGTAGCATTGCACACCCACGAGAGATATTCCGTTCTGCTATTCAACATGCAGCGGATTCTGTAATTTTGGTGCATAATCATCCTTCGGGTGATCCTAGTCCAAGTGATGACGATATTGAGCTCACTGAAAGACTCATAAAGGTGGGAGATATTTTGGGTATAAAAGTAGTAGACCATGTGATTATCGCTGGTAAGTCCTTCGTGAACCTTCGGGGGGAGGAAGAAACTGCTGGAATATGGAAATAAAGTATCTTAAGCTCATATCAAATCTTTGCATAGGAGTACCACAATTTACTTCTCCTCTTCTATCTCCTCAAGTCGCTCCTTGTATTTCCCCATCATGGAGAGCGAGATACCAAACGCAATGGCCAGGATCATGAAGGGAATGAACGCTGCCAGCCACCACGTCGAGTCGAGCACCTCAAGTACCGCGGTAAGAAGCGCCGGAGGGAACAGTGCACCGCCCAAGATCTTGGTATATCGCCTCCAGTGAGCAAGCTGTGATCTGAGAGTTCGTTCGTCGTCATTCATTATGGAGCGTATCTCACCACATCTTAAAGTAGATTGTGCCCTGGGACCATCACAACGTTTTTAAAGTGATAGACTAGAATATTATAGGTGACTACTCAAATGTGCTCACATACCTCACACCACAAAAAACCCGTCGATAGACGGATAGAGAGACTCCAGGAGCTGGCAAAGGCCCTCCACTGTCCCACACGGTGGAAGATCATCGCAATCCTCGGATCGGAGACGGCAACGACAAGCGAGATACGTGACGAGCTCCACACCCACGGGTACGAGATCACGCAGTCCTGTCTGTACTACCACCTCGCCGAGCTAAAAAATGCAGAACTCATCGAGGTTGCAGCGTTCGTCGAGGAAGGACAGGGAGCCCCCGAGAAGACGTGGAAACTCACCAGCGAACAAATCGTTATCGATCTGATCGAGACGGCAGGTGACGCCAATGAAGATCATCCGCGCTGAACAGCTCGACAAATCCTTCGACGGGATCCACGCCGTTGACGGCGTCTCCTTCTCGGTATCCAAGGGCGAGATATTCGGGTTTCTCGGGCCCAACGGCGCCGGCAAAACAACGACGGTGAGGATCTTCACCGGGGTGATCACTCCCGATGTGGGAACCGCCTGGATCCACGGGAAGAACGTCAGAGAAAATCCAACCGGTGCGAAGGAGAATATCGGTATCGTCCCCGAGACGGCAAACGCCTATATCGATATGACCGGCTGGCAGAACATGATGCTGATGGGCGAGCTCTACGGTGTCCCGAAACAGCGGAGAGAAGCACGGGCAGAGACGCTGATGGACCGTTTCGGCCTTAAAGAGCGATCCCACGATATCGTCAAGGGGTACAGCAAGGGGATGAAAAAGCGGCTGCTCCTGGCCATGGCCATGATCCACGACCCCTCGATACTGTTTCTCGATGAACCCATCGCCGGACTGGACGTGCAGAGCCAGCGGCTGATCAAGCAGCGAACCCGTGAACTCCACGCCCAGGGAAAAACAATATTTTTAACAACGCACAACATCCCCGTAGCCAATGAACTCTGCACCCGGGTGGCAGTGATCAACCACGGAAAAATCGCCGCCATCGACACCCCCGAGACCTTAAAAAGCGAGATGAAAGGAACGCAGTCCGTCGAGGTACGGTTCGCCTCACAGCCGCCGCAGAATATGCTGAAGGAACGCATCAGCGCAGAAAAAATCGAAATACGAGGCGATCGATACCGAATTTACACCGCCGATCCCGTCGCCACGGTGGAAGCACTCCTCCAGCTCGCACGGAACGAAGGGAGGAAAATCCTCTCACTGCAGACGCTGGGCCCCAGCCTCGAAGACGTCTTTGTCGAGCTCACGGAGGGTGCGCGCCCATGATCCAACTGAGCAAATCCATTGCCGTCGCCAAGAAGAACCTTCGTATTTACTACGCGAAGGGACCGGTAGTCATCTTCGGTATGTTGTTACCCTTCTTCTTTTTCCTGGCATTCTGGATGGGGAGGGAGATGCCCGCCACCATGCTGGGCACAGGACTCGTGGGAATGGCAATCTGGTTTACCGCCACGTCCATCAGCCCGGTGATCACGCCGTGGGAAACGAGGACGAAGACGCTTGAACGGCTCGTCTCATCTCCCATCAGCCACGCCGGAATCTTACTCGGTGATGTCCTGTCCTCGGCGTTGATAGGTATCGTGATGACCGCAGCGCCGGTGCTAATCGCCCTTTTCTTTCTCGAACTGACGATTGTCCACCCGCTCCTCCTCTTCATCGGGATTCTCCTGGCAAGCCTGTGCTTCTCGACCATCGGCGTGCTGATGGCGGCCTTCCCCACCGATACGCCTGCAGACGTGATGATGCTCTCCACGTTGGTCAAGTTCCCCATGGTCTTCATCAGCGGGATTTTCATTCCGATCCACGAGCTTCCTGCGTGGGGAACGGCGGTGGCCCATCTCTCCCCGCTGACCTACCTCACCGATCTCACCCGCCACTGTTTTGGCGGGGGTGACGCATTCTGGCCCTCACCACTCCACGATATCCTCATCCTCATGGGATTCACCGTGCTCTTCGCGGTAGTAGCTGTGGTATCCCACAGAAAAACACTGCCGGGCAGGCTGTAATACTGCGCGAGTGTACCACGGAGCGACCTTGTTGACTGTTGAACGTGGAGAGAGGGTGCACACCATGAAACCGAGGTTTACTGAGCAGGTGATCACATGTCGAAAACGAAAAGGAAACATCCAAGAAAAAAAGGTAAGCGCACGAACACCCGCATGATCCCCACGTTGGGGAGGTTAGGCGGATACGCCCGACGCCACTGGCTGAAGATTGCCGGTGCCATGGTAGCCGTGGTGATCTCCACGGCCTTGGGGCTCGTTCCTCCCTGGCTCATCCGGTACGGCGTGGATACCATAATACTGAAAGGGAGGACGGATCGTCTCGTGATTATAGGGTTGGCAATGGTCGGTACCGCCGTACTGAAGGGGTTTTTTGACTTTGTAAAAAGTTATGTATCGGAGTACATCGCACAAACCATCATCCATGACATCCGCGTGAACCTGTACGAACATCTCACCACCCTCTCATTTTCCTTTTACGATGAATCGAGAACAGGCGATCTCATGTCCCGGCTCACCGCCGATGCAGACTCACTTCGCCGTTTCCTGGGGAGAGTGAGTACCTACGTTTCTGAGAATATCCTGACCATCGCCGGTATTCTAGTGGTCATGATGATCTGGGACTACCGTCTGGGAATGCTGTACCTGTTGCTCCTTCCGTTCATGGTTTTCGGAATGACCATATACGCCACCAGAGTGAGACCGATGTTTCGGAAGGTACGGCGAACATTTGCCGCGCTGACCCATGTAGTCCAGGAAAACTTCGTTGGCATCGAGGTAATCAAGCTTTTTGGAAGAGAACGCGAGGAAGAAAAAAAGTTTCACGCACAAAACAAGCAGTACATCGACATCAATATAGAAGCAGCTAAAGTCTCAGCGTTGTGGATGCCGTATGTCCATTTTCTTATGGGGTTGGGCACCGCGTTAGTTGTGTGGTACGGCGGTCGGCTGGTCATCACCGACGTGATTTCTCTGGGGACGTTGGCAGGGTTTATCAGCTACATTGCGATGCTGCTGCGTCCTGTGAGACAGACGGGAATGATGATAAACTTCAGCAGCCAGGCTGTGGCTGCCGCCGAAAGAATATTTGAAGTGATGGACACCTCCTCGGAGATAGAAGACGCCCCCGATGCCTACGATCTACCCGCAGTGGAAGGTGAGGTAGAAGTTAACGATGTCAGTTTTTCCTACCGGGGAGGAACACAGGTGTTGAAGGATATCAACATCCACGTAGCGCCGGGACAGACAGTGGCGATAGTGGGCCCCACCGGCGCCGGAAAAAGCACGTTGCTCCATCTCCTCCCTCGATTTTACGATCCCGACGAGGGACAGATCCTCATAGATGGACACGATATCAGGGAGGTCACACTCAACAGTTTGAGAAAACAGGTGGGGATTGTACTGCAACACACCTTTCTGTTCGGAGCCTCTATCAGAGAGAATATCTCCTACGGTAAGCCGGAAGCCCCCATGGACAAGATCATTGAATGTGCTAAAATTGCGCAGATCCATGAGTTCATTGAATCGTTGCCCCTCGGGTATGAGACGCCGATAGGAGAACGGGGCGTGAACTTATCCGGAGGGCAAAAACAGCGGTTGGCCATGGCCAGAGTGTTACTGACCGATCCGGCGTTACTGATACTGGATGAACCCACCTCCAGTATCGATGCTGAGACAGAGGAGAGAATGCGGGAGGCCATGAAGGACGTGATTAAAGATAGAACAACGTTTGTGATTGCACATAGACTGTGGACGGTAAAACATGCAGATAAAATTCTGGTAATTAAAAACGGCGAGATAGTAGAAAAAGGAACACATCACGAACTACTTTCTCGTGGCGAAGGGTTCTATACGGACGTATATCAACAGGTCCTGAAAAACGAAGAGGCAGGTGAGAAATAATGCGAGGCGGATTCGGTCGTAGAATTTCATCGGGTGATGAAGAAGATTTCTCCTTGAAACAGCTGGATAAACGAGCACTGAAATTTCTATTGAAATATCTCAAAAAACACACGAAGGTCCTATTGATCGCCATCGCCTGTATGGTGATAGTCACGTTGGCCAGTCTCGCCGGTCCCTTTTTAATCAAGATAGCCGTTGATGACTACATCATGGAGGGGGATATGGCTGGACTGAACTGGGTAGTGATACTGATGGTACTCTCGTATGGGATATACTGGCTTTTTTCCTACTTTCAGACCTACCTCTCCAACTGGATAGGGCAGAAGATCGTGGGAGATATCAGAGAGGATCTTTACCGTCATCTTCAGGAACTCTCCATCGACTTTTTCCACAAGCGCAATACAGGAGACATCATGTCTCGGGTTACCCATGATGTGAACGCCCTCTCCGATCTGGTGTCAACAGGGTTTGTCCACCTGCTCAATGATCTCCTCACCGTCACAGGGATTGTGGTAATAATGGTGGTATTAGACGTGAAACTGGCCCTGGTAAGTTTCATTACCATCCCCTTCATTTTCTTTGTGGTATACGTTCTTGGCAAAAGGATGAGGAAAGCATACAGAGGAGTCAGAGAAAAGCTGGCCGAACTAAACGCTGATGTTGAAGAAAATTTATCTGGAATTAGACTGATTCAAGCGTTAAATAGAGAGTCAATAAACACGGGCAAATTCAGTAGGTTGAGCTGGGAAAATTTAAAGGCAAACCTGAAGGCGGCCTCCTACTTCTCCCTTTTATTCCCAGTAATGAACCTGAGCAAAGTGTTCGGAGAAGCGTTGGTACTGGGATACGGAGGCTGGGGAATTGTTGAAGGAACCATCTCGTTAGGAGTTGTAATGGCTTTTATGGAATATGTACGGAGATTTTTTGCGCCGCTGGCTGATTTAAGCCAGGTGTACAATACGTACCAATCTGCCGGTGCGGCCTTAGACCGAATCTATGAGTACACGTCCATCGAACCCACAATTGAAGAGCCGGAGACCCCCGTATCGCCGGGAACGGATGTAAAGGGACGGATCGAGTTTAACCATGTGACGTTTAATTACGGGAAAGAACCGGTGATCGATGGGTTGAACCTGCGGATTGATCCGGGAGAGGTATTGGCCCTGGTAGGTCCTACCGGCGCAGGAAAAACAACGATTGTGAACCTTTTGACAAGACTCTACGATGTGGATCACGGTGAAATTTTAATAGATGGAATCAACATAAAACAATACTCTATACACACTCTTCGATCCCTCATTTCAGTTGTGCCCCAGAATATATTCCTTTTTGATACCTCCATAAAAAACAATATTCGCTACGGTAAGCCGGGAGCCAGTGACAAGGAGATAGTTGAAATAACCAAACAGGTACAGGCCCATGAGTTCATCAAGGATTTGCCTAAAGGATATGAGACCCGTGTCGGTGAAGGAGGAGTCAAGCTTTCCGGCGGTCAGAAACAGTTGGTTTCATTCGCCCGGGCAATGCTGGCCGATCCTACAATACTGATCCTTGATGAAGCCACCTCCAGTGTGGATGCCTACACAGAAGTCCTCATCCAGCGGGCCATGGAAACGTTGTTAAAAGGGAGGACGGTACTGATGATCGCCCACCGGTTTGCTACGCTGAATAAGGCAGAGAGAATCGGTGTGGTAGAAAATGGAAGAGTGACCGACACCGGCACTCATGACGAGCTTATGGAAAGAAACAAGGTGTATCGGGATCTGTATACCACGCAAAAAAGGGGTTAAAAAATAGAAGATTTCTTGAAGAAGGTGGAGAACAGATATAATCCGGAAAAAATCCTTGTGTTCGGCAGTAGAGCACGGGACGATCACCTCACTACCAGCGACTATGACGTGGTCACAAGTTTGAAGATATCCCCTTTCTTGAGAGAATCTCTCAACTCCCCTTCATTCATCATACGATGCATCATATTTCGCTACATGTACGTAGGTTGTAGTTCTCCTAAGTGCCTAGAATAAGAATATACCATATTGGAGATATATTTAAATAATACGAAACGCTAGATGTACATGGAGATGGAGAGAAAAATGAAAGAAGTAAAAGAAGTGTCGGAGGCAGTGAAAAGCATTCTAGACGAGATGGGAGTCGAATATAGAGAAGTGATGTTATTTGGGAGTAGAGCTACAGATATGTCTGAAAAAGAGAGTGATTGGGACCTTTTGGTGGTCCTTAAGAATCCTATCAATGCAAAAGAAAAGAAAACCCTGTGGGTTGAGATACATGAAAAATTCCATGAACGGTTCCCCTTTACGTCTATCGACATTATCGTAAAAGACGCAGACTCGTTTGAGAGGGAAAAAACAATCGCGAATACCATCTCCAATGAAGTGTATTTGGAAGGAATCCGTATATGAAAGAAAAAATAGTACTCCGTTGGATGGAAAAGGCAAGGAATGATCTGAAAGTTGTCGAGCATTAAATAGGCGTAGACGACGCACCCACAGATATGCTCTTATTTCATTGTCAGTAAGCCGTTGAGAAATACCTAAAGGCCTACTTGACATGGTGCGATGTCCGAATTAGAAAAACACATGATCTTGAAACTATTCTCTATCACTGTATAGAAAAGGGTAAAAAATTTTATAGCCGAAAGACTAGAGAAAAAAGGATTTAAAGGTACTAAAAATAATGAATAGAACGAGAAGATTACTATATAATATTATTTATTTCAAAAAGCGTTGAAAACGCACCAAGGCTCTGTATATCAAGACCCTGGTACCTGTAAGTGTACTATTCTGTGATCGGAAAGGAAAACATATTTAACGATATACCCACAAAGAGGGTATGGGATCGGTGGAGAACACACGAATTATCGTGATATCAGACACACACCTGGGACACAGCCGCGCGAATGTCACAGCGTTCAATGCGTTTCTACAATGGCTCGCCAAGGGAGATCTCCGGGTACGAACAACAGACGGGGAACGGGAGCTGCCGTACCCCGATACGCTTCTCCTCCTCGGTGATATCCTCGAACTCTGGGAGCCGGCGAACGACAGTTTCGGATCGGTGGGAGACCAGTCGAAAATGCTGCTGGAGAAACTGATCGAGCTCCCCTGTAAGAAGATCTACGTTCTCGGGAACCACGACACGAGTCTCGAGGAGCTGCGGGCGAAGAAGTACCGGCTGCCCGGTGGCGACTTCGAGATATTCTACAACCATTTTCCCGCAGAGGTCACGGATACGGTGACCATCGGGGCACAGAAGTACTTCTTTATGCACGGCCACCAGTTCGACAAAGACACGCGGAAGTTCGGGAAGTGGGGTGAGATCGGTCCGTCGATCCTCCTCTCCCTACAGAAAATCAATAAGAAGATGTTTCGTCTTCACGGGTTCGGATCGCTCCTGCTCGCACTACTCTTCTACTGTCTCCACCTGTACTTCGGCGATACCTGCCCACTCTACGGGACTGCCGCCCTCTCCCCCTTCTGGGGCACGAATCTCCTCTGGCGGATGGGACGGCCTGTGGCGAGACGGTTCTGTAAGGCGCGGGAGGAGCGTATCTACTCTATTGTGGAACATGGATGGTACGAGGCTGCACGGGACACCATCGCCGCAGACAACCTCGTGTTTGCCCACACGCACGCCCCAGGAATCGAACGGGGCGACAGGCTGGAGCGTACCACAGGGAAACGGGTAAACAAGGAGCTGCTGGTGAACAGCGGGTCGTGGTTTTCCGGGGAGACAATTGAGAACACCTTTCTCTATATCGATGCCGACGCGATCCTCCTTTTTAAATGGGGGGAGATACCGGAGCTCGTGATGAAGCACTCCGTGAGAGGAGAAGATAAATTTAAATAGAAAAAGTAGAAGAGGAGTATAGAGTCCTATGAAATCAGTAGATATTCCTGAGGATGTACTAGCCTCAATAAAAATACCGGAAGAAGATATGGAGAAAGTGTTAAAGGTAGAGTTGGCGATAGCTCTTTATCAGCGGGGTATTATTTCACTAGGAAAAGCAAGAAAAATGGCAGAAATGGACAAATGGGAGTTTTTGGAGGAACTTGGCAAACGAAAAATTTCGCCTCACTACACAGAGAAAGAATTGAAGGAGGATATAAACTTTGCTAGAGGTAATAAGTAACTCATCGCCGCTCATCCATCTTGCGAAAATAGGAAGATTAAATCTATTATCATGCTTTTTTGATGGAGTAGTTATTCCTGAAGCAGTATATAGAGAATGTGTTGTTGAAGGGGAAGATAAAAAGGACGCAAAAAGGATTAAAATGGCGGAATGGATTAGTGTAGAAAAAATAAGAAATAAAGAGCTAAAAAAAGCATTTATGATGATTTTAGATGAGGGAGAAGCAGAAACAATTGTACTAGCGCTGGAAAAGTCTGCCGATCTTCTCCTCCTAGATGAATATGAAGCAAGAAAAGTGGCAAGAACCTACAACTTACCTATTACGGGACCATTGGTATACTGCTAAAGGCAACGTATGGAGGAAAAATACCAACACTGAAGAATGAATTGGACAATTTAAGAGGTACGGGTTTCTGGTTGCATGAAGAATTATATAAGAAAATATTGAGAAAAGTAGACGAATTATAAATTTAAAACCTCTATTCTTAGATCTCCGGTTTCGCTTTATACTTGAACTGTTTCTCGTACAGCTGCTCCGCCCGTTCCAGGGTATCCGCATCCTCCGGTGACTTATCGTACCGAATACTCGTGATCCGCGCAAACCGGAGCATACCCTGACTCGTACTGCGGACTCTGCTGGATCTCATTAAACGCGACTTCCACCACAAGCTCGGGCCGAACGTAGACCGTGTACGCATCTTCATCCCGTTTCAACTCCAGCAACGTCTCCGTGAGCTCCTGGAACTGGGCGTCCGTGGGCCCCTTGAAGGTTTTCCCAGCATATGCCCCTTCCGGGTGGCGAGATGGTAGTTGCTCAACCAGTTCTTCCTGCGTCCATGGCCCCACTCCGCCGCGATGATGAGGAGATCCAGGGTCTCGGTGGGCTTGATCTTTTTCCACGTTTTCTCGCGTTTTCCCGGAATATACGGGCTGTCCAGCTCCTTCACCATCACTCCCTCGTGGCCGGCACTGATCGCCTCCTCCAGAAAATGACGAGTCTCCTCCTTCTCGTCGGTGATAATCCTCTTTACCATGAAGGATCCGGCGAACTCGCTGAGGAATTCCGTCCGTTTTCTATACAGTTCATCGAGGAGCGTCTCGCCATTCAAATAGAGAAGATCGAAGAGGTAGAGCTTCAGCGGAATCTCCTCGGTAGCCGCCATCACATCATGGATGCGCCGAAACCGTCGGAGGAGCTCCTGGAAGGGTAACGGTTTTCCGTCTTTCTCCGCGACGACCTCGAGAACGATCCCCTCGCTGGCACCGATTCGCATCTCTCCAAAGATCGTCTTCACGATGTGGTCTGCTCCAGCACGGAGGCCTGGCTGAGAAGGCTGGCCACAATCTGCTCCTTCCGTTTCCGCTGCGAGGTGCGCGCGATCTTGCGGAAGTACTCGGACACATCCGTGATAGTCAGCTCCTGGTCGATCAGGGTTTCCTGGTGTTTTTCCCGTGCCTTCTGGACCGTGTTCCACGAGACATCCAGTGTCGTGCTCGACGACTCGGGAAATATCTGGCCGGTGATGAGGAGGACGGCCGGCGCGATCTCATCCTCATTCAACTGCTGCAGAAACGTAGCGAGGTACTGAATTTTCTCCAGCCGCTTTGTGGTGGACGCCACCCGCTCACAACACGCTGCCAGCGCCCGGAACTTCATGATATCCACCTGTCCAACGACGACGTCCCGTGGAGACGGCGCATTCTCGTGGTGATCCGCTCGATGCTCGTGTCGGAGAAATCTCTGACCCGGAGGAACGCCACGAGCTCGTCCTCGCAGTACTGCGTGTACTCGAGCGTGTACTCGTCCGTGACCTTTGGATGTAAGAAAATCTCTTTGATCGCGCTATAGGTGTCCGGAAGGTTTTCGCGGATCTCCGACGGGAGATCCTCCAGATGTCCATGGGATTTGAGGAGCTTCAGGCCTGTTTTGGGACCGATACCACTGATACCCTGGGTGAAGTCGTTGCCGATGAGAATAGAGAGTTCCACGAGCTGTTCCCGTGTGATCCCATGGTGATCCAGGAACTGCTGGAGATCGATAACCTCCGGTTCGTACTTCCTGAACCGTCCTGACGACGGAAGGTGCTCCTTCCCCTGAATGGTTACGTACCGTACCTGGCGGTTCGCCCCGAATAACAGCGTGTCGTAGTCCCGGCTGGCCGCAGCGTAGACATCCTTCGTCATGTACGCCGCCTGTACCTCCGCCTCCGACGGCGCTTGCACATACGGGATGCCGAGATACGTCAACAGTTGTTTCGCCTCCTCCACCATCTCGTTGGTGAGAGACGAGGTCATGGTTGATTTTGAGTACGCGGTGGCGTAATCCTCCTTTTCCAGTGCCTCCTTCCACTCCTCCCATGCCTTCTTCTTTACCTCCCGCCGTTTTTCGATCTCCGCTTGTTTGAGCTGAGGTGGTGTGCCATCGAACACGTAGACCAGCCGGAGATGGTGATCGCTGAGCAGTCGGGTAGCCCTGGAGGCGAGTCCGATCAGATGAGAAGTGACGTTGCCTCGGCTATCGGTGAGAGATCTCCCGCTGCGTGTCCTGATTAACGCGAGAAACTGGTAGAGCACGTTGTTCGCATCGACCGCAAGTGTCGTGCCCGAGAGCGCGGAGAGACTCACGACTTTTTTCGTGATAATCGGGGTGAAGTTCACGCCCATACCCATAAGAGGGAACGAAAGTATAAAAGTTTACTCAAAAAGGTACGCGTACTCGTTGAACAGCGGATCGTCCATGAACGCTTTCTCCGCCTCCTGGAGACTCATGGGGAGTGAGGTCACGCCGTTTTTTTCCCGTGCAGCCTCATCGTACTCGTAAACGTTATCTTTCACAGGATTGGGAAGCGTGCCATCGCCGGAGAGCCCTGCCTTCAACAGGAAGAAAAAGGCGAGATAGGGGTTGCATGTCGGATCGGGAGAACGTATTTCTATTCGTCCTGAAGGCGGCACACGGATCAGCGCAGAACGGTTGGAGTGTCCCCAGCAGACGTACTTCGGTGCTTCCTGCTCACCGAACCGCTTGTAGGAGTTCTTCACCGGGTTCGTCACGCGGGTTAACCCCCGGATATGGTAGAGCTGTCCCGCGATAAACCGTTTCCCACGATCCGTCAGTTTACCGTTATAGAAAAGGTTCTTTCCATTCTTTCGCAGTTCTTGGTGAACGTGCATCCCGGAGCCGGCCTCATTTTCAAACGGTTTTGGGAGGAACGATACTTCGACACCGTACTGCGTACAGAGCCGCTTTAATGTTTCTCTACAGAAAAGAATGCTATCTGCCACGCGCAACGCAGCGGTAGGAAGAAACTCCAGCTCGTACTGGCCTCTTCCGTTCTCATGGTGAAACTTCTCCACAGAAATTCCTTCTCTCTCCAGAACCACAACGAGATCGTCGAGGATTCGGTGGCCGAGCGTATCGGCAGTGGTGAGGTACGAGTCTTCATCTATCGGGTCTCCTCCTTGTGTCAGGAAAAACTCCAGCTCCGGTTTGAGGGTATACGCCGCGTCCTCTTCAGCTAACGCTGTCTTCAGCAGTGAACGTGTGCACTTCTTGTACGGTTTTCCGTCGGGATGGACGATATCACACATAAGCCATCCCTCTGTTCTCTCTCCATTCACTATTTTTAAAGAGGCGAGATCCGGTTTGAGCCGCATATCGCTTCGGAAAATGCTGCCGAATCGGGGAATGGATGAACTGTCAAATCCAATGCCCTCCTCCCTCGCTTTCTCAAACACGGACGGCGTGATGGAAAGTGTGTAGATCCTCCCGGGTACATCGACAAATTTCAACCGGATAATCGCAATTTCCTGTACGACATCCTCTATCTCATGATTCATGTAATTTATTAGGAGGAAATCTATAAAAAACTTACGAAATAGGTTTTATAAACATTTGGAGAACTTCAATACGAAAAATGTAGATTTTGTTTATCTTTTATCCAATTTTTTGTGATAGTATGTACCTAACTTAGCAAGAAAAGAACATGTGTGAAAAACACCGAGAGTGTCTTGATCACTTTTGCGAAAGGGAAAATGTTTTAGTAAAAAGGCGAAAATATAAGCTTATTTGTGTAAAAAAGCTTATAAATAGGCTTATATCAGTAATAGTAGTGATAAAAATGAGAAAAGAAGAAATAACAAAAATCAAAAAATTACGAGGTGAGAACCATGGAAGGATTTGAGCTTGTGTACATACTGGAACACGAGATGAGACAGAAGAAGAAATAATTATTTTTTTCTCTTTTTTTCTGATCACATTTTTACATCCGCTATCCTGTGATCGTTTGCCCATCACCTTATGTCATCTTCCGTGTACCTCTATCCTGGTATGATGGACGATCGATGGAGAAGGAAAACCATCTGACATTCATATACTCCCTCACTTCAGCGATAAAGTTTTAAATGCTACCATATACGGAATTGTAATGAATAAAAGAGAAAAGAAACCAAGTTTTTGGGAGATGGTACGGTTACCCTTCCTATTCGCTATAATAGTTCCTCTAATCTCTGGTACTGTAGTTTCAATTTCTATCTCTGGTTCTTTTAACTTTTTTGGATTTGCACTTGTATCTATTATTGGAATCAGTCTCCACATCACAACGAACGTGTACAACGATATATACGATACAAAACAGGGGGCAGACAATGAAAAATCGAAGAAGAGTGAATTTAGTGGTGGATCGGGGATACTCGTTGAACATCCAGATCTCCTTCCACAGATGTATACGATCGCCAGAAGTGGAATCGTCGTGGGACTGATATGCACCTTCTTACTCATGTTCTTTATCGATCCGCATCTATGGGTCCCTCTCTGGGCAATCATCGGTATCTCAGTGTTTTTTAGTAAATATTACACGGCTGAACCCATCAAGTTCGCGTATCGAGGAGTGGGTGAGATCGTCGTATGGATCGGTTTCGGTCCTCTCGCTGTATTACTCGCTGGGCTCGGCCAAAATATAGGTTTTCATCCCACCTTGGTATCCATCTCCCCTATCACCGGGTTTGCCACTCTTTTCATCGTGTGGATGGGTGAGATGGTCGATCTCCCGACGGACATTGAGGGGGGGAAGCGAGGGTTGGTGGTCCGGCTGGGATTTAAAAAGTCGAGGTACGGCTTGATTGCAGTCCATATACTCGCTCTAACCAATAGTGCGCTTGTAGCATTTCTCATTTTTAACCCGGGCTGGCCTCTCTTGATCACCCTCGTTCCCTATGCTGTATTTTGGCCAAAGATATGGTCTGGGATGAAAGGGATGAATAGATACGAGGAAAAAATAAAAAATATCTCTAAACTGAATTTTGGATTGTATGCTTCATTTTCTTTTTTTCTAATGGGTGGATATGGAATTGATCTGTTGTTAAAAACATATTTTTAGATCATAATCTCAAAAGTGCTCCTTTTTCCAATAGGTATTTGATTAAGGCAGGAATTGGACCGGGTATGCCCACAGGACTGAAGGAGATCAACCCGTTGATATCACCGAGACTTATCACCAAGGGTGTCTTCAATTTCCTATACGTCCTTAAGGATCGGCCTTCTCGGCTCCTTACAATATTTTCCGATATTATTCGAGAATGGGAATCTGCATTATGTCCTGTTTTCTCTTCGTCTATGTCGGTTATATCGCCACCGGCAAAAATGGTAGAATAACCTTTCACTTGGAGGTGTTTGTTGACCTTTAACGATCCATTTTCAGCGAACGATGACTCATCAAACCTTTGAAATATCCCCGTGTCGTAGCCCAGCCCAGCACTCCATATGCATACATTCGCATCGATCTCTCTGCCGTTATCAGTTTCAAATTTACCGTGTTCACGATCGATGACCTTCTCACCAAATATCAGTTTAACGCCGTTCTTCCTGAGATATCTCTCTGCAAAGAAAGAAGCCATCGGGGGATTCCTCTCGATCAGTCTCTTGTGGGAATGAACCAACACTATCTTTTTATCAGTCTTCGATGCCAGTTCCGCAGCAGCTTCAGTGCCTATCAGGCCGCCACCCACTATCAGTATAGTATCTGCCTTTTTGACCCTTCTTGACAGCTTTTTTACGTCTTTTCCTGAGTTGAGTGTGAAAACATCGCGCGTATCATCCAGATAGATCGGGTATCGAGCGCCCAACGCTACCACTAAGATATCGAACTCTGATCTCCTTTCGTCCGTAGAAAAGTATTCCGGAGTGATCGTGACCACTCTCTCGCTGATGATCTCAGCGTTATCTAAAAATTGAGAATAGCGTTTGATAATCTTTTCGTGATACTCAGGATCGGTAATTAATTTAGGTAAAGAGGGGTAGTACTCGAAATACTCCTTTTCATCAATCAGAAACACCTCGAGATCCTTCTTCCGATCCAGTCTTTTTGCGACCATCGACCCGCAGAACCCTCCTCCTAGGATCGCTACTTTCATATTTGTATAGAATTTTAGATAGATAAATAGTTTATGTTTGTTTTTTATCCAGATAGAACGATGGAAAAGATACTTCGGATGTCCTCCCCATCCTGCTCTTTATTTTAAAATTTCTTACAGAAATTATCGTTGCAATATTTTATCTTTTATATAAACCGAGAATAGAAATAAATTAAAAAAACATTTTTCTATACCAACTGAGAAAGTATGAAGAGGAGTAACAAATGCTGAATGCTGTAGTAGAAACCTTGAAAGAGGGTATAGACCTAGAAAATCTTCGAATCCACGGAAAAAGCTTTAAAAAGGGGAGAATGGCGCACCACGAGTATTTTTTTCTCACTGTTGAGACGGACGAGGAAAGTAAACGGTTGATGCGTGTGAGTCTGTACCACGGAGACCCTCCTCATTACCATCCCTGGATAGAACTCTTTGGTATCACCCCCGAGCTCACCATCGGTGATAAGAAGATTGATTTTTTCGATTCGGAACTCGAGGACGCGATTCTAGATCTCTTCTCTCGTCCACTCGGGAAGGGAGGAAGAATTTTCATCGAGTACTACGATGATCCGGAAACGAGAAACATGTTATCCGTTGGTGTTCCGAAAAGCTGTACCCGACTCGGATTCAAACTTTTTGAGCGAGGGGTTACCTGGTTTAAGGATTGGTACTTTGCTGAAGGGTTCCGTGAAGGGGGACAGAAACTGCAGGCTGAAAAACCCATAGATAAAGAACACAGGAAAAAACATCTGCGATCGATCAAACGTAACGCGATGGACTTCCTAAAAAGAAAAGAAGAAAACAAAGATAAATTTAATAAAAGAGCAAGATCACTAATAAACCAGCTAGACGTGGATGGTGAGTAGATGAACCAAGCGTGATAACTCGCAACTCTCATCGCCATGCGAAGATACCGATCAAACAAAGGTTATTAACCATTAAAATCAATGAGTGTATATGGAAAAACGACGGGTGACTATTTCGATTCTCACCGGCGCAGTACTCGGCGTATTGTGCATTATCGGCGTAGGTACGAGGATCGGGTTCGAGGAGAACGAACTCTTCCTGTTCGCCATGTGGTACAACAGAGTGCTCATGGGGCTGGTGGTTGGGTTCGCCGGCGATATCACGATCATCGATGCTGATACGAACTGTATTGTTCGGGGACTGCTACTCGGTCTACTGGTCACATCGGCGATAACACTCACCAGCGGTTTCATGGATTGGCCCAGTTTTTTCGCCGGTATCGCGTACGGTGTCATCATCGATGGAGTGGCAACGAAGTGGGGATAACAGGACTACGATCGTTATCTTGTAGTATGTTCTATTATAAACTACCTCCGTAAGTCTGTATCCTTTTTCAGAATGCAAAATATTAATTGTCAATTTGAAATGCATTTTTGTAGTTTAAAAGTCTCTAGAAAAGAGTTTATAGGCTATTTATCTTGTCCACGTAGACATCTGCATCAAATTTTCGCTTCAGTCCGCTCGCGCTCATATACCGCACCTTCCCATATATCGGTCGCTCCTTCCACGCCCGATCATGCTTCCCAAAACACCACGCGACACCGGCATACCCATTCGGATCCCGTCCATCGAGCTCGTACGTATCGTTGAGTGTGACAGCTATCCGGTACGCCTCCTTCGGCGTCTCTGCCCACTCGAGAATCTTCTTGCCCCAGTACATCCGCATGTAGCTATGCATCTTTCCCGTTTTCACCATCTCCATCTGGGCGGCATTCCAGTACGGATCATGTGTCTCTGCACGGTCGAGCTGCTCGCATGTGTACGTGTACTCTCGTGGATCCTTTTCATGTGCCATGAGCGTCTCTCTCGCCCAGCCGGTGACCGCATCGAACCTATCGTAGTGGTCATTGTAGGAGACGAAGTTTATCGCAAGCTCCCTCCGGACGATCAGCTGCTCGAGGAAGGCATCCTGCGCCTCTTTTTCTACTTCCGCGTTCCGCACACTCAGTGCGATCTGAATAGGCGAGATCTGTCCAAAATGAAGGTAGGGACTGAGATCGGAGATACACGCTGCCGTCGGATCATTACTGCACGTAGGATATTGCTCCAGCCGATCCCTGATGAACGTGCGCATTCGCGTTTCCGCGGGGGAATACCCACCGGTAAACTGCGATGATGGACCAACACTCGTATCGATATCGAGATCGTCCAGCAGTTTCTCCGTGTGCTCAACAGATATCTCAGCGAGATCGTAGTCACGCGAAGATACCTTCACCTTTCGCTGTGGCACCGGCGTCAACAATCGGGGGAGATTGGTGGTGATCTTCTTTCTGATGGTGTAGGCAGCGTACTCCTCCTTCTCTGATGCCTGCTCAACAGGAACCGCGACATCGGTTTCCACCTGTACTACACGACAGTCCAGATGGACGAGTTGCTGCCGCCATGCTCTGAGATGTCGAAGGTAACCGCGGTCCGTGACGACAAGTGCCGCATCCTCGCCGAGATCGGCGGCTCCTTTCCATGGAACCGTTTTCTCCACAACAAAATGGATTCCTCGTTTCTTCAGTGCGTTCTTCACTTCTTTCAATCCCTCGAGCATGAACATGTAATGTCGGAGATTCGCCGCAGGGTATCTATCAGTCAGGCCGAAGTAGACGAGTACGGGCAGTCCCATCCCATTGGCTCGCTCAATCGCATACTCCAGTGCATGGTTATAGACCGTTCGCTGTGCGTGCTGCATCCAGTAGAGCACATACTCCTTCCCAGGCCGCTCATTGTACTCATTTAACTCCTGAATCCTCGCTCTATCGATCTCTCCCATGCGTGTTCCTCAGTATGCTCTTCTCATTGAAAAATAAAAGTGTGTCGTTTGAACCGAAATATATTTTACGCTGGGGAACGAGAGACAGTAATGAAAACGAAATACCTACTCATCATCTCGTTGCTCTTCCTCATTGTCGGCGCCGCTGGGTTACAGTACGTCCCATCTCATATCCCGAGGGACACATACACTGTTCGTACACCCGACAATGTCACTATTTCTTACACGCTTTACCGACCTGCATCTCTCCCTGCACCAGTAGTGGTCATCGGGCACGGCGTGAGTGTCAACAAGGAGATGATGGAAGGGTTTGCGGTGGATCTCGCGGCGAACGGATACATCGTGGCAGTCTTAGACTGGCGTGGCCATGGAAGAAGTACCGGCGAGCTCAGGAATCGAGCGGATCTCTTAGTGGATCTTGACTCAGTTATCAACGATATTCCATCGCATGTCAATGCCAAGATGGAAGATCTCGTACTCATGGGGTACTCCATGGGCGGATCTCCCACGTACCAGTACGCATCTACACATAACACAGCGGCGTGGATAGGACTCGGTACCGGAATTCCTGAAGACATTGAAACACCGGACAATACGTTAGTCGTCATCGGGAAATACGACGAGGCGTTCTCGCCGGAGACAGTGAGAGCATCGATGGGAAGTATAGTCAGAGGGACTATCGAGTACAATACACGCTACGGATCCTTCACCGATGGCTCCGCCAGAAAGGTCCATCTCATTGGCACTGCAGATCATCTTATCGTTCCATGGCACCCCAACGCGATTACCAGCGTAACCCGGTGGGTAGCACGCACATTTGGAGAGGAGAAACCAGCATCAACATTTCTTCCGCGGATGGTACTGCTTGTCCTCGGTACGCTCGGGTTCCTCGGACTCCTCTACAGCGTATCCTTTCTCCTCACGAAAATTCTGGGAGTGGAATGGCACAGTGATACTCCTTCTCTCTCGGTATCATCGTTTCTAGGACGGTACTACGAATTCACGCTACTATTGGTTCCTTCGATGATTCTGTTCGTCCCGCTTTTCTTCACACCTCTCCCCTTCACCGCGCTTATCACCATGTTCACAGGCGGGTTTGGGGTAGGTGTGGGTGTATGTACATGGAGAATCCTGAAAAAGAAGGAGCAATCCATACGAACAATCCTTTCACGATCACTCTCGCAGAAAAAAATGTGGCTACTCTCGCTTGTCATCACCGTTCTTGCACTGGTGAGCGTGTATCTACTCATTGGGCGGCATTTCCTCGGGATGGTTCCCTCAATGCCAAAACTACCGTACCTCCCACTCTACATACTCGTGCTCTTCGTTGTGTTCCTGTTCTACACACTATTTATCCAAAAAATCGCTCTCCCGATCCTTGTACCGCATACCGGATGGCTCGGTGCCCCACTCCTCATCTTTCTCCTGATCTACTCGTGGTTTGCGGGTGTCATCCTCGGACTCTGTCTCCTCCAGGGCAGCTTCTTCCTGGTCACGGTATTGATCATGATGGCGCCTATCTTCCTCTTCATGAGTTGGTTCAGTGCTGTGATGGAACGCCTCACCGGATCGATACTGCCGTCTACCGTACTTCACGCGGTGCTGCTCGGAACTATTGTCACCGCAATCACGCCTTTCACGCACACACTGAACTTTTTATGATGCTAGTGGGGCTCCACCGTTTTTGCAATGTGTTCCCCGCCTTTTTCCGGCACGATCCTGAGGAAGAACTGCACTACAGGTCCAATAGCGAGGGCGAAGGCCACCGTCCCCACACCAACTGGTCCCCCAAGGAAAAACCCGGTAACGAGGACCGAGATCTCGATGGAGTTCCGGACGAACCGGATACTTCTCCCTGTTTTCTTACTCAGTCCCAGCATCAGGCTGTCCCGTGGACCGGCACCGAGGTTTGAGTTGATGTATAGTCCCGAGCCGATCCCCACGAAAATCACGCCCCCTGCTAACATGGCAGCCTGCGAGACATAGCCATTCATGTAGGGAACGTAGGGATTGATAATATCGATGAAGAACCCGATGAAGAACATATTGAGCAGCGTCCCGATCCCCGGATAGATACCGAGGAAACATGAGAGAATAATGATAATAAGCCCGACGAGCTGTGAGATTCTTCCCAGTGTTAACGGCACGTGGTGCGTTACACCGACATGGAACACCCCCCACGGACTCATTCCCAGATCCGCCTTGAGCATGAAGACAATACCCGCAGCAAACATGAAAAACCCTGCCATGATCTGCACGTAGGCGAGGGGATCTCTGTTATCGAGGTGAAACTTATCCGTGTCCATACCTCACTTGCAGAGTATATACATTTAAGAGGGTTTGCCCTATCAGTACAGTGAATACTTCTCCTAGTCTATAGTGTAATTTCCCTTCAGATGGTCCTGGTGCTGAGTACCAACGCTCTCCTTTTTCACGCTTCCAGAGAATATCCTCCATATCAACATTTGAACAAAGAGATGGGTTTTGCTTTTAAATCTATATAATTCTACTATTCTATATTTGGAGAAAAATAAACAGCTACCACCCAATAGGATGATTCATCAGTACTTTATTTTTGCACTATTTTATTACCGTACCTTCACCTATCTAATCCATGATAGATATCCTTTCTGTGCCCTACTGTCACTATAAACACTTTTTTCTCTTCTTTATCTATTTCAAAAATCACTCTGTACTTTCCCACTCTCAAACTCCATAGATCGATGCCCTTCAAATGTTTTCCAAAGGACTGAGGAGTTTTTCCTCACTTTTTTTATCTTATTCTGTTCTCATTTTCTTTATCTACCCTGATAAGAATTTTTACCGCTTCGTCTGAGAGGAACATCTCATGCATTTTAACACTTATCAGCTATTTTCTCATATTCCTCTAACGAAACAACATCTCCTTTCTCAATATCTCTCTTACCTCGCCCCACACTCTCCATTAACTCTTTGTCAAAGAGTATACTCAGAATTTCTTCCATCTCCTCGACTTTCATTTTCAATTCTTTGAACTCTTCTTTTGTAACCTGTACAGACATGCTTCCTCCTTACTACAACACTATTCAAATTTATTTATCATTAGATCCACTCCTCAATAAAAAAATCTTTTTCCTTCTCGCAGACAGGCTTCTTTCATGTCTCCCACTAATAATTCTTCGCGTCTGTATCTTCTACTAGGTCGTTTTACCCTCTAAAGAGCAATAATACTGATTGGGGAATCTCCACAACCGTCGTGTTTCAAAAGAAAAGTAAAAAAGAAAAAATTAAAACCGTCGGTGAATCTCGAGCATATCGGTGAGCATGGCGTACCCAGCAGTGGACGCACCTGCACCGGGTCCTACAACGGTGACGTCACCGGTGACATCGGTCTCAAAGGAAATCGCGTTCAGCACGCCCATGACATTTGCCAGCGGATCGGTGAGCGGGATCGGCTCCGGTTTCACCTGTGCTTTTACCTCACCGTCCTCTCGCCACGCCTTGCCGATGAGTTTTATTCGTTTTCCATCGTTTTTCGCCTGGTTCACATCGTCCAGATTGATATTCGTAATACCTTCACACGGGACATCGTCTAGTTTGACGTTGCCGTCCATGACGGCATTGGCGAGGATCACGATTTTCGCGAGGGGATCGTGGCCCTCCACATCCGCGGTAGGGTCCGTCTCGGCGTAGCCCTTCTCCTGCGCCTCTGTGAGGACCTCATCGTACGCTCGTCCCTCCTCCATGTTGGTGAGGATGTAGTTGGTCGTGCCGTTGAGAATCCCTCTGATACTTCTGATATCGCAGCCCGCAAGATCCCTCGTGCCGAGGTTGATGGCCGGGGTACCGGAGAGTACCGTCCCTTCGATTCCCATGTACGCGTTGTGTTCCTTAGCGATCTCCATCAGCTCATGGTACTGTAAGGCGGCGGGGCCTTTGTTCGTGGAGACGATGTGTTTCCCATTTTCCAACGCCGTTCGGTAGTGGGTGAGGCCCGGCTCGCCCGTCTCGATGTTCGTAGGCGTCGCCTCTACCACGATATCCACATCGGGCTTTTTGATCATCTCAACGCTTTTCAATCCTGTCTGTTCCGCCGGATAATCCTTGATTTTTCCTTTCTCCTCGTTCATCTTCAGTACCTTACCGAGATCGAGTCCGCTATCATCGTAGATACTCCCTTTCACCACATCGCACACACCGACAACATCGTACTCAAAGCCGTACTTCTTCGCCAAGTGCGCTTTCTTCCTGTGCATGATCTCGGCCAGTCCTGTCCCAACAATGCCGAGTCCTATAAAAACTACGTTATACATTTTTTATCACCTCTTCTATGTTATCCATCGCCTTTTCTATATTCTCCATTGAGTTTGCGTAAGAAAGGCGTAAATACCCTTCGCCGTAGGTACCAAAAGCCGTTCCAGGTGTGACAGACACATTCGCTTCCTCCAGGAACCGTTTCCATACCTCTTCACTGGTGCCGTACTGTGAGATATTGGGGAACACGTAGAACGCTCCCTTCGGCATGACCGTCGGGATACCCATCTCGTTGAGTCGTTTCACCAGGTACTGCCGTCGTGTATCGTACTCCTTTCTCATTTCCTCTACGCAACTCTGATCACCTTCCAATGCAGCCAGCGCGGCTCTCTGAGAAACGGCAGGAGCACAGATACTGGTGTAGACGCCGATCATCCCCATGGAGTGAATGATCTCCTTTTTTCCAGCAGCGTAGCCAATTCGCCATCCCGTCATGGCGTACGCCTTGGAAAACCCATTGATCAGAACACAGCGTTCCTTCATCTCCGGGATGGACGCAATGGAGAAGTGTTTTTCTCCGTAGATAAGTTTCTCGTAAATTTCGTCGGTAAGTACGAGAAGATCGTTCTCTATCACGATATCAGCAATTTTTCGTAGGTTTTTTTCCGAGATCACGCTTCCCGTCGGGTTCGCCGGAGAGTTGAGGATCAAGAGCTTCGTGTTCTCCGTGATTTTTTCCTCGAGATCGTCGGGGGTCAGCGCGAACTTGTTCTTCTCCTTCACCTGTACCGGCACCACACTAGCATTGAGAAATGCACCGACGTAGATATAGTTGAAGTATCCTGGATCCTGGACGAGCACCTCATCTCCCGGATCGAGCACCGCCCGCATGAGGAGATCGATGGCATTACCGGCGCCACACGTCACCATGACCTCTTCCTCTGGATCCACGTTCACATTGTTTTCCCGTGTGAGTTTCTCCGCAATGGCATTTCTCAGCTCGGAGAGTCCAAAGTTCGAGGTGTAGTGTGTGTACTCCGATTCCAGTGCTTCTTTCCCGGCCTCAATAATGTGATCCGGCGTATCGAAGTCCGGTTCGCCAATAGAGAGGCTTGTGACCCCCTCGTACTCAGATGCAATGTTGAGAATTTCCTCGAGCATGGAAGGAGGAGCGTTCTTTATCCGTTCTGCCGTCCATTTCATTCAAATCACTCCAGTCCCAGCTCTTTCAGTTTTTTCTTGGTGGGATGGCCGTTCTCATCCCAGCCGCGCAGCTCGTAGTACTGAGAAAGCATCTTCTCAAATCGTTCTTTTCCTATTCTCGCCTCGTCGAGCTCCAGGCTTTCCTCCATAATACGCTGTGGAACCGTCTCATCCTTTCGCGTCACGCCGTTCTTGATATTGAAGAGTTTTGTGAGATTCCAGATCCGTTCTCCGGTTTGTAAATATTCTTCCTTCGTATAATCAAAGCCTGTGGCTGTGTTCAGCATCTCTACAAATGTCTCAACGTCCAGTGGTGCAAAATCACAGAGCACAAGCGAGTAGCAACACGCCCGTTCATCCTGTCCCTCTTTCACGAACTCCGCTCGCCCATCGATACCGTACCGGGGGGTCAAATCTCCTTGTATCTCCGCATTCACAGTCCAGACCCGTTGGTGGCACGCACCGCGGTCGCTCGTAGCATAGGCCAGTCCCATACCAAAGGCACCACGAGGATCGTAGCCCGGGAACTCCAGTCCTTTGGACTGTATGGCATACTCCGTGCCGCCGTACTTCTCTGACATTCGCTTCACGCCCTCGGCGAGATCGTCGCCGATACCTTCACGGTACGCGATCTTCCGTATCAACTCCTTCTGGGATTTTGGATCGCTGAACGTAATATCCGCATCGATAAGACCATTTTTCGCTGCCTCTATGGCAAATGCCACCGCATTCCCGGCAGAGATGGTATCAAGTCCAAGATCGTCACAGAGATACGAGAGATACGCAACATCTTCGATACTTCCATTGCCACAGTTACTGCCCAGAAGTGCGATGGTCTCGTACTCTGGACCTTCCAGCTCGTACTCTTCACCATCAAACTCGAATTTTGTCCATTTGCCGCAGGCAATGGGACAGTTGAAACATGATTTATTCTCCTTGACAATTGTATCGTGCATCGTCTCTCCGGAGATATCCTCCGCATGTTCAAAATTTCCCTGCGAGAAATTGCGGGTCGGGAGCAGCTTATTTTCGTTCACTGGATTGACCCATATGGGTGTCCCGTACTTCCTCCGCTGGGGAATAAATGAATTTTCATTGATCATGGTGATTGCTTTTTTTACGGCAGCCTTGTATTTCTCCTCATCCGCGTACTTCAGCTTTTTCGTCCCGTTGATCACGACAGCCTTCAGGTTCTTCGATCCCATCACAGCTCCTGCACCACCTCGTCCGGCGTTGCCGCCTCTGCCACCGTGGACCTGGAGATCCGTATTGATACACGCAAACTTCACCTGGTTCTCACCGGCCACACCGATGGAGAGTACTCGTCCTTCCTCCTGTAACAGATGTTCTGTATCAAAACAGTTCTTCCCCCAGAGATGTCCTGCATCCTTTATTTCCACATCATCATCGTTAATCGCAATGTACACTGGATTTTCTGCCTTTCCTTTTATCACAACAAAATCATATCCTGCTTTTTTCATTTCTGCACCGAAATACCCACCCACATGTGAATCAAGATACAGCGAGGTGAGCGGTGACTTCGTAACCACACACCAGCGTCCTGAGGTAGGCGTGAGTGTACCGGTCAATGGCCCTGTGGCAAGAATGAGTACGTTCTCTGGAGAGAGGGGATCCACGACGGGATCGATCTCGTCAAAGAGCATTTTTGCACCGAGACCTTTCCCACCAATAAACTTTCGAGCGTCCTCTTCATTCAGCTGTTCCCTAGAGACCGTCTCATTCGAGAGGTCTATCGTGAGAATTGTTCCTGTGTAGCCATACATTCAATCACTTGGGTATTGCTAGATCTGCTGGACCCTGCTCCGACAGTGTAAGCTCGGGGTTAATTTTGTTGATGAAATCCCGTATAAGCTGTGCATACTTCACTTTGTCCCGTGCCATATTCGCGAGGAAATCCTCTGAGGTCCACGGCTTGTAGATACCTCCGCCGGCAGCAAGGGTTGTTCCAGGCTCAATTTTGAAGTAACAGGGAGAAGAAACACGTGCGAGTTCTGCACCTTCCCACATTCTATTAAATCCTCCAAAAGACTCCGAAAGCATTATATGAACGTCTAATGGCATTTTTGTTGCTTTTCGTATCGATGCAAACATCTGAAGTGGGAGATCGCCCAATGGATTGAATGTGTTCGCTCCTAACTGCTCAAGCACCTTCGCACCGGCTGCACTGGCATGTCCAGCGTATATCGATACCTTGAAGACAGTATCTTTCGGGATAATACCATCTTCCCGTAGTTTGGAGAGCAGCCAGAGAGCTCCTTCATCAGTGGCAAGGAATCCTCTGAATCCAAGCTCGGTACATCGCACAATATCTGCGATGAGGTATGAGAGGTTATCGCTCCCCCGGGTCCGCATACCAGAGAGAGAACCTTCTGGTGTTGCCAGCTGTCGTCCAATATCCCAGCCCCGGCGTGGTCCGGGTGTAATAATCACTTCCATTTCCTTCTCTTTTGCCAGTGCCGCAAACTCTTCCAGTTCCTCATCGTCTAGATATGTGGAACCCATCACCGTACTGATCAGTCTGTGCACTGGCACATTACGTTCTTCCATCTCGTCTACCAATGCTTCAAGAGTAGAGAGCCGTTCGACTCCAGAGATCTCTATTCGGTAGTTCGCACCATCTGGAAAGGTCAAAGAAGAGGTTGGCAGTTCGTACAGGTCTCTTCCCGGTACTCCATGTTTCTCCATGGCACTCCTAATTTTCTCTATGTCCATGTATATTCCTCCAAGTTATTTTTCTAAAATTTTTTATTCTTTACTCCTTTCAATGATATATATGTCTTCTTTGTTTAAATATTTATCCCTTTACTTAACAAACTGAGAAAAAAGCTTTAAAAATCCATAATATATAGAAAAGGATTGGATAAGTGCAGTGTTGTCTCTGACTAAAGTAGAAAAATAGAGGGGCATGCTCTCGTTTCATCTATACTTAACGCTTAAATAGACGCAAATCAATTTTCAACAATGAAACGGCAAAACTGGGCATACCTTTATGCAGCCGGTGCAGTGCTGGCATGGTCAACGGTGGCTTCTGCCTTCAAGATCTCACTGCGGTACGTGGATGTGCTCCACCTCCTCCTGTACTCCACGCTGGTATCGAGTACCGTTCTTTTCCTCATTCTCACCGCACAGAGAAAACTCTCCGTGTTGAAAACCTACACAAGAGAAGAATACGTCCGCTCCGCACTGCTCAGTTTTTTAAGTCCCTTCCTCTACTACATGATCCTTTTCAAAGCGTATTCACTTCTTCCTGCGCAGGTAGCGCAGCCACTAAACTGTATCTGGCCCATCACCCTTGTGTTACTTTCGATCCCTCTCCTTGGACAGAAGATAGGATTGAAAAGCATCACTGCCGTTCTCATAAGCTTCTTTGGCGTGGTGATCGTCGGCACCCGGGGAAACTTCACATCTCCCCAAGGATCGGATCCTCTCGGTGTCTCTCTGGCTGTGGGATCCTCTGTGATATGGTCCCTTTTCTGGATCTGTAACATGCGAGATTCCCGTGATGAAGTGGCAAAACTCTTCTTAAACTTTTCATTCAGCTTTGTGTTCGTGATACTCACTATTTTCATCGTGTCGGAGCCTACACTGCCACAGTTCGAGGGACTCATAGGGGTGACGTACGTGGGCATATTCGAGATGGGTGTTACCTTTGTCATGTGGTTAAAGGCACTCACCCTCTCAGAAACAACGGCGCAGGTGAGCAACCTCGTATTCCTCTTTCCATTTATCTCGTTGATCTTCATCCGTCAGATAGTTGGGGAATCAATACTCATCTCAACGGTAGTAGGGCTCATCTTCATCGTCACAGGGATCCTCATCCAACAGTACGCCGGAGTCTCCCAATCGACTCTCCGAGAATCTGTTGAAACGGAGAAATAGGAACAGTCCACGTTTTATATAGTGAAGAAAGTAAGGTCTACCATGGACATAAAAGAGACACTTTCTCAATACCTGAGAGCACTGGAACATGGAAAGTACGATGAGATTACAGCATTGTTCGCAGAGGATGCCACCGTCACCTCTCCTCTGTATGGAGAGATGGACGCCGCAACATTCTACAAGGCACTGTTTGAAGATACGCAACAATCGACAATTGCACCGCTACACTTCTTCACCAACGAGAATGCAGGGGCTGCACACTTCCGTTACGAGTGGATATTGGAGGATGGAACTCCCACTTCGTTCGAATGCGTAGACGTCGTGAAACTTTCTGAAAACGGTAAAATAGTGCACTTAACGATTATTTACGATACATATACGATCCGTCAGCAGTTTGAGAAAATGAAAGAGTGATCGTTTCTGCGAAACCCTTATATACACAGAAAAGAAATATACTACTGTAGGGATTATTAGAAACATGGGGCCTCCCCAACTAAAATATACTTCAATAGGTGGATAAAAGTGGCGAAGAAAAGAAGAACACCTTTTTGGGAGATAGCCACGTCGGTATGGCAAATAACTGGATTTATTGCCTTCATAATTCTTCAAATATGCATCCCTGTGTTCTACTTCCTTCTCGTCTTCTATTTTAAGAAATTTTTTATAGGCTAAGAGTATACGAGATGAAGAAAGTTACAAAATAAGAAAAGAAAGAAAAA
The DNA here is from genome assembly GCA_964595645.1 of uncultured Thermococci archaeon. Classification (GTDB taxonomy): domain Archaea; phylum Methanobacteriota_B; class Thermococci; order Methanofastidiosales; family B48-G16; genus JAYEIH01. The sequence continues at coordinate 118,575 of CAZQQT010000007.1, forward strand.
TTACGAGCACGTGATGCCCAAGTTCTCCGCGATCTCTTCACAAAGTTCGAGCGCTTTCAAGAGTTCATTGTTCGCGTAGATCGTATTCTGTGTCGTGTTCGCGTTATCGAGGTGAGTCTGCATCTCGTCCAGTAACGCTTCGACGTCATCTGGTATGTCCTCCGGCAAGTTCTCCTCGATACACGCGTGGTATGTATTCACCTGCGCGAGATGGTAGTTTTTCACCGGCATGAAGGACACAATGGGGTTGATGAATAGCTCCTCTCCAAGCATTGCGCCGTAGATATCATTTGGATAATTCCTGGCATCCATCCAGACAACGATGTTCTCATAGATTGCTGGATGCCGTTGAAGATTGTTAGGATAGGTGGCTATGGGAAAGACTGTATACGTTGAGAGATCACGACCGTACAGATCATAATTACTCAACAACCCCGCAGGACCATCCATCCAGACGACGATGTCACCATAGATATCCGGATTGTAATGACACATTCCTCCTGTCGTTATCGGAAACTCTGTATGTGTTGAGATGGTATAGCCATAGATATCGGAGACCATTGGTCCATTTCTGTGATCCTGCCAGACGACAATATTTCCGTAGATTGCTGGATAGACTTGACCATTCGGATCTGTCGTTATCGGAAACTCGCCGACATCATCTCCTGTTCCGATCCTGCCGTCCGGCCCCATGTCGTAGCCGTAGATATCGGGGTTAGCTGACCCATTTCTTTCATCCATCCAGACGACGATGGATCCGTAGATTGCTGGATGCCTCTGATGAGATCCACATACTATGCAGAGGGGAATTTCACCGCCATCGTCTCCTGTTCCGAAGAGACCGTCCGGCCCCATGTCGTAGCCGTAGATATCATCATCTGATGGACCATTTCTATCATCCGCCCACACAATGGTCTTCCCGTAGATCACCGGATGGTACTGACCGCTCGTATGTGTTGTTACCTGAAACTCCGTATGAGTTGAGAAATTATAGCCGTAAATATTGCAATCTGTCCAGCTACCGGTATCGTCTCTGTAATCTTCCCAGACAACGATGTTCTCATGAATTGATGGATTCTGTTGCACACTCGCAGCCGTGCATATGGGGAACTCTGTATTCGTTGAGAGGTTGTATCCGTAGATGTCCTCATTCGATGGACCATTTCTGTCGTCATACCAGACGACAATATCACCATAGATATCCGGGTCTCTTTGATCGTTTGGATCTGTACATATAGGAAACTCTTGTACCGTATAGCTCGCCGAAACGATACCAACTAGTGAAATCAACAATAATACTACCAATATTCCTCCTTTTATTTTTCTCATTTGATCACTCTCGAGTATGAAAATTTAGTATCTTCTATAATTTAATATATAAAAAGATTTCGGTTAATATTGGGTATCTCGCTCTCTGTGGGAAAAAACGATGAGAAAAATATCCTCCCAAAATCCTTTCCTCCAAAATGTGTCAGTAAAAGACAGCAAGAACTCATTTCTCCATTCGTCGTTTGAGCGATCGTGCATGCCCATATAACCCTTCCGTCTCTGCAAGCATCCTCGCTATACTACCTATCTTTTCAATTCCCGTTTTCGTCACGCGGAGAGTTGTCTGAAGCTTAACGAAATCTATGGCACTCAAGCCGCCGGTATACCGCGCACCGGTATTAGTAGGGAGTGTATGGTTGAGTCCGCTGCTGTAATCACCGAGAGCTTCGGCAGCGAAGGATCCGACAAAGAGCGATCCGTAGTTTCGTAGGCATGGGATGTACTGGTCGGGATCGCGTAGCTGAAGTTCCAGATGTTCAGGTGCCCTTTTGTTCGCAATTTTAACTGCTTCGTCTATTCCCTCGGTAAGAATCATCGCCCCGTGCGCTATCGCCTTCTCAGCAGTGGATCGTGTGGGGAGCCCCTCGAGCTGGTGTTGAAGCTCCGTTGCAACCCGCTCCGCCAAGGTTACCGATGGTGTAACTAAGAGTGGTAATGCATTGTCATCGTGTTCCGCTTGCGCAAGCAAATCGGCTGCAACGATCGCCGGATCCGCTGTCTCATCGGCAATGATCATGAGCTCGGTGGGGCCTGCGAGGAAATCGATGCCTACAGCACCAAGCACCTGTTTTTTTGCCGCTGTGACGTACGTATTTCCAGGTCCCACGATTTTATCCACCTTTTTGATAGATTCTGTTCCGTAGGCCATAGCCCCTATCGCCTGGACACCTCCCACTTTATACAGTTCGTCCACGCCGACACGGGCTGCTGCGGTGAGAAGTGCTGGATGGATGGTACCCTCATAGGTTGGGGGTGAGCAGACAGCGATCTCCTTCACTCCTGCAACAACAGCTGGAATGCAGCACATAAGCAGTGTAGAGAGAAGCGGTGCCTGCCCGCCGGGAACGTAGACACCCACACGATCTATCGGGATAATTTGCTGGCCGGCGAAGACCCCAGGGGCGATCTCCATTTCAAATGCGGTGAGCTGGGAGAACTGACGTTCGGCGAACTGTGTGATGTTCCTCGCAGCTGCATCGATTGCGTCCGCCACAGACGTATCTGTCACGTGAACTGCCTCTCTGAACTCGTGACCCTCTACTCGAAGTTTTTCCAAGACCACATGGTCAAACTCGAGGGTATAGCGCTTCACTGCCCTATCTCCTTTCTCTCGTACCTCTTGGAGTATTGTTCTCACTGTATCCAATTCCTCAGGCTCCTTGTACGTAAAGAACTCATCCGTGAGTTCATCTGCAGTAACAATCCTCATTCTTTTCTCCTCCGTGCAAGCTCATAAAATACCTCATCAAGGGGTATCCCTCGTTTTGCCAGCAAAACAGTAGAAAAGTATAGGAGATCGGCAATTTCCCATATCACCCCTTCGTCTGTTTCTGCCTCTACTACCTCCTGCGCTTCCTCCAGAATCTTCTCTCTGAGGAGAGGATCAGTTAGTGTGGCAGTATACGATCCCTGCTGTGGGCTGTTCAGCCTGTCCTGGACTATCTCGTAGAGCTCATACAACTCGTAGTCTCTCTCGCCGAAACAGGAGTACGATCCCGTATGGCAGGCGACACCTTCCTGCGCTACAGTAGCAAGAATCGTGTCGCCATCGCAGTCTGCCCTCATCCGTATAAGCTCCTGCGTATTCCCCGAGGTTTCTCCTTTCTGCCACAGACTATCCCGGGATCGAGAGAAGTACCACATCTTTTCCGTCTCAAACGCTTTTCGAAGCGACTCTTTACTGCTGTACGCGAGCATGAGCACCTGTCCTGTGGTATCCTGTGTGATTGTTGGAATGAGGTCACTATCCCATCTCAGCGAAGCAATGAAGGCTTCTGTAAGATCTATTTTTCCTGTATAGAGTGCCATGCCGAGTTGAATATCCACTCCCATCCGTGAGAGCTCCCGTATCTCCTTCATCGTGCTCACTCCTCCAGCAACGGTGATCGGGTTCTCTGTGGTGTGTACCAGCGCTTCCACTACGTCCATGTCAGTTCCCTTCATTGTGCCTTCACGTTCCACGCAGGTAAAGAGGAACTCGGCAGCGTATGTCTCCAGATGCGAGACTGTCTCAAGGAGATCGAGTCCTGTAGTGTGTCGCCATGCGTCGGTCACGATCTCTCTGTGGAGAGCATCAATGGCAATGATCACTCTGTCTCTTCCCACCGCCGAGACCAACGCTTCAAGAAAACCGTCGTTGATCCTGCCGCTATCAAAGGCTTTCGATCCGACGATGATCTTTTTCGCGCCGAGAGAAATGAGCTCCCGTGCATGTTCCGGTGTCCGTACTCCACCACCCACACGACAGTCCCCAATTCTCAGGATCTTTTTTACTGTCTCAGCATTATCGCCTTTGTTCATGGCGGCATCGAGATCGATGACTGCGATCTCACCGTATCTATCAAACTCTCTGGCAAGAGAAAACACATCCTCACGTTCAAGCATCTTTTTCCTTCCCTGTTGTAACTGCACCGCCTTTCCCTCTTTGAGGTCGATGGAAGGGATGATCATCGTACGCACACTCCTCTTTTCTTTAGATACGTCTTGATCTCCTGTACTGTGTACTCACCGTCGTGAAGAAGGGATGCCAGGAGAACGGCATCTGTCTTTCCGTTTTCCACTACCTCGTATATTTGTTCGAGGGTTCCAGCCCCACCTGATGCAATAACTGGGATGTTCACGCTCTCAGAGACTGTCCTCGTGAGCTCAAGATCGTAGCCTTGCTGCGTTCCGTCTCTATCCATAGAGTTGAGCAGGATCTCGCCTGCACCAAGCGCTTCGCCTTTTTTTGCCCAGGAAATAACATCAACCCCCGAATTATTCCGTCCACCATGGGTATAGGCGTACCATCGGGTCCCTCGTTTTTTCGCGTCGACAGAGAGTACGATACATTGGGATCCAAAAGTCTGTGCCCCGCGAGAGAGAAGATCGGGGTTGTGGAGGGCGGAAGTGCATAGTGCAACTTTATCAGCGCCTGCATTCAGAACAGCACGCATATCCTCAACAGTTCGCAATCCTCCACCAACTGTGAGCGGAATGAAGACCTCTCTCGACACGCCCCTCACTACATCGATAAGGATCTCTCTACTTTTATAGGAGGCTCCAATATCGAGAAAGATGAGTTCATCGGCTCCTTGATCATTGTACCGTCTCGCAAATTCCATTGGATCGCCTACATCGCGGAGTTCCTTAAATCTTACACCCTTTCTCACTCTTCCCTCGTCTACATCGAGACAGGGAATAATCCGTGTTGTTAACATTGTCTCACCCAGTTTTTCAGGAGGTTAAGCCCAATTTTTCCGCTCTTTTCCGGGTGAAACTGCACAGCGTAGATCTTACCCTTTCCAATCACAGAAGGGTAGGAGACACCATACTCGGTGGTGCCGATCACAATGGACTCCTCTGTACGAACGTAGTACCCGTGCAAAAAGTAAAAAAAGGAACTATCATCGATTCCTTCCATTAACGGCGAGTTCCGTTTTATAGAAACGTTGTTCCACCCTATCTGTGGTACTTTATACCTTTCAAACTCAACGACATTGCCGCGGAAAATGCCAAACCCCCTCGTATCCTCCGCCTCTTCACTTGTTTCAAAAAGGAGCTGCATGCCGAGGCAGATCCCTAAAAACGGCCTATCCGCGCGTATCCAGTCATCAATATGCTCATACATGCCTGAAAACACTAGCCGGAGAATCGCAGAACGGAATGCACCGACACCTGGAAGAATCAGGCCATCTATCCCTCTAAAATCTTTTTTCGATTCGACAACTTTGTATTGTGTTCCCAAGTATTCTAGCGCTTTTTTTACTGAAAGGAGATTTCCAGCTCCATAATCTACTATTCCAATCATACTATCCCCTTTGTGCTTGGTATAGCGTTTTTTCGCCGTTTTTCAATAGTGCACGCCCTCTTCAACGAATGTCCGAAGGCTTTAAAGATTGCCTCGATCTTGTGGTGATCGGAACGGCCGTAATACACGTGCACATGAAGTGTGGCCCCCAACGATCCAACAATCCCCTGAAAAAAATCGTTTAACAACTCAGTAGAGAGATCACCAACTCTCTTGTTTTCAAAGGTTGCATGCATGGTGAGATGGGTTCTGTTGGATATATCGACGGCAGTCATTGCCAACGCGTCATCCATGGGGCAGACAAAGAACCCCGTCCTACAAATGCCTCTTTTATCACGCAATGCTTTCCTAAAAGCTTCGCCCAGTACAATTCCTGTATCTTCGACAGTGTGGTGCTGATCCACCGCTGTATCACCGTGTACTTCCATTTCCAGATCAAAGACTCCATGCTTCGCAAAGGTCTCCAACATGTGCGTTAAAAACCCTATAGGTGTTTTTACAGTGCTCTCTCCCGTTCCATCAAGGTTGAGCTCTATTCGTATCTGTGTCTCCTTTGTGTTTCTCTCAACAACAGCAGTTCTCATATTGACACATCTCCCATTCCTTTTTCCTCTCGGGGTAGAATATCTCTCAGTACGCTAAGAAACGCGGTATTTTCGCTGCGGGTACCGACAGTTACTCGAAGATATCCGTCCATTACTGGCAATGAGCTGAGATCCTTCACCAGTATTCCCCTTTTCTCTAAGGCGTTTTTGATACACTCGGCATCCTGTCCCACATTGACCAAGATGAAATTTGTAGCCGTAGTACGCGTGTTAACGCCCAGTTTTCTCAATGCACTGGAAAGAAACGCCTTTTCCTTCTGTATATGGTTGACCATGCGACCTATATAGGCAGTATCGGCAAGTGCTGCTCTCCCTGCAGCAACAGCTGCAGCATTAACAGAAAAAGGAGAAACCACCTTTCGAAGCTCGTCAATGATCTCTTCACTCGCTACGGCCATACCCAGCCGCAGACCGGCCAGCCCAAATGCCTTGGAAAAGCTGTGGACTGTAATGAGGTTTTCGAACTCCTCGACGAGATCGACGTACGACTCACCGGCAAAGTGGTAGTAGGTTTCATCCAGCACGACCAGTGAGTTGCTCATTTCCTCCATGATGTCAACGAACTCATCTTTGTCGATGCACGTGCCGGTGGGGCTTCCTGGATTCACAACAACCACAAGCTTCCCTGACTGTGATACGAGGCGTTTCGTTGGAAAGGAAAGATCCTCATTGTACATCACAGGTACCACCTGTGCTCCTCGTATCTGTGCCAAGATTTCGTACATGGGAAATGTCGGAGAGGGGAGTATCGCCCTATCTCCCTTTCCAATGTACGCGTTCATCGCCGCTTGAATCGCTCCATTGGCACCATTGGTGAGAAGAATATTTTCAGGGGGTACTGCTAAATACGTTGAAATTTCCTCAACTAACTGAGAATAATCCGGGTATAAGCTTATATCATTGGAATCCAGAGCGTGAAGAGCTTCTAGTGCCTTCGATGAGCAGCCTCTAGTATTCTCGTTGAGGTTCAGCCGTATAGCAGATTTTCGTAATTTAGGTGGTAGATACGGTGAAACCTCAGCCAGTTCCTCACGAGCTCTCACAGGACCACCTTCCGCAACTCGTACTCCAGAATGTCGGTCGCACCGAGGTTTTTGAGTTGTGGTATCAGTTTTGCTGTTTCCGTCCGTTTCACCGCAATTTTTACCGCGTACCCTTTCTCCCCATAGAGTGGTGCCATAGTTGGAGATCGCATGCAGGGGAGACTCTGAATGATTTCATCGGCTCTCTCTTGAGGAACGTTCATCTCAAGCATGACCCGTTCCCGGGCGTCAAGTACCGCCTCAAACAGCGTCGTTAATTCGTCGATCTTCTCTCGTTTCCAGGGATCCTCCAACGCCTTTCTACTTCCGATAAATCGAGTGGATGAGTTCAAAAGTGTGCTGACAACGTGGAGGTTGTGCTTCTCGAGTGTCCGTCCAGTGGAGGTGTTATCAACGATCATATCAGCATCGTCAGGAGGAAAAACCTCTGTTGCACCGTGGGTCCGTAAAAATACGTAGTCGTATCCTTCTTTCTTAAGAAAATTCGTGGTGATTCTCTCGTACTCAGACGCAACGACGATCCTTCTCTCATGGAGATTTTCGTGCAGAAGATCCTCCGGTACCGCCGCCACAATTTGTACGGGATCGAACCCGAGATCCAGTACCTCCACCACATCCGCACCTGTTTCAAGTACCCAATCATGTCCAGTAACCCCGACATCGTGCGATCCCAGCTCGAGAAGTGTTGGGATATTCTGCGGTTTCATTATTTTCATTTCAAGCTCTGTGTCACTGACAGTAGGTCTGTACGTTCGCTCCTTTACCTCTATCCGTATGCCTGCCTCGTTCAGAAGGCCGATCACATTCCCATGAATCCTACCCTTCGGTATAACAATTCGTAATGTTGTCACAAAAGCACCTCCCCTCTTAAAAAGGAGATTAGTTATCGATGGTGATGCAGTCCCGACACTACCTTAGAAATACCAATGTTCGTAGGTGTACATTGTTGGTCAGGATACATCACGCCTCTTTCTCTTTGTCCCTTTATAAATGTTTTCCCAGCATAAAGTTTTAAAGGATGTACCTATTCTCATTCGCATGCTCCGTTGAAGAAAAAAGAGAGCGTTTTTTCTACATTTTTATTACTTTAATAAACTATTTCTGAATTAGAACGCGACGAAGTATTTTTCAGTGCTTTTGAGGCATATAAGAGAAAATTGGAAAAAACACAACAGCTTCTGAGAATGAGAAAATCTTTTAAAGACATATATGCAGAAGAGAATAAAGAGAGTACTATGAAAATCTTTATTATAGCAGCTGCACTGACTCTTACTGTTGTTGCGATCTTTGTGTATACTCAGGAGGAACCACCCATGGAAGAGAAAAACATGACTCATAAAATAGAAATGCCTCCCATCGACCTCGATACGCCAGCTGAGACGAAAACGGCAACCTTCGCCCTCGGCTGCTTTTGGGGTGCTGAGTCCACCTTTGGCTGCGTTCCGGGTGTGATCAGAACTCGTGTCGGATATGCGGGAGGCACCACCGAGAATCCAACCTATCGTAATATCGACGATCATATTGAAACCGTCCAGATCGAGTACGATCCCACGATGGTATCCTACGAAGAACTCCTCGAGATCTTCTGGAACGCGCATACCCCCACGTCACAACCGTGGAAACGGCAGTACATGTCTGTAATATTCACTCATACAAACGAGCAAAGAGAACTGGCTTCTTCAACACGAAATCGCGAGGCGAAAATCCAGAGAGAGATCGCGACAGAAATCATAGCCTTCTCGAAATTTTATCCTGCTGAGGACTACCACCAAAAGTACCATCTCCAGCAGTATACGAAGCTTATGAACGAGTTTACAACTGTCTACCCAAATTCTAAGGATTTTATCAACTCTACCGCCGTAACACGAACGAATGGATATGTGGGTGGGTGTGGCACCCTGGCAGATCTCCAAGAAGAGATAGACCAGCTCGGACTCTCAAAAGAGGGGAAGAAGTATCTGTTAGAGATTGTGAGTGGAAGAAAATACCGTTAAATAAGATGAAAAAAAAGAATAGAGAGGAGAGAGCACGGCACGGTATGAAAAAAACACGAAGGGGGGCGATACGATAGAAAAGGAACGAGGAGCCATGGACAGTCAGTTGAAATGGAGATGGGGTATCGGCATGACCTTAATGATCGTGGAAATCCTCCTTTTTATCATCTACCATAGACCAGCCATCGTCTGGCTCGGCAATCTCGGCTGGATACTCCTCTGGATTGCAGCATTTTTGGCAGTAATTCCTGTTTTCACTCTCCGCAAACGAGGAGGAGTGACAGAGGGGAAAAGTTATATTGAGACCACGACACTCGTGGATACTGGACTCTACGGGGTGGTACGACATCCGCAATATCTCTCCTTTATGCTCATCTGTGTCGGCATTATCCTCGCGGCTCAGGGATGGATAGTGACAGCTGTTGGCATTCCTGCTACGCTCGCGATCTATCTCGTCATTCGCAGTCAGGATCGGTTCCTCGTTACGCAGTTTGGTGATGCGTACACAGACTATATGGAACGGGTACCGCGGGTAAACATTCTACTCGGTATTATCCGCTGGTTGCAGAGGAAAAAATAAATAGAGAAATAAAGAGCATGCATAAAAACCGCATTCTTGTTACCAATATCCTGAATTACATTATCGGTATCCTTTTCCTCGTTTAAAAGCTCTCTCAATCTATACAGTACCTTCTTCAACAAAATACTCAAATCGATGATCCCCCCCCTCTCAGTCGATACAAATCGTGTTTCTTCCCCTTTACTTTTTTTATATCTGCTCCACTTCTCGACGTATAGGGATCGTTCATGAGCTCTTTTAATCGTTCTTTGAGCCTCTCCTTCTCATTGGTTCTATCAAGATACGTTTTTACTCGTGGATGTACCCGTATCTCCATTCATATCTCATCCAAAGGTATATACGTCTCTTTCTCCTTTTGAAGTCGTTCCCACCGTGCTTCGATTAGATCTTCGACATTAATATCCTCACAGTACTTCATCAATCGATTAATAATATCATCATAAGTTTCTCCTTTATATCCAAATCGTTTTAATTTCTCCCTCGTGTTCTTTTTAATCTGGATAGTAGTCGCCATGATCTATAATTGTTATACGTACTTTATAAATTTTATGTATAGTATCTAGAAATTATTTGTATATATGAAATGTATACAAAAAATCTATCTGTCGTTCACTCCACCGTCACGCTCTTCGCCAGGTTTCGCGGCTTGTCGATGGGGAGCCCCTTCTCCTTAGCAATGTAGTAGGCGAGCAGCTGGCCTATCGTCGTAGCGGTGATGGCAACCTTCTCATCCTTGGACGTGGTGAGGAGGAAGTCGGGCGAGAGCGAGTCATCATTGGAAATGGTAATGACCCTTGCACCCCGCGCCTCCACCTCCTTCGTGTTGGAGATCATCTCGCCATCCCCCCGAGGAATCAACGAGATGACCGGTGTGCCGTCCTCTATCAACGCAAGGGTCCCGTGCTTTAACTCGCCGCCCATCATTCCCTCGCCATGAAGGTATGGAATTTCCTTCAGTTTCAAGGCGATTTCTCTGGCAATCGGGTAGGTAAGCCCTCTGCCCAGCACGTAGATATCACGTTTCGAGGAGAGTTCCTTCGCGAGTGTCTGTATCTTCTCTTCGTTGAGATCGATGGTCTCCCGGATTCGTTGTGAGAGTGTGGTGAGATTGACACTGAGATCATTGAGTGCAGCCAGATAGAGGAGGAGAGAGATCTGGTTGATGAATGTCTTCGTGGCGGCAACACAGATCTCCTGTCCCGCCAGTATCTCCATAGAAAGATCGGCGATCCGCTGGATACTGGAGTGAGGAACGTTCACGATGGAAGCAATGGTTGCTCCCTTCTTTTTTGCAAACTTCAATGCTTTGAGTACGTCCATCGTTTCGCCCGATTGTGAAATAGCGATTACGAGAGTCTCGTCATCCACATGAATAAAATGTCTGAACTCTGAAGCGATAATGGCCTGTGATTCGATATTCACCTTGTTCAAAAAGTAGACGCCGAGGAGACTGGCAAAGTAGCTTGTGCCTGATGCCACAAAACAGACCCTTTTCGCCGAGTGGATCATCTCATTGAAATCGAGGATTTTTTGGTGCTGTTCGTTGTTCAGAGAGTGGATAATCCGCTCCACAGCCTGTGGTTCCTCCTTAATCTCCTTGATCATGTAGTGATCGTACTCCTCCTTTTTTTCCTCGGAGAATCCCCATTCGAACTCCTGAACCTCCTTCTCTATCGGATTCGCATCCTTATCATAGAATGTGTAATCGTCTCCTATCACCGCGAACTCATCATCCTCGAAGAACACCGCTCTCGTTGTTGTATCCGAAAACCCGTAGATATCGGAGGAGAGGTAGAGTGTACTGTCACCAACACCGAGTACCAACGGAGAATCCCGTTTGAAGGCGTAGATCTTGTTCTCTCCCTTTCGCATCAACAAAACGGCAAATGTTCCCTCGGCTTCCTCGATGAACTCTGCAATGGCCCGCGTCACTCCCATACCATTTTTTTCTCTCTCCTCGATGTAGTGGGCGATGACCTCTGAGTCGGTGTCCGAGCGAAATGTATGCCCCTTTTCACGGAGTTTTTCTTTGATAGGAAGGTAGTTTTCGATGATACCGTTATGCACAATCATAAACTCGCCGGTACAGTCGGTGTGAGGGTGTGCGTTCTCCTTGCTCACTCCACCATGGGTTGCCCACCGGGTGTGTGCAATCCCCGTGGTGAACATATGCTCCTCGATTCTCTCTAAAAAATCTGATATTTCTCCTGTGTCTTTTTCTATCGTCCCGTCATTTGAGGCATACCCCACAGAGTCATATCCTCGGTACTCCAGCCGCCTCAATGCCTGCAACATCTCTTTCGATGAAATATAACCCTGAGATACAATACCAATTATACCGCACATACGATATCAATAAAATACAGACTATATAAAATTTTCTTTCGAAATCATTTCTTTCTTTTTATTTTTACAGCAGAAAAATAAATTTTTGGAAAAATAAAGATATATATTGTTTCAAAAAGCTTTTTTCTAATAAAAAAAAGATAAGATAATCGCCAATACACCGAAAAGAGCCGAAATGGTCCATAAGAGTACCAAAAGTTTCTTTTCGTTAAGTTGAAAGGTAGACGTGAGAATATTCGCTACAGAAAGATACTCTGGAGGAACGAGGATTCCGTTCTCTATTTGTGTAGGCCCATATGATTTTCCAGAGAATCCAACTCGAATTTTCAGGAAAAATTCGATTATCTGAGGAACGATACATACTGCCGCAATAAACTCCATGTTGTACAGAATTCCTACTCCTGCAATAACCGTTCCTATCGAGAGTGTCCCCACATCACCGGGAAACACCCACGAGGGGTAGATATTGAACACGAGGAAGGCGCCCAATGCAGTGATAAAGGGGAGGAGGATCGCGGGATCCTTTCCTGTGATCACCATTGACACCGCCAGTGCAGTGCTGGCAATAATGCCACTTCCTACAGCCTCTCCGTTAAATCCTGCGAGGATGTTCGTAGCATTCGCCGCTGCAGTGATCCCAATAGGCACCAGCAGATAGTAGAGATACGAGAAGTCGATTGTGAAAAACACGAAGTTAATTGTTTCACTCTGTATAGAAAACACAAGTGGAATTCCGGCGAAAAGACACAAAAAAACCTTTTTTAATTGTGAAATGCCTTTAAAGTCGTCTATCAGCCCTATTAGTACAACGAGTCCGAGAGTAATGGAAAAGTAATACTTTCCCATATAGAGTAAAAACACAAAGTAGGGAGCAACGAAGGCAATACCACAGGATTCCGGCAAGTATCGCTCATAGGGCTTATGGAGATCCCGTCCCACGTTTCCTATAGATTCCATATACTGGGAGACGAGATAGGTAAGTACAAGCGTTGCCACGAGTACGATCAACGGCGCTACCATAGTAGTTGTAGGAAGGAATCCTTAAAAAATTTGTTGAGTTTTTGATTGACCTCTATCCTTTACTTTCGCCTTGTCTCCATAATGATATACAAACAAAGATGAAACAAAAAGGTATTTCATGCTTTGGAATTCACGTACATTAATATTTACTTCTGTTTCCAAAAAATAGCCCCTTCAGCATGCTCTTTCCATCATCAAGCACTATTTTTCTTGTAAAATCTCTCGTTTCTTCCAGAGAAAGCTTCTTTACATCCTCCAATATGCCTTCACGCCATTTTATCGTGCTCTCATTTACTTTTATTGTATAAATACTCTTTTCTAGATCGTCAGCATATTCCATTACCTTCCACACACTCACAGTGTATTTTTCTTCAAGAGCAAGTCCCACCACGATATCCATGTCCTCTATGTCTTCTTTCCAGCTTCTTATTTCCTCTTTGGATAGATTGGAGGGGCCCATGATATCCAAATCCCCCTCAAGTTTCGAGTTCATCAGATTTTCACAGCGTCTCTCCGTACGTGAATGGTATGTTATCGAAGGGTGGATAAAGTATACTTTTTTCTCAGGCATACATACACTAACGGTCGAAGAAATAAAAATGTACTGGTTACGCTGTCCCAAAAAATTTATATACTTTCTAAAACAATAATGCTTTATGAAAAGAAAAGCTGTGACATTTTTCCTCATTGCCCTTTTCGCGGCCTCATTCAGCACATATAGAGCTCAAGAAAATCTCCCACTGGAACCTACAATCACGATAAGGGCGATACCTGAGATTGTTTCCCCAGGACAGGAGGTCACAATCAGGGTGACCGTACTCAACGATATCGGCACGTACATGTGGAATACAGAGGTATATATTGATAAGTTGATGATTCCGGAGGAGCTCCAGGACCACGTAGAAATCATCGTGGGGAACAAAGGGGATCTGAAACTGCCGTCCCCTATGTCTACAGGAGATAAAGAGACCGTGGAACTGAAAATCAGGATAACTGAACAGATCCCTGCGGATGAACTTGATGTCCCCATCATTGTCAGTACCGAGGAGGGAATATGTGAAGGTCATGGATGTATTCCCTTCCGTACAGACCCTCCGAAGTACGCGCATATAGAGATACTCAGGACGAAGCCTTCTGTACTACTCACCTTGGATATCAAATCCTTTTTACTCCAGGCGGAGGACTGTGGTATTATCACCACGACATTAGATGTCCCTTTTAGAATAAAGAACGTCGGTAACACCTCTGTCTACAATATTTCGTTTTATCTCGCCTCGGAGAAGCTCTACTTTGATTACGATGTAGAAACACCTAAAAACCTCAATGAACTGAGAGAAAACGAAGAGGTCTCCGGAACATTCAAGCTGTATCTCAATGAAGTGGGAGTCAATGTGTATACTATCGTAATCAGGGCGACGTACTACGATCGGTACAATAAAAAATTTACTATCGAGGATCAAATTACGATAGAGGTACGAAATGAAGCGTATTCCTTCTACGCGAAAGCGGAGGAGTACTACAACAACTGTAACTACACGAAAGCGGAGGAGTACTATACAAACGCAAAAAATAAATATGAAGAAGCTGGTAATACCAATATGGCACTCAAGATCGAGAGGAAGATCTACGCAATTCGAGGTAACGAGAGTTTTGAGAGTGCACAGCAATATTACTTCTCGGGTGAAGTAACGAGAGCAAAGGAACAGTACCAACAAGCAAAAGATTACTATGACAGAGCAAAATACTGTATCATGGCAGACATCTGTCAGACCGCACTGAACAGTATAGAAGAAGGAAAAACACCGCCACCGACATCTCCATCCAATGGAGAAACAAAGAAACCTTCTATTGGAGGGGACATAGGACGCCTCATATCAACGACGAATCTCATTTTTTACGCAATCATCGTATTCCTCACTTTAATAATAATTTATCAGAGGAGGTAATGTTATGCCACGATTAAAAGATATTTTTGGCGATAGAAAGCTAAAAAAGGTTAAAAAAGAAAAAGAAAGAGATAAAGAGAGAGATGAGGATCTAGAGGACATTGAAGGGATAGAGTACGAAGAGGACATTCTCACAGGCGAGGGTTTTATGGAGTTTGGACTTACCTACGTGAAACCCATGACCGTGAGAGGTGAATCCGATATCCAAAGAATCACGAAGGAACTCAACGATGGAAATATCGTCCTCGGAAACGTGGAAAAATTAGGTGAAAGAGACCCCAACGAGCTTCGAAGACTCGTAGAACAGCTTAAAGGTATCTGTAAAGGTATTGGGGGAGATATTGTTGGTGTAGGAGACTCACGGATCCTCGTCACCCCCTCGAATATCAAGGTGTACCGGGAAGAATGACCCAGTATCAATATATAGAAATACTTACTGTCATCCGTTCCCCGCCCTTCAACGCCTGAACGAGTGGACGCTCTAGCTCTGCGGCAGCCTTATCGGCGTGTACCATCAGCGTCCTATCACATATGTAAGAACTTTTCCTGATCACGATATCCTTTCCGTCACGAAAGGTCAGCCGCGGATCAAGGTATCCTTTCACTCGTTCAGTCAGATCCCCAACGACAAATGTAACCACGATCTCCTGCTTCTTATTCTCCTCAAGAAAATTCTTGAGATCTCGTAGTCCTTTTGTCGCGCTCACGCCGATGATACAGTCTCCTCTCTTCGTAAGATGCGTATCCTTCGTTACTTCAATTGTGGTCTCGTGAGTAGCCGTGATATTCGGGTGGCCGTACGCGTGAAAGGAGATCATAGTATCTTCTGTCTGAGCCTCTGCAAAGAGAGCTTGGCGGTCAGTACCCGTTCGGTACTGAATATCTTCACGATGATCCAGATAAGCACTATCGAGAGGATCAGCACATATCCAATGCCGCCCAGGACGAGGCTGTAGTTATCGAACATGAGCGACCGCATGGCCATCATGGGGTGGGAGAAGGGTATCGCAAACACCACAATCTTCAGTGCCATAGGAAGTGTGCTGAAATCCTTCATCATTGTCACGAACATAGGCACGAGTGCGAGAGCAACGACAGGGAGATTGAGCATTTGCGCGCTCTTGTAGTTCTCTGCGAAGGTACCGAGGATCATGCAGAGTGAGAGTGCTGCCAAGAGTGTAATGAACACAGAGAGACCAACCAAAAGGTAATCTTTCATTCCCAGCGTTAACCCGTACTGTGCCATGTCTATCTGAGAGGACATCCCCAGGGAGGTCATATAGTAGCCGAGTCCTGCCATATATACTACTGCCATTAGAAGTCCCACAGCGGCGCTTCCCACAATCTTTCCGAGCACGATGTAACTCCGTTTCACAGGAAGTGTGAGCAGTGTTTCCAGGGTTTTGTTCTCCTTCTCCATCCCCATTGATGAGATGACCGTCCCACCAGCCATGATAATGATCATCATCATAATGATGGGTACAATTGACGATTGCGAGGACAGCATACCGCTTATCGTGCTGGGAGAGATTCCCTTCATTGTTTTATCTTTGAAGATGGTGGTCTCCTTCCGCACTGTCGGGTTGAGCACGATCTCCGAGGTCTCCTTATTTTCTATCAGTTTTTCAGAAATCCCCTGGCTCACCGAATGAACGAGCCCATTCACTACCTCCGAGGAGATAGTATCTAACACGCCGGCACCGCTCATCACCCAGTAGATCTCTATCTCTCCTTGTTCGTTTTTGTGAATGTTCTCGCTAAAGCCTGATGGCAGTATGAGGAGTGCTGTACCGCCCTCTTCCTTTATTGTCTCTATGCCCTCCTCCACACTCGTTCCTGTATACACCACTTTCGCATTGTTATTGAGAATATCAATGACAATTTCGGAAAAATCTCCGCTATCCTCATCAATCACACCAATCGTCGGTTTCTCTCCTAATTCTTCCTCAATGCCACCCATCATGTTTCCCATTGATCCGAATATCACCGCCATGATCACGATGGGAAGAATCGTGGAGGGTGTGAGCATCTCCCGTATCTCCTTCACAATGATCGTGGTGAGCCCACTCATTGTACCACCGCCGTGAATACTTCTTCTATGTTACTAGCCGTATATTTATTCTTTAACTCAGAAGGACTGCCCTTCTCAACAATCCGTCCTTCATTGATCAGTGCGACTGTATCGCACAGAAACTCTACCTCCAACATGTTGTGGGATGAAACGAGGGCTGTAGTCCCTTCTCTCACAGAACGTTTGATAATTCTCCGTACCTCCTGGGCATTTATCACATCCAACCCGGAGGTCGGTTCATCGAGTATGGCGAGTTTGGGATCGATCATTAAGGCCCTCCCTACCAGGAGACGGCGCATCATTCCCTTACTATACGTATCAACTTTATCGTCAATTCTTTCCTCAAGATCCGCAATAGCAACTCCCTTTCTCACGATTTCGTTGACTTCTCTCCCCTTGCCAAAAAATTTCGCAATAAATGTGAGATAGCCTCTACCTGTAAGATTTTTGTACGCGCCCGCATCCTCAGGGAGGTAGCTGATGAGTTTTCTCACCTCCGATGCCTCTTTCTCCACATCGTGATCAAACACTTTTACTGTTCCGGATGTTGCATCCAGTAATGTCGAGATGATTCGCAGTGTCGTCGTTTTGCCGGCACCATTTGGCCCGATAAGCCCGAATATCTCTCCTTCAGGTATTGAGAAGGACGCTCCATCCACTGCGATAACATTCGCAAAGGTTTTTACTAGATCGATAATCTCTACTGCATTGTTCATGTGATCGCTCTCTATATTACACATGGTCATCTCTTCACTTTAAAAAAGTTGCGATACGTTAAATTATCTGAAAACAGAGCAAACGTTGATTGCACATATGATGTTCCATATCGTATGGTATCCTCTTGATGTGCGATTTTCGGATACGTAAAAAACATTTTACTAAAATTTTCTTCACATATACGTATTTAAATCGCTCAATGGCTAGTATCTATAGGTGATTAAATGGAAAAAAACGGTAATGAAACTTTGAAGAGGAGGTGTTTAAAGCACTGGACCATCAGATGAGGAGGGATATTCTGCGATATATTGGTGAAGAGAAACAGAGCACTTTCACAGCAATAATGAATACATTAAAAGTGGACAGTCCTACACTCTCTTATCATCTGAGAACACTCTCACCATTCATCGAACAGAAGGATAGCAAATATTCACTCACACCCCTTGGAAAAGACGCATACGGTCTTTTATCGAAAACCTCCTCCACTGTCACGTCTACTATACTCATCGCCTCGTTAAAAAAAGAAATTTCTTGCGTGATGATAACAAATGCAATTTTGTGGGAATGTGCGTTAGTTTCTGTAGCGTTATTTGAGGGAGGGGTCCGTACACTCACTATTTCAATCTTTGCGGTACTCTGGTTTATCAGCAGTGTTATCCTAAATTCCTTTGCAACTCAAATATCTTCATAATGTGTTGTGACAGTAATAATCTAAAAAAAATAAAAAACGAAAGATGTTACTTTTTCTTCTCAGACTTTTTCTTCTTTTCCTTTCCTTTTCTCTTTGCCATATATTTTCACCTCACAGTTCATCTTCATCTATTTCCCAAAGCTCCCATTCTCCTTCTTCCTTCTGGAGCTCGAGATCACTCCCACAAGCCGGGCAAGTGATTGTCTTACCCTCGTGGAGACTTTCAATCTCAATATCTTCATAGCAGACCGGACATTCCAGTTCCATAATGTATCACCACTTCGCAACTAATTTTTAAAATATAAAATTTTTTTTATAAGAATAGAAACTTACTATACTCCTTTCTCTATTGTTTAGACATTTTATCGTATTTAAAATACTTTATAAATAGATATTACTTATTTTATTCCTAAAAAATTAGCAAAATGTTTCTTTTTTCCTCAACAACTTTCATATAGTGATTCTCTGTTCCGTCATATGCCTATACGCAAGAACAGCTTTATATGCTCTGTTATAGACATTTTTCAACGTTACCCCTCGTTGTGTGTACCACATACATCTTTTTTTCAGCAATTTTACATTTGATTTCAGTTCTGATAGCCTTTTTTTAGAAAAATTTTCATTTTGTTCGTATTTTTTTACCTTATATACTATCTTTCTCGCTGCATTTCTGTGGTACTTATACACTGTCTCTCTCAGAAGAGAATCATCGAGTGGTACTACCACAGGACTTCTGTACACTGTTCCATGATCTTCTAAATACTCCTTCAACTCATCAACTGTGACGACATTCTCCTGTGTTGCATAAGGAAATACATAAATGGATGGGAAAATTCTCACGCCGAGGCTGTGAAAAATTTTTCTCTGGAGGGGTTTAGAAATAAAATTATGTGTAAGATCATACGAAAGGATAATAACCCCTTCAGGGAATCTCTTCGATTTTGCTTTCTTTACTTTTTGTGTTTTGAACACGAATCGTTCGTCGGAAATCGGTATTTCCGAAGAATAAAGGTTTGCTGTAACCTTCGTACAGGTGAGTGCTTTTGTTGACACGATAAGATACACACAGCGACTAGGATATTCAGTATAAAAATCTTTCCTGTGAAGAAAAATTTAATATGCGCAATGTCTATTTTCCTATATGGACAGAGGCTTTTGGTTACGTGCATTTCCGCTCATCTGTATACTGCTTGTGAGCAACTTCTCCTTTATCTCTATAGAAGAGGAAATGGAGATTCAGGCATTGGAGGAACACAGGTACGTGAGTCGCGAGCTGGACGAGATGTCAGTGATCGAGCTTGGCTACACATCCATTTTTCTCACCGACCACAATCTCACGAAAAGCGAGGAGCTTCTCGATAGAATTGTGGACGCACAGAAAAAAACCGGCGAAATAGGAGACACCGTAAATCCAAAACTCTCCACAGGTCTCTGTGTGTTTTCACTTATTGTTGGTTATGAGAAAACGGGAAAAGAAATATACAAAGATACGGCATTAAAGGGAGGAGCATTCCTTATCCAAGAGATTGAGAAGTGGAAGGAGATAAACAAAGTAAAAATTACAGAGATATCGAAGAATGCACGGCATGAAGGGAACCCCCAAAGTAGTTTAGAATGCTACTACTGGACAAGTCCCAACGATCTTGGCATTATGGTACTGGGGATTGGAGCGCTCGTTCCCTACGATGAGAAATACAGGAAGTTTGCAGTGGAACTTGGGGATGCGCTGTGGAAAATGCAGTTGGAGAATGGAGGATGGTACGATGGCTACACTCGGGTACCCATACGGCGGGATCAGTCCTCGTGGTACGTGGTCATGGCAATGATGGGACTGTGGCAATGTTATAATGTATTAGGGGAAGAGCGGCACCTTCATGTACTTCTAGAAGCAGAGGAATGGTTTGAAACTATGTGGGATGGGGGTAGTGTCTATGACATTCTTGCCTACGAAGAGAACTACACCATAGCCCGTGAAGAGGGGAAAGTGATCGGCGAACCTTCAGGTCTCCGGTTTGATTACCATCGATACGAGGAAACGAATGAACGAGATTATGTAGCTTCCTCCACCTACACACACTACTATGGGGAACATTCATTTCTCTTGTCCAATGCGCTTCTCATGAATCTTGGAATCGAACCGAACAGAAAAAAATTGAAGAAAACACTCATCTACATCGAACGTACACGGGAAAAAGATCCTTCTAACTGGTTTCTGTTCTCTCTGTGGCTCGTACAGAATAGAGAATGATACAACATTTTATAACCTCTCCCTTCATAGTACTCTTATGAAGGATCTCCAGAGAAAACTGCAGGCTGTGGAGTACCTCCGATACCTCAAGCAGTCTCACACATACCGAGAGCTCTCAGAACGGTTCGGGCTTCCCATCACTGTACTGAGCAGATATATCTCGGGAACAACGTTGCCGGCTGAGAAAAATATGGGGGCTATTCTCACTATGTACAGAAACGATTTCAATCTGGAAAAGGAGGTGGAAAAGAACATTGTGTTCCATGGAGACTACTTTGACAATACACGGGTACTCTACAATACATTCCTCCTCCGGCGGATCGCCCAACACTGCAGGACACTTTTCGGTGACGTAGACAAGATTTTTACCTCCGCTGCCGACGGGATCCCTCTCGCAAGTAGAGTTGCCGACGTATTTAAGGTGGACATGGTTTACGCGAAACAGAAAAAGGAGGTGGGCGTGAAAGAACTCCTTGAAGAATCTTATATCCCTTCATCCTCGGGAAATGTGCTCTCACTGTACCTCCCCAAAAATGCGATTCGTCGAGGCGAAGATATCCTCATTGTGGATGATGTCATCCGAAGTGGTGAAACACAGCGTGCGATGATCGATTTCGTGACACGGAATAATGCGAGAGTCCACGGGATCTTCACTATTATCGCCGTCAAAAAGAGCGGTCTCTCTCTTTTAGAAGACGAACACGTTGAGGTCCTGATACAGTTGTGACAAAACCTTTAAATACTGCGCACAATACGTGAATGTATGGAAATTACAGAGTTGATCATTACCATCGTGAGGATGTTCATTGACATTGCCAAGATGATTGCCCAAGCCATCTCCGACGTCACGAGGGGAATGGTTCCTGCTGACGCCGTGGGGCCGCTGGGAGTACTCATCCTCTTGATTATACTTAAAGCAGGGTTTGATTTCACGAAACGTGTACTGGACGTCCTTATTATTATATTCTTGTTCTATGTTCTTCTACGGATAATTCCCACAATCCTCGGTATGTTCTGATATTTTTTCTGGTGAAGAACTTAAAAGTACTTTTCGTATGTATTTTTGCATGTTTCCGTTACTACAAAAGTTCGAGTTTCCTTTACTCCTTCGATATCTTGCAGTACATGTTCAATGATGAATCCCAAATTATCTATATCTTTTGCCAGCCCTATACATATGAGAGCATAATCTCCTGTTGTTCCAAATATAGAATGGATAAAATCTAATTTTTTCAATTCTCTTTTTAAAATTTCCCGTTTTTCTATTTTCCATTTTATTCCCACAACAAATCGAATCATTTCCCCAACCTTTCTCGGATCGCACATGAGTGTCATATGCGTTATCACGCCTCTCTCTTTTAGTTTATCGAGTCTTTCACTTATGGTTTGAGGAGAGACCCCATATTTTTTCCCTATTTCCGTAAAGGATTTCCTCGAATCTCTTTGTAACTCCATAATGATTTTCTTGTCTAGTTCATCTAACATTTAAGCACCTCTTTCTATAACTTAAGAATTTATAAATAAAAATCTTTCGGATAGTTTAATTTATTTTCTAATTTTTTATTAGAAATTTTTGAACCGAATAAACATTAGAAATAATTTAGAGTTTATTAAAAATAAATAGAATAAAATAAAGAATTAAACTGGCAGATCGAAAAATATTAATACTAAGAAAATTGTTATAATTTTTTAAGGTGATAGAATTGAATTCTCTAAAGAAAACTAAACAGAATATAAAAAAGATAAGATGTAAGGGGGGGTATGTATGAGATTTTGTGATCTGGAAGAATCTCCCACATTTTCTCAGATATGTTCTTTTGCTCGACTTCCCTACAGTAAAAATATTGGAACAGCAGACGTGGTATTTCTAGGTGTTCCTTTTGATGACGCTACTACTTACCGACCCGGTGCACGATTTGCACCTAGAGCAATTAGAGAAGCGTCGTGCCAGATGGTCAAACCTTATAATTTTGTATTAGATGTATTTCCTTTCAAAAAATTCACTGCTGTAGATTATGGGGACGTGAATGTAGTGCCGGGGTATATTGAAGATACATTTAGAAGGATAGAAGAGAACGTTCTAAAAATTGTAGAAGCCAACGCACTACCTTTATGTTGTGGAGGAGATCACTCCATAACGCTTCCATCAATCAGAGCAGTATCAAAAAAACACAAAAAATTAAGTCTAGTACAGTTCGATTCTCATACAGATTGTTTTGATACATATCTTGGAAAAAAATATAACCATGCCACTCACGTAAAAAGAGCGTGGGAAGAAGGACTAATAGATCCAGAACATTCTATATACATAGGAATTCGAGGAGGGTTGTACAACGAAAAGGATATATCTACTGTGGAAGATCTCGGGTTCTCAGTGTTGACCATAGACGATGTATATGATATGGGCCTCCAGAAGGTGGTAGATACAATACATGACGTAGTAAAGGGTAAAACCTATCTAACTGTCGACATAGATGTATGCGATCCTGCATTTGCTCCCGGCACAGGTACACCTGAAATAGGAGGATTGCAGTCAAGAGAAATTATTAGGCTGATAAGGGGATTGAAAAACATTGAATTCGTAGGATTCGATCTTGTCGAGGTTTCACCCCCTTATGATTCATCTTCGATAACTTCAATGCTCGCAAGCTGGATTTTTTTTGAATTTTTAAGCGTAATGGCCATTAAAAAATGAAAAGGAGATATATTTTTTAAAGGGATCTCCATGGCCAAAAAAACTAATGGTTATATAGGGCTGATATTATCAGGATGTTTATTTGGTACTATTACTACCTTCTCAGCTATTTTGAGAGATAACGGAGTGTCTTCTTTCCAACAAACATTTTTACGGACTTTTTTCGTAGTAGTGTATATCTTATTAATATTTTATTATAAAAAATTAAATTTTTTAATAAAAATTAAAGAGGTACCTTACTATATGCTAATGGGTATAGTCATGGCAATGGTAGGTTTCTTTGAAAATACAGCTGTGGCAATAGGAACACCAGTAGCAATAGTTGTTCTTCTTCTTTATACCCAACCTATATGGACTGCTATATTTGGAAAAATATATTTTAAGGAAGAGATAAACAAAGGAAAAAAGATCGCAATTTTTCTTGCAGTTTTCGGGATTTTTCTTACGAGTAAAGTATGGAATATATCTTTTTCAAGCTTTTTTGGACCTTTAATATCATTAACAGCTGGAATTCTACTTTCACTTATTTTTATAATGACAAAAGTAGTTTCTTTGAAAAATAAAAATTTTTTAGTTTTTATTTTTTGGCTTAGTCTTTTTGAAACCTTTTTTATATTCTTTATTGGGTACATGTCACGCTTTGTGACAGAAAAAGAGATAATTACAAATTTTACTCTTTCTATATCTCTGGAAACATGGTTTCTTATTCTTCTATTCGCATTGTTACCAATGTTTTTTGGAATGATACTTTTTTACAAATCTATAAAGTATGTTTCTGTTGTTGCAACCGGTGTTATTCTTATGATCGAACCAATTGCTGGAATATTTTATGGTTATGTTATACTTGGAGAGACTATTAACATGTTAACGTTGATTGGAGGGGGATTAATACTAACTGCAAGTCTAGTAGTTATAAAAAATAAATGGATAAA
The DNA here is from genome assembly GCA_964595645.1 of uncultured Thermococci archaeon. Lineage (GTDB taxonomy): Archaea > Methanobacteriota_B > Thermococci > Methanofastidiosales > B48-G16 > JAYEIH01. The sequence continues at coordinate 142,801 of CAZQQT010000007.1, forward strand.
TTCTTTATTGGGTTAAACAGCTAAATGGAACCAAGATCTTCATAATAAATTCCTTCTTTCTAACATTTAAAATTTTCTGTTTTCTAAGTTAGAAAAAAAGTACCATTATACTTAATATAATTTGATTTTTTCTAAATTATAGAAGAAAAATTACTTATTGATGTAGTAAAATATCATTTTTTCGGAAAAGACCGAAAGTTTTTTATAAGTTATAAGCATTGTAAGATATAGACAAAAAAATAGGTGACACAAATGGAGTTCAAGAATAGAGATATTCTAAGTCTCTTGGATTTTTCAAGAGGAGAAATTGAACAAGTGTTTG
>CAZQQT010000008.1:0-122853 GCA_964595645.1 uncultured Thermococci archaeon
TGGCTGTTGGGAGGGCTGCTGCGATCCCTGTCCGTGCAGTCATGATCCCGAGGTGCAGGAGTTGTTGAGATCTCTGGAAGCTGGAAAGAATAAAATTAATGAAAATAACGAGTTAATAGAGCGTCGAAAGGATGAACTTCGATCACTAAAAGAGGATATAGAAGATACTCTTGATAATAGAGAGTGGTATGGAAAAGATTTTAAAAATCTATGGTCACTAAGAACTGTTTGGACAGCAATCAGAGAGGGGGTAAAAGCAGTAATAAAAATAGATATTGTTGTTGTGGGTATAGTAACGTATGCTGCAGGGAATGAAGTTCATCTTTACGAACAGAGAAAATCTATTGAAAATATCCCACCAGCAATAGAACGTTACGAAACTGAGAATAGAGAGTTACAAAGACAAATAGATAATGTCACTAACCATATAAAAAGTACATGTCCCTGTGCAATATAGAGATATAGGAGGATCCGTATGAATATTGTAGAACTCTGGGAACGAAACAAAAAGAGAATATACCTCTCGTATGTGGCGATAGCGATCGTAGTTTTTGGACTGTTCATCTATCTTTTCTATAAAGGAACCTTACAATCGTTGTGGTTTTGTCTTTTTGGATTTATTTTGTTAGTTGATATAAGAGAATTAATAAAAGAGCTAATAGATAACTGTGAAGAAAAGGAGAAACGTATGTTTTTTACCTTTCCTTTCTGTGGGCTAATGATCTTGGCGTTATACGATGTAAAACATAATATTCTCCTTATACCATTATCTTTTTTCATTTATCTATATCTCATGTTGCCATCTTTTGTGGAATATAAAGAGCAAGAAGATATTAAGACAGTAGTAGAGATTTTGGAATACTTGACATTTTTCTCCCTCATAATGTTTTTTAATTTAATTGATCTAAATAATACGATATATATAGTTTTTGCATGTTTAATAATCGTGATATTCATTCTTTTTGAGCATTTTCTCTCCACTCAGTGATTGACGTGATTATCTCTTTGCTAGCAGAACATTCACAGGAAGAATATGCTTGCGATATGACTATATTCTTTGAAGTTACATCCACACCACTCTACCTTGCTGCAAAAACGGTGAATTAGGTGATCAACAGTGAGATTTGAAAGAACACGGAGAAGAATTCTTTTATTTCTTTTATATATTTTTCTAATTGGATTTGCTATATTTGGGTGTTGGAGAATTGGCGATCTTCCTTGGATCGTAGAAGAGATGATGCTTCTTATTTTTTTGGAGTTATGGTTTCTAGCAGTTTCTGTGAGACAGGACGAAATATCCATGATGGAGTTTTACGAATATACACTTTTGGGATGTGGGTTCTTATTTTACACTTTAGGAGAAGTCTGTGCAAAGATGAGATATCTCAGTGAAATTTACGGAGGGTATATTAAATTGATCGGAGTGATTCTTGCAATGATTGTAGGGGTAATGATCTTTGTAGGGACCCCGATTATAGGGTGGATTAAGGATAGAAAACATAGAAAGAAGTGTAACAATGAGTACTGAACAGAAAGAGATGTTCATGTGCACTGGAGTGATATAAATGGGGAACATGAATATTGTAGAGTTATGGGAACAGAACAAGAAGATGATATATCTTTCATATATTGCGATAGCTCTCATCATTTTCGGGGTATACGTTTATGTGTTTTATCAATGGCTTTCTCCCACAAAGGACCTGTGGCATTATGTTATTGTTTTTCTTCTGTTATCAAATATAGGGATGATGATAGATGGATATAAAAAAGAGCGGCAAGGTACTTACTATCCTTTTCCATTACTTACTTTATACGTTCTAGGTGTAACATATGGGTACGTGAAAAACACGCTCCTCATACCCTCCTTCTTTCTACTCTACCTCTATGTACTATTTCCCCTTTTTGTCGAATACAAGGTAAAAGAGGAGATACAAGAGAAAAGAAAATGTATATCTAAGATCATTGGATTCTTTGCCCTGTTTTTTATCTTATTATGGTTTGCAGGTTATTACGGTTAGGCATAATCAAATATCTAAGAAGAACGAGGGGCAGTCATGAACATCGTGAAAATAACCAACAAAAATAGTAACGTCTACCAACAGAATATAGAGTACTACTGCGTGAACGGTGATTGTGAATACACCGAGGAAGAGAGGGTGAAGGCATGGTGCGAGAACGGCTGTTGGGAAGGACACTGTGATCCCTGTCCATGCAGTCATGATCCCGAGGTGGAGGAGTTGATAGACGATATAGCGTTGCAACAAGACCTAATAGATGCAGAAATAGAGTTCCTCGAAGAAAAAGAAGAAGAGGTCACAGATTTGATTTTTAAGATCAAAGAAGCATTTGAGAAAGAAAGTGAAAATGATACATGGGACTATGTTGTTGATACTATTTCAGTTATAGGTCTTTACATTGGAGCCGTATATACGGGTGGGACATTACCTGAAATACTAGCTCTAACATCTAGTGCTGTTATCACCGAATACAGCTTTATAGAAAAACATCCAGTAATTTACAAAGTACCTATGTATCAAAAGGAAATAGCTAGAATAGGATTTATAATTGATCACCATAAGAACATATTAGACTATCACAGAGATCTAAAAGAAGATTTTATTTCAAATCTTCATACGATATGTCCATGTGTTTTGGAGGATTGACAGGAAAATTAAATAAAAGGTGAAGAAATTTTTGAACATTGAAGAACTGTGGAATAAGTATAGGGGAACGGTATACCTCTCGTACGTTATAATAGCCGCCGTACTTTTGGGAGTGTATCTCTTTATTTTTTTCTCTTTTTCAGAGGCTGATCTTGCTCCAATAGCTCTTCTTTTGTTGGTTGTCGGATCGCTTTTAGGAAGGTATAACACTAAGAAATTTGAAAAAAATATTTTGTATATATTTTTAGGATCTATCTTGATTTACATTTTAGTGTTAGAAGAGCTTATAAAGAATAATTTTCTTATATTACCGTTTTTTTTATCTATCTTTATGCATTGTTTCCCTTTTTTGTGGAGTACGAAACTGCGAAAGAGCGGAAAGTGAAATTATTCGGATTGGCAAAGATTGTGGGATTTCTTGTTCTGTTTTGCATCTGGAGTTATTTTTTATATTATTATAAGTAATGTATTTGATATCTATTAGAGAATACTCGTACCCATCGTCAAGAAGAGGAATAAAGAAAGAAGGAATGATTATGAACTTTGAAAAAATAGGAAGAGAATTAATGATTTGCAGAGTGAATATAAATGAAACCTGAACAGAAAAACTATATAAAACACTTTTGTTATTTGTTGATAGGCATATTATTACTTATTTCTGCTTTCTACGATCTTAATAGGAGCGATTGGCTGATCTCACTATTATTTATATTTGCTGTATTTACTGATTTCAAGGAACTTGAAAAAAGGGGTATTGCTTTTCTCGCAAGATTCATTTTGGTAATTAGCTTTCTTGTAATGTTAGATATACTGAGTATAAATGGTGTAGTTGATTTAACTGATATATCGTATGGAGTTGTGGGATTTTTGACCATTTGCGGTTTTATAATATTTGAGTATTCTCTATCTAATACGGTGGTTAAACCAGAAGAAATAGAATGTCCATCTTTACCAACAAACGATCCACGAAATGACGATATCTACGAAAAAAAACTTTTTTTATTTCTTTCATCCATTTTTCTAATTGTGTTTCTCTTGTTTTGGGTCTGGAAACTACCAGATTCCCATTGGATCACAAAAAATATAGAACTTCTCGTATTTTTAGGTGTAGTCTGTTTGATGAGTATCTTACTCTCGAGAAAAAATCAAATTGCTAACGATGAGATATATACATATACGTTCTTTGTTCTTATTTTTCTCTCTAACGCTTTATGTGGGAAGGATGGCATTTGCGTGAAAATGGGATATCTTAGTGAAAGGAATGGGGAGTATCCCTGTTTTCTTGCACTAGCATTTATTTTATTCTTCTCGACGTATTTGTTTTTACGTTGGTTAGAAAGGAAAGATCATTGATGTGTAGAAAGACGTATACAGAAATTTTATATTCTTTTCTTCGTTAAAAGCTTTTGAGGGCGCATAAGGAAAAAGATGCAGTTACTCTTTTACCGTGATCTCGATCGTTCCTTTCTCAGTACCACTCAGTGAGTCTACAACTCCCGTGACCACGTTTTTCACCAGGTTGCTCACAAACCTATTCAATGGGATTGGCTTTCCATTCACACGTATCTCCGTGTCGGTGAGTTGCTGGCACTCACCAGGTGACGTTTCGCCGCGAATGATCCTCGAAGCCATCTCCTCACAGGTATACCCACACTGTCCACAGTTTTCATTGGGGAGTTTGAATCCGTAGTTCTCAATCTTCTCGATCAGCGCATCGATATCCTCCTGATCGGATCCGATGGCCAGATCGTCGTCGTACTCACCGCACGTGATCTTTGGAAAACTTCTGTTCTCCTTAAATCCCTCTACAAGGACAATATCTACATGGAGGTACGAGAGTATCTCTTCCAGTGTTTTTTCTTCAGGAAAGAAAATTCCAGACTTTTCTGGCGAGATAAATCCAGTCTGATACAGTGTAGAAAACTTCCGCGTATCACTTTCTTTTTCATTGAACTCTCCTGCATGTTTTATTATCCCTACTGTATACGAATCGCTGAGTTTTTCTGCGAGTTTGAGTACAAGTGAGGACTTTCCAGAGTTTTTATATCCGACAATACCAATGACGTTCATAATCTTTTTATATCCTATACATTTATTAGAGTTATGTCTCTTCCCTTTGCGTTCATAGGAGAAATTGCGGTCATTCTTCTGATTTTCGTAATCGCACTTATCATCTTCGGTGTAATATTATTTCTTCTCTCCTTTAAAACAGGCAGATATATCCTTCCAGGAGTTTTTTCGGGCATTGTAGATGCATTTTACTCTCCAATTCTATTTATTGTGGAATTAATAGGATTACAACCAAAGTATTTTAATTCTATTGTGGTAGATGTGAAGAACTCTATCAATATGAAAAATTTTAAGAAAATACCTCCCAAAGAGAGAGTCATCGTGCTTCCGCAATGTCTGCGATCCATCGACTGTCCTGCGAAGCTTTCTTCTGAGAAAGGGATAAAATGTGTCGAATGTGGACTCTGTTACATCAAAGAGTTCAAGGAAAAAACAGAAGCACTTGGGTATAGGGTATTTATTCTTCCAGGCGGGACGTTCGTCAAGAGAATTTTACAAAAGATCAAACCGAGAGCCGTACTGGGGGTGGCCTGTTTTACCGATCTCTTCGAAGGCATTCGAATATGTGAGGATGCGAAGATTCCCGTTCAGGGGGTGCTCCTCAAGACAACGGGCTGTGTGGAAACCATTGTGGACTGGGACGAAGTCTGGGAAAAGGTGCATTTAGGAGTTGATGGCAATGGAGTTCAAAATAGTAAAAAAACAGTTTGAATTTTTAAATCCAATGAAGGATATGGAGAAAGAGACGCAGATCGTGGAGTACCGAGAGGATCCGCTTACAGGGATAACCTGTATCTACAACCCTGCCACCGCTGAGAAGGCGAAGAACTTTTACGGACCAACGGATAGAGACGCGTTGAGGGAGTTTGCAGAGAACACGAAAGATTCTTGCTTTTTCTGTCCTGAAAAACTGGAGAGCTCAGCGGCGCAGTTTCCCGAGATTGGAACGCTGAAGAAAGGAGAAGCAGTGCTTTTCCCCAACCTCTACGCACCCTACCACGATGCCGCAGTTATTGTGCTTACGGAGGATCACTTTCTGGATTTGCACGAGTTCACTTCGGAGATATTTGAGAATGCGATCACCGTGGGCATCGATTATCTTCAGCGGCGGTACGAGGAGAACAGCATCGAGTACGGTGTCCTGGGTGGCAACTACCTTCCACCTGCCGGTGCGTCCATCGTGCATCCGCATATGCACGTGCTCTCTTCAACGACACCGTTTAGAATGCTACAGGCGATGGTGGAAAACACCGAACAGTACTACCACGACCATGATCGGAATATCGTCGACGATATCCTCGAGGCGAAAGAACGATATATTGGAAAAATGGGAGACATGGATCTGTATGTTCCCTTTGCCCCCGTGGGAAACAATGAGATAGATGGTGTAATACGGAAACACAGCCTTCTCGAACTGACGGAGAGCGATGTGCAGGATATCGCCTCACTTCTCGTGACAGTATTTCAGTGGTACTATGAGAAGGGACTTTCGTCGTACAACTTCATGCTTTACTCCGGTGCACTGGATGGTAGCGATGAGCTCTACTGTGGTATCAAGATAATCTCACGGCAGAATTTCAGCGAGTACTATATCAACGATATGTGGTATCTCTTAAAAATCCTTCAGGAGAGTTTAATCTTTGTGAGTCCGGAACAGACGGCAGAAGAGTTTAGGGAGGTACTGCAGCGGGGTAAATGATACTTTTTTTTTCGGATAGTTTTCATGTTAGTTACCTTCTTTGGTGACCAACATGGTTGAATATGCCGCGACTATAGTATACCTCATGCCCGTAGTAAAGTACAAAAGCGTAATGGAGGAATTAATGGAAAAACCCGTCTTCACACCCCAAGACTTACGTGACAGAGGGATACCAAGCAATTACGCGAAGAAACTCCTCCATACCCTTGCGAAATCAGGAAAAATAACAAGAATTGAACGGGGAAAATATACATCCCTCAATGATGTAGTGGCAGTTGCTGGCCATATCACAGAGCCATGTTATCTTACACTCTGGACGGCAATGAATATTCGAAACCTGACTACCCAGATCCCCTTTTCTGTGGAAATTGCCACGTCACGAAGACGATTTAATGAAAAAATTAGCTTCCAGGATACACCAATCCTTTTTTATACGGTGCCTCCTCGGATGATGTTTGGATATGAGTATATCATTTGGCAAGAGGAAATACGAGTGCCTGTGGCCACTCCGGAAAAAATAGTGATCGATTCGTTGTACTTCGGAAAAATACTTGAGGAGGAAGTCTTGGACATAGTGAACGATACAGACAAAAAACGTTTACGGACTTACGCCACATTAACAAAAAAACAAGATATTATAGATAAAACGATGGAGTTGATAGAAAGATGCTCACCCGGGAAGAAATAAGAAAATATGCACATATGAGAAGGCTGAAACTAATTGATCAGATATGGAAGGATTATCTTCAGGATCTCTTACTCCATCTGCTTTACAGAAAGATACCAAACATGATATTTGGTGGGGGGACATCCATATGGAAAGTTTTTAAAGGAAATAGATTCTCAGAGGATATAGTCGGTTATGTGTCTGCGATACCAGAAGATCTACCTGATTATTTACAGAAAGAGCTTTCACTTCTTGGGGCTGATTGTACAGTACTAAAAAGTAAGAAAACGGCGAATATGCACTTTCTCAAACTTGGACTTTCTCTCCCTACACATCATAGAGAAATCACACTGTCAGTGGAAATAATGAGTTCTTCACAGCCCGAAAGGACGGAACAGGTGACACTCCATTCTCCATATCCTGATATTCCGCCTGTTGATATGATTGTACTGGCACGAGAGGAGATGCTTGTGAATAAGGTTGCTGCGGTGTATCACCGAAACAGACCACGAGATGTATACGATATCGGCCTGCTTCTCGATATGGAGACGGCAATCGATATAGATCTTCTCAGAAAGAAGATTCCGGATTTTGATATGGATAGCTTTGGAAGAGAGTTGCAGAAAAAACAGAAACGATGGAAAAGTTTAGAGCCGTTAGTCGTGACGTCTCTTCCACCATTCAAGAAACAGGTAAGATATATCCTTTCCTCCTTTCGAAAGGCAATATCACGAGATAATAAATAGAGGAGTATCTCATCGTCCCTTAATAATATCTCTCGGACTTTTCTTCTGTTTTTCAGACTCTTTTTCGGATGGTTCTTGGAATAAGACCTTCTGTTTGACTATTGAGAAGGCGTATGAGTGGTGATCGAGGACATCTGCAGTTACGTCGATTGTATTATCAGGACTGAACCGAATGTTGATATCAAAAAGGTGGCGCAGTTTCTTCACCATGGATATTGTATCGTATGTTTCTGTGAGGGAAAGTACCGTTTGAATATCTAGTTTAGCGGTCTTTTTCAGATACTTTTCAAAAAACGTGTAGAAATTATTATGGAAGGCGAGATGGGTGATGGAATCAAAAAGAACAAGATCTATTTTTTTGAGGGACAACCCTGCATGGAGAATTTCCATGGGGAGAAAGAAGAGTTCACTTCCTTCCGGTACTTGGATGAAGAAGAGGTGAGAATAATTGTTGATATTTCTCTTGAGAAGCATTCCTTTCTCTTCGATCCTGAAGGCGTCTTTTGATATCAACACGCATTTCTTTTGAGATCGTATAGATTCTAACAGTAGTTGTTTTCCGAATATTGTTTTTCCCACAGTTCTCGGTCCAGAAATTAAAATATTTTGGTTCTTGAGGATTTTTTCTGTGATGTTTTCCTCTGCTTCTTCAGGAAGTTCTGCTCTCTTCAGCGTTCCTCTTTTGAACTCGCTCACTATTCTATCGGCAGTTTTTTCTATATTCTCCTGTGAGAGATTTAGCCGTTCCATGAGTTTTTCTCGTGCTACCATCCTTCCTCTCCTATTAACGGTACAAAGGCGCATCCACCGTATTTTTTTTCCTCAACTCGTTCCTTCAATGTTTTTTCGGCAACGATAAGAGTGCAGTAGTACCGTTCTCCGACGGGGATGCATATCTTCCCTCCGATTTTCAACTGGTCTTTGAGGGGTTGAGGGATTTTGGGTGAGGCCGCCGTGACGATGATCCTGTCGTACGGTGCTTCTTCTTTGTATCCGAGGCTCCCATCCCCTATCACGATCTTCACATCGTAATCTGTTTTTTTTAGGTTTTCTCTGGCTGAGTAGGCAAGTTCCGGTATTCGTTCAATGCTGATGACGTTGTCGCCCACGATTTCAGCGATTAATGCTGCGTTGTATCCCGAGCCTGTTCCTATCTCCAGGACTTTTTGTCCCTCCTTTAGATCGGAAGCTTCAAGCATGATGGCGATCATTGAAGGAGCGGAGATTGTTTGACCGTGTCCTATCGAGAGGGGTCGATCATGATATGCTGATCCTCGGGCTCCCTTCGGCACGAATACCTTTCTATCCACCTTTTCAAACGCTCTCCTTACAGGTTCTGATTTTATATAGCCGTGTTTCACCAGGGAGCGTATCAGATTCTCCATACCTATACTATGAGCGAATGTTTTTATAATTTTTTAACCAGTATACTATATGTCAGAGCGGTGGAAACTCTTAGCATTGCTGCTCGATGAGGTAGTACTCGTTCTTCTCTATCTTGTTCTGCGGTTTCCCTTTGAATATTTTGTCGTGTTTATCTCGATAGTTGTAGCGAAGGATATTTTTGTCATACTCAAAGCGTGGAATATCTTTGAACAGCAGAGTCTGTTGGGCATGGAAAGTCTTATAAGTTGTGTAGGTGAAGTGGTGAGTGATATCGATCCTTCGGGCCAGGTAAAGATCGGCAATGAGATCTGGCTGGCAGAAAGCGATGAGTTTATTCCTGAAGGCGAAAAGGCAATCGTGAGAGATACCGAGGGATTGGTGCTGAAGGTAGAAAAATATACAGGTGATGAGAATGAAGAATGATGGATGGTCGAAGCTTGATAAAAAAGAGGTATTTGAATTCTGTTCCGAGTACTGTGACTTTCTAAACGCGTGTAAAACGGAGAGAGAAGCTGTCGGGCATATTGTTTCGTTGGCGGAGAAATTCGGTTTTTCACCCGTGGAAAAAGGAGGAAAAAAAGTGTACGAAGTGAATAGAGGAAAATCTGTGATACTCGCTGTGAAGGGGAAAGAGGATCCTCGGGAGGGACTGAGAATTATCGGTTCCCATATCGATTCGCCCCGGCTCGATCTGAAGCCCCACCCGCTCTACGAAGAAATAAAAGTGGGCCTCCTGAAGACACACTACTATGGAGGAATAAAGAAGTACCAGTGGGTGGCCATACCGCTGGCCATGCATGGCGTGATCGTGAAGGAAACAGGGGAGAAAATAAATGTTGTAGTGGGTGAGGATCCAGAGGATCCCGTCTTTACCGTCTGTGATCTCCTTCCGCATCTCGCAAAAAAGGCGCAAGGAAAAAAGAAATTGTTTGAAGGGATTGAAGGTGAAGAGTTGAACATTGTGTTTGGCTCCATGAGCAAAGAGGATGAAAAAGAGAACAAGAGCACTGATAAAAAGAAAAAGAAACTAATAAAAAAGTTTATACTGGATCTGTTGAAAGAAAAATATGATATAGAAGAGGAAGATCTCGTCTCCGCAGAGATAGAGTTTGTTCCCAGTTTCAAGGCTAGAGATGTGGGCATAGACAAAAGTCTCGTCGGTGCGTACGGACAGGATGACCGGGTCTGTGCGTTCACATCACTGAAGGCGATTCTCGAAATGGAAGATCCCGAGTATACCTGCGTTTTTATTGCTACAGACAAGGAAGAAGTTGGCAGTGATGGAGCCACGGGCATGAAATCAAAATTTTTTGAGAATTTTGTAATAAAAATGGTAGATTCATTGGAGTTACGGGATCTCGTCTCCGTGTTTGAGAATTCCAAGATGATCTCAGCGGATGTTGGTGCCGCACTGAATCCAACCTTTAAAAAGGTTCATGAAAAGCGCAATGCTGCGAAACTTGGACAAGGAGTTGCAGTAGAACGTTATACTGGTGCAGGAGGAAAGTACTCAACAAGCGAGGCAACTGCGGAGTTTACTGCAGAAATACGCCGCATTTTTAACAAAAATAATGTCATGTGGCAAGCTGCAGAGCTGGGCAAAGTGGACGAAGGCGGAGGCGGAACCATCGCAAAGTTTTTAGCAGAGTACAATATGGATGTTATTGACTGCGGTACGCCATTGCTGGGAATGCACTCTCCCTTCGAGGTGGCTTCGAAGGCCGATATTTTCCACACCTACAGAGCCTATAGATCATTTTACCACGAGTAACCTACTCTTTTTCTTTCATTTTTCAACGATCGCTAATTCGTCTATTGCAAATAAATTCCTCAATAATTATTGCTCATCAACAATATAACCGAAAAGTATTTAAAGACGTGCAATATTCATATACATCAAATACAAACGAAGAGTAACAATGCAAAAATTATTGCTGATGGCCGAAAGATATTTAAAGGATAAGAAGCAATAGAAGTATAATAGGTAAGTATTGAACATCAAGGTGCGTGAATTTATGGAACACAAGGAAGATGAACACCACCATAGTGAAATAAAAATAATTTATATAATGGAGGGACCGATATGAAAATAGAATTAAAACAGTATTTAGGATTTTTGATTTGTGTAGCACTTGTACTGAGTATAGTTAATATAAATATAGATGAAGCCGAATCGCAGCCCAGTGGAATAACAGGATCTGTGAGTTTTAGTGGAACAATTTTTGAGGACATAGGTACAGATACGTATAAAAATGGACTAAATGCAGATACTGATGGAGATGACTGGGATCGATGGAACAACCCAGGAGGAACAGAGGATAATGGTGCCCTTGATGGAGGCGAAGGACTCACGGGCGTGGATGTCTATCTCGATGATAGACCAACTCCTATTGCAACTACAGGTGTCGGAGGAACATGGTCCGCACCAGGGATGTCCACGTTCGCCGGAAAACACTATCTCACCTTTAAAAAGGACGGCTACGTGACGAAAACACGAAATATTGATGTCTACAGTAGTCCAGTAGACTTGAATGCCACTGCTCTAGAAAGAGCTGATGCAATTATAGGCAGGGTAACCGATTCCTCCGGAAACCCCATTACTGGGGCACGCGTTGTTGCATACCCCAGAAATCCACCGAACTGGGCGTTAACACAAGCTGTTCATGATGCATTTGCTCCAGGTCCAGATGGGCAGCATATTATAGAAGGTTTTACTGATAAATTTGGCAACTATGTGTTAAAAGGTCTTCCAAAAGGAAATTATGATATAAGAGTGACTAAAGAGGAGTATGCATCTAAATTTAAGACGATATATGGAGTGAATACAGATCTCGGTCCCAAAACCCTCAATTTCACTCTTACATTAAATCCAGGTACCCTAGAAGGGGTTGTACATGATAGTGGTGGAAATCCCATTGCAAATGCAACGGTATCTATTCCAGGATTAAACCTTTCAACGACAACTGATCCCACAGGATACTATGAAATACCGCAGATACCTGCGGGTATGTATACCGTTGTGGCGAAAGCGCAGGGGTACAAGACAGAGGTATATTACTACAATGATGCAAACAATCCTGCTGGCGGGGATCCAACAGGTAATTTTAACCCATCAAATGCTTACACGCACCCGATGTGGGGAGGCTATGCACCGTATATAGGAGCCGGACAAACTATCTCTAACTTTGACTTCGAGATGGATACGGCAACCCAGGAGTGTGAGAACGATATTTCTGGCATTGTAAGCAATGGCGCACCTATCGAGTACGCGCAAGTGGAAATACCCGGATTGAATAGGGAAATTACCACAGATAAGGCAGGATACTATATATTTACTGATGTACCGTGTGGTACCTACTGGGTCGTTGCTTCCGATCCAGAACCAGATTCAACAGGATTGCTCGATCACAAGTCGAAGAAGGCATTAGTGGAGTGTGCAATCGGCCAGGAGATTACACAGGATTTTGTCCTCGAGGAAAACCCCTGCACAATCTTCGGACGCGTATTACAATACGATACTGACTGGGTACCGGTGGCCAATGCCACTGTAGAAATTCCCCACGCAGGAATCTCCACGACTACGGACTCCTTTGGGTACTATGTCATTGAGGACCTTCCAGTCAAGAGATGGTCCTGGTGGGATGAGCAGGAAGGATTTGCGTATAAAACAAAGGAGTATCTCGTAAAAGTATCGAAAAGTGGGTATCACTCGACAACAGAGTATGTGAAGCCGATACCACAACAGAATGTGTGGCAAGAGTTCCACATCAAGAAAAAAACAGGGATACTAAAAGGAAAAGTCACAGAATGGGATACCGATCAGGGAATCGGAGATATCAAAGTAACATGTGCAGGAAGAGAGACTTACACAGATGGCAACGGATTTTATGAATTCGTTGAAGTGCCGATAGGAAGCTATACGGTGCATGCTGAAGATTATACCGGTGGAGGAGGATGGCCTCCAGCCAATTCTTATGACAATAAAGCGAAGATAAATCAAGAAGTCACGACTGATAACGTAACTATTACCGATTTTAGGCTTCCCGATCATGCCTCCGGTAAAACAACAGGTTCAGTCTCTGGGCATATTTGGTACGACTGGAATAAGTCTGCAGGATTTAGCAACGAAGGAGAAGGAGTAGAGGATGCGGAGGTACTGATATCTGGAAAGCACAGTGTAGACACCGATTCCTACGGATACTACGTGAGTATTGCCAGTTCGCAGGATATGTACGGGCAATATGATACACTCGTGGTAAAACAGGGAGCGCCGGGGCATGTGGTTACCGCAGATGCGTCAGGATACCACATCGGACATTCGAATACACAGGCATATACAGATATCGATATTACCGACCTCTCATTGACCATGCCACTACCACCTACACCGCTTAATATTGAATTGAATAAGCTTACTGGCGATCTCAAGGGGACAGTCTACGATAAGGATAAGAATAAACCATTGCCTGGGCATATTGTGCACGTCCCTCTCGCAGGAGCTCCTTCAGGCTATGTTGCTTTCTATGATGGTAGTCCTACATCGTATGACACCGCATGGCCAAAAAGCTTCACGGATACATTAGGTACGTACTTCATTAGTGCCTACGGTCCGTACTATCCCAAGGGGATTCCAAAAGGAGATCACGTTGTCTGGGAGCATGCACCATCATTAATGCCAAATTACCAGGATATGTTCGAGAGGGTAGACATCCAATCCCTCATCAACCAAAACTTCGGCGCCACGCGGAAAATAGGAAGAATTGAGGGACGTGTCTGGGATGAAGGTGCAGATATGTTGTTGGACAAGAACTTTGATCCCAATGAGAATCCCGTGTTTTCAAGTAAAGAGGATGCAGCAGTGGTAAAACTCTCAGGGAAATCTACAGATCCTACATCAAATGATGACAATCACTCGTCGATTGCGGACTCAACAGGATACTACACGATTTTGAATGTGCCAATCACATATGACTGGCCGTATGATCCGCCAAGTCTTTATTTCTGGAACAGGTACACAGGAACAGCAGAGTACTCCGGCTTCTACAAAGAGAAGTGGGAACACCCTGGCCCTGTTAGTCCGAGGTGGAGATTTGATAACAATATCAGGATTGATTGGGCAGTGAATAGAAACAATGAGACCACAAAGTCGGCTGAGCCCGATGATTTCTACGACTTCCCATTAGACAAAAAGACCAGTGGCCCGAACAGCGGAGGACCTGATGGATTAATATCCGGTTATGTGGATCTGGATCTCGCACTATACAGTAGCAATGCAGACGTATGGGTTCAGAATACAAACTACAATGCCTGCACCGATATGGAAGGGTACTACCTCGTCTGGAACCATGGTGTCCATGCAACGGGTCCACCTGGGGATTGGGGAACAGAAATTGTAGATAAGGCACCATGGGGCATACCGGACGGTAACTACGCACTGCGGGCGAGAGCACTATGGTACGAAAGCGACGTGATAGGGGTTAGAGAAACGTATGTTCCCGAGATATACCCCAATACAGTTTCAGTCCACTCAGAGACACCAAACATCAACTTCAACCTGTTTAGAAAAGCTGGAGGAATTGAAGGAAGAGTATTAGAAAATACACAGGATGCGATAGGAAATGAAGTGGTGGAAGATCAGTACGGAAATCCAATCGATAATGGCGTAACAGCTCCTCCTAACGATAAATATCTCTTTATAAAAGATGCAAAGGTAACACTAGGAAATCCAGACAACGGTATAGGATTACCGCATTGGCAGAGATATACCGCAGATGGTGGAGAATACGAGTTTAATAACCAGTCTAGTAAGGTACTTCCGTTGAACGAGTATTGGCCATCCAATACTACCACAGGATTCACCCACAGAGTATGGATGGAGAAGGACAGTAGCTATAGAAAATCAACCGGATTGTTAGCACCTTTGGTATGGAAAACCGTAATGCCTCTTGCCGATACCGTTTTAGAACGGTGGTTTGGATTCATCGATGGGTTCGTACGAGACTGCGATACCAATAAGCCAATAGTGAATGCCGACGTCAATGCGACGAAGCAACGGACAAACCCGAATCCCTCGGCAACGAATGAGATAGCAACGTACACTTACGACGCTACAGAGACCCCAAATATCAACAACACAGATCTAGAAGGATACTATCTCGTAGAGTCTTCAGTCTCCATACCGAAGGTACAGACTGATGAGACGGAGTACACCGTTACTGTAGCGAAACCGAAATATCCAACAAAGAGCCTCAACAACATCACAGTAGAGTTTAACGAGGTAAACAAGAATAATGACTTCACATTATGCAAAGAACTCAGCAACACCGGCGTGATCCTCGGTATCGTCTACGAGGATGCTGATACTGATGGCGTCTACGACCCCGGAGAGGAGATCGGTGGTGTGGATGTGGAGATGCCAGGATTGGATAAGGCAACGGTCTCGACCACGGCCACGCACACTCACACTCTCGGTGATTACAACTTTATATTTACAGATGTACCACTCCTCCCCGGCG
Organism: uncultured Thermococci archaeon; assembly: GCA_964595645.1. GTDB lineage: Archaea > Methanobacteriota_B > Thermococci > Methanofastidiosales > B48-G16 > JAYEIH01. Next base: position 15,747 of record CAZQQT010000008.1, read on the forward strand.
GTGGAGATGCACGATACTGGGTGAAGTTCACGCATCCGGACCATGAAATGGCATATGGTCTGTTCACTACAAACACGTATAATGCAGCTAATTATAGCAATGGTGGAACAGAGGATGATCTCTCAGATGATAGTGGGAACCACATACCCGTTTGCGGACTGCAGACAGTTCCCGACGGCTGGATAGAAGGCTTGCTTTATGCGCCGGGCAGTCCGAATGAACGACTTACAGATAGAGATGACAATGCTAAGGTATGGATACCCGGTGCGTACAGACAGTGTCCTACCGACGATGCAGGATACTATATTATCGGTAAGCTCGCACCGTATATGCCCGTAGGCTCAACATATCCAGCTGTGCAGACGTTGGTAGCGACAGCCGACGGTTACAAGCCGGAGCCACAGAGAAACGTTCCGTTAAATAGTGACACGCCGTGGAATCATACGTGGAGAGACTTCTCTATGGAAGTCATGAGTTCCATGGACTCTGGAATTGTCCAGGGAGTTGTCTTTTTCGATGGAGGTATTGCCGTAGGCGATGTTGGAGATCCACCAGGAGCGCCGTACGATCTCGGCATCTGCACAGGAGGAAACTATGATGGTCCCGATCCAGGCAATCCCTTTGAGCCCAATGGGGCGTATGATGTGCAGGGAACAGGTGAGAATACGGTCACGGAAGGTATCAGAAATGCGACAGTCACGCTGAATCCTACTACCACTACCGATTCGTATGGATACTATATCCTTACCGATATCGATTCCGAGATGACACATACAATGGAGGCCTCAGCTGATCTCTTCGAGAATGCGCAGCACAATGTCTCCGTAGATTCGGGATGGAACACGGAGAACTTCGCCATGGACGCGAAGACAGGGAGCATCTCAGGGCGAATATACGAGGATTTTGACCAAGATGATACGTACGATGCACCCAATGAGGCAATAGAGAATGCGACGGTGAGAGCGTGGATTAGCGCAACGCCATCGTTCTCTGTTTCGGTGTACACCGAGACAGATGGGAGCTATCTCATGCCGCTAGTACCGGTGCCCATCGCGACAGGTTCCTACACAGTCCATGCTGAGCAGGTCTCCACTACACCGCGGTACGAGCCGAATCAGGTGGACAATGTGAATGTCGATCCAGGAGTTACCACGCCTGGCGTGGACATTACCTTGATGAGAGAACACGGCACTGTGAATGGACAGGTGACGTATGGTGGAGGCACACCGCTCTATGGAGCCACAGTAAAGTTCTACTTCCACTGGTACAGCCAGTATATCGAGATATTTACCACGACAACAGACGCGAATGGGGATTACAGCTTCAGTACTGAGGATACTGTGACTATCAACAATGAACTCGATCCTGGGGAGGATGTCGATATGGATGGTATGCTCGATGAGCTCTGGGAAGGGCACTGGACCATTGAGGTCTCACATCCCGCCTTCCAGTCGCAGACAAAGGATCTCGTTGTTCAGAGTCCCTACACTGTTGACTTCGATCTGAGCGGCGACCTCAAACCGCAGACCGCGCTTATCGAGGGGACGGTAGAGGACAGTACCTCCACTGAGATCAAAGACGTACTGGTCACCGCGGACCGCGGCGATATACAGGTCCAGACGATGACAGGAATCACAGGGACCAATGGCCATTATGAGATGTACGTGCCGTGGGGACTCTATAATTCTGTCACTGCTCAAAAGGCGGGATATCCGACAGCAACGCAGGGTCCGTTTGATGTCCATGATTACGGCGCGGCCACCGGAGACTTCGATGATTACGATTTAGACGGTGAGTTCGATGATCTTGAACTGGACTTCACGCTGGAGAACATTGTCGTGCTCATCTCGCCGATGAATGGAGGCTCTGTTACCACGGAGACACCGACGCTAGACTGGTACGACTTTGCAGGCGCAACTACCTATACGCTTGAGATCTCGACTAGTAACAGCGTTGATGGTAGCGGTTACTTCACCTCGACGGTGGATACCTACACAGGCAATGCATCGGAGTACACGGTCCCGAGTGGGAAACTCACCAACGGCCAGACCTACCACTGGCATGTCATCGCAGATTCAGATACCACCACGTGGTCGGATATCTGGAGCTTTGATGTACAAGTCGGGACATCTCCAACGCTTCTCAGCCCACCCAACAATGGCTACGCATCCTCCACCACACCGACATTCTTGTGGACCACAGCTCCTGCAGCCTCAGGAGACTACCAGATACAGGTGGCGACAACAAACTCCTTTGGTCCTGGCGATATTGTATTCGATCACACCACAGGGACGAATACACAGTATACCACACAGCCTGGAGAGGCCTTGATTGACGGTAATACATACTACTGGAGAGTACGACGTGGTACAGGTGCCTACCCATGGTCAGATATCTGGAGTTTCACCGTGGATACATCCACAGGTTCCATCGATGGGACCGTAGAGAGTGGAGGCTCACCACTTGTGGGAGCAACAGTGGTTGCGTATTACTACGACAGCAATGATAAAGTCATTGAAGCAGCAAAGACGAATACAACGGTAGGAGGGTACTACATACTCTCAGGACTCGATCCGTCGTATAATCCGTATGATGTTGCCTGTTACATGGAGGACTACAAGGCAGAGGCAAAGGAAGGTGTAACCGTGAATGCAGGAGGCACGATTACCGAAGACTTCGATTTGGAGGCAGGAACACACTACGATATCACCCTTCAGTCTGGATGGAATCTAGTCTCCTTCCCGCTGGTAATTGATGAGACGGTGCCAGTACCCGCCCTGCTCAACTCGATAGAAGGAGATTACGAGAAACTGGCACAGTGGAATGCGAACAGTGATGTATTCGAGTACTACTATGTGAACCCGACGGCAACAGATCCCAATGAGTTTGTGAAGTGCAAACAGTTCAAGGGCTACTGGATAAAGACAACGAGTAGTACAACCCTGCGGATTTCAGGGGTCCAGGACAATACGCAGAAGTCAATGCAGCTCAAGAAGGGGTGGAATCTCATCGGTTATGTCTTCACAGTGAATAAGAACTCTGTGACGAAACTGAGCCCTGTGTCAAAGGTAGCCTATGGATGGAGATTGGACACAACGCCTAGTCCCGATCAGTGGTACTTCCTTGACCCGAACAACAACTATCCGACATACACCGATAACCCCAAAGACAATACACTGCGACCAGGATACGGCTACTGGATATACGCTACCGAGGACTTCACACTCACCATCCAATAGGTTTATAAGTGAGGACGGAGAGGAGATACCCATGAAAAAGCTACTATCCACGACATTCATACTTTTCCTTTTTTTAAGCGTACCTCTTAGAGCGGACGCTAAAACACTTGTTATCACTGCAGAAAATCCCGAGGAGATAACATTCCCAGGAGGAGAGATAGAATACATAATCATCCTCGATTACACCGCAGCCGAGAAAGACGATAAAGAGCCGAAACCGACACAGACGTATCAACCCCCAACATCCACACCTCCAAATCCTTGTCCACCGCCTGAACCCGATGGATCGGCCATCCATACAGATATCGGCGCAAAGAGAGCAACGGTGAACCTCTCGCTTTCTAAGATACCGGAAGGATGGGATGTGCATTTTGAGTATGATATCACACAGTATTTTGTAGAGCCTGAAGAGAAAAAAGAAGTAACATTAATCGCAAAGGTTCCTGTGACTGCAGAACTAGGGGAGTACGAGATCGAAGTGAAAGTACAATCTGATGTCGCGAAACACGATCCTCTCACGCTCGAGGCAGAAGTGATCCAGAAGGATCTCGAAGTGGTCAACATTCAGGCCTCTCCGCAAGATCCCAAGGATGGAGAGGTAGTCAATGTCATGGCGCAGGTGAGGAATAACAGCCCGGATGACCGAGATGTGAAGACACGGCTTCTTGTGGACTATAATACAATAGAGTGGAAAACGATTGCCATACCCTCTGGGGAGACCAAAAGTGTCGTGTTCAAATGGACTGCTGTGGAAGGGACCCACAAAGTGGGTGTGCATGCGATGGAACTCCCGAAGGAACCCAACACTGACAACAATGCGAAATACGTGGATATGAACGTGGTCAAACTTCCGATTGGAGAGGCTGACGCACTATTCCAACAGGCAAATAATGCTTTTTATAACGGAGATTTTGCGAATGCAAAGAAGTATTACCTCGCGGCAAAAGAACTGTATCAACAAATACCGAATGAGGACAGAATCAATCAGTGTGACGTGATGATCGCAAAATGTGATAGATATCTAGAGGCAGCAGCGCTGATCAACCAGGCAGAAAACGCCTTTGACAACGATGAATGCGACAAGGCAAAGGAGCTGTATAATCGAGCTATTGATATTTATGAGGAATTACAGGATACAGCCAGAATGGAAGAGGCTGAAAAAAGACTGGACGAAATAAAAGAAGCCTGTGCACCTGAAACACCTCCTCCAACAACCACACCACCTCCATCGTTTTTTGATACATATAAGACGTATCTGGCTGCGTTAGTTGTCATTGTGTTATTGTTACTCCTCTACTTCATGAACATCAAAAAACGACAGAGAGAGGAGAAAAAAGAGAAAAAAGCAGCGCCAAAGCCGAAGGAAAAAGGTGAAAGACCTACGCCTCCACCGACGCCCGTTGTAGAAGAAAAAGAAGAGAAAGAAGAAGAGAAGAAAGCAGCGAAAAGTGAAAAAGAAAAACTCATGAAACTCTACAATGGCACGAAGAGAATTCTCCGAGATTTCACTCCTGAATACATAAAAAACAACATTGAAGAAGCTGTAGATGTCTACTCTGTACTCGTGAAAGAGAGAAATGAGATGAAACGGGGCATCGATCCAGAGATGGAGAAAGAGATAGAAGAGAATATTAAGAAAATCGAGGAAAGAATCTTCAGCCAACTTTAGCGTTCAAAATTCATATTTTTTTCTCTTTTTAGTATTAGTATTTAAAGATTATTACGAAGGGAGCATATGGTGATATAATGAAGAAAATGATTGGTATTGTAGTTTTATTGGTGGCTCTGACAACATGTATAAACACACCGGTAGGCGATGAAAAAACGGTAACGACAGAAACAGTAGCGCCCCCAGATGATTACAGTGAGTACGAAGCAGAATATCAGCAAATGATGGAAGAAATAGAAACGAGTTTTCCGCAGGGAGCAATAGATGGGACGATAGCAGTCCTGCGAGTACATGGAACGCTAAATGTGGAGGATGTGCTCCCAATTGCAGAAAAACTTCGAAAGATCGAGGAAAGTAACGTACAGGGCCTGATTCTCTGGATAGACTCTCCTGGTGGAAGTGTAGCTGCTGTGACTCAGATTACCTACGAAATTCTGCGATTCAAGAAAAGAAAGCCCATTGTCGCGCACATAGGGGGCTACGGTGCGTCCGGAGCGTACTATATAGCATCTGTCTGTGATAAAATCGTGGCAAGAAGGGATGCAGTTGTGGGGAGTATTGGTGTGATTTACGCCCATGTCAATGCCTTGGACCATTACAAGCAGTACGGCTTTGATTTTTACGTGGTAAAAACAGGGACATATAAGGATACAGGTGCGGACTGGCGTTCTCTTACAGAAGAGGAAAAGGAAAGGATCAAGGAAACTGTATCCGATGCGTTCAATAGGTTTGTATTCACAGTGGCAAAGGGGCGAGGACTGAGTTACGACCATGTGGAAAGATACGCAGATGGATCCACATGGGATGGAGAAAATGCGATCAACGCGAAGCTGATAGATGCCATAGGAAACTTTGACACTGCCGTAAGTCAGTTAAATAGTCTTACAGGCCTTAAAAACCCAAAAATTACATTTTTTGAAGAATCAGAATCTGAAAATACTCTCGAAACTTCTGAAAGATGGGATGCATTGCGGTATCAGCTGCCTTCGACTGTTGTGAGAAACAACTAGGATGTCCAAAAGTATTTATACATGAAAGATATAGTTTCAGTATGCTGGGCTCACTGGAAAGGGAGATAATGGAGATCGTCTGGAAAGACGGCGAGGTCGATGCGAGGCACATACAAGAGACTATCAAAGAACGAAGGGATATCGCCTACACCACGGTGAACACCGTACTGTCCAGACTCGCAGATAAGGGTCTTCTTGAGACCCGAAAGGTAAAGTCCCGAGGTGGATTTAAGTATATTTATTCTGCCACGGATAGTAAAGAGCAATATGAGGAAAAAGTAATCGATTCTACACTCAATAGACTTTTAAAGAGCTTTGGAGGAACAACAATAAAGTATTTCTCAAAAAATTTAAATCTCTCAGACGAAGAGATAGATATATTGAGGAGACGGTTGGAGGATCTGAGTAATGAGTAGTACTCTTTATTTGATCGCCTGGTATACCCTCATCACAGGGGTAGTATTCCTCTTCAACGAGTTACTTATTGCAGTGTTTAACCCAAGTATCAGTACGAGAAATAAAATCCATAAAATCATGTTACTCTCATTTTTCAGTGTTTTTGCAATTGTTCCTTTTAAAATAATTGAAGCATTTATCGTGCAAGGTTCTCGTATCGAAAAAGAAGGCTCTCTGATAATATTGGCCAATAGTGTTGATCTTATTACTGAATATACAAATTTTGCGTACCTAACGGCTTTTTTAGTTTCTATCGCTCTTTTCTCCCTTTTCCTCTTAATATTCTTTGACAAAAAGATTGTATACAGGCTTTATCACCTAGAAAAGCTCAAAAAAAGGAACATCGAAGAGAAAGTACAAAAAATTTCTACTAACTTAGACATAGAACCTCCTCCTCTTTATCTTGCGAAAGGATCTCTCGATGTTTTTGCCTTCGGGATCACACCCAAACTCGCGCTTGGTGAAGATTTTATTAAAGAGTGTAGAGAAGAGGAAGTAGAAATTGTCCTGAAACATGAACTTTGGCATATTAAAAATAAAGATTTAGTCATGAGAGTGCTCTCTCTACTACTAAAGATCTTCTTTTTTTACAATCCCGCTATTTTTTTACTGCTAAGAAAAATAGAAAGAGAATCAGAATATATAGCAGATATGGCTTCTGCGAAAACTAAAGAGGAAAAAAAGACATATATCAGATCAATGTTAAAATTGAATTACTTAACTAATCTTCAAATTACTGATAAGGGAGATGTAGGTAGGCGAAGAGCGGCTGTAGGCGATCTTCTCGTAGATTATTCTCACACTATGGTGAAATTAGATAAGGATTTTTCCGTGGAAAGAATAGAAAATTTGTTTAAAATGAGGAAACATAAAAAATTCTTATGTATACTCTCTTTTATTTTAACAGTTTCTTTGATGATTGCTGGTGTTTCTCTCAGTAGTTTTTTAGCGGATGAGTACGGTACACATGAAGATTATTCTGGGGCCTTGTATTTTGACACAGCGTATTATTCTGTGGATACAGAAATTATGAATAATCAGGAGTATATCCTTATCCATAAACATGATTTCGATGTTGATAAAAAGATCGTAGAGAACAAAATAAAACGAGAGAATAAACGAGATCGATTAGAGCTTTTAGTACTTTCTCAAGGAAAATTTTCTCATGAAACACAAGAATATTTGAAGGACTTAGAAGAGAGATTAAGTACCCTTACTCAATCTGATCAATTCTACGAAAGCCCCGCTGGATTATTAAGTACATTGGATGAAAAGATGGATATTGATACTGTTGCAGACACCAACGCCACAATGGATACGAATGCCACGATGGATATCAACGCAACGATGGATACAAACGCTACCATCGACACCAACGCCACAATGGATACGAATGCCACGATGGATATCAACGCAACGATGGATACAAACGCTACCATCGACACCAACGCCACAATGGATACGAATGCCACTATCAACGTTCAGAAATAGATGGAGAATTAGTTATTCATTGTCAATTAATGCTTTGAGTATATCATAATCTCGAATGATTCCCAGTAGCTTATCACTGTCTTCGGTTACAGGAAGTTGTTCTATATTGTATTTTCTCATCTTTTTTGCGCATTCTGTGATACTTTCGTCGGCCGATACCGTCACAACATCAGTTGTCATAAACTTTTTTACCGGTTCTTTCGGGAGTTTTAGTATCCTCATCCCGATGTAAAGAGTACTCTGTGTTTCCCACTCCCATTTATCTTCTCCTGAGACTGCCGTGTCTTTTTTTTTCATCTCATTCACCACTTCACCAGCATTTATTAGATCTTCTGTGTCTACCACACCTGAAATTTCGCCACGATCATCGAGGATCACAGCAGAAAGACTTCGTGAATTGCTCATAATTTTTAATACAAGATCCAGTGGCGTGTTCTCCCATACCGAAGTAATTTTTCTTTGCATATATTTTTTGCACGGTTCTTTTATCTTTAGTTTGAAAATGCCTTTCTTTACTATATCGTCAATGCCTACAATACCCACCAGTTCCCCATCTTCTACAACGGGGATATTTCTAAGCTTTTCTTTTACAAATATTTCACAGGCCTTCTTTATATTATCTCCTGATTTTACTTTCACAGGTTCTCTATCTATCAACAGTGCTAACTGCTCTTCTTCGGGATTATTAAGAAGATCATTGAGGGATACGATCCCTAATAGTTTTTTGCTTCCCTTCTTTACTACTGGGAGAGCAGATATGTTTTTTTCTCGCATAATTTCCAGTGCATCCTTTCTTCTCCCTGGAACTACAGCGTACACTGTCTCCTTTGCCATGAGATCTTTCACAAGCATTCTCTCACCTGAAATTCTATATTACTCTTACAAGTGTACGATGGAGAGATTTTTATAGTTTTTGATTTTATTAGTGGTATGGAACTCAGGAAAATCCAGGTTACCGGTGGAGGAACGTATATTATTTCCCTACCAAAGGAGTGGGTGGAACGATACAATCTGAATAAAGGAGATTCATTGACCATTAAAGAGGAAGAAACTGGTCTTTTTCTTACACCTAAGAGAGAAAAACTGAAAAAAACTAGCAGAGTAACAATTTCAGGTAATATACGGCGAGAAATCACTGCAAAGTATATGTGCGGATACGATACCGTTCAAATTGTATCTGAGGGTGAAATTGGGCACAACCATAGAAAAGAGATAAAGAACACCCTAAAAACACTCTCCGGTTATGAGATAGTCGATGAGAAGTCTAGAGAGATTACCATCTCCAACCTTCTGGATCCTTCTGAGCTCCCCACGAAGAAGGCAATGAAACGTCAGTTTTTTGTCGCACGGTCAATGTTAGAAGATTCTTTAAATGCTTTCCTCTCAAATGATCCTGCACTTGCGAGAGATGTAATTGAACGGGATTCTGAAGTCGATCGGTTGTATTTCTTGATAGTGCGGCAGTTGAGAACTGCAATTATTGATACGGGATTTGCAGGGAAGGTGGATGTGACACCACTGGACTGTCTCGACCTCAGAGTCGTCGCAAAAAATATTGAACAGATTGCCGATAATGCAGAAAATAACTGTATTAATTATAAGGAATTGGATTATTCTTCACTCAATTCCATCATCTTTGATGATATGAAGAGGATGGGTACCCTCATGATCGATACCTTTGGAGACTCATGGAATGCTCTGAAGAAAAAAGATGTGAAAAAAGCGGATCAGGTTCTCGATATGAGGGAGAATATGAAAATCTTAAAAAAGAAACTTGACGAGGATGTGCTTGAGATGAACGGAAAAGATGCTGTCTACATGGGTAATATCATTGAAAACTTAGCAAAAATTGGGGAGTTGAGCATCGATATCGCCGATATTGTAATACGTCCTGAGGGGTGAGAGATATGCACTATCTGGTTACTACCCCAGTATCACGGCAGTATGATGGGATGTGGGAAGTGGAATGGGCTTTGGAAGGAGATCTTGAGATAAAAAAAACACCCTTTAGAGGTGTCTTCGTTGTAAAAACGGGCAAAGAAGCCTTGAAACTCGTAAAAAACTATGAAACAACAGCGATTTGTAGGATGATACCACTGCAGGTAATTGCATCTACCAATGAAAAGGAGATAGTAGAAAAGGCACTACATCTTGCAGAGAGAGAAATTGAGGAAGGGGAGACCTTTGCTGTCCGTTGCAAAAACAGGGGAGAACGGCTTGACAGTCAAAGACTCGAAAGAGAACTCGGAGAGAAAATATTGAATACAGTAGGTAACCTCACGGTAAATCTCACTATCCCTAAAAAAACAGTGAAAATCGAAGTATATGGGAGAAACACAGGTATCTCTGTGCTGGAAGAGGATGATATCTTGAAGAAAGAGGCTGTTGAATAACATCTTATCCTCTTTCCACAAAACAAACAAAACATTTATATACTGAATCTCTTTCATTAAAGGATGCGCCACGTCTCCAAAGAACAGATTCTTCACGGTCCTATCATCAAAACACTCTTCCTCTTAGGCTGGCCCATTATGGTTACCAGTCTTCTCCATACTGCATATACACTCGCAGACACATTTTGGCTGGGGAGACTGGAGGATCCTCGATATCCTGTGGCAGCACTTCAAATATCATGGCCGATAATATTTCTGTTGATTGCCTTTGCCTTTGGATTTGGAATGGCCGGAGTTGCACTTGTCTCTCAGTACACCGGAGCAAAAAAGCCGAAAGAAGCAAACCTCGCAGCGGGACAAGTACTCTCGATTTCACTTTTCTACGGTGCGGCGATGGCAGTAATTGGGTTCGCGGCTTCACCGTTGATAGTCCATTCGCTAGGAGTGGAACAGGAGGTTTTCGAACTCTCAGTACTCTATTTGAGAATATATTTGGCAGGATCTCCTTTTGTGTTTTCTCTTTTCATGTTTGGGTTTATATTGAGGGCATATGGCGATACTCTCACTCCTATGATCGTGCAAGGAGTGTCAGTAATCCTGAACATCATCCTCGATCCACTCCTGATTTTTGGATGGGGGGGATTTCCAGAGATGGGAATTGCAGGTGCAGCCGTGGCCAGTGTTTTTTCGCAGTCTCTTGCAGCCTTTTTGGGACTGTATCTTCTTTTTCACGGCAACTTAGGGATAGAAGTGAAGTTGAGTTACCTGAAACCGGACAAAGAGAAGATAAAAAAGATCCTGACTATCGGTATTCCCGCGTCCATCGGCCAATCGGGCACCGCCTTTGGATTCTTTATCCTTATGTATGTACTGGCGAGAGTCCCTAACAGTACAGTTGTGTTGGCAGCATACGGGATTGGCGATAGGCTTATCGGACTGGCATTTATTGCCATTCAGGGATTAAGTGTTGGTGTCAGTACTATTCTTGGACAGAGTCTCGGTGCCGATAATATACAAAGAGCCGAGGACGTAGCGAGGAAAGGAATCGCAACAATGTTTTCAATTCTTGTTGTGTTCGGTGTCTTTCTTTTCTTGTTCAGATCCGAGTCCATGGCATTTTTTATTAAAAGTTCGGATGTGGTTAATGAAGGTGCCAACTTTATCAAGTATATGATTATAGGCATCCCCTTTTTTGGATTTTTCAGTGGGATAAATGCTTCGTTCCAAGGTTCAGGACACAATGTCCCCACAATGATCATGGAGCTTTCACGACTCTGGGGATTAAGGATACCTTTGGCATATCTTTTTGGAGTATATTTTGGCATGAATGCTACGGGAGTCTGGATAGGTATGGCTTTAAGCAATATACTCGGCGCAGGAATTGCCTTTTTCTTTTTTGAGACAGGGATCTGGAAAAAAAGAGTAATAGACTAACCTATCTCAGAACTTTGTATCTGTCGGGGCTCGGTTCGTAGAGGTCTCCCTTCTGTTTAAATTCTTCAACGTACCGTTTTACGAGGTGTTCTTCCATCCCATCCTTCTCAGCCTCTTTGATGATTGCCTCGAGTGAGGCACCATCTCCCTCATCCAGAGAAGAGATGATCTCCATGAGGCGCATCATTCTATCTCTCTGGGATTTGGGTTTCCCTGTCATTATCACGTCGATATCCAGTTTTCCGGTTTCTGGATCCACTCCCACTTTAAATAGGGTGTTTTTGAAAAGTTTTATTACTGCCTCGGCATCCTCTGTTGTTGCTCGGCTCGAAAGCCTCATTCGTGCACGTGCTTCACTCAACCGTATCAGCGCTTCCAGCTGCCTAGCGGTGATTGGGATTGGTGCGTCCTTTTCTTCCGCGATTTTTCGTAGGTTCACATAGAATTTGTGGATCTTTCTCTCCGCTTTTTTTGTCAGGGCAGGGAATACATTTTTCTTTGCGTACAGCACGTACTTTTCAAGAAGATCGATATCGATAGGGGGCGCGATTGTTTCCTCAGCATCACTATGGACGTCGAGGATATGCTGTGCCGTTGCCTTGTCCCGCTCTTCGTCAGGTGTATCCGTCATTACAAACACGAGATCGAACCTGGACACAAGTGTGGGCGGGAGATCGATCTGTCCTGCTAGGGATTTATACCGGTCAAATCTTCCATATTTTGGATTTGAGGCTGCAAGAATCGCGGATCGGGCGTTTAACGTCGCGACAATTCCTGCCTTGGCTATACTTACGGTTTGCTGTTCCATCGCTTCATGGATTGATGATCTGTCGTCCTTACTCATCTTATCTATTTCATCGACGCAGGCCAGACCCCCGTCGGCGATTACCAGGGCTCCGGCTTCGAGCGCCCATCCTCCCGTGGTATCATCCCGGACCACAGCAGCCGTAAGTCCCGCTGCACTCGTTCCCTTTCCGCTGGTGTAGAGGCTTCGTGGCGCTACCCTTGACGCGTACTGGAGAATCTGCGATTTGGCAACACCTGGGTCACCGACGAGGAGAATATTGGAGTCACCCCGCAGTCTCGTACCGTCGGGAAGTTCTTTGGTGACACCGGAAAATAGCTGCATCGCGATAGCCTCCTTAATATCCGAGTATCCATAAATCGAGGGCGCGATGGAGTTGGCGATTTTATCGATAATGAAGGGATCCTGTGAGAGCTGTTTTATTTTTTCTTCCCCCTCCTTTGTGATCTCGAGGTCTTCTACATCCTGATCTTCTATGCCTATATAGTTCACATCTATAAACTTCTTGAAAGTTGTCTTTTTTCCTCGAGGTGAGGTTTCTTGTGTTGTTTTCAGAATCCCTGTAATTGTAACCCTTTCTCCAGCCTTTGCCTTGTCTACAATATCGTTACGAAGGATGAGATTGATTCTCCTAGGCATTCTTCCCCCTCTTAACTTTTCCGGTCGTTCTTGAATCTTTAATACCTGCCAGTCCCGGAACTTGGACTGATCTTCGAGGAGTTTGAATGGTCCCTTCCTTCCACACGCAGGATTCTCACAGATTCTCGGTTTTTTAAAGAACTCCTTTGTCTGTTCAACAATCTGGATATGTCCACATCGTTGACACTGAAATACACCTTCTACAAGCTCGGGTTTCACCTCGGAGCTTCTTCCTACAACTCCAACAACTTGGATAAATGTGTTCACATGGATAGCTCGAAGATTCCTGATCTCATATTCCTCTGATTTCACGTTATAAAATCGCACAAAGATATTATCTTCTGGAATAATACTTTTTAATCCATCCTCTGCAATGGGAATGACGTCCACAGGACGTTCAACAAGCGCTTCATACAACTCAGGATCATAATCAAGAAGATCATCACAATCTACTTCAAGAGACCTTTTTTCACTTACCTTCATCTCATCTATCCCTTCTTTGTATTTCGGATTGTTTACATCGGGATACGATAAAAAGAAGTCTCTAAATCGATTTAAAATATCTTCATACTCAATCTCCATTACATATCTCCTCTATATTCTTTTTCCAATCATTTATTTCCTTTCTAATCCTATTATATAAGATTTTTTCATGATGGGGGGCCTCTATTTCCCCGTTTTGAAGTGCAAGCTTCATCAGCTTCTCCATTCTAAGCTCGATCAATTCCCTCAATGATAACACAAGTTTCCTTTTGTAATCTGTATCTGCTTTTTTAATTGTCATTTCTGCAACATCATAGAAGTTACTATCTAATGAGTGCAAATCTCTCTTCTTTTTCTCTTCTTGTATCATTCTCTGGTAATATTTGTTATCATGGGTTATTATTTCTACAATTCCTTCTTTTTCAAGAAAAGACGCTAACCATCGCGGTAAATCTATTGATTTCTCTGATTTTATTGTGTATTTCTTTTTCCCTGTTTCTATAATAGTATTTGTAAGTCCAGTAACTTCCATAAAATAAACTCAGTGATCATTTAATAAATATTGTGGTCCGACTTGGTTTTAAAATTACAGAATATGTTAATATTTTTTAGGAGACGATCCTACCCATGTATATTTTCCATAACCATCTCTAATCACAAGATCTTTTTTCTTCATCCAATCAAGAAGTTCTTGCAAGTCATTCCTATCGTCAAAGGCTTCAGTAAATTTAATATCTTCAAAAATTTCTTTTGTTGTAGAACCAGGATGATTTATTAACATAGTTTGAACAAGAAGGTATCGTGGGCCTGCTTTACTTCTTTTTTTCTTTAGGCTGTACATGCTATCTTGAATTTGAGGCATCTCAACAAAAATAGTCATATTATCCACTAATAATTCTCTTGCTCTCTTTAAGTGTCTTTTTTTCAATTTTCTTTTTTCTTCTGCTCTTGCTAGTGACAACGCAACACGATTCATATTATTTCTGAGGGGATATAGTAATGAATTAACCCAATATTCTTTGCTTTCTGGATCGCCGTGAATATCAGGTAAAAGTATATTTAAATCATCTTTAAGCCTAGAAAATTCTTTTTCATTATTTGTATCCAATACAGGTTTGTTTTGTCTAGAATAAACTATTTGTATCCATAAATTTTCGTTGATCGAATTCTTTAGAGTGGGTAAGAAAGTACCATCTAAACGTTTATCTAGGGATCTGGGCAAAGTAACCTCAGTTGTAGTGTATTCTTTGAACATTTTTTTCAAAGCTTCTAATCTTCCTCTATACGGTTTTAAAGAAGATAATAATGAGAATTCGCCTCTAAATTTTCTCCTTTCCAAATTCTTTTTCTCTATATTATTATATTTCATTGTATAAAGGCTTGAAAGAATGTTTCTATCTAAGTTTGGCCTTTCTGATAAGTGGAATTTACTACCACTTATACCTTGAAAGTTTTTTCCAAAATATACTTTTTTCGGAGGACTTAGCTCTCTATATTCTGGTGGCACCATAATTTGCGTGATTTTTAACAATTCTTTAGCAAAAGAAGAGTTTTCAGCAAGCGAAGAGAGAGATATGCCACCAATAGATCCATCATAAGGAGCACTTACTATAGGAGATTGTAGGGATAAGGAAATCGGGGCGTCTGCTCCCAAAATTTCTTTGAAAATTTTAGATATAATTCTTTTTTCATAATCAACATCTACATATATTCGATCTGATTGCAGAGACTCCCATTCCTTTATTACTAAAGCAGATTCAATTTTTTCCATTCTTTCATTAACAAGATGTATTTTTTTAGATTCGGTAATTTCTATTAATCTATAGTCTTTAGGTTTTTCCACTGAATACGGAATAAGACCTATTAAAAGAATTTGAGGTGAATTGAAAAGTGCTGACAAGCCTATATATTCATAATTCCCATGGTTCGCTATAGCAGTTTTCCATGTAGCATACAATTTCAATGGCACAACATAAAAAGAGACACTATCCATCTTTTCATTTATACACACTTTTTTAAAATCTTTATACCACTGTGATGTTTTCTCTATTCTTTTTTGTTCGTAATTCAAAAATTCACAATTTAGATACTGACGTTTCCAAGGATAATTGGTTTCTGTCTTTTTTCTCCATAAATAATATTCATCTAATGAAATTTCTCCAATATTGTTCATTTTTCTATCCTTTATTTTTTATAGTCTATCATACACTTTCTTTCCTCTTCCATAAAGTTATTAACTTATTGGGATATAATATAGTTTATGGTATTCAGATGTCCCCAGTGTGGGAAGGAGTACGATCATATCACGCTCTGCGAGTGTGGATCCCCACTTGTGGTAGTGCAGGAGAATGGTGAGGTACAGTTTCGAGGGCATGGGGTCTGGCGGTACGCGGATCTTTTACCCATCGAGAAGAAGGTCAGCTTAAACGAGGGAGGAACACCGGTAACTCATCTTGATGATCTGGATCTTTATATTAAGGATGAGACGAGGAATCCCACCGGGAGTTTCAGAGACAGGGCTGCAACAGTGGTACTTTCTCACTGCGAGAAGGAAAAAATTGCCTGCGGTTCAAATGGAAACCTTGGAGCCTCTATTGCGGCGTACGCGACCTTCGCAGGAAAAGAAAGTTATTTGTTCGTCCCCCAGTACGCAGATAGAGGAAAACTACTGCAGATGATGATGTACAATGCCAAGGTGATTCGTGTTGGGGAGATCGTCGATGATCTCGTGGAGCCGGTACAGGAGGCGTGCAGACTCAACAATTTTTACGATGCCTCGGAGTATAATCCCTATGTGCTGGAGGGACAGAAGACGATTGCCTTCGAACTTTCTGAAGAGGAACCTTTTGATAATATTGTAGTGCCGGTGGGGAATGGGGGCACTATCTTTTCGATCTATAGAGGGTTCTCTCAGCTGCTCTCTCATGGAATGATAGATGAGATGCCACGGCTTCTCGGTGTCCAGCCGGAAAATTGCGCGCCGCTGACAGGTAGCACCAGCCCACTTAAAAAGACGGATGCACTTGCACTCTACGTGAAAAAACCACTTTTCAGAGATTTGGCTACGAAGGCTGTTAAAGAGTCGCAAGGGAAGTTTCTGACTGTTTCAGAGGATGAAATGCATAGAGCACAGGATTTCATGGCAAAAAGAAGTATTTTCTGTGAACTGGCTTCTGCAGTGACCGTTGCAGCAGGAAAAAAGTACGAGCTTTCCAGTAACACACTCTGCCTTATTACAGGCAGTGGATTAAAATCATTCAATATCACACAGGACCGATTTGGCATTGCAAGTACAAAGGTAGAAATTTTACGTATTCTTGAAGAGAAAAGAAGTTATGGATACCAGATATGGAAGGATCTCAACAAGAAGATGAAAATTCAAGCAGTGTATCAGCACCTTCACAGTCTCGAAGAAAAGAACATGATATCCTCTGAAAAGGAAGGGAGAAAGGTCTACTACTGCATTACAGAGAAAGGAAGAAGATTTTTGGAGGTTTATAAGGAAATTATTTAAAAAAAAGGTGTGAATTTCCTTTTTAATTTTGATTTTAGGATGGAGTAAGGATTTGTGAGGTTTCCCTCTGCCGTTGTGGTATCATTTTGTATTTCTTTGTAAAGATCCTCCTCGTACACGGTTACACAGTTTCCTACTTCGTCGATGATGTGCGCATCGGATCCGCCGGTAGGAGCAATGCCACACTCTTCAGCTGCTTTCTTCGCCTTACCATTTACGAAATAGTTCCTCCCGTTCAATACTTCGATTCCATCAAAATTGAGCGTTTTTGTGAGGTCACCAACACCCCTCCTGAGGAAATCATACGGATGGGCAGCGACGGCCAATCCCCCCTGATCGTGGATACGTTCAATGGTTTCCTTAGCAGAAAGACCCCTTGGTATCTCATCACGGATAAAAAGTCCAAGAATATGTCCATCGCTAGAGGAGACTTCCATTCCTGATATGAGGGTAATATTTCTTTTTTCAGCAAACTCTTTCCCGTTGAAGAATCCATTTAATGTATCATGATCGGTGATAGCAACGGCGTCCAACCTGATCTTTATCGCGTACTTCAGTATATCCTCTGGAGAATTGACGCCGTCATGGAGCGAATAAAACGAGTGAATATGAAGGTCACATTTCATAGGATGTCATCTTTGGCCACGTTTAAAATGATTGTGTCCCCCACTTTCTTTACATACTCAGGTTCAATATCGATCTTTTTTTTCATCAGTCCTGGTCTCACCTGTAGAGCGACGATTCTTCCTTCCTCAAGATCAATTTTAATATCAACAACTTTTCCTACTTTGTTGGCGTTTATATCGAGTACATTTTTGCCTGTAATCTCAGAGACTTTCATACTTTCACATAGAAAAAGAGATTAATAAATCTTTTCATATCTTCTTTTCGAACACAACTCCACGTTCTGCCCAGTCTTCGTACTCAAATCCCCGTGCAGTGAGTACCGAGATTAACGTTTCATTTCGAGGTACCAATGCCCATAGTTTTGTGTGTCCCCGTTGCGAAGCGAGGGATTGTAGGGCATCGATGATTTTTTCTCCTTCAAAGTAGACAATTTGAAAATATTCTTCCTCCCACTCTACCTCCTCCACTACAGCATATCCCTCTTCCACTACATAACCCTTATTTACTAATTCAGGTGATGCAGTGTAGAAGGTGAAGGAACGGGGGAGGAGATAGTTATTCTGCTTGAGAATCGTGGATTCTTGTAGGTTACTCCACACCTCACCTTTTTCTATGTCATGGAATTTTTTTCTACCACATTCATCGTCAATTTCTGTGTACATGAGCGTGTACCACGCCTTTTTCTTAAATCCCATTCTTTTCACCTGACTACACGCTGCAGTGTTGTCTTCCGAGGTGAAGAGTCGTGCCTTCTTTGCGTTCGCTTCTTCAATGCATTTTTCAGTGAGTTGTGTTGCAATTCCTTCTCTTCTATGATCTTTGTCAACCCTCATTCCCCCAAGCCATGCCTCTCCGTCCGGTGAATATTTCACATAGTTCATACCGACAATTTCGTCTTTCACCGCGAGAAAAATGGTTCTCTTTTCAAACCATCCATCTATTACGTCAAGAATGTAATCTTCGGGATCATTCTTCTTTAAAAACTCTTTTATTGCTGAAGAATCTTCTTTTGTGGCACGGACAAAGTTCATGTATACACTTCAGTCCTGAATATTTTAAAAGATTTCCTTTCTATTGCTCATCAATAATGTATATCAATGGATATTAATGAAGACCGAAAGCTTTATATAATCGCCCATCTATATTGATTATCAATAATATACATTATTTGGTGAAACTGCATGAAATGTATGAGCTTATTTAAAAGAGGAATAGTGTTCCTGGTCATTTTTAGTCTTGTTTTTACCTTTGTTAATATAGAAAATCAATTTGTCAATGCGCAGTCTCAATCTCTATACGTTGCTAATTCAGGCTCCGATACTGTCTCCGTTATCGATCCTTCTACGCAGACCGTCATAAAAACGATCCCACTTGCTCCCGGATCTTCTCCATGGGGCATTGCTGCAACACCCAATGGACGGAAGGTATATGTGGTGAACAGTGGAAACGGTACCGTATCTGTGATCGATGCAAGGAGCGGATCTGTGTACAAAACGATCTTTCTGTCTAAAGATTCTTGGCCTAGCAATATCGCAATCACGCCGGATGGGACAAAGGCATTTGTTACGGATAATAACACCAATACCATCTTTGTGATCGATACCGCCACAGACAGTATTGTTCACTCCTTTATTATCCCTGGATCTCTCAGTGCATGGGATATTGCTATCTCTCCCGATGGCACTACTGTATATGTTACCGATGATGGTGCGTCGGGTAACGTGTTTGCGATCGATACGTCCACATACGCACTCCTTGTTCCGCCTATTGCTACTGGTGGCACTGGTGCAGGAATTACCGTTACACCCAACGGATCGAAAGTGTATACGGCAAGCCCTCTCGGAAATGGGTTTTCTATTAATACGACTACCTTTGCCGTGGCTCCCATCGTATGGCCAATACAGCCACCAGTCATAGGACCGTGGGATGTGGCGGTACACCCGAGCGGTGCCTTTGCATATTTCACCGATTCTTTTTTTGGAGGTGGGGGTACAACTGTCCTCATTGTCGATACTACAGTAGATACTCAAACAGGGGTAATTTCCGTTCCTCCCGATCCGGTGAAGGTGGTGTTCTCGTCAAATGGTGCAAAGGCGTATGTCACACACCTCTCTGGCAGTGTCTCCGTGATAGATACAGCCACGCATGCGGTCATAGGAAATATCTCCTTGGGTTCCCAGTCTCAATCTATGGGAATGGCTTTTGCTCAGACTCCACGAGTACAACGAACGATCAACCCTGTTGCCGCTTTTAAGCCAGTAGTAGTATATCGATTAAGCCATCTTAATACGCAGTTGGCGTGTATTGAGGCGCATTTATCAGAAGAAGTACCGCAAAATATCCAGGATCTATTGGATGAGATGCAAACGCACATTGATACTGCAAACACGACGAATAACACAATCTATGCGAACAACGAGCTGTTAAAGGCACTAGAACTCTCTGAGATCATTCAGGAAGAGATGGGCATTACCTGCTCCTAACCTCCTTAAATAACCACATTTAAGAGTAATGCAAAGGAATAAAAAATCAAAAATATAGATATAAGTATATGAAAAAAGATGTTTTTACTTTTCTTGTTGGTGGCGAAGCAGGACATGGTGTTAAAAAAGCTGGAAAAACGGCTGCACAGCTTTTTACCAGCATGAAACGACATATTTTTGAAATGGATGACTATCAGAGCTTAATTAGAGGTGGTCACAATTTTTCTGTTGTCAGTACGTCCACAAGACCGATCACAAGCCATTATATGAATGTTGATCTTATCGTGGCACTTGACGAGAGGAGCTACGAGTTGCACAAGAATGAGGTCGTTGAAAATGGTGTTATCGTCTATAATAGTAGTGAAATGGATAAAAGAGAGGGTATTGGTGTTCCCTTCACAGATGAGGCGAAGAAGTACTCTCGACCCAATTTACGCCTTGGTGTGGGTGCCTTTGCTGTGCTTACTGCCGCACTCAACGTAGACGAGGAAAAACTCAGCGGGATCATTGAAGCTGAGTATCCCGATCCAGAAAACAACCGAGCCTATGCTGAGACTATCTACAATGAGGTCCATCCAGCAGTAGGAGATACATTTGCATTAGATGAAGGAGACAAACAACGTCCAATCCTCACGGGTAACCAGGCAATGGGATTGGGCGCTGGAGCCGCAGGACTAGACACGTACTTCGCCTATCCCATGACTCCTGCATCTCCACTTCTCCATTACCTCGCTGCACATAAAGATGATCTAGGCATTGCCGTTGTCCATCCTGAGAATGAGATTGCCGTGATCAATATGGCGATTGGTGCAGCGTTTGCTGGGGCAAGAGCTATGGTCGGGACCAGTGGTGGAGGATTCGCACTGATGGAGGAGGCGTTCTCTCTTGCAGGCATGGCAGAGGTACCACTTCTCTGCGTACTCTCTTCACGACCCGGTCCTTCTACTGGTGTACCCACATACACTGAGCAGGGTGACTTACAGTTCGCACTTCACCAAGGACACGGTGATTTTCCACGTGTTGTTGCATCACCTGGCAGTGTAGAGGAAGCGTTCCATCTGACTGCGCAGATGCTGAGTATTGTCTGGCAGTTCCAGATTCCGGGTATCATACTTACAGAGAAACATCTGGCGGAGAGTGCAATGACTGTGGATATTGATGTGGGGGATGTTGCATGGGTTGAGCCACAGATGCATGAAGGAGGCAAGTACACACGATACCGTGATACAGAAACAGGAGTGTCCCCTCTGCTGTTCCCTCCTTCCAAAGAACTGATCAAATGGAACAGCTATGAACACGATGAATTAGGAATCACCACTGAAAGCTCAGAACGTATTACACAGATGCATGAAAAACGGTGTAGAAAACGTGAGGCGCTCGTTGACCACATGGAGGACCTCCACACAGTGAATGTATATGGTGAGAGGGGACCAACGATTTTCACGTACGGATCGAGCACGTTAAGTGTGCTGGAAGCTCTTCGCAAGAGCGATCTCGAGGCAACCATAGTTCAACCTATTTATCTAGAACCATTTCCTGTATGGGAGCTAGAAAAATATGAGAAAGAGGGAATCATTGTTGAACAGAGCTGTGCGGGACAGTTTGCATCGTTATTGAAAGAACGAGCAGAGATTATGCCAACTGCAGTAATCAGAAGGTACGATGGACGACCATTCAATCCTCCCGACCTCGCGAAAAACTTGCAAGAGGCGATGTGAATGAATGATCTCGGTACCTACGCAGAGAATACATGGTGTCCCGGCTGCGGCAACTTCGGTATCCTCAATGCATTTAAACGTGCGGTGAAAACACTGGAGAAAGAAGGAATCGGAAGGGAAAAAATTGCTATCTCCACAGGTATTGGCTGTCACGGAAAGATCTTTGATTACCTCCATCTTAATGGGCTGTACTCTATTCATGGACGTTCAATGGCAACAGTCCAAGGAATGAAAATAGCAAATCCCGAGCTGCGCGTGATTGCTTTTGCTGGCGATGGCGATGCCTTTGGTGAAGGTATTGCACACCTCCTATTTGCAGCGAAGAGAAACGCTAATATCACAGTAATTGTCCATGACAATGGCGTCTACGGGCTCACTACAGGTCAATTTACACCCACCAGTGAGAAGGGATTCAAAGGCCCCTCTACGCCCAAGGGAAGCATTGAAGAGCCGCTGAATCCACTGTCGCTCATGCTGGAGACGGGCGCTACTTTTGTGGCGAGGGGGTACCCTGGAAAGCTAGGCCATCTTGCCGATCTTATGACAGAGGCAGTACAGCACGAGGGATTCTCCTTTGTTGATGTACTTCAACCTTGTGTGACCTTCCATAACACCTACGAAAAATACAATGACCTGGTCGAGGTTTTAGATCGTACACCAGAAAGTTACGACGATGCCATGAAGGCTGCCAAACGTGAGGACAGATTACCCATTGGGATATTGTATAAGAAGAAAAAGCCTGTCTTCCATCGAGAGCTGTACGGCGATTGGAACCCGGTGAAGAACAAACTCTTCAAGGAGGAAAGAAGGAAGAAAATTAAGGAGTTATTGAAATAAGGCGGATACGGATGAGTGTAAAGGATGTGATAAAGAAGAGACGGGCGTATCGCTCCCTCGAACGTACAAAAATAACAGAGGAAATAATACGAGATTTAGCAGAATGTGCACAGCTGGTGTCTTTATGTTTTAACAACCAACCGTGACGGTTCGTGTTTGTCTGCAATGACAAAAAATTAAGAGAACTTCACGAAGCATTTTCACAGGGCGATGAGTGGGCGCAAAAAGCATCAATGATTATTGCAGTGTACAGTATGAAGGAGTACGATTGTAACATTCGAGATAGAGCGTATTATCTCTTCGATACGGGTATGGCCATTGTATTTATACTATTGAGAGCCACTGAACTTGGACTTGCTGCTCATCCCATTGCAGGGTACAGCCCGAAGAAGGTAAAAAGGATTCTGGGTATCCCGGAGGATAGGAAGGTCATTACATTAGTAATCGGGGGGAACAGATCAAAAGAGATAAGTTCGGTGCTTTCCGAGAAGCAAAGAGAGGCAGAGCAAGTACGTCCGCTACGGAAGGAGATCAACGAGTTCATCCATATTGATGAGTACAAAAAATAATATTTCACGTAAAATTTAAATATTCTTATTACTAGAGACATGTGTATGGTTGAAATAATTGAAAAATTAAAAGACATGGATTTGAAAGAGATCCTGGGCTATGCAATTGGGTCTGAAGAGGCAGCCAACAAATATTACACTGATCTTGCACAAACGATCTCACCTGAGTTAGCAGCTATAAAATTTGAAAATCTTGCTAAAGAAGAAAAAACGCACAAAAAAGCTCTTCTCAATGTTTTTAAAAAGCATTTTGGCAATGAGGCGTATAAAGTACCCAAAGGACTCCCTCCTTTGGAGAGCTCAGCGAATGCTGATGATGTGCGAACTCTCATTCAAGCACTCGAAACTGCAATGAAAAATGAGCAAAATGCGCACAGAGTATATACTCACCTTGCCCTACAGGATAAGGAACATGAAGGTCTTTTCAAGTACCTTGCGGATATGGAGATGGGTCATTACGATGTGCTGCGGAGAGAAAAAGATTCCTATGAAGGGCACGTGATCACGGACTCCAAAAGAGGAGAGAGACTTCCCAAGGATCTTTGGGCAGAATTGTTCAAATTTCAGTACTAATAGTGCGAAAATAGACCCTATACACCTATAATTTTCCTCTTTTTTTATAAATTCTATTTTAGTTTGAGAGATCCGTTCTTATTCTCCCACTCTTTCACAAGGAATATATAGTCCTTTCAAAGGATACTCTGGAGCATCAATTGTATCTCATGGGGGAGAATCAAAGGATTAGAAACGTATCCGAAAAATAAGAGTCAGTGATTCATTACGAAAATGAGAGTTTCTACGATCAAAAAAGAGTACTTTATGTGCATGCACTATAAAAAATGACAAGATTTAAATATACGCAAAGAGAAGAGAATAATATGATAGAAATTGTCGAAAAATTAAAAGACATGGATCTGAAAGAGATCCTGGGCTATGCAATTGGGTCTGAAGAGGCAGCGAAAGAGTACTACACCAGTCTTGCGGAACGGATTGCACATGAACTCGCTGCCACCAAGTTCAAAAATATCGCAAGAGAGGAGGAAACTCATAAAAAAGTCCTTCTGAGTCTGTACAAAAAACGTGTAGGCAATGAAAAATACACAGTGCCGAGTAATCTTCCTCCGTTGGAGGGATCAGTGGATGTTGATAATGTAACGAGCCTAATTCATGCACTGGAAATTGCAATGCAAAACGAATATAGAGCGTATCGAGTATATCAGTATCTCTCAGATACTCAAAAGGAATATAAGGATATGTTTACCTATCTTGCCAATGCGGAGAAAGGCCATCATGAGATTCTCAATCTGGAAAAGGAGTCGTACGAAAGACCGGTGATGGGGGATCCATCTCTCCTCCATGAAAAACCCGATGAGGTCTGGAAAACGTTTATACTTCCATGGTAACAGCATGTTGTTACACTACCACGAATTTTCCTTCTTCCTTTTTAATAAGTCCTTCTTTCTCTAAATCTACGAGGTTTTTTGTTATCCTGCTGGGATCTTTCTTGGCGCTCTGTGCTATCTTATGGGGTGTACATGGCTGTTTCAGGAGCATGTCCAGGATTATTCCCCGAATTTCTCTATCAGATCCCTTAAATGGAGCTTGTTTCCGATACTGTGCACTCTTTTTGTGTAACTGAGCATGTCTTTTTTTCAGAACAACACCATAATCCATGAGTGCATAGTACCACTCTCTCGGCTGTGATCTATCGAGCGTTTTTTTTACCAGTGGATATATCTCGTTATCCTTCACCTGCTCTTTCTGTGGAAAAAAGAAGTATATGAAGACCGTGCGAATATTCGTCTCGATAAATACCAGTGGAATGTTGAAAGCAAAGGTCACGACGGCAGAGGCGGTATACTTGCCTATACCTGGGAATGTGATGAGGGTATCAGGGTCTGATGGAACGTCGCCGTGAAACTCTTCTACTATTCGCTCTGCAGTTTTTTTCAGTGCCATCGCACGCCTATTGTATCCTAGTCCCTTCCACATTGCAAGTACTTTACGGAAGGGCGCCTCTGCCAATGAACCGATCGTCGGGAATTCGTTGAGAAATGCATTGTATTTTTTGACTACCCGATCTGTCTGTGTCTGCTGGAGCATCACTTCCGAGACGAGAATATGGTAGGGATTGCAGGTCTCTCTCCACGGGAATTCTCGTTTGTGAACATTATAAAAATTGTAGACGATTTGTTGAAATAAAGCGAGTGTTCTTTCTGTTACCCCATTTTTTATCTCCTGCTGAAACTCGGTGATGAGATCGATCCCTGTTTTCTCTTTCATGATGTCCTTCTTAAATAAAAAAAGAAAAGTTTTTATTCTTTTTCCAGTGGGTATCTTGCGTTGTTCCACGCCATTATCCCACCTAACATATTTTTCACGTTGTCATATCCATTTTTTTTCAGGACACTCGCAGCGATACTCGTTTTAAATCCGGAGTCACAGTAAATAATAACTGGACGATCTTTCGGTACTTTATTCATCTTTTCTCGAATGTGTCCAACGTAGATGTGCTGTGCGGAGGGAATATGTGCGTTCTTCCACTTATGAATGTCTCTTACATCGAGAATGAAGATATTATCATCAAGTCTGTTCTTAAGTTCGTGTACAGCCCAGATTTCTATACGTCCGATCTTCTCTGCATTTCTGTACCAGGTCGGGAAGCCGCCGCGAAGATAGCCGCGAATGTTATCGTAGCCGAGGCGGATGAGGTATCGTACAGCATCTTCGAGGATATAATTCGATCTATCAACGAGAATAATCGGATCATCGTAGTTGAGTACCCATCCACTAAATAAAGGGAGTCCATCATGCCATAAACTAATGCTCCCCGGGATATGTGCACCGGCGTAACTCTCTGGATGCCGAATATCTACTACTTGTGCACCAGCGTCCATTTGTTCTTTTATTGTGTCTACCGTTAACGGTTCGGGCCGTGGAAGTGTGTAGAGAAGCGGCGGACCTTTCTTATTGTACTCTTCCATCCTTTTGAAGTAGGGGGGTGTGTAATGTTGTTCATTTACTTTATAGTCGATAAATTCCTCTTTGCTCATTTGAAGCAGAGAATTCGTTCTCCTTTCGTATCCTACAGTAGTAATTTCAGTGTCGCTGATGTTTCCACCGCATACTGATCCTTTCCCGTGAGCGGGACATACAACGACATCATCACCCAGCGGTAAAATTTTATTGACGATGCCGTTGTATAGCTTTTCTGCCATTTTTGGTGTATTCTTTTCCCCATAAAAATCAACTCTGCCGGTATCACCGGCAAAGAGGACGTCGCCGGTACATACCATCAACACACCATTGGATACTGTACTGTCCTTCACCACAATGGAGATACTCTCATTTGTGTGTCCCGGCGTTTCAAGAATTTCCAATGTTAACGTTCCCACAGAAAATGTGTCACCTTCCTTCACAGGATTGCCGTAGGCGAACTCCATTTGATGCCCATGATATATTTCTGCACCTGTTGTATGGGCAAGTTCCCGTGAGCCGATCACATAATCTTCGTTTCTGTGTGTCTCGAATATATATGTAATTCGTAGGTCATGGGCTTCTGCGTAATCGAGATAGACTTCACAGTCTCTTCTCGGGTCGATGACTGCTGCTTCTGTGCCAGATCCGATAAAGTACGAGTTATGGGCGAGACCTGCAGATTTTATTTTTTCAAATATCATGCTATCAGTAAGGAGATTTACCTGTGACCGTGGGGTTCTTGGGATATGCACTCCATTCAGTAAATGAACCCTCGTAGATCTTCACTTTAGGATATTGAAGATACCACTTGAGGAGTGTAAATTCGTTTGTTGCCTCACGACCAGTACCGCAGGAACAGATAATGGTTTTATCCTTCGTTACACCCCTTTCTTTGAGTATTTCACTGATTTCATCGTCAGGTTTCAGCAGTTTTGTATTATCTGGATCCATCAAGCTTTTCCAGGGGAGATTTACTGCACCAGGTATATGTCCCGACTTGATCCATACGGCCTGTCCTTCGTACATTGTCGGCGGCCGTGCATCGAGGAGTAGCACATCATCACGATCCTTCATTTTTTTGAATTCCTCGTATTCAACGAAGTATTCTTTTCGCACCTTTACGGTAAAATTGGATTCTCTAATTTTTGGGAATTCTTTTGTTAATGGTCTTTTTTCTTCTTTCCATTTATCAAGCCCGCCATCAAGTATATAGACATTGTCATGTCCAAATTTAGCGAGAGAATATGCCATCATCGTCTGTTCTAGTCCATCGCCAAGTCCAGCAGCACACTTACTGAACGACGATCCGGGCCCGCTATAGATCACTACTGGATCCGTAGGATCGAAGCCCATACGACGGAAATTGGCTTGCATTGTTTTTTTAGGTACATACATAGCGGGCTGGCTACCCAAATGGATACGTAGCAGTCCTTCATTGAAATATCGCGCGCTTGGAATATGCTCAAGAATATAGTCATGGATGTTCGGCTGCACATCTACTACCGTCACCTCATCGAGATTTTCTTCTAACCATCCTGTAGATACCCACTTCACCTTTCCTTCTCCAGATGGATACGGGTATGTTTTTTTCATATTGTCACCTCCTTTTGTTATTTTTTTAGTACTATTATTAAATTCTTATTAATATTTATAATCCTTTCGCATCAGGTGTTATTGTTTTCATAATAAGGTATAAAAAGTCGTTTTACAGGTGTATGTACAGGTGATAAAATGGCAAATGTAACGGTATACACAACACCTACATGCCCCCACTGTAAACGAGTGAAGGATTTTCTTACAGAAAAGGGAATAGAATTCGAAGAAATAGATGTTTCATCCGATAAAGAGGCCGCCATGAAGATGGTGAAGAAATCGGGGCAAATGGCAGTACCACAAACTGAGTTTAATGGAAATATTATTATAGGATTCGATAAAGAGGCACTGAAAACAGAAATAGCGAAGATGTGAAAAAAGGATAGAGATCCTAAAAAATACAACCGCTAATATTTTTTTAAAATTTATAAAGAGTCTCCTACTTTAATATGTATATATTACTTAATAAAAATCTTTTTAAAGAAAAGGAATAATACATTTAAAATCAAGCTTCACAGCTAAAGGAGGAAGACAATGCCCAAAAAGATTGTAGAGGTCAATACTTTAGTAAAAGAGTATAAAGATGTCACAGCGGTAAATGAAATATCCTTTGATATTTACCAAGGAGAAATTTTCTCACTTGTTGGACCCAACGGTGCAGGAAAAACGACGACCGTCGAGATACTTGAGTGCTTACGTAGTCCCACGAGCGGTACTGCCACCGTGCTCGGATACGATATCCACAAGGAAGAAACAGCGATAAAAAAACGAATTGGCGTGATGCCACAGGATTTCAGTGGATTTGAACGTCTCACCGTAAAAGAAAATGTAGAGCTGATTGCTCATGTGTACGAAGTGGAACCCAAAACAGAGGAGGTACTTAAGGATCTCGGTGTGTGGGGGGAGAGAGATAGACAGTTTCACCAACTGTCAGGGGGGATGCAACGGCGCGTGGGAGTGTGCATGGCGCTCATCAGTGATCCCGATCTTCTCTTTCTGGATGAGCCGACCACGGGACTGGATCCTTATGCCCGTCGGGAGACATGGAGTGTGATACGGATGCTTAAGGATCTCGATAAAACGGTGCTCCTCACCTCTCATTACATGGATGAGGTAGAGCAGTTGAGTGATAGAGTTGGTGTACTGCTCGATGGAAAGCTTATCGCTACTGATACAGTCCATGATCTCGTCTCACAGTATGGTGGAGGAATCACAGTCAGAGTTAGAGGAGGAGAGGTTGGAAGGGTGCGGGATCTCCTTCAAAGATTTACCGATGAGATCTCCGAGAGAAAAAGTACGATCACAGGAAGATTTGCTAACAGAGAAGAGGCGAGTAAAGCTCTTACAGAGCTTTATCAGCTCGGCGATGGACATAAAATAGAGATCCTCGAGTCTGGAATGGATGAGGTGTTTACTAAGATCGCAGGCGGGCGAGTAGATGAACGAGGTGACCTTGTATGAAACGTGCATTTGCAATATTTCGTGCACTGATAAAAGAGTGGCTTAGAAGCAAGAGTGGCATGTTTTTTTCACTGCTCTTTCCCATCATGCTTCTCCTGATCTTCGGTACTGTCTTCAGTGGTCAGGGGAGTACGCGGTATATGTTGCATGTCCAAAACCATGATCTTCAGAACGGAGAGCCTACCGAGATGTCTGAGAGATTTATTGAGGTACTGGAGAACACACAAATTTTTCAGGTAAAATCGCTGGAACCTAACGTTGATGTTGATGCGTATGTCAAGGAAAATCCATCTTTTGAGTACAGCTATCGTGTGTTGATTATTCCTGAAGGGTTTGAAGATGCAACGCTTAATAAAAGCATGGAACTCCGATTGACTGTCATGAGTGATACTTTTTCGAAAATAAAAGATTATTATGGGGGGTTTATGGGTGAGGAGGAACTCCAAGCCATGGAAAAAGGCCAAGAGCAGATGGAGCAGATGAAAACCATGATTTCCGGTTCCAAGGGGACAGAGCTCCAATTCTTAGTCCAGGGAAATGATATGTCCTCTAGCGCAATTCAAGGCATCCTCAGGAGCGTTATCAATGCGTTCAACAACCAGCTCATCGGTGTGGAGGAGCAAGCTATTGAAATAACGACAGATTCCCTTGCGACAGAAGGGATCAGTGCAACGGATTATTACATTCCTGGCCTGATTGCCGCATTTATCATGACGAATGGTATCATTGGCGCAACGATTACCATTACAGAGCACAGAAGAAATGGGACTCTGAAACGACTGGCCGCCACACCACTCCCCAAGAGCTCCTGGATACTTGGTAATATACTACAACAGGCAGTATTGGCATTTCTCCTCACGAGTATTATGGTCACAGCAGGATGGATCATTTTTGACGTTCAGGCTCTTCCAGGACCCTACGCGCTTATACTCATCTTTATTGGCTCAGTTACGTTTTCTGGAATGGCCATGGTGCTTGGAGGATTCATCAAGGATGTTGAGGCTGCAAGTGGTGCTGCAAATGCTATTGCGTTCCCTATGATGTTCCTTTCAGGAGCCTTTTGGCCCGTAGAGATGATGCCAAGTTATATGCAAACAATTGCTAAGGCACTTCCACTCTACTACTTCCACGATGGACTAAGGCAGATAATGATCTTTGACAACCCTTCAGAGGCAAAAATACCGTTTTTAATCATGACTGTCTTGGCAGCGACGTTTATTGTCATTGGAACAGCGGTAACAAAGTGGAAGGAACTGTGAGAAGTTCCTTTATTTTTTCATTTTTCTATTCTCAACGATTAAGTATATAATACAGTCCAATGTATAACAACATACAAAGGAGGAAACACCATGAAGACATTAGGAATCATCGGAGGACTTGGTCCCGAGGCTACACTGGAGTACTACTATCTCATTAACGAAAAATACTATGAGAGACACCATAGTTACCCAGAGCTTCTCATATACAGTATGGACATGATGAACTTTCTCAAGATGGCGGGAGCAGAAGAGTGGGATCGCATGACGGAACTCTTGACAGGAGCAGTTACCTCGCTCCACAGAGCTGGGGCAGATGTTGCACTGATCGCGTCAAATACGCCTCATATTGTCCTTGATGATGTAGATGCCAATGCTCCTATTCCACTGATAAGCATTGTAGAAGAGACTCTAAAAACTGCCGAAAAACATCACCTAGAGAATGTAGGCCTTCTTGGGACCAAATTCACCATGCGCGCAGATGTTTACCAGAAGGCATTTTCAAGGAAAAATATCAAAATAACAACACCCAATAAAGATGAACAGGAATATATCCATACAAAGTTGGTAGAAGAGATTGGAATGGGGGAGATTGTGGAGGACACGCAACAGGAACTGCTTTCCATTATCAAAAGAATGATAGATGATGATTCAATCGATGGCGTGGTACTAGGATGTACAGAACTGCCTCTTATTCTTACAAAGAACGAGTTCGGTATTCCGTTTTTAAATACAACGGAGATTCATACAGATAGTGCACTGGATATAATGGAAGAATAATCTGGTCAAGCAGGAAAAAATAAAAAGAGAGATATGAGATAAAGAGTAGGTGATCTGATGATAGAAGGTACCGCTTTCAAGTATGGTGACGATATAAATACCGATGTGATATATCCTGGAAAATATGTATATAGAATGTTAGAGCCTGAAGAAATGGCTGAACACGCGTTGGAGGATCTCGACTCTACGTTTCCGGAGAGGGTCAGCGAGGGAGATATAATCGTTGCGGGGAAAAATTTTGGTTGTGGTTCATCACGGGAACAGGCTGTGACCTGTCTAAAGTATGCTGGTGTTTCCGCGGTTATTGCAAAGTCCTTTGCACGAATCTACTACAGAAACTGTATCAATAACGGTGTGATTCCTATTGTATCTGAAGAGGCATCCGAGTATATCGAGGATGGCGATACGGTGAAAATTGATGTGTTGAAGGGCAAAATTTCTACGAAGAACAAAGAGTTTGAGTTCATGCCCCTCCCTGAATCCGTAATGGAGATTATAGAGAGTGGCGGGCTTTTAAAATATACAAAGAAGGTGATAGAATGCAAAAAATAGTAACGATGCCTGGAGACGGCATAGGAAAGGTAGTGCTACCAGAGGCGTTGCGTGTACTGGATGCAGTTGGCTTCGAGGCTGATTATATCGAGGCTGATATTGGCTGGAAATTCTGGGTGAATGAGGGTGATCCCCTCCCCCAGCGAACAATCGATCTTCTTGAGAAGCATCGTATCGGACTCTTTGGAGCGATTACATCGAAACCAAAGGATGTCGCGGCAAAAGAGCTTTCTCCTGAACTTCATGGGAAGGAATTAGTATACTACAGCCCGATTGTCCGGTTACGGCAGCATTTCGATCTCGATCTCTGTATACGCCCATGTAAAACATTTAAGGGGAATCCTCTCAACTTCATACGGCGGACGAAAGACGGAGAAGTTGAAGAGCCGGAGATCGATGTGGTGGTCTTTAGACAGAACACCGAGGGACTCTACGCAGGTGTCGAGTGGACCAACCCACCATCCGAGGTGAGAAAAGCGCTGGAGACACACCCAAAAATGTCAAAGTTTAAGGATGTTCCGGGAGAGGATCTCGCCGTCTCCACGAGGATATTCACCCGTCCTGCGTGTAAGAGAATCTTGACGGAAGCGTTCAAGTATGCGGAAGAGTTTGGGTACGGATCTGTCACCGTTGCCGAAAAACCAAATGTGATTCGTGAGACGTCGGGGATGATGAGGGAAGAAGCAATACAGATCTCGGAGGAATACCCTGAGATCGATCTATACTTTACCAATATTGATGCACAGATGATGTGGATGACGAAGAATCCAGAGGACTACGATATTATTGTTGCAGGCAACATGTTCGGTGATATTGTCTCCGATGGGTTTGCAGGACTTACCGGAGGTCTCGGCTTCGCACGAAGTGCGAATGTTGGAAAGGACTGCGCCGTTTTCGAGCCTACTCATGGATCAGCACCGAAGTACGCCGATCTGGATCCCTGCATCGTTTCTCCGTTCGCTATGATTCTCTCGGCTGCCATGATGCTGGACTACCTCAAAGAGTACGATATGGCTGAGAGGGTACGCGATGCCGTAGCAGAGGTCGTTGCCGAGGGGAAGGTCCGTTCCTACGATATGCTGAAGCTTAAAGGAGGTCCGGATGTACTCAAAAAAGGAGCCGCGTCGACCCCACAGATTACCGATGCGATAATTGACCATCTATAAAGAGTTCTACTACCTTTTTTTATTTTTTAACCAAACCTTATATACTGTTCTAAGAAGGAATATCATGCGCGAACTGCTGCCCGACTACGCTGTGGAGAAACTACAGGAACAGGGAATTACCGAACTTTTCCCACCGCAGCAGAAGGCTGTGGAGGCGGGACTCCTGGATGGGAAAAATCTTGTACTTGCCGTTCCAACAGCCTCTGGGAAGACGTTAGTAGCATTGATTGCGATACTCGATCACATTAGAAAGGGAGGTAAAGCGGTATACATCGTCCCATTGCGGGCGTTGGCCGAGGAGAAGTACAGGGAGTTCTCAGAGTTTTGTAGCTGTGTGCTTTCTTCTGGTGATTACGATTCAAAGGATAGCTATCTCACGGAGTACGATTGTATCATCACCACGAGTGAAAAGTGTGACTCGCTGTTGCGGCACTCCAAACAGTTCTTCGATGATGTGACTCTCGTGGTAGCGGATGAGGTGCATCTGATCAACTCATCGAGGCGGGGTCCGACGCTGGAGATGACCCTCGCTAAACTGAAGGACAAACAGCTACTGGCCCTCTCTGCCACGATATCCAACGCAGAGGAGATTGCGGAATGGCTGGACGCTAACCTCGTATACTCGGAGTGGAGACCCGTGCCCTTGAAAATGGGGGTCTGTGTGAAGGATACGGTCTACTACACCGACGATAAGCGGAAAATATCGTATAAAAAAGATTCAATTTCCTCTCTCTGTTGTGAGACCATCGGCGAGAACGGGCAGGTGCTGGTCTTCGTTAATACCCGGAGGTCCGCACAGGCCGTGGCAAAACGACTCAGACGCCACAACTTTGCGGATCTCGATATCTCCTTCTCGAATACGCAACTAGGTGAACTTCTGGAGCGATGTGCCCGGAAAGGGGTAGCCTTTCACCACGCGGGACTGGCGAGAGAGGATAGGAACAAGGTGGAAGAGCAGTTCAAAAACACCAACCTGAAGGTCATCGTGGCTACCCCCACCCTGGCGGCGGGTGTCAACCTTCCTGCGAGAAGAGTGCTTATCAGGGACTACAGGAGGTATACGGATCTGGGGTACAGAAAGATCCCGGTGCTCGAGATAAAACAGATGATGGGGAGGGCCGGGAGACCCGAGTACGATAGTGAAGGAGAGGCGCTTCTCATTGCAAAAAATAAGGAGAAGAAGGAGATGCTCTTTGAAACATATATTAACGAGGAGACCGAGCCCATCACCTCCAAACTTGCCAACCCCACAGTGATGAGGGCACATATCCTCGCGCTGGTAGCTTCTCACTACGCCAATAACGAAAAAGAACTCAAAAATTTCCTCGAACGAACGTTTTATAATTTTCAACAAGATATCAACAGCAGTTACGACAAAATATTGGATATTGTTGAATTTCTAGAGAAAAACGATTTAATAAAAAAGTATAGGGCTACACGGTTCGGGAGACGCGTGTCCCACCTCTACATCGATCCAAAAACCGCGATAATCTTTCGAGATGCACTTGCAGATACGATGACATGTTTTGGGATTCTCCACACGGTAACGGCAACCCCGGATCTCCGTTCTCTCTACCTGCGAAAGGGAGATTACGATACGTACGACAGCGTTGTTGTAGAGAGACAAGAGGAATTCCTCGTGGAGGTACCCGACTACTGGTACGAACCAGACGAGTACGAGATGTTCCTCTCAACGGTGAAGACGGCATCGTTATTTCATGAGTGGACACAGGAAAAAGAAGAGGAAACGCTCTATGAGAAGTATCACACGTATCCTGGCGATTTTTACAGGATGCGGCAGATTGCAGACTGGCTTCTCTACTCCTTCACCGAAGTCGCGAAACTCTTCAGCCATTCATATCGGGAGATCGAGCAGACGCGAAGGCGGTTGAAGTACGGCGTGAGAGAGGAGCTCCTCCCGCTGGTGAAAATCAAGAACATTGGACGGGTGCGGGCACGACGGTTGTACGACAATGGGATCCACAATATGAGGGATATACAGCACGCGGATCTCGAAACACTAGAGCACATTCTCGGGAAGAAGACGGCACGTTCGTTGAGGTAGAAATAAATAAAATTTTCTCTTATTCCTGTCGGCAAATTGTACACGTAATTAATAAGTTCTCATTTACTATTATTTTGCTCTGAAGGTAGAGAGAGGGTAATCAAGATATTTATTTTTCATTCTTATCTCTTGGAAAATCCAACAGATGTAGCTAGCCGAGCTAATGTTATCCAACTATATATCGTCTGTTTAATGACTATTGAGTAAACGACCAATGCACTATAGAAAAATCTTTTAATATTCGTGTCAACAACAGCATATATGGATGAAAAACTCACGCTCTGTCTCGTCTTCGTTTTTTCCATCATACTCTCTTCTCTCTTCGTTCTCCCCTTCGATCAGCTCTTGGGAGAGGATCCGTATTTTCATCGGGAGGTGACGGAGTTCTTTGCAGAACACGGAACACTCCCTCAAAATAATACCGAGCAGTGGGAAGAGGAAAGGCCCTATGCCACTTATCTTACATTTAAGTTGAAGACGTACCCCAGAGGGTTCTACTACCCCCTCTATCCATTTTATGGAGCGTTGAAGTATTTTCCTCTCGTTGTGTCAGGACTGATAAGTGTTCCTCTCTACCTGTATCTCTCACAATACTCTAAAGAAGCAGGAATTCTTGCGGCAATCCTCGTACATACCCCCAACTTTACGGCGCACTCGATTCTCCTTCTTCCCGAAGTTGTGGGATTAGTGTTGTTACCGCTGGTGCTCTATCTGTTTGAGAGGAAGTACTATCTGGCTGGGATTCTTTTGGGGATACTATCTTTTATTCATCCTTTCAGCGCGCTAATAGGCTACTTGGGAGTGGTAATTACTGGAGCATTTAAAAAAGAAATAAAAAATTTTCTTATTTCCCTCCTGATAAGTTTTGTTATCGTATCGCCGTATGCATTCCTCATACTGCAGCAGAAAACGAATGTAGGGTATCAGCTGGGATTTCATCTATCTACGGAAGTTTATTCGCTACAAAAGTATCTTGGTTTTTTTGGCGTGTTGGTGATATCTCCCATCTTTCTCTATCTTTCAATCAAAAAAAAGGACTACATTCCACTGGTGTTTGCAGGCGTTCTCATGGTTTTCTCAGTTGTGAGTATTACACGAGTACCACCGGAACGATTTTTTGCCTATCTTTCTATCATCTTGGCAATAATTGTGGCGAAACGACTTGTTGAAATAAAAAATGTAAAAGTGAAGCATGCATTGGTGTTTTCTTTGGTTTTTCTCTCGTTTGTGCAGAACTACTGGATCTTTGGAGCGATAGGCCCGGCGCCGCGTGAGACAGCCTCATGGGAGTTTTTGCATGAGAACTCTCTCGAGAACGCACAGGTGCTGGGGTGGGATCGGTATCCACAGATCTTCACCACGGAACGACGGATCTACTTCTCCGACACGAGCTATACCAACTACAAAGAGTTTGACTACGTTTCTCCCGATGCTAACGTGCTGGCACGCAAAAAAGAGTTCTTACAGTCCTTAGAAGAAGATAAAATATACGATAATAAAGTAGGATTATGGCACATAGAAGAGTCATAGTACGTTGTATCCTTCTTCCAGTGCCTTGAGATCGAGATCTAAGAATTTCTCTGGAACTCTTTCCTTCAATACATTTGAAAGTTCATCTTTTGTGAATGGGAGTTTCTCGCCTACTTTGCACAGCGCGCCGAGCATAATGATATTCATTACAATGGGCTTTCCGAGTTTCTTTGCAATTTTGTACGCATCGAACCGATGTACTTTGCAGTGCGATTCCAGCTTCTTCAGTACTTCTTCGGGGTTGGGATACTCAGCGTCTCCTATCGATACAGTGACCGGAACAACAGGTTTTTCGTTGACCACTGCGATTCCATCCTTCTTCATGAACTTTACCTGTCTCAACGCCTCCACCGGTTCAAATCCCAGCAGATAGTCGCATTTCCCTTCAGGTACAAGAGCTCCGTAGATGTTACCAAGTCTCACATGAGATGTAACCGCACCTCCCCGCTGTGCCATTCCGTGGGTCTCGCCGATTCGTACCGTATACCCGTGGTTCATTGCTGCCTTTGCCAGTATTTGCGATGCCAGTAAGTTTCCCTGACCTCCAACGCCTGAGATAATGATATTCGTTTCCATG
Source organism: uncultured Thermococci archaeon (assembly GCA_964595645.1). Taxonomy (GTDB): domain Archaea; phylum Methanobacteriota_B; class Thermococci; order Methanofastidiosales; family B48-G16; genus JAYEIH01. The sequence continues at coordinate 53,073 of CAZQQT010000008.1, forward strand.
GGATCACCTATTGATACTCTCTACTAGGAGAATTTAAAAAAGGTTATGGTTCTGTTCTCACTTTACACGCTTCTCCCGTTAACAACTTTCTTATTTGTCACATCTACTTGTTATTTTGTCACCTTCTGTATCACCGTTGTTGGTGTAAAAAATGTCCGAAATCACCACATTTCAACATAGAAAGCTCATACCTTTCATGAATCTGAAGGAGAGCTAAGCAATTGATCATCCATATATTATTAACAAATGCAGAATAATCAACATTTTCCTACCAATGGGAAAAAATATTTTTATAAATAGCTTCTATAGTAGATAGAATCATAAAAAAGACTTTAAATTAAAAAATAACCCAAAATTTTTTATACAGAACATACCTAAAGCAATATAGGATATATCATGGTGATTGAATGAAGAGATTCGGGCCTATCATATTAATGATTCTTTTTTGTACATCTTTTGTTCTCAGCGCCTCTGTTGTACAAGAGTTCCAGGTGACCACGAACCCCAGCGATCAACGGCATCCGAAGATCCACGGTGAGTACGCAGTGTGGCACGATCGTCGAGATGGAGACTACAATATCTACAGTGCCAAACTGGCTGGAGTAATTCTCCCTGAAGAGAAGGAAGTCTTTATCAACCCCGTTGTCTCCTTCATGCCTGTAAAGAACTACCATCTGGATCAAGTACACCAGCTCCTCCTTGATATCGACGAGTTACTCCCTGATGTTGTACCAGAGGATATCCAACAGTTGTTGGATGAAGCACAAATGCATATTGGCAATGCAAATACTACGGGAAACACAATCTACGCGAATAACGAGTTATTGAAGACTATAAAGGTATTGGGACAAGTATTGAACATGCTTTAATTTTCTCCCCTTTTTTAATACATCAACTATTATACCAATGAGATCCCCATTGCCTCCATCACAAGCTTTATAAAGCCGTATAATCCATGTCATTGCATGAGGAGGGATTTACTTTGCGGTCCCGGACTCAGCTAAAGATGTGCTGGAAGCACTCATAGAGAAGGATGGAGTCTCTTCTCGACGTATTGCTAATCGGATTGATATGCCCAACAGGACAGTTCGGTATGCACTTCGGATATTAAAATCAAAGGATCTTGTGATCATGAAACCGGTGCTTGGCGATACGCGGAGGAAGATATATCTTCTCAATGAGGACTTTCTGGAGAAACATGTCTGAGTCAGGTGAATAGAGGAATCATCCGATCGATAGATTTTTATATAGGGAGATACCGCCCTGTATCGGAATCTATAAAAACCAAAAGTTTTTAAATAGTCTAGAAGATAGATTTTAAGTTAGCAAAATAGGAGGTATGCAATATGGCAAAGAAAAAACCTCATCTGAATGTGGCATTCATTGGCCATGTAGACCATGGGAAATCTACACTTATAGGAAGAATGCTGATGGAACATGGGGATATACGAGAGCAGATGATCAAAAAGTTCGAAGATATGGGTGAAAAAGGAAAGACCTTTAAGTTTGCATGGGTCATGGACAACCTCAAGGAGGAGAGAGAGCGAGGAGTGACCATTGACCTGGCACACAAGAAGTTCGAGACGGATAACAAGTATGTGACAATTGTGGATTGTCCGGGACATCGAGACTTCGTGAAGAACATGATTACCGGTGCCTCTCAGGCAGATGCAGCCGTACTTGTGATAGATGCGAAGGACGGAATCATGCCTCAGACAAAGGAGCACCTCTTCCTGGCAAGAACCCTCGGTATCAGCCAGCTAATTGTTGTAATAAACAAAATGGACCTGGTAGACTACAAAGAGGAACGATTCGAAGAGGTAAAAAAGGCGACACAGAAGCTCCTGAAACTTGTGGGGTATAAACCGGACAAGGTACCTCTCCTACCTACTTCCGCGTTCCAGGGCGAAGGCGTAGTAAAGCGCAGTGAAAAAATGTCCTGGTACTCAGGAAAGCCTTTCATGGACGTACTGGATGGTATAGAGGAGCCGGAGAAACCGATTGACAAGCCGCTGAGACTTCCAGTGCAGGATGTTTTCACGATTACAGGTGTCGGTACGGTACCTGTAGGAAGAATCGAGACCGGACAGCTGAAGGTAGGAGACAAGGTGATGTTCGAACCTGCATCCACCGTTCTTGGAAAGCCCGTATCTGGAGAGGTCAAAACTATCGAAATGCACCACGAAAATCTTCAAGAAGCTGAACCAGGAGACAACGTGGGATTCAACGTAAGAGGTATCGGGAAGAAGGATATTAAGCGAGGAGATGTGCTGGGACGTGTCGATAACCCACCTTCTGTAATTACACCCAATGATACCTTTAGAGCCCAGATAGCAGTATTGGATCATCCTACGGCAGTGACTGCCGGCTACACACCAGTATTCCACTGTTACACTGCACAGGTTGCGTGCACCTTTGAGAAACTTGTTGCAAAACTCGACAAGAAGACAGGTGGTGTAGCAGAGGAGAATCCGGACTACTTGAAACCAGGAGATTCGGCACTGGTCGAGATCAGGCCTACCAAACCGATGGTCCTTGAAGAGTACAAGGATATTCCCGAAATGGGGAGATTCGCTGTACGAGACATGGGCATGACTATAGCAGCAGGGTTCTGTGTTGCTATACACAAAGGAGGCAAAGAGTAAGAGGGATCGCGGTGCAGAGAGCGAGAATACGGCTTGCGTCTACGGAAGCAGAAAAATTAGAAACTGTGTGCGAACAGGTAAAGAAAATTGCAGAAAAGACAGGAGTAAATATCTCTGGACCCATGCCTCTGCCCACAAAAAAGTTGAAGGTCCCTGTGAGAAAGTCTCCCGATGGTGAAGGCACAGCCACATGGGAACGATGGGAAATGCGGATCCATAAAAGACTCATAGAGATCGATGCCGATGATAGAACTATGCGGCAGGTCATGCGAGTCTCCGTACCAGAGGGAGTGAATATAGAGATCGAATTGATCTCTTAACTTTTTTTCATTTTTCTGGTTCTTTTTTTGTTTCTTTCCACAAGACGCTCACAAGATTAAGAGGATTATTCAGTATCGCCATGAGTAGGTATGAATGAAATATATGAAGCGAATACTTATCACGGGTTTCATAATCGCTTTTTTTCTTTTGGGGCAATGTACACTATCCTCACAAAACAAACCAGAGGGAGCAATCAATACTGTGGTGATGCAGCACGTAGAGGGTGAGACACCCACACTGATCGTGTATGGGACGCATAATCCTGATCCGACAGGGACAAAAGCAGATAAAGAAACTGCTTACCGAATTCAAGAGCTGATAGAGAACCAGATAGGATCGGAGATCCGAGTAAAAGCGGATAGCGATGTCAACGCTACAGATATTCAGACATGCAATCTCATGTTATATGGCGGGCCTGTGTCAAATGAGATCATGGCAGAGATAAACGATGATCTCCCCATTCAGTTTGAAAATATTACAGGACAATGGTATATTGTTGCTGGAGAGCAGAAATTTACCGGGGAAGACGTTGGCGTGATCATGGCATGTCCCAATCCACTCAACAGAGAGCGGTATGTACTTATTTACGCGGGGATTTCGCGAATAGGAACGCAAAACGCGAACAAAGTGTACCACGGTCCAACTGACTACGTCATATTCAACCGTGCATCATGGAAAGAAAGAACGCGACAAAGTCCAGGACCTGTCCCAAAGGAAGGATTTTTTGATAAATCTAACCCATCTCACTGGAAAATGCAGAAAAAAGAGAAAGAGCAATAGATCTATTCTTCTCTACCTTATTCTCATGAAAAATTATTTATATAATGAGATGGATGTAGTAGTATGAACATAAAATCTGTATCCCCAATTATTGCAGTAGTATTGCTCATCTCGGCAACGATTGCCATCGGCACAATTTTGATGGCATGGGGATCCGGATTGATCCAGGAAAAACAGAGTGTTTCTGAAGAAACGAGCGAATCTGTCTTCGGAAATGAAAATTATCTCAGCATTGATAATTTGGCAGACAGTAACGGGACCCTTGTGATATGGGTGAGGAACGCGGGGGATGAGGATGTTAGTGTGGAGAACTTTCGGATATATATTAAAAAGAACGGTGTAGAACAGACGCCACAGAATGTCTCAGGATCCACCATTCCTTCAAAGGATACTATAGAGTTAGCAGAGATTCCGCTTTCCCTAGAGGAGGGCGATACCGTTTCCGTGAAAATTACCACAAAGAGCGGGTATGTCATGACGAAAACACTGAATCTCACTCCCGAGGCAACGAGTACTACCACGCCGGGACCAACGTCCACACCTCCAGATAACCAACCTCCGACTGCAGATTTCAGTTACAGTCCTGCTTCTCCCGATACTGGTGATACTATCCAGTTCACCGATCAATCCACCGATCCCGATGGATCAATCGTCTCATGGGATTGGAACTTCGGTGACGGGAACTCCTCCTCTGACCAGAATCCTACGCATTCTTACGATGATGACGGAACGTACACGGTGACACTCACCGTCACGGACGATGACGGGGCAACTGACGACTACAGTGAAGATATTACTGTGCAGAATCAAAGTCCCACTGCAGATTTTGACTATACTCCTACAAGTCCTTTGACATACGAGACGATTAACTTCGATGGGACACTCTCATCGGATCCTGATGGTTCTATTTCCAGTTACGAGTGGGATTGGACAAGCGATGGAATCTTTGATGCTACCGGTTCAAATCCTTCTCACTTCTATACCGATGACGGAACGTACACAGTCACGCTTCGGGTAACGGATGACGATGGTGCAACAGATACCTACAGCGACGAGATTACCGTACAAAATCAGGGTCCCACCGCCGATGCCAACGGGCCGTACGCAGGCGATGTGGGGGAAACCATTACGTTCGACGGTACTGGCTCTTCTGATCCCGATGGAACAATCAACAGTTACGCGTGGGACATGGATAACGACGGAAGCTACGATGACGCGACTGGTTCACAACCAACCTATTCTTGGAGTTCTGAGGGAACATATACGATAGGCCTCGAGGTAACGGACGACGATGGAGCGATCAATACTGATACGGCGACTGTGTATATAGGAGGTGTGGAGTACAATAATGATGCGGTAGCGGTGGATGGACCTGATAGTGGCACGACACCAGGGGGCGTTGAGTTTTCTATTACAAATACCTATGATGCTACAATTACTATTGACAGCATTAAAATAGATCCTCTCAACGACAATATTAACGAACTTGATGATGATTATGGAGGTGGAAATGATGATCCAGGAGAGGTTGAGATTTACGCTGAAGCGTCTATAGGACAGGATAGTTATTCAGATTGGGGCACAGGTGGTAATGATTATGAGGCACTGGCAATTGATGATAGCGGAGTTGAAGTTGCTGTGGGGATAGATGGCGACAATACAAACAGTGGGAATCTCCCTCAGGTAGAAAGTGGAGGCACCCTCACCTGGTATCTCTATGAGTTCTACGAGGATGGACACCCAGTATGGCCATATCGTTTTAATACAAATCTCGATATGAACGGAGAAAGCATCGAAATAACGCTCACGTACACAGTAGATGGGATGCAATTAACCAAGACCTTTACAATTACCCCTTGATTGGTTATATATCTCCATTACAATAATCGATATCCACTAGATGTTACCCAGTAACCTTTTAAAAGGAAGAGATCGTATAGTACAAAGGTGCGTACATGACAACAATATATGATGTTCCAGCTGATAGGCTCATAGGAAGACTGAAAGAAGAATTGAAAACAATAGAAGAAATATCTCCTCCCGAATGGTCAAAGTTTGTGAAGACGTCATGTTCCAAGGAGAGAAGGCCCGATCAAGAAGATTGGTGGTATATACGGGCGGCATCTATCCTCAGAAAAGTGTATATGGATGGACCATTGGGGGTGTCACGACTTAGAACTATCTACGGAAGTAAAAAGAATAGGGGCCACCAACCGGAGAAGTTCAAAAGAGCCAGCGGCTCTGTGATCAGGACGATACTCCAGCAACTGGAGGCTGCTGGACTTGTGGAGAATAAGACAGGGAGAGTAATTACATCAAAAGGACAGTCCTTGCTCAATAGTCTTTCACGAGAAGTTGAGAAAGAACTTGAGGGATAATGAATGGAGGATGAGATTGACGAGATCAAACGAAAGAAGATGGAGAGATTGAGAAAAGCTCAAGAAGAACAACAGGAAGAAGCGCAGCAGGAAGAGGAAGAGAGAAAAAGGGAAATGCAGAAGCAGCTTATATTGCGACAAATACTCACGAACGAAGCAAGAAACAGGCTCGCCAGAGTGAAAATGGCAAAACCTGAGTTTGGAGAACAAGTAGAGTCGCAGTTAATTCGCCTGGCACAGGCGGGCAAACTTCAGAAGAAGCTCACAGACAATGATCTTAAAAATCTCTTAAGGTCATTACAACAAAGAAAACCGGATTATACCATCAAGAGAAAGTGACTTATGGATGCACACCTGTTGTTCACCGGAGGAAAGGATAGTTCTTTATCTGCATTTATACTTACACGATTAGGATATACTGTAAAAACGCTCACAGCTACATTTGGATATAGTGAGAACTGGAAACTGGCGAGAAAAACCGCAGAGGTACTCGGCTACCCACATCGTGCGGTAACACTGGACAATGGGATCCTCGAAGAGGGCGCCAGAATTATCCTCAGGGATGAGTACCCACTGAATGGGATTAAATACATCCACAAAAAAGTCGTTCAGCAGCTTGCTAGGAAATACGACGTGCTTTGTGATGGATCCCGTCGGGATGATAGAACACCACGACTCGATCTCAGTGAGGTGAGGAGTATAGAGGACAAATACGGAGTGGAGTATATTGCTCCTCTCTGCGGTATCGGGTACAAAACGCTCCGACGGCTGGTAGATAAGTTATTTATAGTGGAAACATATGACAGTAGTGAAGGGAAGACAGCCGATTATGAAACAGAAATACGTGCCTTTTTAGGTGAGAAGGCAGAAGGTATATTTCCCGATCATACACATACGAGAGTTATTGGATTAAAAGGTGATAAGGATGGCAAGAAATAAACCACTTGGTAAGAAATTAAGATTAGGTAAAGCGTCAAAACAAAATAGAAGAGTTCCCGTATGGGTTTGGGCAAAAACACAGATGAATGTGAGAGATCATCCGAAAAGAAGACATTGGCGAAGGAGTAAACTGAAGAGGTGATCCTATGGAATCTGGTGAAGAGCGAGTATACACTGTACCCTTTCGAAAGGTAAAAAAGGCATCAAGGAAGAAAAGAAGTGCGAAAGCTGTAAAAATACTCAAGGATTTTATCCAACGACACACAAAGACAGAGGATATACGGATAGATTCCACGTTAAATGAAAAGATATGGGAAAAAGGAATAGAGAACCCACCATCAAAGCTGAGAATCAGAGTGAAAAAGGAGGAAGATGTTGCAACGGTATACCTCGCTGAATAATATGATAGAAAAACTTGAAATTGGAAGGAATCCTTTTATAGGGGCCTTTGGCATTGCAAATGAAGAAATAGCATTTCTTTCTGTGGATTTTACAGAGAAAAAAGCAAAGATTGTGGAAAAGATATTGTCCACGGAAGTGCAGCTTACAACAGTATCGAGAACAAACCTTGTTGGAATTCTTGGTGCCGGCAACACCCACGGTCTTGTACTTCCCTATACTGTGGAAGATCATGAGATAGATCCCCTAAAAGAGGCAGATGTAAATGTAGAGATACTTTCAACAAAGCATACCGCTCTTGGGAATCTGATAGCGTGCAACGATAACGGTGCTGTTATAAGTACGAAACTGAAAGAAGAGGCGAAGACAATAGAAGACGCATTGGATGTTGAAGTGTTTATTCAGGGATCTCATAATTACGGGAGCATGATACTCTGCACAAACCATGGATCACTTGTCCATCCGGCACTCACGGAGGAGACCGATGAGTTTGAGGCAGCGTTTGACGTGGAGGTAGATGTAGGGAGTGCAAACAGAGGGGTCTACTATCTAGGCATCTCCGTCCTTGCAAATACCCAAGGAGCGGTGGTAGGAAATTTAACGACAGGTCCCGAGATGAATAAAATAGAGGACATCATGTTTTAGGAGGGAGAATAAATGAAAGAGTTTAAAATCAGTGGAAAATTCAAAATGGGAGAGAAAATGCAGGATTTTACTAAAGTAGTAAAAGGCCAGAATGAAAAAAGAGTGAGAGAGAAGATCTATTGCGATATAGGAAGCAGGCACAGGGTGAAACGATCTAATATAACAATTCTCAATGTGGAGAAGGTGGAAGAATGAGTGATAGAGAGGAAAAACTCACGAAGTTTTCGTATCTGCGGGAACAGCGCGAAGCACTTATAAGACATATCACACTTCTGGAAGAGAAATTGGAAGAGACAAATGTCGCGAAAAAAACGCTAGAAGCACTGGACAACGCAGGAGAAGGAGAGGTACTGATGCCGATTGGTGGGGGATGTTACGTGGAGGCTGAACTAAAAAAATTGGACAAAGTAATAATCAATATTGGTGATGGTGTGTCTAAAGAGGCGTCTGTAGAAGAATCACTCTCTAAACTAGACGAAAACTCTGAAAACATCAATAAATCACTTTCAAACATGAAAGAAAACCTCTCGAATGTAGAACGGGAGCTTCGAAGTATACAGCGAGAGTTCCAGGAGCAAACGTAGAATGTTTAACTCCCTAAAAAACAAACTGGACACGTTTCTCCAGGATGTAAGCCAAAAGACAGTTTCTGAAAAGGATATAGATTCAATTCTTTCTGAGTTAAAGCTCATTTTACTTCAGAGTGATGTATCTCTTAGGGTAGCCGATGAAATAAAAGAAATAATCAAAGAGGATCTCTCAGGAGAGAAAATAGGGATATTGGACAACAAAGAAGCCTATGTGGAGAAGGCGCTGAAAGATGCGATACGAAAGATACTTAGATCGAAAGGCGTCGACCTGATCGAAGAAATAGAAAGAAAGAGTCCTTATGTAATGCTCTTTATAGGCTTTAACGGTACAGGTAAAACGACGACTATCGCAAAACTTGGACATTTACTGAAGAAAAAGGGATTCTCAGTCTTGTTTTCTGCATCAGATACGTTTAGAGCCGGCTCAATAGAGCAACTGGAAAAACACGCTGAAAATGTGGGCATCAAAAGTATAAAGCATAAATATGGAGGAGATCCTGCAGCCGTCGCCTTCGATGCAGTGAAGCATGCGGAAGCACGAAATATTGATGTGGTGATGATAGATACAGCGGGGCGCACTGAAACGAATAAGAATCTCATTGAACAGGTAAAGAAGATAAAGAGAGTGGCCGATCCCGATCTTACCGTCTTTGTAGGGGATGCGTTAGCAGGAAATTCACTTGTCGATCAGGCAGAAAAGTTTGGAGAGGTGAGTATTGACTGTTCGATCCTGACGAAAATGGATTCTGATGCCAAAGGAGGAGGAGCACTCTCAATCACATTTGCCACTAAGAAACCGATACTCTACGTCGGGGTAGGCCAGGGGTACGAGGATCTTGAGGAGTTCGATCCTGAGTGGTTCATAAATAATCTTTTTTAAACTTTATAGTTAATAATATCTTTATTTTTCTTTGAGATAATTAGAAAAACTTAAATATATGAGTTGTGCAAAGTATATCATGTACATGCCGAAGGGCTGGCCCAAGAAAGATCTTGAAGAAAAGGATTTTCAACTATCTCTTACAGAGCTGAAGAAGAGAAAATTGGGCATCGACGCGAGCTTTTCTGGATATATTCGAGTCTTCGGTGTGAACTCTACGGAGCATCATGATGACTACTACTTTCTCATCGAACACGGAGCAATTATTGCAGCAGAAAAGGTAGAAATAGAACGAAAGATACGAACGATTGGTGGTGATGTGATTGAAGAAATGGACCATCGTTATAACCAATGTGAGATAACGGTGATAAAGTTTGACCTTTCGCAGTTGGAAATCTCAAAGGAGATGAATGAGGAATGCGCACTGAGTACTAAGCTGCCATTCAGAAGTGATATAGATAGGGAACAGTTGCTCAAAAGAATAAACACAGGACGTATCGATGCAGACAAAATTCTCCATAGACTGAAAAAGAGATAGCTCTCTTATTGTTCCTCTCTAAACTCAGGGACGGCTTCTTTGAACGGATCGAAAGTTTCCCAATTCTCTACTACCGTGCAGATCATGGATACCTTTGAGTGGAGTGTGGTGGGAAGCCGTAGAATTCGTTTTGTATCGATTGTCACCTTGCCATCTGCCAGTTCTGCATTTATTTCTGCCACCTTTTTAATTAGTCGCTTCTTTGTCTTTTTTCCCACGAAATCCAGAAAATCTGCTCTTCTTTCTTGGATCCGACTGATTATTTCTTCTTTATTATCCAGCAGTTTTTTGCTTCTGACACTATTCATCCGTGAGAAGGTGAATACAAACATTCTCCGGAAGACCTCGGGGTATCCATGAAGCATGAGAGGATCAGCAGGTACCTTTGATGCCGTCACGTAATCGAACATTTTACTCCTGTCCTCGATCTGCAATGCTTCTTCATCTAGTACTCTCACGTGGTACCCCCTTCCAGAGTAAATGAGAAAGATATCCTTCAGAGAAAAACTTGTTTTCAGCGTGTCGATAATAGTAAGTGCCAGTCGTTTGGCGTCTTCGAGGCACTCCTCACATAGTTCCCCTTGGGCACAGTCGCACTGTCGTACCTTTAAATCTTTTGCATCGATATCAAAAACAAGTTCTGCCTTCATCCACTCTTTCCTTTTTTTCGGTTCCTGGTAGTACGAAATAGATGAATATGCTGCGTATGGTGCCTTTATTTTCATGAATTTTTCAAACTTTTTCATCGTATCAAAGGCTCTATATCTATCATTTGGTCCGTTTCCATCATGATCGAATCCAAACTCACGGTACTGTAACGAATCCAGAAGAAAATCTGGGACAGCGTCTATTGACCATTCTTTTTTGTAGAAGGTGTGTCTGTCCCTTAACGTGGCCTCCTTGAAATCCATATACCTTCTTTATCATGCACTGATAAAAACGTTATGAAGGATGTTATTCGATCTGCATCTGCTTTCCCATCCTAGTTGCGTGATAGATAATCCAGTTTCCTTCTCGTTTCCCTTCGATAAGGTCATTTTTCCTGAGTATTGAGAGGTGGTAGGAGAGCTTGGAATCGGAGATTTTTACTGCCTCTTTGATAAGACACACACAAAGCGGCTGGAGAATAAGTAGATTTAGTATTTTTAATCTCAGTGGATCTGAGAGGGCGTAGTGGACTGTGCCTTCCTTTTCAATTTCTTCTTCATTCGGTAATAACTTGAGCATTCCTTCTATTCCGCCTTTTTTCTCTACTTCTTGTTGAATCGGTTCTGGGATCTCCACATTCTCACCTGTTTCAAATTATTTTGAAACCAAAACCTTTATAAAGGTACCGCTCAAAACATTTCAAAAAGTTTTGAAACAGATGATCGTGTATGATGGATATTATCTATGAAGTACTAGACAGTGGAATTGGAAACGTTGTGGAGTACCTCTCACAGCACGTGCTCACATGTCTCATTCCTGCGTTCTTTATAGCAGGCGCTATTGCTGCTTTCGTGAAGAAAGATGCCATACTGAATTATTTTGGCCCCGATGTGAAAAAGCGAGTATCGTATCCCATTGCTTCTGTTTCAGGGGCGATTCTGGCTGTGTGTAGCTGCACAATTCTTCCACTGTTTGCAGGTATCTATAAGAAAGGGAGTGGTATCGGTCCTGCCACCGCATTTCTCTACTCTGGTCCCGCTATTAATATTCTCGCTATTGCCTACACCGCTCAAGTACTTGGATACGATCTGGGGTTGGCCCGGGCTGTTTCTGCAGTTGTCATTGCTCTTGTGGTAGGATTTCTCATGTCTAAGCTATTTAGCCCCCATGACGCAGCACAGTCCAAGAGTGTATCCGCCGCAATTGCGAATGGGGGAGAAAGAAAGAGGCCATTGTGGGCAAGTTTCGGATTTTTTGGGTCATTAGTGGCGATTTTGATTATTGGAGCATCAAAACTTCCTTGGATCCCCAAACTTGTCGCAGTGTATTTTCTCACCATTGTAGTTGCAGTACTGCTTATCTATTTTTACAAAAGAGAGGATGTAACTGAGTGGGGATACGAAACATGGAGTCTTACTAAAAAGATATTTCCCATTCTTGTCGGGGGTACCTTTATTGTTGGTATTATTGCATATTTTCTACCCCCTGAGTCATTCCAACCATATCTTGGAAATAACTCACTTTCGGCCACTTTTTTGGGCTCAGTCATCGGCGGAATTCTCTACATGCCTACGCTTCTGGAGGTACCTATCATCGGGACTACCTTTGGTTATACCTTGGGGTTGATGGGCGCAGGCCCGGCTCTCAGTTTGCTTCTGGCAGGTCCCGCACTGAGTCTCCCCAACATGATTGTCATCTATAGGATTGTGGGCGTGAGGAAGGCTACGGCATACATTATCCTAGTGGTATTTTTTTCGACGCTGGCAGGGGTTGTATATGGAAATATTGCATAATGGGACGATATAATGAAAGGTATACCGAGAAGAAAGAAAGAAGAAGTAAAAAAGGATGAGAAGGAAAATAAAGACATAAAAATATACTATTTTTCACTGGCATTACTCCTACTTTTTGGTATCTATATATTCCTTCCGGGTAGTACCATCTTGGAGACTGCCACCGATACACCCATAGTTCCAGAATCCACATCTCCAAGCAATACCCACGTCCCGGAATCCACATCTCCAAGCAATACTCCCGTTCCAGAATCCACATCTCCAAGCAATACTCCCGTTCCAGAATCCACATCTCCAAGCAATACCCACGTCCCGGAAACCAGTGTCTCTCCTAAAGTAGAGAAGATGAAAATAGTTCTTCTCCACGGAAATCATCGGTGCACCTCCTGCATCAATATGGAAAAATGGATAGAAGAAACAATTGAGATGTACTTTCTTGAAGAGCAGAAAAAGGGAAAAATAGAGTTCCTCGTGTTGAACTACCAGGATCCAGAGAACAAAGAGGTCGTGAGCAGATACAATGAACATCCATGGACCTCAATATATGCAGAAACGATTATTAATGGAGAATCCCACATCACAGAGATAGAGGATGCGTGGTACTATCAGACCGACAGAGAAAAGTTCATCGATTTCATGAAAGAGTACATACGGGAGGCGATAGGCGATGATCAATGAACTTCTCATCATGTTAAAGGAGTATTCTATACTGCTTTCTGTGTTGTTGGGGTTGGCAGCATCATTAAGTCCGTGTACCTTCGCGACAAATGTAGCTGCCATCTCGTATATAATAGCAAACAACCCTAAAAAGAGTATATTCATTGGAACAGTATTCTCTCTTGGTAGAATCGTGATGTACTCTTTCTTGGGCATACTTCTCGTCTATTTTGGGAAGGAAATTGGACAATCACAGTATTTTAACAGTATTTTAGGTATTCTTTTAGTGGCGATAGGATATATGTTTTTAGACATCTTCACCGTGAACGTGGATTTTAGTTCTAAGATATCACAGGTAGGATCCAAGTACAAGGACTATGGCGTAATTGGAGCCTTCATTCTGGGGATTTTATTTGCTCTTGCCTTCTGTCCGTACTCGGGTGCCCTATTCTTTGGGATTTTGATACCTATGAGCATCCAGGCTTCCCTGGGACTGACATACCCGGCGTTGTTTGGCATCGGCGTGAGTATACCAATACTAGCCGTGTCTTCCATTATTTATTTCGGGGCGTCTGCTAAAATGAGCGTTTTCACAGAAAAATGGACATATCTCTCAAAAATAATGGGTACAGTCCTCATAATTGTTGGAATATACTATATAAAGATATATATGGGCTATAAAATAGGGTTGTTGGCATTACTCCTATCTATTGGTGTTCTCAGTTACAAAATTTTACAAACAAAGGTCCATAGAGAACAGAAGATTGAGAGATCTGAAGATACGAAAGACACGCAATCTCAGGAAATCTTTAGAGAGCTATCTTATCTTACTACACTCGATGAAGAGACCGTGAGCGAGAATTTTGAGGAGTTATTAGGTAGATATATAGAGCTCGAAGAGAGAATTTCCGCTATTCAGAATCCCGACATTAAAAAGAAAGCCGAAAGGCAGCTTAAAGAAGTGATTAATATGCTGTATAAGTATGCGAGGTGATCAATATGAAAAAGATAGAAATTTTAGGAACAGGATGCCCAAAATGTAAAAAAACATTTGAAAACGTAAAAAAAGCTGTAGAAGAAGTAGGAACAGACGCAGAAATAGTGAAGATTGAAGATATCAACGAAATCACTGAACGAGGTGTCTTCATGACACCCGCTGTAGTAATAGAAGGAGATACGATAAAAGAGGGCGGCATTGCGAGAAAAGAAGAGATTAAAACAGCACTCCAAAAACTGAAGGAATAAGGGATTGTATGGCTGATAAGGGAATTGGGTTATTCGAGAAGTACCTTACAGTATGGGTACTTCTATGCATGGGGGTGGGAACTGTGATAGGATGGAAGTTTCCTGTGGTGCAGGATGTTTTAAGTAAAGTGGAGTACGCCCATATTTCCATCCCCATCGCTGTGCTCATATGGGTCATGATCTACCCCATGATGTTGCAGATAGACTTCTCACGGATAACGGATATCGGGCGGAATCCCCAGGGATTGATCATCACGTGGATTGTGAACTGGGGAGTCAAACCATTCACCATGTACCTATTCGCGTATTTTTTCCTCGAGATCGTGTTCTCTGAGTTTATCGGTCCACTAAGTCAGGAGTACATTGCAGGAGCCATTCTCCTAGGCGCAGCCCCCTGTACCGCCATGGTATTTGTCTGGAGCTACTTGGCAAGGGGTGACCCGACATACACGTTAATGCAGGTGGCAACAAATGATCTCATTATTCTTGTGTTGTTCACCCCTATTGTGGCCTTTTTGATGGGTGTTGGTGACATTGCTGTGCCGTACGACACGCTCTTCCTCTCTGTGGTTCTTTTCGTCGCTGTTCCCCTTGCATTCGGTTACTGGTCACGAAACTATATGATACGAAAGAAGGGGTCCGAATGGTTTGAGAACACACTTCTTGCACGATTGAAAGATATTACGATGGGAGGACTTCTTCTTACGCTCGTGATACTGTTTATCTACCAAGGAGACAAGATTGTGAACAATCCACTACATATTGCATTAATTGCCGTACCACTCTCCATTCAGACATTTACCATCTACGGCGTAGGATACTCGATGGCAAAGATTGCGAAGATACCGTATGTCATCGCTGCTCCAGGCGCGATGATCGGCGCCTCCAACTTCTTCGAACTTGCCGTTGCCGTAGCAGTGAGTCTCTTCGGCCTGCATTCCGGTGCTACTCTCGCTACAGTTGTCGGCGTACTTATCGAGGTTCCCATCATGCTCACACTGGTGAAAATATGTCTGAAGACACAGGGGTGGTTTGAAGGATATTCTCTGGAGGGATATCAATGAAAAAACAGATAATTCTACTTTTTATTATATTGTTACTTTTCTCAGGATGTACTAATGCACCTGAGGATACAGAGAAAGTTTCAGAGAGTCCAGAGAAAATAAAAAATGAAAAGCAAAACGTGAAAATAATTGTGACTCATTTTCACGCACATTATCAATGTCTCTCATGCAAAAACGTTGGAAAATACGCTCTCAAAACAATTCAAACGTATTTTGCAGAAGAGTATAAAAAAGGCATTATAGAATATAGGAGTATAGATGGTGAAGACCCGGATAACTACGATATTGTAAAGAAGTACGGAGTGGATCATAACTCTATCTATTTGAATGTGATTACCAACGGAGAGGAAAATATTTTCGAAGTGCGGGAAGTATGGCTTTATTGGAATAAAGAGGAAGAATACATGGAATTTTTCAAAGGGCTCCTTGAACAACACCTAGACGAGTAATACTTTGAGGGGAAATTATTTAATTTTCCCAACTATTCTTATTACATGGACTACGAACTTCTCGATCATGAGGCGGATGTAGGAATACGAACGTACGGAGAGACGATAGAAAAGGCGTTTGAAAATGGTGCAAAGGCACTGTTCTCGATCATGGTAGATTTGGAAAAGATAGAATCAAAAAGAGCTGTTTCAATTGAGTGTGACGCCGATGAGATAGAGGAACTCTTCGTAGAATGGCTCAATGAACTTCTCGCAGAAAAGGATCTGGAAGAGATGAGTTTCTCAAAATTTGAGGTGACGATTCACAAAGAGGGAGAAGGCTACCGTCTCGAAGGAAAGGCATGGGGGGAACAGTTCGATTTCACGAAACATGGGGCAAAACTGGAGGTGAAGGCTGCCACGTACTTTGGGCTGCGAATGGGAAAAAAGAACGATAAGATATTTATAGAATGCGTGGTAGATGTGTAATGTGTGTAGGTGAATGCAATGGATCTGCTCAACCTTACAAAAATTACCGATTACGAATGGGAACTTCCGCAGCAAGAGAGCATGCGCGTACCGGGTACCATTTACGGGAATAAAAAGATCATCGATCATCTCAAAAAAGATGTTGAGATGGGGAAGGACTGGAACGCCCTGAAGCAGGTAGCCAATGTAGCGTGTCTTCCCGGAATACAGAAGGCGAGCATCGCATTGAGCGATGTCCACCCGGGCTATGGATTTCCCATCGGCGGTGTTGCTGCCTTCGATCCCGAAGAAGGTGGAGTCATCACCATGGGGGGTATAGGATTTGATATCAACTGCTCTGTGACGAATCTCACGACATCTCTGAAAGAAGACGATGTCAGAAAAAATGCGAAAAAGCTCTTGAATGCACTTTATGACACTGTGCCCGCAGGCCTCGGATCAAAGGGAGAGATTACATTGAATGTGTCTGAAATTGATGATGTGCTTAGAGGCGGTGCTGAGTGGGCACTTGAACAGGGCTACGGCAGAGAAGAGGATCTAGAGCTCATTGAAGAGAATGGAAAGGTCGATGAAGCAGATCCGGAGAATGTTAGTATAAAAGCGAAAAAACGGCAGTTAAAGGAGATGGGGACACTAGGTTCCGGCAACCACTATGTCGAGGTACAGTACGTGGATGAGATATACGATCCCAAAGCTGCAGAGGCCTATGGTATCGAGGAGAACAATGTATTGGTCTCCTTCCACTGCGGTTCCCGGGCATTGGGACACCAGATAGGCACGGACTATCTAAAAAAACTCGGCAAAGTCACGAAAAAGTACGGTATACAGATACGAGACAAAGAACTCGTCTGTGCTCCCATCAACTCTGAAGAAGGGCAGGAGTACTTTTCCGCGGTTTGTTGTGGAATTAACTGTGCCTTTGCAAACCATCAAGTACTGACAGGATTAGTAAGAAAGGGATTCAAAAGACTCTTCCCCGATGAAAAACTCCCAAAACTATACTCCATTGGGCACAACACATGTAAGAAAGAGTACCATGAAGTGAACGGAAAGGAAAAACTTCTTTACGTTCATAGAAAGGGAGCTACCCGAGCCTTTGGACCCGGAAGAAAGGAGATTCCAAAGAAGTACAGGAACGTAGGACAGCCTGTGTTAGTCGGCGGGACGATGGGCACGTGCTCTTACATCCTTCGAGGTACTCAGAAGGGTATGGATGCGACATTTGGATCGGCAATCCATGGAGCAGGACGAGCGATGAGTAGAAAAAAAGCGAAACAGAAATACTGGGGAGAAACGGTGGTAAAAAACTTAGAAAACAAAGGAGTGCATGTCAAAGGACATTCAATGGCAGGCGTGGCTGAGGAAGCGCCGGGAGCGTACAAAGATATTAACAATGTTGTAGAGAGTATTGACAGAGCCGGCGTGGCAAAAAAAGTTGCCAAGGTAAAGCCCATACTCAATGTGAAAGGGTGATCACGTGTTTGAAAGAATTTCCGAGAGCGTGTACTGCAGAATTGGGGAAAATGGAGAATCCAATATGGGGTTTGTGGGCTGTAAGAGATCTATTATTGTGGTGGATACAGCTACCTATCCCTCTCAGACGAAAAGGGACATACAGGAGATGAAAGAGATCACAGAAAAACCGATGAAATTTCTTATCAACACCCACTATCATCCAGATCACACCTTTGGAAATATGTACTTTGAGGATATCATCGCACACACGGCATGCCGCAAACTGTTGAAAAATAGGAGCTCCTTTTATAAAGAGGAGGTACAAAAGGAGGAGGGATTTGAAGATCTCACAATTACGTACCCGAATATTGTATTCCTAGAGAAGATGGTACTTTACTGCTCTCCTGAAATCGTACTTACTCGTCTTGGTGGACATACAGAGGGGAGCATTACGGTCTATATTCCTGACGAAAGGATACTGTTTGCAGGCGATCTCATATTTGAAGGGTCTCATCCGTATCTCGGAGATGCGGATATTCAAGAATGGATAAATGCACTGAAAGTTCTTCTTCAGTGGGACATACAAAAGGTAGTACCAGGACATGGCGTAGTATGTGATAAAAAGGAACTAAAAAAGCATGTAGATTATCTAACAATTTTTTATGAGAATCTCACAGAATTAAAAGAAAAATACAGTAAAGATGAGCTCTGTGAAAATCCCGATCTTCTCAAATTGCCCGAAATGAATGGAAGAGAAAGAATAGCGAGAAATATCGAGGCGCAGTACGATAGAATTTAACTCTTTTTATCTTTCCTCGGTCTGGCATACTCCTGCATTTGTTCTGCCATTTCTCTTAGCCGCTTGTCAACTTTGTAGTTTACTGTATCCTTTTCAAATTCTCCTTCCGCCGTCCGTTCACCTGCTGGCACTCCAGTGAGAATTTCAATTCCTTCATCCACTGTGTTCACAGGGTAGATATGGAATTTACCCTCTTCAACGGCATCTACCACTTCCTCTTTCAGCATAAGGTTCTGTACGTTGCTTCCTGGTATCATCACACCTTGATTTCCTGTAAGTCCTTTCCGTTTACAGACCTCAAAATATCCTTCTATTTTTTCATTAACGCCGCCAATAGCCTGTATTTCTCCCTGTTGATTGATCGACCCGGTCACGGCGATACCCTGATTAATCGGCAGTTCTGAAAGACTGGAGAGAATGGCGTAAAGCTCGGTACTCGAGGCGCTGTCACCTTCTACTCCACTGTAGCTTTGTTCGAAAACGAGGTGGGCCGAGAGACTCAATGGTTTATCCTGTGCATACTTTCTTTCGAGATATCCACTGAGAATAAGAATGCCCTTTGTGTGAATAGGACCACCAAGTTCTGCTTCTCGCTCGATATCGATGATTCCTTCTCTTCCCAGACCGATACTAGCTGTGACACGGGATGGTCTTCCAAAGGAGAATTCTCCCGTGCTCATTACAGAGAGACCATTCACCTGTCCCATGTCTTCTCCCTCTGTATCAATAAGAAGAATCCCTCGCTGGATCATCTCCTGGATTTTTTCCTGAATGAGTTTTGATCGGTATATTTTTTCTTCAATTGCTTTTTTCACGTGTGTGGATGTGATAAGGTCTGTGTTTTCCTTCGATGCGTAGAAATCAGCTTCCCTCACAATATCAGCTATCTCTGAAAATCGAGTGGAGAGTTTCTCCCTGTCATCTGCCAGCCGGGATCCATACTCGATCACTCTCGCTACAGCGGAGGCATCGAGATGTGTGAGATCCTCTTTTTGGCAGAGAGTACAGATGAAGGCTGCGTACTTTTTCATCGTGACCTCTTCTCTGTCCATTGTTGTATCAAAATCCGCCTTTACCTTGAAAAGTTCCTTAAAATCCTCATCCAGTGTATACAATGCTTGGTAAATAGCTGAATCTCCGATAAGTACAATTTTTATATCCAAGGGTATTGGAGCAGGTTTCAATCCCTTGGTGCTGATGTACCCTAGACGTTCTCCCGCTTCTTCAATCACAATCTGCTGCTCTCTCAGCGATCGCTTTAGCCCGCCCCAGGAGAGTGCACTCTGGAGGAGATCCTTTACAGGGAGTACCAGATATCCACCATTTGCTTTATGGAGCGATCCGGGGCGTATCATGGTGAAATCAGTGTTTAATACACCAAACTGTGCTTCTTTTTCTGTTTTTCCAAAAAGGTTTGGGTAGGTTGGGTTACGTTCAATGATTACAGGACATCCATCACGATCGGCATTGTCAACAACCACATTTACTTCATACTTTCTAAACGTAAGCTCTTTCATCAGCCGGGCAGGGAACGCTCCCGACTGATCCTGTGGTTCTTTAATAAACATTTTGAAATTATCCGCAATATCCTTTTCTACCGCTTCTATATACGAAATAACGTCAGGAAACTCGTTGTATGTCTCTTTTAGATCGATTATAAGATGTTCTATGGCATTAAGAACGATTTCTCTATTAAGTTCCTCGATTTTTTCATTTGCCTTCGATTCCAAACCTTTTAATTCTCTCATTGCAGCTCTGAGATCTTCATTGAGTTTTTCTCTCTTTTTTTTAATCTCTTTCTTCTTTTCCAGGTCCAACTCCCGAAATTCCTCTTCATTGAGCGGTTTACCATCGACGACAGGAAGAATAAGCAGTCCTGTAGGACTACTTCTGAGAACAAATCCCTCTTCCTGCGCTCTTTCATTGAGTTGATCGAAAAGCTCTTTTCTCTCTTCTTCAACACCTTTTATTGTTTCTTCTCTTTTTTTGGCATATTCTTCACTCTCAAATGCTTTTGGGAGTTTCCTTTTTGTGTTATCAATGAGATGTTTCATATCATTTTGAAATGTCTTTCCCTTTCAGGGAGGAAGTTTTATTGCCTTTGGTTCATAGGAGTTCTCGAAGTTGTTCACATAACACCAGTCATGGGGTACCGGTACTTCTTTGGCGAGGTCTTCTAAAAAACCTTTTATCGCCGTCTCTCTTCCCGTCCCCGATTTTCCCGCCACATACACATTGAATCCTTCTTTTTTAATATTCAATCCAAATTTAAGTGCGTTTACAGCTCTTTCCTGCCCGATAATTCCTTCAAGAGGCTGCATATCTTCAGTTGTTTTACAGGGGATAGAGGAAACGTCACACACTTTTCTCAGTTTCTCCGACGAAAGTTCTTCTGGCATACCGTCACCTTCTATATAAATATAGGAAAATAATTATTTAAATTTTTCTATAGAATCCCGTTGAATTTTCCAAATTGAAAATTACAGCGATTTTTTAGCTTTCCATTTCATCAATAGATCTTTTTTCGAGAAGTCCCATGTTCAGGTATGGTTGTGTATATTTTAGGCCCGTTCCCGTATTGAACAGCACAACTTTTTCCTTTCTATCAATTTCACCCCAGTACAGTAGTTTTTTGAGGCCTGCGAGTGTTGCAGCTCCCTCCGAGCACGCTGATACTCCTTCCATTGCCAGTTCTTTCACAGCAGCGACAATTGCTTCATCGCTCACTGTGACAGCTGTACCACCACTCTCTCGCAGTGCTTTGAGAATGAGAAAGTCTCCAAATGCCTTGGGGACACGTATGCCGTCTGCCACGGTCTGTGGATCTTTCCACTGCTCACATACTGTTTTTCCTTCTTCGAAAGCCTTTACTACAGGTGCACAGCCCTCTGCTTGGACAGCTACCATCCTCGGAAACTCGGCATTGATCCATCCCATCTGCTCAAGCTCTTTAAATGCTTTCCACATCCCAAGAATGCCGGTACCGCCTCCTGTGGGGTAGATGATCACATCTGGAAGTTCCCATGAGAACTGCTCTGCAAGCTCAAATCCCATGCTCTTTTTTCCTTCGACTCTATACGGCTCTTTTGTGGTGGAGACGTCGAACCAGTTGTGTTTTTCCTTTCCTCTATCAACGATCTTTCCAGCATCTGCTATCGATCCCTCTACGAGATAGAGGTAAGCACCAGTAACCGAACACTCTAACTGAGCTGTCGATGGTGCATCTATTGGCATCACCACGTTGATCTCCATTCCGGCTCTGGCACCGTAGGCGGCCAATGCTCCGCCGGCATTTCCAGCAGAAGCTATGGCAAGGTCCGTGATACCCAGTTCTTTCGCCCGAGAAACAGCTGCAGAGAGTCCACGAGCTTTAAAGGTACCTGTTGGCATCTGTCCCTCGTCCTTTACCCACAAGTTCTTAATATCTGTCGTTTTCAAAGGTATCAGTGGGGTGTACCCCTCACCCAATGATATGATATTGCATTCCTCCTATACAGGGAGCAGTTCCTTATATCTCCACATATTCGGTGCTCGTGTTCTCAGATCTTTTTTTGATACCGTATCATTAATTTTCTCCACGTCGTACTGTGCGTACAGAGGAGTGTTGCACGTGTGACAAAAGGTCTGCGGCCTGTCTACCGGAAGTTTCCTTCCACATTTGGTACATACTACTGTCTCCAGCATGGGATCATCTCACGTACTGTAGTTCTATCAACATTTTAACCTTTCCCACGAGGCAATCCCACCCTCCACCGCACGAAATAGTGGATGTGGTTCTATCTCCTCAACATCCTCCAGTTCCTGCGCTTTCTCTGGTGATCGTGCTTGCAGTTTCTTCGTGAGATGAGCAAGTTCGTATCGGAGCTGTCCTTTGGATATGAGGATCTTTTCATGCTTGTGCAACCTATCTATCTTCGATCTATCGAAATTGTACTTTCTTCTTGTTGCTTCCTTCCAGAGGAAAAAGAGATACGTGTTTATTGCATTACAAGGATTATCAGCGTTCTTGAATCGCGTGAGTTGGGGATGGTTCCTATATCCCTTTGTTTTTCCGTCGAGCACGGCCTTTGCCAAAAGAGCCTCTCTCCATACTGCCACCAACCCCTGTGCATCAAGATAGTGAGGGTGAATACTCCAGAGCCGCATGTTTCATATCTTCCCACAATAGTTATTTAAATATTGAGCTACGATGGTATGTCATGAAAGCAGAAGAACCTGAGAAATGTCCAAACTGCGGATCACCAAACATCAGACTGATAGAGAAGGAAGAGTCTGAGTTCACATGGAAGGTGAGGGCAAATCGATGGATATGTGAGGACTGCGGTGCCCACTGGGATCCAAATGATCCCACCTACTTTGAAGAATGGAAAAAGAAACAGGAGGAAAAAGATGAGGACTGAGTTGTTACTCACCTGCTTTTCTTAAAAAGATTTTTATAGAATGCAATTCAATGATATATAATGATTTCCTTCCGAAAGACTATTTTAACGACACTGTTTATTACAATTCTTCTTTTTGCAGGGTGTGTGGAGGAAGATCAGCCTTCTCTATCCCCTGAAAATTCTATCGAATCCCAGCAGTACCCAAAAATTGCAAGCTGGCTTGCAAAGAAAGATGAGATACTACAGAGTGGAAAGCCGTATAGTCTGGTCATGTCAGGATGGTTCACTCCTGAGGAGGTAGAAACGATTAAATCGCGTAACCCAGACGCGTTGTGTCTTGCAGGACTTACAGTGAACTGGGTCTATAACAGCGCAGAGTGGATAACATTTTTAGAAACAGTGGCTTCTTACGGAAGAGAAGATCCTCTCACCATTCATGAGGACATGTACCTAAAAAATTCACAGGGAGAAAGATGCGCTTTTGGCTGGGCATCTGACGAATGGGGAAGTGAGGAGATATACGCGATGGATCCACGGAACTCTGAATGGGTAGAACTTATCACCTCTTTTTATAAAAATGTCTTAGCACAGCCACAGCACGATGGAATCATTGTTGATATGGTCACAGAGCACTCTTGGTGCCCAGAAATCATCACGAATAGCGAATGGATTCACGCAACACAAGAGATCATGGCACAAATGGAGGATCTGAACACAGAAAATAAACTTGTCATTTTCAATGCTGGGAGAGATTTTTCAGAAATCGATAAGTACAGTGAGTATATGGATGGGTATCTCATGGAAAATTTTCTCGGTGAACAGTTCGGTGCCGGATTTGATGAAGGTCTCGAGGCTGCCCAAAGGGAGCACATTGTCATTTACGCAGTAGATACTGATAATACTGGGAAGAAAGACATGAAACGAATGAGACTTGGGCTGACCCTAAGTTTACTTAATGATAATACATATATTTCCTACGATTTTGGTCCGCGAGATCATGGACAGGCATGGTGGTTCCCGGAATACGATGTGGATCTTGGAGAGCCGTTGGGATCTTATGTCAGTAAAAATGATGCATATTGGCGCGAGTTTGAGGAGGGTATCGTAGTTGCGTCTCCTCACACCGATACTTCTGTTTCCTTTGAGAAAGTGTATATGGATGTGACCACAGGGGAAACATCACAGCAGTTTGCGATCGAACAGGGAGATGGGAGGATATTTGTTCTTCCAGACGGGGAGTAAGACTCCGTATCATCTCACGCGAATGATGTGAGAAAGAATACCATCAATCCTGCGCCCACCACAGTGAGGACAATGCCACATGCAAAAAGGAATTTTGAATAGTTTTTTTGTTTCTTAGACGCTATAAATTCCGTTATTGTTAGCGTCACTCCAGAAAGGAGGAGCAGCATTGATAATTCTATTACTCTAAACATATCTTTCCCTCATGCATTTGTTATTTATGTTTTTCGTAATAGACATTCTATCAAAGAGTATTTATTTGTTCAATGGAATAGTAATGTGTATGGAAACGAAGGTGATACCTCTTGTGATTATTGGGGTTTTTTTGCTTGCGTGTTGCATGCAGCAGGAAAAGGAAGAACAACAGAGCACGCAGCTAAGAGGTGTGAGTCTTTCTGCAAAGAGTTTTCAAGAAGAGGACTTTTCGACATTTTTTGAAAAAGCAGCGCAGGCAGGAGATATCGTGATGTGGGCAGGTGATTGGCTCGAACTCACCAGAGAGGGTGGAGCACCGATAGTCGTCATGGAGCTCGCGTCAACGCATATGAGTACACACCCCTCGTTGAACTTTCTCTTACCAAGAAAGGAGGACTGAGACGATCACTGAGTGAGAATGTGGAGACCTATACAGAGAGTGCTATTGAGTTTGCCGAGAAATATAACCCTCCATATCTCGGACTTGGTGTCGAAGTAAATATCCTCTACGAGAACTCACCTGACGATTTCAATGAGTTTGTTATATTCTACAATGACGTGTACAGCTCTATAAAGGCCGTATCCCCACATACAAAAGTGTTCACTGTGTTTCAGCTGGAGAGAATGAAAGGACTGCAGTTCTGGGCAGATGCGGCTAGTTCAGGCCGTACACAGTGGGGGCTGCTTGAAAAGTTCACCTCAGACATTGTTGCTTTCACCACATATCCTTGTCTTGTGTATAAGAATCCATTGGACATTCCCGAAGATTATTATACTGAGATTAGCTCCCATACAGAGAAACCGGTGGCATTCACGGAGATCGGGTGGCATACCGAAGCAAGTCCCTCGGGCTGGGAAAGTAGTGAAGCTGAACAGGCGGCATTTATAGAGAAATTTTTCAGATTAACAGAGGATTTCAATCCTAAACTTTGTATCTGGAGTTTTCTATACGATCAGGATACTATTGAACCGTTTAGGAGCATGGGATTATACCATAAAAATGGGAAGCCCAAGAAAGGATGGAATGCTTGGCTCGAAGGAAAAAGTTAAAGACGAGAAGGCTATGCTCACAAAAGTTACATTAATAAAGAATGAAAGAATAGTAAAGGAAATACAAGATGGAGTTGAGAAGAAATGAAGAGAACGTTTTACGCACTTGGGATTATTTGTATGGTCATGTTACTGAGCGGTTGTGTTGAAGAGGAAACGCATACATATCCCACAGTTGATAGAGAGGACGCAATACCGGCAGGGACGATGAAAATAACTCCAGAGATGGATGAACATCCACCGATACTTCACGTAGATGTGTATAAAGATCCGGTACCGATGCCGTATCCTCTTAATACTGCAGGAGCAGAGGATTCTCCCTTTATCACACCGGACGGAAGGACATTTTACGTATGGTTCACTCCCGATCCCAATGCCCCGCTTGAAGAGCAGCTTCATGACAATGTCACAGGAATATATGTTTCGCAAAAGGAAAATGGGCAGTGGAGCACCCCTAAGCGGGTATGGCTGCAGGATCCAGATACGCTGGTTTTGGATGGATGTGTATATGTCCAAGGTAATAAAATGTGGTTTTGCACCACACGAGAGGGGTGTACTGGGATGTGCTGGTTCACTGCAGAATTTGTCAATGGGAACTGGACTAACTGGAAAAAGGCTGAATTTAATCTAGGGGATGATGTTGGAGAGCTCCATATCTCCTCAGATGGAAATGAGCTGTACTTTCACTCTTCACGGTCTGGCGGTAAAGGAAGCAATGATATTTGGGTCTCGCACAAGAGGGATGGAGAGTGGCAGGAGCCAGAAAATATTGCGGCTGTGAACACAAGTGTGAATGAAAGCAGACCGTTTCTCACCGAAGATGGGACCGAACTATGGTTCACGCGAACGTACAAGGGTACTCCTGCAGTCTTCAGATCGAAAAAGGTGAATGGGGCGTGGCAGGAGCCAGAACTCATTATTTCACAGTTTGCCGGTGAGCCAACGCTGGACGATGACGGTAATATCTACTTCGTTCACCATTTCTTTAAAGAGGGAAAAATGGTTGAGGCAGATATTTACGTGGCATACAAGAAATGATTAGAGAATTTCCTACTTCTTCTCTTCTATTTTTAAAGGTTGTACTCGTCTAAATACAACAAGACCATTCAAATACATTGCACAGAAGCGTATCTGGAGGCGCATAAATAAAACCCCCCTCACGTATCTATTTGCTCTATGTTGGAGGTCAATGTATACAATAGAAGAGGTGAGATTGTTATCGAAAATATCTCCCAATGTTGTATCATCGGGAAACACAATGAGATTGGGATCTTTATTGAGGACTATTGGAATACCACCAGGATTCCATCCTTTTCCTTGCAATCCCGTGTAAATGTTGAGTAAATGGATATCTCCTTGTTTAGCAGCTGTTGAACCCAGGGTACTCTTGATTCTACGCTGTAAGGGTACCGATCACCGGATAATTCACGTTTTTTTGTATGGACTCCACTGTATAACGCTAACACTGGTGCACCATTTAATTTTTCTAGCACGTATGTAATATTCCGAGCAATTGATGTCATTCGGGTGCGAAACAGGTTTTTTCAATCTCCATTACCTTATCAATGTATTTTTCTTCAAACGGCTTGATATCCACATTAGAATTTCCCTCTGTAGGAAATGTAAGATCGTCTTTTTCAAAGGTGAGAAGTTCCGTTGTCATCCGATATGTATGTGCGATGAGGCGCTCTTTCAGTTGCAGTTGATCTTCTTTAAGCAGTATTCTCACTGCGTCACATCCGTGTTTTCTGAAGGCATCTTCCATTGCATCTACGAGTGCCACTGCAGTATCCAATCTGACAGCTCGTACCTCTCTAATGAAGCCGATGTCCTCTCTCCAACAATTTCCATAGGTAAATCCTTCTATATTCTCGTTGTAGGCGAGATACACGAACTCACGATTTTATTGATAACGTTCTTGACAATACCCTTCGAAAACGCACCATATCTCTCTTTAAATGTGAGTAAATTATGTATTTCCTCATCTCTCGGATGCCGTATCGTAGACATACATAGTTCTTCACGTTATATCTATAAAAGAGTTTTTATGGAGAATAAAGAGGCATTAGAAAAGATTTAAGGTATCTCTCCTTGTATTATCTTTCGTATCGCCTCCGCACCCCCTTCCCCATAGGGCTTTTTGGTGACGTAGTCTGCTTTTTCCTTCAATTCCTCCACCCCACTGTTCACCGCAATGCTGTAACCTGCTGCCTCAAAGGCGGGAAGATCATTGTAACTGTCGCCGATAAAGACTGTGTCTTCCAGATCAATTTCCATTAGTTCTGCAAGCTTTTTGAGCGCTGTGCCTTTGTTCACGTTCTTGTTTTTGATGTGAATGCCGTAGCTTGAGTCACAGATCTCGATCTTTAGATCATGGCGCTCTGCTACCTCTTGAATCTCCTCGACGCCCATGCCCGTGACGACAACCTCTGTTTTCCGCAGAAACGTTGGCAGGAGCGACGCACGATCCTTAATGAGTTCATAACAGCGCAGCGGCTCTTCCAGTGTCCCAAATGTTTCGATATTGGTGTTGTACGACACGATCCCCCCGTCTTCTGCAATCATCCCTCCTGTCGCTCCAATGAGTCTAGAAGCGCCATGGGCGTATCCCAGTGTATTGCCTGTAGAAAGAGAGACGTGGAATCCTTCAGCTTCTGCCTCGCGTAGAGCGTTGATCGCGTCTATCGTAATTCTTCTTTTTTTATCGGTAAGTGTCCCGTCTATATCGGAGACGATGTAGTATGTCATGAAGAACATCCCAGAAGAAGGTATAAAAATGCTTCGATTCTCAATAGTTACATCTCTTGAAGATCCCGAATTTTCTCTCGCAGTTCTACGGCTTTCACAAAATCAAGTTCATCGAAGGCCTTTCTCATTTTTTCCTCTAATTCGATAATCTTCTCTTCCCTCCTTGTCTCTTTTTTCTTTACAAGTCCTGGATAGACCTTCTTCTTTATGGTCTTCGGTGTGATTCCATGCGTTTCGTTGAATTTTTTCTGAACCTCTCTTCTTCTTTCTATTACTGTAATCGCTTTTTTCATTGCTTCCGTTCTTTTATTCGCATAAAGGATTACCTCCCCTTCAGTATTTCGGGAAACTCGTCCCATAATCTGTATTAATGAGGTTTTTGTTCTTAAGAATCCTTTTTTATCAGCGTGCAGAATTGCAACTAATGGAACCTCGGGGAGATCGAGCCCCTCTCTCAGCAGGTTTATTCCGACTACAACATCACTTTCCTTTCTCCGCAGCCCTCTCAGTATCTCCACCCGCTCTTCTGTGTGGGTATCAGCGTGCATGTATTCCGCAGTAATTCCGTGGTTATTGAGATACTCGGAGACGCGTTCCGCTTCCCGCTTTGTGAGTGCAATGACTAGTGCCTTCCCCTTTTCCCGTATTTTTTGTATCAAATGTTCCATATCTGGTTCTTTTACCGAGATTTTCGGTTCTAGTACTCCTGTGGGTCGTACCAGCTGCTCCACCACTCTCGAGTTGTGGCGTTCGTACTCTCCTGGTGTGGCGGACATGAAGATCACTTTGTTCATATACTGTGTGAACTCCTGCCATGTTAACGGCCGATTGTCGGCACAACTCGCCAGCCGGAATCCATGATCTATCAATGTTTTTTTCCTTGTTCTATCGGCCTTGTACATTCCACGTATCTGTGGGATCGTGATGTGGGATTCATCGATGATCATCAAAAATTCATTAGGAAAATAATCGAGGAGTGTGTAGGGTTTTTCACCGGATTCTCTGTTATCAAAGTATATGGAGTAGTTTTCTATCCCTTTACAGTATCCCGTAGTTTTTAACATTTCAATATCGTAGCTCACCCTCTCTTCGAGTCTCTGCGCTTCAACAAGTTTGTTGTTTCTTGTGAGTTCTTCCACTCTTTTCTCAAGATCCTTCTCGATGTCCTTCACAGCGTCTTGCACTTTCTCTCGTTGTATCATATAGTGTTTTGCTGGATGTATCCTCACAAACTCCTTTGTTCTTCCTTTCCATGATGTTGGATCGAGAATAGAGATCCGCTCAACTTCGTTGTCAAAGAATTCTATCCGGTAAATTTTTTCGCGGTATGCGGGAAATATCTCTATAATTTCACCTCTCACACGAAATGTGCCCGGAGAAAGAGAGTAGTCGTTCCTTGCGTACTGACACTCCACTAATCTGTCTAAAAGTTCCTTTCTTTTGTAGGTTTTTCCCCTCTCGATATAGATACTCATTTCGTTGAATTTCGATGGTTCTCCGACGTTGTAGAGACAGGAAACGCTGGCGACAACGATGACGTCCTCCCTTTCTTGGAGCGATGCCGTTGTTTTCACCTTGAGGAGTTCCAGATCTTCGTTCAGCTCAAATTTTTTCTCTAAAAATAGATCTTTTGCAGGAACGTATGCCTCTGGCCTGTAATAGTCATAGAATGATACAAAGTATTCTACACTGTTCTCTGGAAAGAACTCCTTAAACTCCATGTAGAGCTGAGCTGCCAGCGTCTTGTTCGGCGAGATGACGAGTGTTGGTAACGCAGCATCCTCAATAACGTTGGCAATAGTAAATGTTTTTCCCGAGCCTGTGACACCGAGGAGTGTCTGCCAGCGATGCTTTTCTACCCCCCGAGAAAGCTTCTTTATCGCTTGTTCCTGATCTCCTCTAGGTTTTAAATCTGTGGTAAGGTTAAACATTGTCGTGAGTGTATTTTCTTTTCAAAAAATAAAAAGGAATGGTGAGAAACCTACTCTCTTTTAAATGCAGATCCAATAAGTATCCCCACGAAAAGTCCTACAAGCCCCGATCCCATGATAAGAATGAGTGTTGATCCCGTTTCAGGATTCTCTGACATAGTGGTTGCAGGAGTCTTTATGGGTGTGGATGTGGGCGTTGTGACAACGGTAGGTACCTCTGTTCCTTCCATACCAAGATGTTTATAGGCGGAGGCAACTTCCTTGGCGTACTTGTACATCCGAAAGGCATTGACCGCGTCTTGTTTTTCTTCGAAGTTTGATGCATACTCATAGTAACATTCTGCGAGGAGCGGTTCGTGACCTGTTTCTCGTGCAAGCTGGATAGCTATTTTGGCATCTTCTTTCGCTCTCTGAATTTTTTCGCTTACTACTGTGAGATCTTCACCGCTCATTCCAAGTTCGATGGCAATACTTGAGTATACCTTGCTTTCCAGCGCATAGAACAGGGCAGAGGTGTATCGCCCGGTGTCATACTCGTTCTGCGCAGCGTTCAACGAGTTTGATGCTTCTGGAAGAGATGATTCTCCCATCATACTTGACACATAGACGTATACAAGTTTTGCCTCCTCTATCCGTTTCCACGCATCTTCTTTTAATTGATCCAGCGATATTTCTTTACCTCCAGAATGTTTTACTGCCATATCAAGCCACAATATTGCTGTATCAGCTCTTTTGTCTGCATAGGCTATGGAATATGCTGTATTTTCTATATCAAGATTTTCTTTATAGTTTTTAGCTCTTTCTAAGTAGTCATAAGCTTCTTTTAATCTTTTTTCTGCCGCGGAGAGGAACTCTAAGCTTGCGATACCTTTAATATCCGTTCTTTTCTCTTTTAGTTTGGTATCAATCTCTTCCAATTTTTTCGTGAGGTTTTGTAGTCTCGTGTCAACACTGTCTATATGGATGTACTCATCAACGATACCCGTATAGATTTCTGCATTGAGCAGAGTACTCAACGCTGTGTAATATTTTGCATTGTTCATCTCTTGTTTTGCGGTTTCAATAAGTTCTTGGGTTCTATTGAGGTATTCTTGGAGGTAATTCTTTTCGTAATTACTTACATTTAGTGAGGATAATTCCTGGGCAATGGTATCGTGGTACGTTATGTTTTTTTCCAATGCGTTGTTTGCCCTTTCAGAGAGAAAAGATGTACTGATTGTGATCTCTCCCTTTACCTCCTTTTCAGAGAAATTTTTTCCAACAAAATGAAGCAGTGCATCATTTATGTCTTTTACCTCAATAACCTCAATATCGTACTGTTTTTTAGCATATTCCACTACATTTACCTTTTTCGATTTCTGAACAATTTGTACTACGCCATTGCGCTCTTCTTTTGTGGTTGTCTGTGTTGTGACGACGGTCTCACCCCACGGAACAAGAAATTTCGTTATCCCAAGTTCTGCAGAAGCATCTAGTTTTTCCACGATTCCTCCTACAGGTCCGATAGTACTGTCTGGATTTATCATCCCTGTCATCATTACGTCGTCTTTTATCTTCCACCCTTCAAGAGAGGCAATCGTGGCGATAGTTATCACCCCTCCGGCAGAGGGTCCACCGATGACAGGTGAGTCGGACCGTACTACATAATAAAAGTCGTAGTTATTCACATCTTTTCCCGTTACCCTTCCTGCCACCTCCACGGCTAATCGAGCCGATGCTTGCGTGTCCAGCTCTGTCAGCGGCCATGTGTCTACATAGATGTGACCGTTTCCAGGTTTCGTTGAGACGGTTATCGAGAGCACCGCACCTTCATATCCTGTATCTGTTTTTTTGACAGCGGGTGCACGGATCGTGACGGAATTCTCCGTGTCGGCGTAAATACTAAGCGGAAGCATTGAGAGTAGAAATAAGGTTATCAAAACAATAGAAATCTTTCTTTTCATTCTATCATCCTCTGTATTTCATGTTTCATGTGCCTTTCTTGTCATGAAAACATATAAAAAAGTTGGCCCAAATAGGGCCATAATCACTCGGTTCTTCCAATGCCTTATGAAGCAACCCTATGAGTTTTTCACTCTTCATCCTCTCTTTCCTTTCTTAATTTTTCAATGTTTGCCGGATCAGATAAAATCTTTGTGATGTTGGCGGGGCCAACTAACTTATACAAAGGTTTTCCGTTACTATCTAGTATTAGTGCACTGGGAATTCCATTTCCTACGTACTGACGATATTTTTCTTTAAACGTTTCCTCATTGGATTCAATATCTAGGTCAAAGTACACGGGTATAAAGTACTCCTCCATTACTTGCACTACCTTGTCATCTTTGTATGTAGTCTCCTCCAACTCCTTGCACCAGGGACAATTATCACTGGTGAAATATACAAAAATCCATTTTTCTTCATTTGTTTTTTCTTTAGCCTTTTCTACAGAGTCTACCCAGTCTATTGACTTAGTTTCTTTTTGGTCTTCAGGAGGATCTGTCGTTTCCGGTTGCCCCGTTTCTTCCGGTGCCGGCGTCGTTGTTTTTGGAGCATCTGTTGTTGTGGGGATGTCATTATCTTCTTCACCGAGGCACCCAAGCATTACACCAAAAATTAGTAATAAAACAAGTATTCTTTTCATACTACCACTCTCTTACCCTTTCTTTCACAAGTTTTGACCACATCTCTATGTCTTGCAATAAATTTTCCTTTATTCTTTTTTTCGGTATAGGATAGTACACGAAATTGTATCCTCGTCGTAGATTAACAGATTTTCTCATTATTAGTCCTTTGTCCATGAGCTGACCGACTGATTTCTGCACAGAACTTCTATGCTTGTCTACAGCATCCGCTATCTCTATCACTGTGGATTCAGGATGGCGAAGGAGAAAAAGAAATATATCTTTTTCAAGGTCATTGAGTCCCAAGAGGCAAAAGACCAGCTCGTTCTCCTCCAAGGTATCCAACTGCATCTTGGAGCATAGATTCTCATTGAGAAAGAACTTCATTCCATCACAGAGTGTAGTTTTTCTTCGAGCACTTGTTTGGGTACGGCACCCGTAATTCTATCGACTAGCTCTCCCTCTTTAAAAAATAGTATCGTGGGGATGCTCATTATCCCAAACTTTGATGGAATCTGATTGTTCTCATCGACATTGAGTTTCCCTATCGCTACTTTGTCTCCATATTCCTGTGCCACTTTTTCGATTGTGGGGGAAAGCATCTTACAAGGCATACACCATGCCGCCCAACAGTCCACCATTGCATATTTTTTTTCTGCAATAAACTCGTCAAAGTTGCTGTCTGTAATCTTTATAGGAGTTCTCGATTTCTGCATCATTTTTTTCATCTTCTCCTTTTTTATTCTTTCAACTTCATCCATATATAAACACCTTTTTTTCTTTGGCAGACAGCCCTTTAAAAATCTTTCTCAAAAATGTTCAACATCTTTTCACAAGTATAACCGTTGATTATTTAAAGGATAATGTGTCAACTATAGATTAATGAACTCTTTAAAGAGAATAAGAGTCTTTTCGAGTGGAAAATTTTTATTCTTTATTCTCTTATTCCGATTTTTTATTAACAAAAGAGATAATAAATATATTTTTATCTGAGAAGTTGTAAATAACCAATCGAGATGGCTCTATGAGCAAAAAAGATAAGAGAATTCGGAGGGAAATACAGGATATATTTAGAAGTATTCTGGAGAAGAATGATCTTTCGAATATACTGGAGAGAATTACATCCACCATTGGGACTCTTTTTGGATATAAACGAGTTGTCCTCACACTGTGGGATGAAAACTTCAATGTTCAGCACTCCACCCATTATGGGCTGAGCCAGGAGGAGGTACAGGAACTCGAAAAAAAAGAAATGACGGAAGAAGAACGAAGGATCATTATGGATGAAAAATACAAAATTAGCAACTCTTATTTCGTGCCTGAAGAGGATAACCCCCTCGTAACGAAAGCACTTCCAGGTAGATCGGTGGGGGAGTGGAGGCCTTTCGATGCGCTGATCGTGCCTCTGTGGGGCAAGGAGAGAATCATTGGATGGATATCATTGGACGAACCGATTTCTGGGAAGAGACCCACGGAAGAGGATCTCCGAGATATCGAAATATTTGCCGATCAGGCCTCCATTGCAATAGAAAATGAAAAGATGGTGGAAAGAGAAGAAGAGTTTATTCAAAAACTCAAAATTCTTAATAAAATAAGCAGAGAATTTTCTAAATTAGTAGATCTAGAGGATCTATTTCATAAAATCCCGGAACTCATAAAAGAAACCTACAATCTCCCATTTGTCGGACTGGGCATTTTTGACGGTGAAAATATTGTCTTTAGACATTACTCAACGGCATACCCCTCAAAGAGCCATAAGTCTGTTACTCAAAATTTGGAGGAAGGACTCATTGGCTGGGCAGCACGAAACAAAAAGACGCTCTACATTAAGGATGTATCGAAGGACCCACGTTATCTTAAGGGGTTTGAGGAAACGAGATCAGAACTGGCAATTCCACTGGTGAGCGAGGGGGAGCTGTTGGGGGTCATGGATTTCCAGAGCGATGAGATTGATTACTTCACCTCCGAAGATATTTTGGTCCTTGAAAATCTGACGGATCAGATTGCGATATCTTTGAGGAACTCACAGCTGTTTAAAAAGCTTCAAAATGAGAAAAAATTACACGAACTTTTTATTTCTGTACTTTCTCATGATTTAAAGACACCTCTTCAAGTTATCCTTGGATACGCAGATCTTTTTGGAAACGAAAAATATGCCTCCGCTATCGAAAGAAATGTGAAAAAGATAACGGCAGCACTAGAAAAGGCGCATACATACACGAAATTAGAGGCAGGATACAAAGAGAATTTAGAAAAAAGAGATATCAAATCAACAATAGAAAGTCTCATGAGTGATTTCGGTTCCGAACTGAAAAAGAAAAATATTGAGATCGATCTTGATCTTGAGGAGACCTTCATCGAATCTTTTGGCGTACTAGAGAATATTTTCCAGAATTTAATAGAGAACTCTATAAAATACTCTCCCGAAAACAGTAAAATCGAGATATATTCCGAGGATCACGATGTGAATGTTGTGGTGAATGTAAAAAACTATGGTCCAACGATCCCCGATGATATGAAAGAGGTAATATTTGAGCGATTCAAGAGGACAGATCATCGTACTCCAGGTACCGGTCTTGGACTTGCGATTGTGAAAAAGGCAGTATCGCTTCATGAAGGAGTGGTATGGGTAGAAGATACTTCCGATGGCGGTACGGTATTTAAAGTAAAACTCCCGAAAAACTTAGAAAATGAATAACAGTTCCAGTAAACACAGGTATTGCAAGGTTATCGTTGATAGTATCCTGCAATTCTGCGATAGTAGCTGCTAAGGCACCTGGAAGTGCGGCAGGGAATCCCAATGCCACGTATCCTATAATAACGCAGCAAAAAAAGCATGAAATCGATCCAATGAGTGTTTTATCCCCATATATTTTTGTTTTTCCAAAGCTTTTTCCAGTGATTGCCGCAATGCCGTCTCCAAAGATCAACATAAGGATGGATGCAATAGCCACATTTTTTTCAAAAAAGAAGACGACAATAAGACATCCAACAATGAAGTATACGTGGGCACCTATACTATTTTTCTCTCTCCTCCTTGTCATTTTTTTCATGAAAAATCCGACGATCGGAATCTTTTGAAGGTATTTTATTCGGTAATAGTCAAAAATAAGAGATAAAACTAGAAAAAAACCTAGAAAAGCTATCGTTACTATCTTGTTCGTAAAATAATAAAAAATGGGTACGGACAATCCAGAAAAATGGATGGATTTTCTTACAATCTCCCATTTCATATCACTCTAAAAAAACGGGAGGCTATAAAAAAGTTTCTAATCGATCATTCCTAGATCTTGTAGCTCTGCTACGAGCTTTTTGATTCCTCTTTTTACGTCTTTTTCACTTTTTGCACCGGCGCATACAATTTTTCCTGTGTTAAACACCAAAATAGCGACCTTTGGTTCTTGTGCCCTGTACACAAGTCCAGGAAACTGTTCCGGTTCGTATTCGCAGTTTGAAAGTTCGAAGATAAGCGCTTCGAGATCAATTTCTGTTCCTAGGTCTGCTGTTGCGACTATATTCTGGAGTCTAAGTTCGGGCTTACCTTCCATATTAAATCCTATCTTTTTCAGGTTCTTCACTATTTTTTTGATGGCCACCTCAGCGTCATGTATCGTTCTAGCACCTGTACATATCAGCTTCCCTGTGGAGAACACGAGCGTTGAGGTATTTGGGGAGTCTAGTTTGTACACAAGTCCAGGAAACTGTTCTGGTTCGAATTCCGTGTTTTTTATCTCCCGAGTAATTTTGTTCAGATCGAGTTTCGTGTGTATATCCGCGGAAACGACGATATTGACTATCTTAGGCTCCAACATACATCACCTCTCATTCCTTCTATTTAAATAGTTATTCAATACTCTCTGCTATCTTTTTAATAACACTTTTCATTTTCTCGTCTTTTTCTGATGTTAAAATAAGATTAATAGTAAATAATTTCCAATACATTTCAAAATCGAGATTTTTGTCTTCCAGTTTTTCTTCCCATCCCTCACGAAGATTTTTGAACAATTTTAGAATTAAATTTGATGTTTTTTCTTTATTTTTTATACTGTAACCCAAATTTTTTAGTTTTTCTACCATATCATTGGCCATTTCTCTTTCATAATTTTTTCGTACTTTTATCTGTTCTTCTGGGGCTTCCTTATCCATTGCGAAGATATAGAGATTCGATTTTCTGCCGTATACTTTTTCCGGAATATGATACCTTTTTCTCTCTCCTACAACACTTACTAGCCCAACGTCCTCTAACTTTTTGATATGTCGGTAGATGGTGGACTCATCCTTTTCCAGGATCTCCGCCATCTGTGATACAGTGAGGTCGTTGAATCGTAACAGTTTTAGGATCTCCCTTCTGTTCCTTTCCATTCCTATTACAATAGCCTTCGGGTCCCTGATGACCTTTATTCTCTCCTTCTCCATACTACACATTATAACCAGTATACTTATAAATGTTTTGCATCGGGGTGCAGTGATTGCCACTATGCTTCCATGTACCTCTTTTTTGTCATATCTGCAAGTTCCTTTTCTCCCACCCTTATCATTAGAAAGGCAAAAAATATGGAAAGAAGTCCTATAACTAGCGGGAAGGGTATCAGAAAAGAGATAGATTGGGATAGAGAAGCACCAAAATCGCTATACAAGAATCTTACACGAGATATTAGGCGCGTGATCGGTGACAGCCCGTAACATGCGATTATTCCGGCGAGAGGAACAGTGAGTGGGATCCTTAATTTTCGTGCTACCACAAACGTGATCAACGAGATACCTAAAAGAAACTCAACTATGGCTTCCGGGAGACTGGGAGGGAGATAGTGTTCTGTGGGCTGACTATTAAGATGGATGTGTATCATGAGAAGGGACAGCAAGAGTGAAATGGCGCTGTACAAAAGGAAGATCAGCTTTACGAGAGAAAAAATATGTTCCATGAAAAATTTCTCTTTTTTTCTCATTTTGTACAATCGTAATGCTACTATTCCTGCAATAGCGCTTATACTGAGGTATACCAAAATATACACATAACAGTATATATCAAAGTAGGCAGGCAACGGTGTCTACACTGCTTCAGGCATCTCAGGCGGATTGAGAAGGTAGGCGATGCAGTCTCCACCGATAATCACGAAATAAAGCGAGATGCAAAGAAGGAGAAAGATTCCAGCAGGGATCAGATCCTTCCAAGACTTCCCTCTCCACAGCATAAGGGAGACGTACAGCAATGCAATTCCAAGAGGTACCCACAGAAGCATGGGATATCTGAACGAACAAGTTCCCTCTATAGAGCATGCGATCGTTCCTGTACCACGATAGATATACTGAAATCCTATCACTGCCAGAAATATATACAACGTTGGTAGCACCATCTTTTTATATTCATGCACACCTATCCTCTCCTCACGTTTCTACATATTTCTGTTATTTTGTCCATATAAAAATATTTTGGAAGTTTTTACAATGTTTTCACGTCATGTGTCGAGAGTATCTCGCACGCCTTTCCCCATTCTTCTCGTGTAAGCCGTCGTGAGAGTTCTGGGTGCGTGCCTGCTTTCCACGCAGGATGGTACTGTGCCATGAGATTGACCCTCGCGTCAGGAAGCTCCTTCTCAATAAAGTCAAGAATACACGGGAGATCTTCCTCTACCCAGTTTCCCGGGAGGACGAGGATGCGGATAATCATTTCGCACTGTTCATATGCTAGTTTGTGGTTTCGTGTAGCGATTTCCCAGTAATTGGGCAGGTTCGAGTACTCCAGCGCCCGTTTGTCTGTCCCATACTTGAAATCAGAGAGATAGAGATCAATCACACCGTCGAGGAGGTTCATTGTTTCTTCAGACATGTAGAAGTTCGAGTTCCATATAATGGGAATATTCACCTCTAGTTCCTCTAGGATGTGGAGAATGTACAGTAAGTTCGGTGTTGGTTCGCCTCCTACAAAGTTCACGTTGATAATCCTGTGATTTTCCTTATTTCTCGTAATCCACTCAGCTGTTTTCTCCATATTCCACTCATTTCCACTTAATTGCTGGCTTATGTCCCAATTTTGACAAAATATACAGTGAGCATTACATCCAGAGAAGAAAATTGTTCCTGAAGGCACAAGTGGACCTTCTTCTCCATGGTGGGGGAACGCAGTGGATATCAGTGGGGATGTCACCCCGCAGGCTCCGGGTTTCTCGTATCTGTTTACTCCACATCTCCGCTCACAGAAAGTGCAGTGCTCAAAAATATCCTCAGCGAGCGAGATTTTCAGATCGAGCAGATTCGGCTTCTTTTTTTTCGTGTCTTTCGGCTCTTCTTGCACAAGTAAGTCGTGAAGTTTGAAATCTCCTGGAAGTTCTGCTTTCACACATTGAGTACGTAGGAATCTTGCCCTCTCGTCACCATGGACAATAGCATCGTACACTCACTCCACCTCGATTTTAAAAATGACCGTACCTCCCCCAGTGTATTCCATAGGGTCTAAACATTGCACGTACCCTTCTCCAAGCCCCATCTCTTCTGGAGGGTCCCCTCTGTATAATGCATTGTAGTACGGAAGAATAGAGGCGAGAGAGTGGACACACACGGCGTCTGTCTCTTCCAGATTTAGCTTGTATCCCTCATCAAATACTATCCTGTCTCCTTCTGTATACACAGGACAGGAACCCTTGATCTCAATCACTTCGACGATTAATTTCATATATGGTTAAATTCTACTTGCCCAGTATTAAAATTGATGGTGGCGTACTCTCCTTTTTTTAATGCTCCAGGATTTACTACCAGTGTTTCATTTATTTCTTCTTCCCCTTGGACGTGAGCATGTCCACAAAAAAGGAATTTAGGATTGTATCTCTCTATGATCTCATTTATCGCTGGCGAACCTTTCTTATCTGCAAGATCACATACGGGCGGATTATGTGTAAGGAGTACGATGTCCTTTTTAAGGTATCCGAGTTTTCGTAGCGCGAAGATCACTTTATCCCGTGGATATTTTAATACAAAAAACGTTTCTTCTTCCTCTTCATTAATCTCTCCACCGAATCCACAGATGGCCATGTCTTTGAAAAATCGGATCATTTCATG
This sequence comes from uncultured Thermococci archaeon, assembly GCA_964595645.1. Lineage (GTDB taxonomy): Archaea > Methanobacteriota_B > Thermococci > Methanofastidiosales > B48-G16 > JAYEIH01. Next base: position 92,970 of record CAZQQT010000008.1, read on the forward strand.
AGCAAGGTTAATGTTCTTTTTCTTTGAATGCCATAATGTTTTTAAATACCGAGATTCTGGAGCGTCCATATTTCCTGGAATTGTAAAGGTAATGATATTTGTCCTATCGAGAAAATCGTAGAATTTTTGGTAGTAGGCAATGTCTTCATCCTTCTCGGTAATGATGGCTAGTTTCTCTTTATTTGGCTCTCTTCCTTCTTTTTTTGCGGCACGCCACTCATTACCTCGCTCACGTCCCTTCACAATATCTCCACAGAAGAATATCACTCCAAAACTCTTATTTTCTATTATTGTTTCTAGCGGTTCGAGCACTGCTGTCTCTCCATGGAGATCAGAAATAATAAGACCTTGCATACTTTCATTAGTGTTTTTATTTATTTAAAGATTCCGATAGTTTATCTTTCTGAGGACATTTCTCGATATGTTTTTCAATAACTCGTGTTCTTTTGGCGTAATTATCTGTAACAGCGGCTCTTTTTTATTAAAAAATTTTTTAAATCTAACTAGATTCCTTCTTTTTGGATTCTCTTTCACTTTTCCTTCTAACATCGCCTCTGCATAGGCTGGGATGGTGATTCCATGGCGTACGTGGATATAGACGCTCTCTCCCAGTGTGCGGTACCGAAATGATGATGCGACATCCAATGACATATTGGCAATTGCAGGGAGGAGAATAGCTGGACAAAGTCCGAAGACTACATTCACGTTTTCTCCATCAAGGAAGTCGGTATACGCTATATTTTTGCCAGCGATAGTCAATTCTGTGAATTTCATACCCTTTTCGGACATTAAAAGACCGTGTGATACTTCCGCGATGTTTCTCAGATCAAAATTTTCTGAGCTGTTTTTTAGGAGAGGGGGATCTTCTAGTTGTTTGCAGACCATTGGATTTTTTAATGCTTCCAGAAGATTCTTTTCGATATCTTCCTCATCTATTTTCAGCGCTCTGGCGATCCTCTCTCTCGTACCCCACATATTCGCCACGATTTTCGATCCATCAGGTGTCTTATAAATGATTGCACGCGAAGACTCCGAATACTTTGTTACGATGTCGTCAGAATACGATACTCGTGCAATTTCATCCTCAAACATTTTTACATAGCTTGAGAGCATAATTCTTCGTAGTGAGCAGATACTAAAAAGCTATGTGCGAAGGTTTTTATAGGAAAAGCTTTAAATGCATACACGGAAAATAGTGGCACGGGCTGGTAGCGCAGTCTGGAAGCGCGCTACCTTGGCATGGTAGCGGCCGGGGGTTCAAATCCCCCCCAGTCCACATGTGAAGGAGGAGAATTCTATGGCAAAAGAAGATACAAGAAAGCTAGTAAAGACGACAGTCCGGTTTGTGATTGTGATCGTCGTGCTCGGGATACTGTACGAGATACTACCGGACCTCCCCGGTATCCACGAAATTCCTTTTCCAGGCAGACTCACAACAGAAGAGGCAGGAAGATCAATCATTGCATTCGCCGCATTGGTTGTTATGCTTCAGTATGGAAGAACGCTTTCTACGTCTATTACCTCGTTAACAAAATCCTTGAAGGTGGGAAGATTTTTCAGAGATCTTATCTATCTTGTCGCTGCAGCCATCGGGTACAAAGCCTTTGAAGAAATTGCACACATGTATCTCAACGATGAATGGTGGATATACGCACTTACCTTTATACTTATTGGCGTTGTATTAGCCATTCGCATTGTACGGAATCTTCTGGGTAGCGTTGACAAAATCACTGATGCAATCGTGGGAGAGGAAGAATAGCAACATCTTTCTTTTATTTTTTCTCCGCCCCCTCTGTCACTTGAAGATAAGATTTATATATCCTATATCAGAAGATGTTTTTGAGCCGGGATGGCCCAGTTTGGTACGGCGCGGGCCTGCTAAGCCCGTTCTCGAAAGAGATCGTGGGTTCAAATCCCACTCCCGGCGCCTTTTCTTTACTGTGCTACCAATAAAGTTATTTTAGCTTTTTTTTGCATACAAGCGGAAACATATTCATTTTATACTTTTTTACCTATATTATACATGTAAGTTATCTAGTCACACAAATAGAAAACTTTATTAACTTAAAACAAAGATCATATACAGGACACAACAAAATGTGTCCAATAAACTTAGAAGGAGGTGAAAACATGATAGAAATTGTGCTGGCAAGTTGGACTGACGTAATACGAGAGAGTTTTGAAGATATGTTAGAAACGACAATCGAGTATCTACCTGTTATTCTCGGTGCAGTAATCCTCTTGATAGTGGGTCTTATCGCAGGTCATATCTTGGGAAAAGTTGTGTCAAAGATACTCGACAAGATAGGCGTGGACGATGCAGTGAATAAAACACCCATAGGTGATACAATCAAGCGGTCGGGAATGACGGTCGTTGGATTTTTCGATGCCATTGTACGGTGGTTCGTCTATCTACTGTTCATTACAGCAGCCGTCAATGTACTGGATATCCCGATGTTCACAAACCTAATGGAACGGATCGTTCTCTACATCCCGCACCTGATTTTGGGTGTGTTAGTGCTGATCATAGGATTGGTGCTGGTGGATTTCATCGTGGATCACGTCAAGAAGCAGCTAGTGTCCCGGGAGATTGAGTTCGCAAAAATAATAACCTCAGCGCTACGAGTAATCTTCTATCTCGTGGTGATCGTGTTCGCACTGGATCAGCTTCAGATAGAGACGACGATTATCTATACGCTCCTTGTGCCCTTGTCCTGGGGCATCGCAGGAGGTATTGCGATCGCTATGGGAATCGCGTTAGGATGGGGACTGAAGGATATCACTGCCAACTATGCCAAAAAGAAGATAGAGAAAGAAAAATAATTCATTTTTTCCTTTTTTTGATTTTCTTTATACAATAAAAGAAAAAAGAAAAATCACGCTTTTTCAGCTACTTTTCCTATCCATATCGTTGCGGCGACCGCGATCACCGTGACAATCACTGCGTAACTGAGCATGGGGATGACTCCTGTCCGTTCACCAAATACATCCCTAAATATTTCAAGTATCGCGCTGTTCCAGGCAAGTGCTGCGACAAGTCCAAATGCAGAGGTGATGAGTGTCGCCATTTTCTCTACTACCTGATTTTTCATTGAGTTCACCTGTGCATTAAAGCCATGAAAGATTTATAATTTTTTTGATGTGTACCGCGTAGAACAAAAGAAAATTTTAAATAAAAGAAGATAAAATACTTAATGGTGAATACTATGAGTGTCACGATAAAAAAATTGGCACATTCCGGCTTTCAGATCAACGCTGCAGGGAACGTTATCTATGTGGACTTAGAGGAGCACTGCGATCCCTGTGAGACGGCGGATGTTATCCTCTCAACGCACTCCCATTACGACCACTGCGATCCAGAGAAAATCAACAAAGTTCGTACAGAGGATACGGTCGTTATCGCGCCTGAGGATTGTGAGGAGAAAATTGGTGGAGACATTACATCTCTCAAACCTGGCGAAAAGAAAACCATTGATGATATCACTATAGAAGCTGTTGAAGCGTATAATTTCAAACGATTTCGGTCCCCTGGAAATCCATACCATCCTAAAGGATTTGGTGTGGGTTATCTGATTACAGCCGAAAGTAAGACAATTTATCACGCTGGAGATACCGACTTTATCTCTGACATGAAAGAGTTAAAAGACATCGATGTTGCGTTACTTCCTACGGGAGATACGTATACCATGGATAACCCAGAGGCCGCTGAGGCTGCCGCAGAGATTAATCCAAAAATTACCATCCCTATGCACACGTGGGACAAGGATACTACCGAGTTCAAGGAGAAGACAGAGGCGAACTGCTCAACGAAGGTTGTTATTCTGGAAGACGGTGAGGAGTACACAGTAGAATAATACGCCTTTCTTTCTTATTTCTCCTTTCTTTCTTATTTTTTATATTCTGTAAGTGCAGAACTCTATTATAACGAAGAGCTACCCAAAGAAGAAAAAAGGTCGGTACACTATATTTCTATCATCTGTAGTAAACTATTTAAATTTCAATGAAAAATAGTAATAGAGGTTGTACTGTGTACCGAGGCGTGTCCAAATGAACAAGATGGGTACTCATATGTCAGCATTCCTTATAATGATAGTAGTCCTCACAAGTTGCATTACCGAAGAAAGCAAGCCCGAGACATCAACTAAAGAACACGTAACAAATTTCGTTCTCAATGGAGGATTTGAAGAAGGAGATGCTACTCCTCTTCATTGGATAGTTGAAGCCTCCCGATCTCCAGGATTGGAGATGTACCGAGATAGTACCGTATCGTACAGTGGCGATGCTAGTCTTGCTATTATGAATAGCGATAAGACCAATAGTGCATTCAATGTGTGGAAACAGACAATCAAAGAACCACCTGTATGTAAAAGACTGATAATTTCTGGCTTTATAAAAATTGAAGACCTTGGCTGGGTGAACCCTAACTGTGCGGGAAAAACAGGTGTTCATGTGGAGGTGAAGGATACACAAGGAACTGTTATACGTGACATATATTACAGATATTACCCGTGGCTTGTACACAGTCACGACTGGATTGAGATACAGGGCGATCTTTTTCTGTCATCAGAAGCAAAAGAACTTCAAATTACAGCATTTCTTCAAGGGGAAGGCCAAGTGTGGTTCGATGATATTCAGCTTACAAAAGCATCGGTGGAAACAAAACAATGGACAGTTATGTTCTATGACGATGCAGATTTTCCTGGATTCAATCCAAAAACAGTATTTGAGAATGAAGCGTATGCCACTGAGGATCTCAATGTGCTCATCCTCGAGGATACCTATGGAGGTCCTGCGAGCACATGGTCTCTCCAAGAGAACGGGAGATCGGTGAAGGTAAAGGAGAACGGCGAAGTGAACATGGCTTCATATGAAACATTGAAAGATTTCATTGTATTTTGCAAGAAATGGTATCCTGCAGAGCGGTACATGCTCCTCCTCTACGATCACGGTGCTGGTTGGGAGGGAGCTTGCGTGGATAAGACAGATAGTTCCGACTGGGTCGACTGGCTCACTCCCGACGAAATGAAGCAAGCGATAACAGAGACAGGTGGTATTGATATTATTGGGTTCAGTGCACCGTGCTTTATGGGCGCCATCGAGCCGGTGTATGAACTGCGGGACTGCGTGGATGTCTATATCGGTAGTGAGGCACCAAGCGGATATATATGCTGGAGGGGCATTATCGGAAATATTTGTGAGACATTGGATAAAAATACAGATCTTTCTACTAGTAAAGTAGGCAACGTGATCATTGAGTCAATCAGAGATAATGCTACCTCACCTTCTTTGGGATTGAAAAGAGAAATAACGATGAGTGCTGTACAAACGGACAAGATCGGAGCTCTGGCGGAAGCGATAGATACACTGGCTTCTGATTTAATTCAGAGACTGCCGGCATCACGGGAAAGTATTGAAGAGATGGAAGATACAACTCAATGGGTAGTCGATATTTATACTTTGGCAGATAAGCTCTCTCGGCGGTTTCCAGAACTGCGTGAAAACACCCAAAAAGTCAAGGATACACTCTCAGAAGCGATAATCAACGAATGTCACGGTGACGAACATCCAGACGCACATGGATTAACAGTTTACTTCCCACAATTGCATCCCGAACATCCATCTCTTGTGTATGATCCCTCCTACGCAACCAGTAATCTTGATTTCATCGAAGATACACATTGGGATGAATTCCTTGCACTGTACAACGAAGAAACAGAGAACTCCTAGTAGGCAAACCTTCTTAATACTACGAAACGTACGGAGATTATGACAGTTTCAGTTCAGAACTCTCCAGCGTTAATCGGTAACACACCTGTTGTACGACTTTCTACGATAGATAACGGGTATCCCTTTGAGCTATGGGGAAAATGTGAGTTCATGAACCCGACAGGGAGCATCAAGGATCGCATGGCATACTACATGATCAACGAAGCAGAAAAAAGTGGCCGGTTGCGATCTGGTATGACAATTGTCATTGCCACGACAGGAAATACTGGTATTTCTTTTGCTGCATGGGGCGCGTACTTCGGTTATAAGGTGCTCATTGTCATGCCTGAGGAGATGAGCTACGAGAGGAAGCTGCTGGATCAGCTCTTCGGTGCGGAGCTCCAGTATACGCCCGGCGGTGAAAGCGATGCGATGGGAGCACTGGAGTACTCAAAAAAACTAGAAAGAGAGAATCCCGGTACGTACTGTGCGCTGGATCAGTGGAGTGCCGAGGCAAATGTGACCGCACACTACGAGACGACGGGAAAAGAAATCATAGACCAGTGTGAAGCGATCAGCGCATTTGTGGCCGGTGTCGGCTCTGGCGGGACGTTAGTCGGTATCGCGAAACGATTGAAAGAAATTAATTCGGAAATTATTACTGCCGGTATGGAACCTGCCGAGTGTCCTACCGTAGAGCAATGGATGAAAACAGGAAACGACGGCGCGTGGGGTCGGCATGAAATTGAAGGAATCGGTGATGGATTCGTTCCCGACATTATCGCAAGACATGAAGACTATATCGATGACTGGGTAACGGTGAGCAGTGACGACGCCATAGCGATGGCACGAAAAATTGCACGAAACGAGGCGTTAGCACTCGGGATCTCTTCAGGAGCGAATGTGGCAGCCGTGATACGGCTGGCAGAACGATACAAGCTTGAAGAAGATGAGAAAATTGTCACAATCCTCCCCGATTACGCTGCACGGTACTTCAGCACCCGATTATTCCTTACAAGACTGTTAACGATGGAAGAACATAGAAAAATGCTGGAACTCGCGAGGTGAATGCATGGATACAGCGATAATTAATACATGGTTGCTGACCTTCCATGGACAAGGACTGGGAATTGTTCGAGATGGTGCGGTAGGCATTGAAGATGATACAATTGTTTATGTGGGGAGTACCGATGAGTGTGAGTATACCTCTGCCGATATTATTATAGATGGATCGGATCATGTAACCATGCCCGGTTTCGTTAATGCTCATACACACACTGGGCTCACTCTTCTTCGAGGGTGTGCACAGGATCTTCCCGAGATTGAATGGATGAATCGAGCGCTTGGACCACTGGCACGTCATATGCATCCGAAAGGTAAAATACTCGGGTCACAACTGGGGGTACTGGAGGGTCTGCGCTCTGGCATTACTACTTTTTCTGAGTACTGTACCAACATTGCTGAAGTAATCACAGAGGTGTATCGTCCCTTTCACGTGCGAGTCGTTGCTACGGAGACAATAAATGAGGTGTGCGGGAAGGGAGAGAAACCCACAGATCTCTATGAACTCGATCCTGCCAAGGGCGAAGAGGCCCTGAAGCGTACAGAGGATCTCTTCAATCACTATGGGGACGAAGAGATGATCTCATGTCTGTACGGTCCTCAGGCGTTGGACATGATCTCACTCGAGACATTATCGTATGTGAAAGAACGAGCGGATGAGCGAGGATCAGCAATTCATATGCATGTAGCGCAAGGAGAACGGGAACGGTTGCAGATTAAAGGACGCTACGGAAATGATGCAACAACAGTCTCAGTTCTCTATAGATATTCGATGCTGGATGATCACCTCATTGCTGTACATATTCACGATACAACGGAGACGGAGAGAGAGCTGATGGTGAACAAAGGAGTGAGGATGGTGGGCTGTCCCAGCTCCATCGGGATGATCGATGGGATTGTGCCTCCTCTCCATCACTACAGATCTCTCGGCGGTACCGTTGCGCTCGGTACTGATCAAGCACCAGGCCCGGGAACACACAACATGATCCGCGAGATGCGTACGGCAAGTCTCCTCTCAAAAATACATACACAGAATCCGGCTGTGCTCCCTGCGTGGATCTCACTCCAACTCGGGACTGTTGGTGGTGCAAAGGTTCTTGGGCTCGAAGAACAGATTGGAACACTAGAGGAAGGTAAAAAGGCTGATATCATTACAATCGATCTCTGTCATCCACACCTCGCGCCGGTGATTACACACCCATTCAAAAATTTTGTTCCCAATCTAGTCTACGCAGTACAAGGATCAGAGGTGGACAATGTGTTAATCAATGGGCAATTTATACTGCGTGATGGGGCATTCACTACTATAGATGAAGAAAAAATCTGCAAAAACGCAAATAAAAAAGCAGCGCAGATAGTAGAACGAGCAGAAGAAGATTGGAGGGCTGCAAATTCCTCATTTGTGATGTATACAGAGAAAGGATGGCTGTAGATTCGTTTTAAAAAAGAAGAAAATAGATTACTGATGCTGTTTCACGAGCTCCACGACATCGGAGAAGTCAATACCCAGCCGTTTCACCGTTTCTAGTGTGGGAACACCGTTGTCGGTCCATCCCCGCCGTTTGTAGACGGCATCCTGAAGTTTTCTGTACTGTTCCTCTCGGTACTCCCGAAGTATCTTTCGCTTTTCTTCAGTACTTTTTCCGTTTGGATCCGCACCGATATCCTCTTTCAGCTTTGTGTCGTACCGTTCCTGTCGGGACTCGTACTCCTCGTCGGTCACTGGACCCACGGCCCGGTAGGGAATGTAGTCGTACCCCCGCGTGCCCTGTCCCATACGGAGGTTGAAGATCCGCTGGAAGTTGTAGACTCGTTCGGACATCTCGATCAGATCGTTGTCGGTGACCTCTCTCCCAGTCACGCCTGAGAAAAAGTTGACATACGCCTTCACGTGCTCGGGAACCTTCGCAGGTTCATCCGTTTCTGCGTTGTCAGGCGGCTCAACATCATTCCATGGGAGTTTACAGAGCCCACAGAGGCCAAACCACGTACGCCACATGGGGAAGTAGTGCAACGCCTCTGCCTTATCCTCGAAGGTGGGAATTCTATTCTGCACCATGTCCATGAAGATGAGCCACGCCTCGTCGTGTTGCGGTCCTTTGAGTGTCATGTAGTAGCCTCCCTGCTGTGCCAGTGACTCTCTCGTGACGTACTCGGACTGTTCCAGTCCTTTTCCCTCCATTCCTATATCCTCAAGAATGTCGGGATCTGCACCGTACTCTTCAGCAAAAATCGCTTTGAGTCGTTTGATCCCCTGTCCAACAGTTGCACCGAACTCTTCTCCTCTGGCCATCTGGTGCAGTACCTCTAGTACTGCATCGCTGTTGCCGAAGGCAAGCTCGAGACCTCCTGTTGTCTCATCATCGATGAGTCCCGCGTTCATAGCATTCCATTACGAACCCCATGATCGTGCCGAAGGAGATGGTATCCAGTCCGTAGGTATCGCAGTAGTAGTTTATTTCAATGAGTACCTCAGGATCGAAAATTCCGAGATTTGAACCACAGCCTGCGATAGTTTCATACTCCGGACCATCCACAGTTACAGTCTCTCCTTTGTACGGTCCTGTGGTGAGTTCAAAATCGTCCACACCCTTTGCACAGGCCATAACACAGCCTAACCAGCATCCATCCTGCGTGTCCTGCGAGAAAATCTCTTTAAACACGGGAGAACTGATTTTCTCAGCATCAGGATGCGATCCGTACTTAAAATTGTGGACGGGGAGAAGATCGAACTCATTCATGATCTCCACGAGGTGTGAGGTCCCGACGGTGCGCATCCTGTTCTGCTGGGGATCGTACGTGATGATCTCTTTATTCAGTTTCACACCGAACTCCCTCACTCGTTCTTCGTCTGCGGGGTTGTTCTCAAACTTCCCGCTGTACTTGCATACAATTGCTTTGATGTTCTTGTCCCTGAAGACGGTACCTGTTCCTCCTCGTCCCGCCTGTTTTAGCCGGAATTTGCCACGTTTCGAATCGTAGAACGAAAAGTTTAGACATCCAATGCGTGTGTTTTCGGACCCTTCACCTGCAGATACAATCGAGATGCTTTTTTTATCTTTTTCATCAGCAGCGTATATCTCTATAAGTTGATTGTTGACATCGTAACTGTTCGTTTCTTCTATCGGCGCCTCCTCGATACGTACTTCTCCTTTGTCTCCATCGATAAATATAATCACATCATTGTCCGCTTTTCCTTGGATTTCCAATGCATCCCATCCCGAGAATTTTAGAAAGGGGCCGAAATGTCCTCCCACATTGCTGTCAATGGGGATCCCCGTTAATGGAGAGATCGTGGTGACAATCGATTTTCCCGATCCGGGGAATACAGTAGTGCCTCCCAGAGGTCCACAGGAGATACAGAGTTCGTTCTCGGGACTGTCCCATTCAGTATCGTCGTTCACACCATTCCAGAGAAGCCAGAGGTCAAATCCCCTTCCGCCAATGAATGTCTTCTTCATTTTTTCTGTTACTTCTTTGCTTTTGATGGTATTCTCATTAAGATCCACATAGAGTGTCCTATTCGTATATCCTTTTTCCACCGGTACCAGCTCGTAGTTGAACGTCGCGAGAATTGTGTGATTTTTCTTCCTCTCTTTCATACGATCACCTTCTCCTATAGTTATATTTCATACGTAATGGAGATTTATAACTGTTTTCCATGAAAAATTTTTTATGCGGATCCTCCAAGTACAAGGTATGAATGCACTTTTCATTGTATTGGACGGTCTTGGTGATAGGCTCTACGAAGGTACAACGCCGTTGATGGCGGCAGAGACCCCTCATATTGATGATCTTTCAAAAAATGGAATCAACGGTGTAATGCATACCATACAGAGAGGGATTATTCCCGGAAGTGATACAGCACATCTTGCATTATTCGGCTACGATCCCTATACGTACTATAGAGGAAGAGGCACATTTGAAGCGCTTGGCGCCGGCTGTTCACTGAAAAAAGGAGATGTGGCGTTTAGGGCAAATATGGGTACCGTAGACGAAGATCTTGTAGTGAAAGATAGGAGAGCCGGGAGAGATGCCTACAACCTTGCAGAACTTCTCCGAAAAATCGATGGAATGGAGATAGAGGGGGTCACTGTGTCTGTACGGCATACAACAGAGCATCGAGCTGTGGTGATCCTTCGGGGCGATGGCCTCACCAATGCCGTGTCCGATATTGATCCTCATGAGACAGGGGTGAAGGTACTGCAGTGCACGCCCCTCGACGAGGAGGCGGAGTTCACTGCTTCTGCGGTGAACGAGTTAGTGGAGAGGGCATATGCCGTTTTTTCTGAGGATCCTCTCAACGAAGAAAGGAAGAAACACGGCAAACTCCCTGCGAACTATCTTCTGCTTAGGGGTGCAGGCATCTACGAGAAAGTGGAGCCTGTCCAGGAGCGTTATGGGATTAATGCGTGTTGTATTGCAGGAGGCGCACTGTACAAGGGGGTGGCTGTCTATGTAGGTATGGATATCATCGATGTACCGGGAGCCACAGGTGCCGTGGACACCGATTTAACGGCAAAGGCGGAAGCAGTAAAGGAGAAATTCGATGAGTACGATTTTTTCTTCGTACATATTAAAGGGACAGACTCTGCCTCTCATGATGGCAATTTTGATCTCAAAAAGACGATGATAGAGCGAATTGATGCAGAGTTTGTCTCGAAAATCAAGAATCTGGACTGTATCACACTTCTTACCGGTGACCACTCCTCACCGGTACGACTAAAACGGCACTCGTCCGATCCTGTACCACTGTTGATGCATGGTAGCGGAGTGAGACGGGACAGCGTCGCACAGTTCAATGAGATCACATGTGCGGAAGGAGGGCTCGGACACGTCCAGGGAACACACATGATAAAAACTATTCTCGATTATATGGATAAGGGCGAGATGTTCGGTGAGTAGTGAGAAAGGTGTCGATCTCTTCTATGCCCTTAATAAATTTTTTCAAATGAAATTTGAGTTGCCTATAATAGCTGGTATCAATAGAAGCTCCGAGGAATTCCAGTTCTCTCCTGTATTTTTTGAAAAGCGCTGTTCCCTCTGTATCGAAATCAGTGAGGATGATTATTTTTTTCTCCTTTTTTATCAGCCTGAGCGTGATATTGTACATGTTTTTCTGGGAGATACGAACTATTTCCGATCGTACTCCTACCTTTTTCAGCGCCCTCTTGTCTCTCTTTCCTTCTACGAGGATCACGGCGTTTTTTTCTCCTTTGAGCCGTTCTATAATTTCAAATACTTGTTCTTCTGATTTCATGGAATTACCAGATTTTTAGTCCGTGCACGGAATAAACTCTCTGGAAAATAAATCAACGGGTTATTATAAAAATTTTCCCAAAACACACCGAAAAGTTTATAAAGAGGAGCAGTAATGAGTCAGTAGTGAGTTTATGAGTTTTTAAAGAATAACTTACTTTTTATAAAATTATACTGGTGATACGTTGGTTTCAGAGCAAATTCTTGAAGAAACAAAAGAGAAAATTAATGAAATTGTACCCGTTGGCACGGTGATTACAGAGGTAAATTTTGAGGGACCTGAGCTTGTGATTTACACGAGGAACCCGAAGATAATGATGGAGGACGATGAGCTGATAAAGAAACTCGCCAAAAAACTCCAGAAACGGGTTGTGATCAGACCCGATCCCTCTGTGTTGCTGGATGAGGAAAAGGCGGTAAAGAAAATCAAGGAGATCGTTCCTGACGACGCAGGCATTGTTGATATTACCTTCGATCCTGTGACATGTGAGGTGATCATCGAGGCAGAGAAACCGGGGCTCGTGATAGGGAAGTCCGGAGAGATGCTGAGAGAAATCACAAAGCAGGTACGGTGGGCACCGAAGGCTGTACGAAGTCCACCCATCCGAACGGATACTATCGCCGGCGTAAGAGCTGCTCTGCGGGACGACACTAAGGAGAGGAAGACGATACTGAGGAGGATAGGCGAAAGAATCTACAGAAACGGAAACTCCGAACCTGACTGGATCAGGGTAACCTCGTTGGGTGGATTTAGAGAAGTGGGTAGATCCGCACTACTTCTTCAGACATCGGAGAGTAAGGTGCTACTGGACTGCGGGGTGAATGTGGCGATTGATGATCCCAGCAGGGCGTACCCACATCTGGAAGTTCCCGAGATGAAGTACATTCTCTCAAACCAAGAACTCGATGCGGTGATTGTTTCCCACGCACATCTCGATCACTCCGGATTTGTCCCGTATCTCTACAAGTTTGGGTATGATGGTCCTGTGTACACTACACCCCCAACAAGAGATCTCTCGTCATTGCTCCAGAAAGACTATATCGATGTGGCGAGAAGAGAAGAACGGCCTATTCCCTACTCGAGTAAGGAGATAAAAAAGACGATACGCCACACGATTCCACTTGAACCAAGGGATGTGAGGGATATCACCCCCGACATACGGCTAACGCTCCACTCTGCAGGCCATATTCTCGGGTCCACGAGTATCCATCTTCACATTGGAGAGGGTCTTCATAATGTCCTGTATACCGGCGATTTTAAATATGGGAGCTCGAGACTGCTCTCAAAGGCGGATACTGGATTTCCTCGGGCTGAAACAATCATTATGGAGAGTACATATGGGGCATCAAATGATAATTTAGCTCCGCGAAAGGATGCGGAAGAAGAGATGATCAGTATCATCAATAAAACCTTGAAACGAAAGGGAAAAGTCCTCATCCCTGCACTGGCCGTCGGGCGATCCCAGGAGGTCATGCTGGTTCTTGAGGACTATATGAAGAGGGGCGAACTGGAAGAGTCACCAATATTTATTGATGGAATGATATGGGAGGCGACTGCAATTCATACGGCATATCCCGAGTATCTCTCAAAAAATCTTCGAAGACTCATCCTCGGAAAGGATCAGAATCCCTTCCTCACCGATTACTTTGAAAGTGTTGGAAGTAACTCTAAGCGCCAGGACATTATTGAAGGTGGCCCATGCATAATTATTGCCACATCGGGGATGCTCGTCGGAGGTCCTTCTGTTGAGTACTTCAAAACTCTTGCCGACGACGCAAAAAATACACTTATCTTTGTGAGTTACCAGGGTGAGGGCACCATGGGGCGAAGAATCCAGAAAGGATGGGACGAGATCCCCATGAGAGATGACAACGGAAAAACTCAGGTAGTAAAAGTAAATATGGAGATTGAGACCATCGATGCGTTTTCAGGCCATTCCGATAGAAGACAGCTCATGCGGTTCATGCAGACCATGAATAAAAAGGTGCAGAAGGTACTCGTCTGCCATGGGGAGCCACGGAAGAGCATCGATATTGCGAGTTCAATGTATAAAAAGTACCGGGTGGAGACAAGAGCGCCCATGAACTTAGAGACAGTGAGATTGGTGTGATAGCTGTTAAACTTGCCTACGATGGGACGAGATTTTTTGGTTCACAGGTGCAGAACGATCGACGTACAGTAGAGGGAGAACTCAGAAAGCATTTTACTACCCGTTTTGTGAGCAGAACAGATAAAGGTGTCTCAGCGCTCGGCAATGTGTTCTTCACCGGTGAGGATATACGTCTTCGACAGTACTCTTTTGAGGAAGTATGGCTGTACGGTAAAGCAGAAAGATGGAAGAGGCCTTTTAAAAAGAGATACTCTTACTTTTTATCTCCTGATATAGATAAAGAACTGGTATATGCAGCTTGTGAGATTCTCTCTGGAGAACACGATTTTTTTAACTTCTGTAAGAAGAACAGGACCCGTGAGATTGATTACGTAAAAAAAATCGATATAACACCCCATACATGCGAGTGTATTCAACTCGATTTTGTGGGTGAAAGTTTTCTCTGGGAGATGGTGAGACGACTGGCACAGGCGATCATTGAGATTGGAACGGGAGAACGCCCCCTCACCGATCTTGAAAATCTTTTAGAGGAGAGAACGCACAATAAAGTTCGTCCTGCACCTCCAGAGTATCTGCTATTGGTGGGTATCTCCGGATTTGATTTTTCGTACGACGAGTACATGTTGAAACGGATTATCGAATACTTCAAAAGTTCCTATCGAGATGCATTTTTAAAAAAGAACATCTTTCACCATTCACTGTCATTTTTGAGGGATCTCGATGTATGATGTTTTCATTGTTGGTGCGGGTCCTGTGGGCTGTTACTTTGTGCGGAAAATTAAAGAGATGAATTACAAGCTCGTGGAGGAACACGGAGAGGTAGGGAAGCCGGTACAGTGTGCTGGACTCGTGGGAGAAAAGATCTTCAACTACGTGGAGAAAGACTATCTTAATGTTATTAATGGTGCGTATATTCACTATCACGACGATGTGTTTTCTCTGCGGAAGCATCGGGTTGCGTATGTACTCGATAGAGCGCAGTTCGATAAACAACTGAGTGAAGGTCTGGATATCTCGTTCAAAGAACGATTTCTCTCTGCACGAAGAAAGGGGGATACTATAGAAATCAAGACAACAAAAGGTGTGTACTACGCGAAGTATCTTGTGGGGTGCGATGGCGCCTCGTCGCGGGTACGGCCCTACGTGTCACAGGAGCGTCCACGATATTTGAAATCCTTTCAGTACACGATAGATCATGACCATGATGAACATATGGTCTCTTTTTTTCTCTCTCCGTTTTCATGGGTCATTCCAGAAACAGAGGGGCGATGTAGAGTGGGTGTTCTTTCTGATTATCCTGCCAGAGATCTTCCTCCGTTCGACGGCAGGGCAAGGAAAAAAACAGGGGGATTGATTCCCGTGGGATATATGCATACCTACCATGAGAATGTCTTTCTACTCGGCGATGCAGCCTGTCAGACGAAGCCGTTAACAGGAGGGGGTCTATATTATGGGATACAGGCAGCAGATATTGCCGGCAATCTATTTTTGGAAGGGAAAATCGCACGGTACGATAACGCATGGAAACAGGAGTTTGGGAGACAGATACAGTTTGGGATTCTCGGGAGAATGATCTATGAGGATATTACTGAAAGAGATATGAATACCTTCTATACATTTCTCCAAAAAAAGAAGGAGATGATAGAATCCTCTTGCGAGTTCGATAGACACTCCACCCTCTTGAAAGTGCTTTTTTCGTCTCCTGAAATATGGTTTCTTTTCATGAAGTATCTTGCGAAGGAAAGAAGGGAACTACTACGTTTTTTCCTACTGTGAGCATACATACAAGTAGTCATTCAACGTTGAACATTTTTCTCTGCGCAAACTCTTCTTGTTTCCCTCTGTTCCACTGGTTCACCGGACGGAGGTATCCTACTACTCTGGAGTATACCTCTGTGCTTTTGCCGCATCTGGGACAGTGCTGGTGCTCTCCTGTTAGATATCCGTGTGTGGGACAGACACTGAATGTTGGAGTGATGGTGAAGTAGGGTAGATGGTAGTTCTCACAGATCCTCCGTACAAGTTTTTTTACTGTCTCTGGATTCTTCACTTGCTCACCAACAAAAAAGTGAATGACTGTCCCCCCAGTATACTTCGTCTGGACCTCATCCTGCAGATCGAGTGTCTCGAACACATCACCAGTATAGTTCACGGGGAGCTGTGTGGAGTTGGTGTAGAATGGGGCAGCATCCTTTTCTTTCACTTCGTGCTCGTTGGCCACGCGTATCTCAGGGTACTTCTTTTTATCAATTCTTGCCAGTCTATACGAGCTTCCTTCAGCTGGTGTTGCCTCGAGATTGTAAATATTTCCCGTGTCCTCCTGAAAATCTGCCAGCCGATCGCGGATGTAGTTTAGTACCTTCAGCGTGAAGGTTCTCCCCTCCTCTGTGCCGATATCCGTCTCCATTAAGTTGAGGAGGCACTCGTTCATTCCGAGAATCCCGATGGTCGAAAAGTGGTTTTTCCAGTACGATCCAAACTCTTTCTTGACACTGCCCAGGTACACGGAGGAGTAGGGATAGAGGCCCCTTTCTGTAAAGTTCTCGATGGCCATCCTCTTTACTTCCAGTGAGTTTTTCGCGAGAACTATGAGTTCCTCCAATCGCTCGAAAAACTCGTTTTCGTCCTTGGATAAGTATCCCAATCTAGGCATGTTGAGCGTGACGACGCCAATACTTCCTGTGAGCGGATTTGCACCAAACAACGCGCCTCCTCGCTTTTTTAACTCTCGTTTGTCCAGCCGCAACCGACAGCACATACTTCGCACATCATCAGGACTCATATCAGCGCTGACAAAGTTGGAGAAGTACGGAATACCGTACCTTGCAGTCATCTCCCAGAGGACATCGTACTGCTCGTTATCCCAATCAAAGTCCTTTGTAATGTTGATGGTGGGGATGGGGAAGGTGAAGGGTCTTCCCCTTCCGTCTCCCTCTACCATTATCTCTCCAAAGGCGCGGATGAACATCTCCATTTCCTTCTGGAACTCTCCATACGTTTTTTCTTGAGGATTGCCGCCGATAATTGTAGCTTCCTTTTCCATGAATGCGGACACGGTGAGATCGAGGGTGAAGTTGGCGAAAGGGGTCTGGAACCCCACACGCGTGGGAACATTGAGGTTAAAGATGAACTCCTGCATCGCCTGTTTGACCTCGCGATATGTGAGCTCATCGTGACGAATAAACGGGGCAAGGTAGGTGTCTACGTTGCTGAAAGCCTGCGCACCAGCTGTTTCTCCTTGAAGCGTGTATATGAAGTTCACCATCTGACCTACGGCGGATCGAAAGTGGTTCGCTGGTTTAGATTCAATTTTTCCGGCAACACCTTCGATCCCCCTCTGGAGTAGATCCTGGAGATCCCATCCCACGCAGTACGCGCCGAGAATCCCGAGATCGTGGATATGGATGTCTCCTGAAGTATGGACGTTCCGTATCTCTGCAGGGTAGATCTGGTGCAGCCAGTAGTGAGAGACGACCTTTGAGGAAAGGTAGTAGTTGAGTCCTTGGAGCGAGTAGGTCATATTACTATTTTCCTTAACTCTCCAATCTTCTTGATTGAGATACTGTTCTATTGTTGAGATGTCCTCGAGGACACCTTTCATCTCCCGGAGCTTTTTGTGCTGCTCTCTGTAGAGGATGTACGCTTTTGCCGTTCGGTAAAATCCTTGTTCCATTAATGTCTGTTCTACAAGGTCCTGTATCTCTTCTACGGCTGGGATTTTTTTTGATTTCTCTATTCCTTCCACTACTATCGTAGAGATTTCCTCAGCATCTTCTTTTCGTCCCTCTCCCGTCGCGGTGAACGCTTTAAAGACGGCGTTAGTGATTTTCTCTCTCTCAAATTCTACAATTCTGCCGTCTCGCTTCCTGATTTTTTCTACCATTGTTCTCTAGTAGTATATATGCGTTGTATTATTAAAAATTTTCTCGTATTGTACCATAGAAACACTTATAACGATCTCCTCTATACAATAGTGAGGGCCCGTAGCCTAGTGGATAGGGCAACAGCCTCCTAAGCTGTAGGTCGCGGGTTCGAATCCCGCCGGGTCCGCTTCCTCAGTTTCTTCCGTCCGTTCAAGGGTAACGTTTTATTCCACACGGACTGTAAGATCGTAGGTATCGTGGACAAAGTTCCCTTCGACCCTCACGGCGAACGTGTACTCTCTCGGGTCGACAGAATCACCAATTTGCAGCTGGATGGTAAAGATCTCAGAAGAGAATCGTGCAATAGTCACATTTTCGGGTGAGATCTTGACTTCTATACCTTCAGGGGTGTCCACCCGAAGACTGGCAGCATGGGCATCCAGTATCCCCGTGTTCATTACGTCTATTTCCAAGGTATGTGTTCCTTTTTCAAGTGTGAGTCTCCCCACTTCCTTTCCATCCTGCACGGCGAAGGTTCCACCAGAGTCTATGTTCATGATTTCCACTCCAAAAAGTTTCTCCGGTGCGAAAATAAAGTGTGGTGTCTCCGTGTCAGTCTCATCTTCTGGAGAGGATCCGGTCATATAGCCAATTGAGTACTTCCCTTCTCCCTTGCCAGCGAACCACATCTTGTATGAATTCTCCTCGCTAATCACCATGGGACAGTATGTCCGTGTGTGTCGCCACGATACACCGTCATCTTTATGGAGGAGAGGATTCTCATCGTCTCGTGTCCAGTGTATGCCATCGGAAGAGGTAGCGTATCCAATACCATTATTCATGGCGCCTACACCACCGGAGTACCACATCTCAAAATCATTATCAGCGTTCCTTATGATTGTAGCTCTGCTCACGAAGTCATACTCCCAATCACCTGGATCGTATGTTCCACTCAGAACGGGATCAGCATTTCCGTCACCATCGCCGTCATAGCCGTTCCATACAACTCCATCACTCGAATAACCGAGCCCGATGCTCTCTACACCGCCTGTTGTTCCGTCATAGTACATTACAAATGTGTAATCAAAAGGATCATCTCCTGTGTTGAGGGCATCCGGATTGTACAAAATGTCACAGGGACCGTATGATCCTCTATTCCAGTCCGGCCATGTACCAGTAACGATGGGGACGGTACCATTCTGAAGCGGTTGAATATTGTGCCATGTTGCTCCCTCTGGAGATTCGGCATATCCTATGGCCGACACATCATAGATCGTCGAATAATCCCAGTACCACATTCTGTAATACATCGTTCCATTACTGGGACTGCTCCCATTGTTTGCACCAGTAAATCCAGCGGGGTAGTACTCGACGGTAGCATGGTACCCATCGGTCATTACTACCCCTTGATCTGTCCATGTAATTCCGTCATCAGAAGTAGCGAGCGCAGTCTGTCCCCCCGATGTGCCATACCACATTTTGTACTGTGCAGCAGTACCATGACCCGAGAATTCATTCGAATCGTAAATTACACTGGGATAATACGCCTTTGGACCGTCTAACCATTCCCCAAACACGGGATTGTCCCCATACTCCTCCCATATGACCTCCTTAGAGAACGCCAAAGGAAGAAAAAGGAGGATACTCATCGCAACTGCCATGATTTTTAAGTGATCCATGGTCTGTGTTAGTGATAGCTTTTAAAAAGGTTTCCAGCCCTCATTTTATTTCTTATTATATATTAATTAAAAGATTATAAAGAAGTTTATCTCAGTAGTAGTGATAAACGTGTTAGAGATGACAACAAGAAGAATTGAAAAGGCCGAAGAGATGAAACGGAAAGTTGAGTACTACATATTATGAGATGAGAAAAATGGAAGGAATTGAATGGGTATATATCATGGAATGTGAGATGAGACAGAGGAAAAAACGGTAATCTTCTTTTCTTTTTTTATAAATTCACTTTTTAAAGCATTCAAGCATTACAGAGCGGTAATAATGAGAATAATTGCGTTGATAGTAAGACCCCCGAGGACTATCCAACTGAAGATTTTTTGTGGGAGATAATTGAAGATTTTAATCCCTACCCATGCCCCTATGAGGAGAGCTGGCAGTGCGATCATCGCCTCTGTAGCAAGTGATACCGTGACATCAGCTGTTACTATGAGTGCCATAAGTCGGTAAGTCATTAATGTACCAAAAAAGGCGGTGAGGATAGCCTTCATTTTTTCTGCGTGCCATAGACCAAGTGATATCATTACGGCACCATAGAGGATCATCGAGGGTCCCGGTATTGCCACTGCACCTCCGAGAATGCCCGCAATGAATCCCGCAAGGAATCCACTTTTCCAGTCGGGTCTCACATTCTTTTGTTCAAGCCATTGATCCACTGTTGATGACTGTTTCACCACGATAATGAAAATCACAGAGAGAATCAGCACTACTCCTATTACCAATCGCATAAGTGCATCGTCAAGACCTTTAAACACGTAGATTCCCAGTGGAAGGCCAAACACGAGTCCGCCTACAGGGAATCCCCAGTCTTTCCACGAAAAATTATCACGTACGCTCCAGAAGACTCTCGCATTGCTCACGATGGCAGTAATAGTAAATACGACTGAAGCCGAACTCGGTTGTCGAAATAGAGGTAGTAGTCCCATGGCCACCTGTGCGTACCCAAATCCGGCGATAGCGTGGATAACTGTAGCAGTAAAGATGACGAACGATGTCAGTGTAGTGAGAACCCATTCTATTGCCATACTTATGATAATAAAGGAGATATTTTATATTTTTCTGTTCTAGAAAATTAAGAAAGATAACACATCTACTTGAGTGTATCTAACACTTTCTTCAGCGGCACGAACTCTCGCTGCCCGTTCACCTCGTTGATGCCTCCTATATCCTCTCCATATGTTCTATGTGCGTATTCAAAAAGGTCGATAATGACAGACGGTGAGAGCGTTCCCTCCGATTCAAAGGTACCATTCCACCACGCAAAATACAGTCCTTCCTCCTTATACCCCACATACTCGATTAACTTGAAACGGTCGCGGTAGATTAATGCGTGGTTTTCGGCTATCTGCGCGTTGCTGACGAGGAAATCGCAATCTTTTACATAGAGCCAGAAGTGACCGGAGGTATTCGCATCCTTTCCGCTGATCACGTAGTTTTCGATACCGATAAAGTCCAGTGCTACCGAAAGAGGATAGGACTTGGGGCCGCAGGCTGCTACCTGTGCGTAGTACGAAGAATCCGCGGTATTCTCCGTTTCGTCCCCAGGGGTAGGGAGATAGTTGTGCGTTGTGATGTGTGAGAGAAACTCTTGCCCCATGGTGGATATTCTTTTCGCACAGGAAGAGTGGGGTTGTACTGTGGCAAGATAGGCAGGTATTGGGCTGAGGTAGTTGGCGAGTTTGATCACCAGTGCATTGTGGATAATCCAAGAGGGGCACCTGATTGCCGGCGGATCACGGTGCCAGGAACACTCCGTGAGCTGTAATGCCATGGCGAGATCTATCTCTCCCGTGATCTTTTTCACATCATCAATTATTTCTCTTTCGAATTTTGATAATGTCGGTATTTTTTTATCTGTAGCGAATGTCTTCACAATATTTTTCAGCCGAGGAGAGGCAATGGTATCGTCTCTCTTCATAAGCGGGTACCACACGTGTGTTTCATTGAGTATCAGCACGGGATTTCCCTCAATGGCCTTCACAAGGCTGAGCGTCTTCATTGATACTACGTTCTTTTCATCGTACACGTAGGAATTCTCGTTATTGCAGTAAATAATGAAAAGATCCTGTGCCTTTTTTCCTTCCAGTCGCTTCATCACGTAGTATGCCGATGCCATATCTATCTGCGTCATTCTCTCTGAAGGAGAATGGAGTGTGAGAAAGAGTGGGAAATTTCTTCTGTCCACAAAGGAGAATACTGGATACTCATGAGGGTATATCTCTTTCCATGAGACGATTCGGTGCGTTCGTAGCATGCTTTCCGTGAGATGGAGTGGATAACTTTGTCCCTTGATCAGATCAGCCTGTAAATATACCTCTGGATGTGTTACGGCTAGCGTTCGGCTGGTGTAAAAGGCGTATTTAGCGTAGAAATCCGTTGATGCTCGCTTTAACATCTCTTTCCATCCATCTTCATGCAACTCAACTGCGGTGTTTTTCGATGGAACTGTTGATTGTGGCGGAGCCGTTGAGTGCGGTTTTGTGGAAGGCGCTGTAGTCGATGGCGCGGTCGATGCAGGTGTGGTAGGAGGGCGTTCAGTTGTCTGCGGCGTACTGGAGATACATAACGAGACGATCACAAGTAGCACTAGCAAGCTCCAGAGCCTCATGACCATGCTCTCCATGAGAGACATAAAAACATTTGCGTGAGTGAGCCATAACGTCTATATGGCTAAAGTACAGTTTTCCCCAGACAATGCTTTAACCGTTGCCACATGTAAGCATTATAGCATAAGAAATATGACTGTTTTTAAAAGATTTTGAGAGAGATTGATTGTATAAGCAGGTAACCAGATGATAGGAGATATCACCTAACTCCAAATTGCTTGATCATTTCACTCGTTGTTATAATCTTCACTTTTTCTTGGTTTCTAAAATCCTTATCCTCAGTCCAGATAACACCCTGGTTCAGTGATAGCGCCAGAGCAAGGAATGGAACATCATCCGGATCTATATTTCCAATTAACTTTTTTGCTTGGAGAAGTTTGTGTTCGAACGTGGATTTTGGGACAATCTGAATATTTTCTAGTAGTAAATTCAATAATATCTTAACATCTCTCCTCTTTAACCCACTTTTCTCAGAAATATCTTCAATGTATTTCCGAAGCTCTTTAAAGAAAAATTCCGGAACGTAAAACTCCACGTCTTCTCTCAGCAGAATTTGCCTCGTCTTTCCTTTAGCCACCAAGGCAGAAAAGAGAATATTAGTATCTACTACAATTTTCATCTATAATGCCCAGCGATATCATGTTTGAGTTTCTTGCTCAGTTTATCGGAATCTTTTTTTTTCAATTTACTTTCACTGGCTATCTCTTCCACAACTTCTAGTCTTCTTACAAATTTCCACATACTCTGTCTAGCAACAGCCCCCCAGTCTATCTCCTTATGCTTATCTATCTCTTCTTTCAGATCCTCTGTTATTTTCACCGTTATCTCAGTCATTGCTTTCACCTATTCTACCTACCCTAGACACGTATAAATAATTATGTTTCTCTACCACAGGTTAGGGAATTATCTATAATAACGAGACGATCACAAGTAGCACTAGCAAGCTCCAGAGCCTCATGACCATGCTCTCCATGAGAGACATAAAAACATTTGCGTGAGTGAGCCATAACTTTTGCATATTCTTTTTTAAAGAAAAGGGGTACGAAAACATAATTAAATAGTATTTCCATAGTTTAAACACGGCTAAGATTCCTTTAGAGGTCATGATTAAAAAATAAGAGTAGATTGAAGAAGGTATAGAAAGTACAAGATACAGGATTGCTCGAGTAAAAAACATCAAAAGAGGCCTGACGCTAACGAGATCAAGACATGGAGAGAAATACGATGATTTTCGATGGCTCAGCATTGAAGGTGATTTACGCTGGAGAAGAAGAGAAAATAAAACTTTGCGAAAGGCGGATCTCGAGACTCTATTTCTTCCCCACACCGAACTCCTTCAACCGTTTCAGCGCCTTCTTTTTCTTCTCGCTTTCTGCACTGTCAAGCACATCCTGGAGGAACTTTGTGGACTCTTCCATCGCTTTTTTATTTACAGGATACGGTACGCCGTCCTTCCCCCCATACGCAAAACTGTACTTCACCGGATCCTTCCACGATGGCTCCTCACCGTAGAGAAGATCCGAGACCATGGTGAGCCCCCGGAGCGTTGCACCACCGATGCCTTTGATGGAGAGGAGCTCCTCGAAGTTTGTGGGATCGTGTTCGTATGCCCGTTTCAGTCCGGGCCAGTTTACCCGTTTTGGGAGCGTGTATGTCGGATCGGGATTGTACCGCTCCCATTTCTCATCCATCCACCCATCCAGCGTTTTTTGATCTTTCGGCACTGAAAGTCGCTGTAGTTCTGCCTTGATTTTTCGTATATCCATCTTTACAAGATCGACATTTGTTTTTCTCACATCCTCACTCTCAGTGTCCACGAGGTTGAGCACATTGGGTTCCTGCACGCCAGAGATACTGTCTTCGGGATCATTCACGAAGTTCGAGGTCGTGTACCACTGGTACCGCCGGGCGTATCCTCTCTTTGGATTCATCCCCTGTTGCACGACACACCATCCCCCCTCTTCGTCGAAAAATATGGTGTGCTGGTAAATTGAGTAGAAGTCCTGGATACAGGAGGAGTCGACCTTCGCGGTCATTCTGCTCGCGTACCTGAGCGATTCCATTCTGTCATCTGACAGCCCGAAGTAATCGGCTTTTTCTTGGATTTCCTGCAACGTTGCTCTTCCTCTTCCCTTCCCGCCGGCGGCTTGGAGGCCGAGTTCGGGGGAGAGCACATTGTTGAGCACGCCACAGACCACTGTCGTCGTCCCGGAGGAGTGCCAATCAAACCCCAGCACGCACGAGAGTGCCTGGAACCAGTAGGGATCCGCGATTCTTCGTAAGCACTCTTCAGTGCCAAAGTCGTCGATCATCACCCGAAATATCTCCCTAGCTAGCCCCTTCATCCTTTTAATAAGCCAGTAAGGGGCTTTTCCACCGTGAAGCGGAAGATCGACCTGTGTTCTCATGATATCACAGCTTGAGTGTTTCATCTCGTTTCAGCACGTTTTGCGCGAGGAAGATCACCACGGCTGCCAGCACACCGTACAGCATGAAATACCTGAGGATCGAAAGATCGAGGACATTAGTAGTGATCTTCACAATACCTACGATGGGTGAGTATTTAACAATACTGTCGAGGACTCCCAGCGACGGCAGTGGAATGAACATGAGGAAGGCGAGGAACATCATGAAGAGGGTGAGGTAGAGGTTTGCCTCCCGAATATTTGAGGCGAGCATGGAGAATATCACTGATATAGAGAAAAACAGCAGCATCAAGAGCAGAAGAAAGAGGTATAGTGCACCGATGTTCTTGATATGAACATTTCTCCTGCTCACCACCGCGAGCCAGAGGCTCACCTGTACGAATCCCAACGCAATGACGGGGATCAACTTCCCGAGAATGATTTCAATCCGTGTGAGTGGGGCTGCCAAGAGTACCTCAAAGGTTTTTCTCTCCTTCTCACCAACAATAGAGTCAGAAAGCATGTTCATCGAGAGAAATACTGGTAGAAGTACAACAAGTGGGATCAAAAGGCTGTACATTACTTCTACGAACTCTGGTACAACATCTTTTTCCTCTATGAACTCCCTTTTTAGGATAGGGTTTCTTAAGGCAGTGGTATCTCGGAAATAGTACTCTCCGATTCGTGGAGCAAGCATATCGTAGAGATCATCATCGTTTGTATAGATGTAAAAGGTATCTCCCTCATGTCGTATGTACGCATCACCGAGAAATGTAGCGCTGTAAAAACAGTGTATTTCTTCTTCATTGGCTAGAAATACCGCGAGATTTCTGTCGTTCGTTGTTACCCGTGCTTCCCCCTCCATTCGGGCGATATAACCGTATGAGAATCCAATGAGTACGATACCCATCACGATAAAGAGCTGGAGCAGGAAACCGAAGATGTAAATTTTCTCGGAGAGGATATCCTTTAGTTCCTTGTACGCCAATGCGAGGATCTTTCTCATAGGCTCACCACCACGGCCGTGTTATAGACAAGATGAATGATGAAAGCCATGATAAACCCCTCCTTTGTTCTCCCTTTATTTCTGAAGTATCCTAGCGTTCCAGAGGATGCGGTATGGACAAAAAGAGGGAGGATTCTGAGGAGGATCATTTCTCCTGGCATGAGCATCGTGAAAAGTGTGACACCGGAGATGAACGCCTCAGCGAGGCCGAACCCAGCCCCTACAAACGCGCCTGAAAATTTGCTTCTATTCGGCGACATAGCTAAATACTTTAGGTACTCCTCAATCCCCACTGCAGCGATGAACAGAATAACGACTGCCATTTCGATACTGAAAAAGAAGTACAGGAAGAATCCGAGGATTACTTCAACTGCCATTGCGCCGAAGAGACTCAGCAATCCTAGTGCAAGGGATGCTACATTCCCTCTTCCTATTTTCGAGAGGACATCTGGTATCAGATCGAGTATTCCCGGTCTCGGTCCAAAATAAAATGAGTCCTTCTTGAACAGATAGGCTGAAAGGGCGAGACAGAGGAAGGAGAGGGAAAGTACGGGCAGCGTGCTATAGAGTGTGTCCATTATGGTGAGGCTGCCTTCTTCTAGCCCAATCACCATGGAGAGCGGTGAGAGAAGGGAAACCGATTTCAGCTGGGAGATATAGAGAATGGAGGCACCGAACATAAACGCAAAAATAATGACGTAGGATACAGTGACCAGCAGTGCGGACTCCTTGTAGTTCTGAGAGTATACGGAGATGAGGAGACTGAGGCTGATAACGAAGAATGCTGCAAGTATCAACGGAAAAATTGTGTAAAGACTTCCGATCTTCCCCATAGCAAAAAAAACGAGGATCCATAGTACTATTTGTGTCACCGTCACGAGAAATACGGCGAGCATCTTTCCAAGGATAATATTTCTCCTCTTAGTAGGGAGTACCAACAGCATTTCTCCTGTTTTCTTTTCCTTTTCGGACACAACCGAATCCGTGAGCAGTCCTCCTGACATGAAGAGTGGGAGGAACATTATCAGAAGAATGATATACTCTCTGTTCAACGAAAACTTTAGTTCTCGTATCGTGATCATCTCGTCATTTTCATTAGATGTCTCTTCCTCAGTACTTCTTCCTTCTCCCCCCTGTTCTCCTTGCCCTCCTTTCTCTTCTTCCTCTCTATTTTCTTCCTTTTCACCGCGGTCTTTCCTTTCCAGCGCAAAGTCTTCTCTGGGTCTTCGTTCCACAGTCACCGATTCTATGTTGTGTTCGCGTACTCGCGCTGTTCTCAATCCATCTGAGAATCCATCGATAATGGAGTCGAGATATGAGTTGGCGACGTAGCTCTTTTCCGTGTTGCCGTAGTACACCCGTACGTCGATGGTCTCCAGTACAAGCAGTTTTTCATCAAACTGTGGATCGACGAAAATATACGCGACGATCTTCCCCTGATGCAGCATCTCCATGCCTCTCTCCCGCTCCACGATGATTGTGTCAAACTGATCGTGTTCTTCAATGTTCTCCAGAAGCTGACAGTCTTGGCTGATACCGATAGGGATGAACTCTCGCATTCCCGGCGCGGTGGAGAAAAACTTCCCACTCTGCAATGTCTCGAGATAGAGTGAGAATAACGGTACAATCAATACGATTAGAAGAAATTGGAGAATAAATGCAACGGTAAATTTTTTTGAAGAAAATATTCTCTTTAAATCCCACTTGATGATTTTCCCGATCATATTATCCCTGGGTAAGCTCTATGAATACGTCTTCTAGTGTAGGAGCCTGTGAACGGACACCCACAATACCGTTCGCCCGTTTGAGCAGCTCCCCCAGTTCGTTATATGTGCAGGAAATTGTTACTTTATTTCCCTTCGATTGCCGTTTCTCGAGCTCTCCAAGATCTTTGAGAAACTTTTCGATGTTTTCAACTTCTATTTCAAATACATTCTCTTTCTTCATGAGATTTTTTAGTTTCCCCGGTGTGTCTGAACGTACAAGTTTTCCATCGTTGAGTACACCTACCCGATCACAGAGGTAGTCGGCTTCCTCCATATAGTGGGTACAGACTATCACTGTTTTGTTTTCACTGTACTCCAGAATAAAATCTCGGATATGCTTGGATGTGGCCGGATCGAGCCCCATCGTCGGCTCATCAAATACGAGGATCTCGGGATCGTGTATTAATGCCCTTATAAAAGCGAGACGCTGCCTCATTCCTTTGGAGAATGATTCCACCTTTGAATTTCGCCGATCATACAGCCCCACGAGCCTGAAGAGCTCTTCGGCTCGCGATTCAAACAGATCTTTCGGCATCTCGTAAAGATCGGCAAAGTATTTCACAAGCTCGTAGGCCGTAGGTCTTAAGTAAAGATTTGGTTCTTCAGGGAGGTAACCTATTTTCTTTTTCAATTCTACAGCATGCTCTTGGACGTCCTTCCCCTCAATATATACCGTTCCAGAGCTGGGGCTGAGAATACCGCATACAATCCTGATAAATGTGGTTTTTCCTGCACCGTTAGGACCGACAAGTCCAAAAATCTCATTTCGATCAATTGTCAAACTCAAGTTGTCGAGAGCTGTGAGATTTCCATATCGTTTTGTGATATCCACCGCTTCTATCATTCGATCTCTATACCTTCGAGTTCCTTATTAAACTTTATGTTTAGTTTCTCTGCTTCTTTCGCAAGTCGGGACTCTTCCTCTTTCAGATCGTCTAGTTTATCCTTTAAAAATCTCTTTTTTACTTCCCGACCATTCATTGTGATTTCCAGGAGTTCAGCTTCCTTCAAATTGTTTTTTATTTTTTCTTTGTTGACCTTTCTTCCTGTCTTCCTGTATCGTTGTAATTCTTCTTGAAATTGTGTCTTCTTCTTTTTAAACACAGGAAGATCACGTTTAAAATCACGGAGTCGTTTTAGATTCTTCGCTTTGTCCAGCACGTCCTCTGTAATACCAGCTTTTTTCAATATTTTCTGGAGATCTGCTTCTTTTCCTGTTTTTTCTTCTAGGATTTTAAGATCATCTGTTTCGATGGAAAGCCCTCCATGTAGCGTATAATGACATATATGTGAGTATTTCCCTTTATCCTTATTAATAAATCTCACCTTTTATATTTAAACCTTTCTTAACAACTATGCAGTTGGTCATCATCCAGACAGATATTGTAGGTATCTTCAATATTTTCTTTATGAATTCGATAGATATCATCTTCGCTGAGAATGTGAGATTTGAGAAGATTTCGCGTTGTTCTTGGTACTGTTCGTGGTCCTAACACAGCTCCCGGTCTCTCAGGGTCATCAATATAATCTGTCTCCATCACAAACCTTGTTCCTTCCTTCATGGCTTGTCGAATATTTTTTTCAGAGGCGATGATGGATGGCATTATTTCTATTTCCTCGAACATTTTAACTCGTCGTGGTGAGAAATGCCGTATTACTCGCTCTTTCTTCCCATATTTTTTTACTGTATTTTCAAGATCATAAAACTTTTTTTCATTTTCGAATGATTCCAAATGAAGTTGGATTGCACAGTCAATTTCTTTACTTAATGACAACGCCCTGTTCATTACCTTTTGGCAGAATTCGACGATTTCTTTATCTACAGGATAATGAGGACGTCCTATCTCTCCTATCCCTACTATCTCTTTCTCTTCATGCTTCCCCTTGATGATGTTGAGTGCTTCCGTGCAGAGATCCCATGTTTTCTCTTCTCCAAACTCCTTGTACAGCTCCACGATCTCTGCGGGATGAATCCCGATGAGACAGTACGCTCGGAGATCAGTCTCTTCGTTTACTCGTGCACAGAGAGATATCACAGTGTCGTATGCTTTTTCAAAGTCCCTCGCATCATTCACCTCGATGCCGTAGTCCCTTGCGTACTTATATACAACAAAAAGGTGAGTGCCTCCAGAACGCTGGAACTGTTTTGCTGCTTCAACCCCTAACCCTTTTGGATCGAGATGCATGTGGTTATCGGTGATGATCATAGCAATGACTCACGGAGTGTGTTTAAAAAATACACCCCTCTGTACTTTGTCGCTCCGGCTGTCACAGGAGCTTCAA
The DNA here is from genome assembly GCA_964595645.1 of uncultured Thermococci archaeon. GTDB lineage: Archaea > Methanobacteriota_B > Thermococci > Methanofastidiosales > B48-G16 > JAYEIH01. The sequence goes on from CAZQQT010000008.1 coordinate 122,771, forward strand.
TGTTCCTCCTGGAAACATCACAGAATTTCAGGCATTTTCACTACCAAATCTGCAAATATTCTACCATACTCACCAAAACCTTT
>CAZQQT010000009.1:0-100618 GCA_964595645.1 uncultured Thermococci archaeon
TTCTGGTTGGTTCTTATAGGTTTATAAACTTATCGGTCAAATGGTTCCAAAGCCGTCAGTATCTAGGCATTGGGACAAGATTAATCTAGCCTGTCGCACACTAAATATGTTGTGCAGGACTGCAATTCCAAAACACGCTATCTCTCTTCGATCCTCACGACGCTGCCTAATTTTCCTCCTGAACCGTTCCTTATCGGCCCCAAAATAATAATGAAGAATGGAAAATATACAAATTATTAGATGGGCTGGAAATAAGTGTCTCCGACGGCGATCGTATCACCATTTTCCCGCCAATAGCCGGAGGATAAAATGTCAATCGAAGTGGAGGTGTATGGAAGGCTTGCCAAAAATACTGCTCAATCTGGTATTGAAACCGTAGAACTAGACGCTGAAGAGGTGGAGACAGTATCTGACGTCCCCAAAATTTTGGGATTGGGGGAGAAAGAAATAAACCACATATTCCTCAATCACAAATATTCGAAGATTTCTGCAGCTGTATCCGACGGTGATCGACTGGCTCTCATCCCAAAGGATATGGGATTGCTCTACAAATGGCATTTCTCTCCTGGATAACATCTATGTATCTCTAAAATCATTTTTGGGGCAAATATAAAAAGGAACTACGTCTTTGTTCCAAAAACATCTATAGAAATCCCCGTGCACAGGCTATCTCCGCATTTAGAATAGAACCTCCCGCAGCCCCCCTTCTCAGATTATGTCCCGAAACAACGTATTTGAACATTTTTTTCCAACGTTTTCCAGTCTCCCAACGGTCACGGTCATGCCATCCCCATTGTCTCTATGGAGTCTCGGTTGAGGAATGGAATTGTAAAGTATCGGTTTCCTATAACTCGGCAGCTGATGTTTTTCCAGTGGATCAAACTTCTCAAAACATTCCAATAGCTCTTCTACCTCGACATTCTCCTCCAACTCTACAAACACGGCTTCGGTATGACCATGGAGTACCGGGATTCGCGTTGCAATCGTCAAAACCTTAAAGGTTGCTGGAACGATTCGATCATTTTGTAATGTCCCAAAAATCTTCTTAATCTCTCTTTCTATTTTTTTTTCTTCTCCTTGTATATATGGGATAACATTATCAACGATCTCCATAGCGTGGAGCCCTCGGAATCCCGCTCCTGAAATAGACTGCATTGTCGCAACGTGTACACTGTTTATTCCATACGGAGAGATGGCTTTGAGAGAAAGAGCAAGTATCGCCGTGGAACAGTTTGAGTTTGTCACGATAAATCCTTCTTCATCTCTTCGTTCTTTTTGAGTATCAATGAGTGCTAAATGATCCTCATTTACCTCCGGAATCACGATGGGTACATCTTCCTCATACCGATGGGCCGATGCATTGCTGAAGACCGGTACCTCTTCAGCGATCTCTTTCTCCACCTCTTCAGCAACCTTGCTGGGAAGAGCCGAAAACACACAATCGAGATCAGAAAGATCCGTAACATCTTTCACGCTCTTAATCTCCATTTCACCTAGCTCACTGCACACGTCCCAGCTAGCTAATGCACCAAATTTTTTCCCGGCAGTATTCTCTGAAGCCGCCAAACACGTTATTACAAACTGAGGATGGTTCTCCAGCATTCTTACGAATTGTTGGCCCACCATTCCTGTTGCTCCCAATATTGCCGTCTTTTTCATTGTGTTTCCCCTCCTATAGTAGCTCCATTTCCTATCTGTCCGATGAAGAATCGAGAACCGATCCCCTCCTCTTTCAGAGTTTCTGTTATGGCGTGTCCCATATCTTCTAGATCCTCCTCCCTCCCTACAGCAAACAGCGTTGATCCGGAGCCGGAGAGAGATATCCCATACGCCCCGCTGGCAATCGCAGCGGCTCTCACTTTCTCAAACCAGGGAATTAAAGGCTTCCTATAAGGGATTGCGAGATAATCCTCCAAACTTTGACCAATTCTCTGGAGATCGTTGTTTCTCAGGGCGTCAACAAGACTGCTTGCCAGAGCTAAATTTTTTACCACGTCTTTTAATGGAACATGTGCTGGAAGGAGTTTTCTCGCTTCCATAGTGTCGATTGAGACGGAAGGAGTGACAATAAGAATCTTCAAGAGAGGGGAAGGGATTTTCACGACATCGAGGGGATCAACTGATCGTAATATCGTAAACCCTCCAAAAAGAGCAGGAACTACATTATCACCATGAGCAGTTCCAGAGGCTATCCTCTCCCCTTCTACCGCCGCTTTTATGACTAGCTTTTTGTTCGTTATTCCTAGAAGGTTAGCAGTTGCCAGTGCTCCCCCAAGAGCTGAAGCACCAGAACTTCCCAATCCCTTGGAAGGCTCTATTCCTTTTTTTACTTTCATTTTAAAACTCTTTTCGATCCCCAACAGATCTAAAAGAAAGAGTGCAGCTCCCGATGCTGCGTTCTCACGGGGATCATGAGGCACACTGTACCCCTCTACCTTCACCATCATCTCTTCGTTCCATCCCATTTCTATTACATCCATTGGTTCCTTCAAACACAGTCCGAATACATCAAATCCGGGTCCAACGTTAGCGATGGTCGCGGGCACAGAGACTTTCACTCTCTCAACGATCTGACTGTGCAGCGTACTGAGCGTTTCTGTGAGTTCTTCTTTTTTGACCTGAATACCGGAATCTCTCCCGGGAACGTTGAGGGGAGTCGAAAGCATTGATTGTGTCCCTGTGACTCCGACAAGTGTATGTTCGTTATCGAGAGATTTATGGCTCATTATAGGGTATTTCGCCGAAATGGAGGATATCAATGTGCCAACTTCCAGCTCCCCCTCTTTTATTTTTCCCAAAATAATTGGCACCTTGCTTTTTACAGGTTCGATTGCTTTTTCGTGGAGAACTTTCATGCCTGTTTTTGATGACACCATCGCCTCTTCGTAGGAAACAAAGGGTAATACTCTTGCTTTTTTTACAATGGTAGGATCTGTCGTATAGATTCCCTCCACATCACTTATTTTCACGACGCACTGGGCATTTATAAGAGAGGCTATGATAGATGCCGTATAATCACTGCCTCCTCTCCCAAGCACTGTTCTAAGCTCACAATACCCTCCCAAAAATCCTGGTAACACCGGAATTTTACCCTTCAGGGAAGAGTTTGTGATTATTTCTACGTTTTTCTTTGTTTTGTGGAGATCAACGGTTGCACTGCCAAACTGTGAGTCTGTACGAATTATCCGGGAAGCATCGATAAATTCTCCCTCAATTCCCTGAATCCTTAAGGCTTCGGCAAAGATTTTTGCAGAGATAATTTCACCAAAGGATGTTACGTGATCGACAAAGGCTCTTTTCACCGGAAAATCTTCTTTTCTTTTTAAATCCTTTTCTAAACAGGAGAAATGATCTTTCACAAATACTACATCTATGCCCAATGCACTTGCAAGCCCCTCATATTTCTCTACAATTGCTTCTGGAACATCTGTTCTTCCGGATTCGGAGAGGTGTATGAGATCATTCGTCACCCCCTCAAGGGCAGAAACCACGATGACAAGCTCTTTTTCTTTATGAAGTGAGAAAACTAGGTCGATAATCTCCTGGGCGGAATCAGAGAGACTCTTCCCGCCGATTTTTATTACTACTCTGTTGACACTCAACATTATCCACCACCTCTATTTTCAAAAGGGATCGTGACTTTTCCTCTCTTTCTAAGCTCTTTACGCACTATTTTAACGCCTTTTACCATATTTTCAAGTTTTTTTCTTGCTATATCTCGTGAAAGAAGTTTCAAACCACAGTCGGGGTTGATGTATATTTTTTCTACGTGAACGTAATCAAAGACTTTTTTAATATACGTTGAAACTTCTTGGGGGGTCTCTATTTTCCCGTTATGGACATCAATGACTCCAACCCCGACCTCCTTCTCTCCAAGATTTTCAAGAAAATCTACCTCACTGAACTGTCTATTCGCAAACTCCAAGGCAAACTGATCGACATTGCACTCCTCAAAATAGTTGGAGAGCAGCGTGTAATCACTGTAACATACATGGAGCCCTATATGAGTGTGTACTCCTCTCACAGCTCTATTCACTGTATCAACAGCCCATTCTATCTCCTCGGGATGTGTAGACAATGCCGGCTCATCTATCTGTACAAAGGTTGCACCTTCTTTTTCAAGGTGTTTTAGCTCTTTGTTTATGATTTTCGCAATTTTTATGGCGAGATCTTCTTTTGAATCGTAGTATTCATTGAAACTCCATTCCGCAATCGTGTAAGGACCTGTGATAGGGATTTTTACAATGTTTCTTGTTGCTACACTTCTTATAAACTTAAATTCCTCTAACACCAACGGCTCTTTGTACTCAAGGGGACCAACCACCGATGGTTTATCGAAATAAAAGTTCCCCCACACCCGTACAGGTCCAGGAAATGAAAATCCTTCTATTTTTGCCGCAAAGTACTCTACCATCTCCTTTCTTCCCATCTCTCCATCCCAGGGAATATCAATTCCCAGTATTTCTTGTTCTCTAATAACTGCAGCTGAAGCATCTTTTACGGCCTCATTAAACTCTTTTTCACTTATTTCATCGTTTTCCCAGAGTTCATAATAGTTATTCAGCCATCTCGGCTTGGGATAACTCCCAATTACAGTTGTAGGAAGAACTGGCAGCTCCATCTCACTCACCTCCTGTTACCGTACGCAACAGGCGTAATTTTTTAAAGGCAACACGTTCGGGGAGAAAATCCAAAAGGGTATTTGGTGTGACGTACACCGTTGAAAATTTATTGGATAGCGAACGAAAACGGTCTTTTAACTCTTTTTTATCTTCTAATTTCGTTTGTCTTGCATCTACTATTCCAATCCCCACTTCTCCCTCAAGCTTTTCCAAAATCTTTCCTTTACTTTCTATTACATCTACATTTATCAGCGTATTAATTTTTTCTATGCCTTCTACAGTTGGTTCTCCAAAATATGTTACAACCCACGTTTTTATTGGACTTCTCTCCGTAATTTCTTTGAGTATCGTTAGATGTTCCTCCTTTTTCTCCAGACAGAGTACGGGTTCATGGAGTTCAATGATATCCACCGTGCCCTTGAGTTCACGGATAAGGGGAAGAAGGACAGCCTTCATATACTTCTCTGCCAGTACACTCTCGTCGTGATAGTATCTGTCCACGCTGTGAGAGGCCAACGTGAGTGGGCCGGGTAGCACCTGTTTCAGTGTTGCACTTGGATAGTATTCCTCCAGTAATTCCTTGTTGATCTCAGCCCACCCGCCAATTGGGTGTTCCTCCAAGCGTATTCGATCCTTTACCACGGGCGCTCTGTAGAAAAAATTGTTCTCGTAAAACTTATAGAGCCCGTCCACCTCAACACCATCGATAAACTGAATCAGTGGATTAAAAAGATCATCCCATCTATAGAGAGGATCAGTCACTACTGGAATTCCGATCGTTTCCAGGGTTTCGTATGCCTTCGCCGTATGTCTTCGATATGCTTCTTCGAGTTTCTCTTCAGAGAGTGTTCCGTTGTTGTATTTTTCTATGTTTTTTGCCAGTTGAACCGGTCGTGGAAGTCCACCTATCAAAGCTGGTACAATTTTCATCGTTTTACCACCTCAAATTCATTATCTTTAAGTATTTCTCTTACAGCAAAAAATTCTTCAATCCATGTATCAATATCAGAAGCGAGAATGATGAGATTCAATCCATTAATTCTCTCCTCAGTTATTATCTCTTTCACCAGATCTTCCGGTGTGTCATCCGAAACAGAGACACCGAGATCCTGTAAGAACGATTTTTCTTCCCCACCCAGCGGATACAACAGTGATACGACCACCGGGGCGTCGAGACCGATCGTTTCCAGTTCCTCAAAAATCCTGCTTATATTTGTCACCGTCTCCGTACTCGCAATCACCTGGGAAAAGAAAATCTCAGCGCCCGGGAGTATCTTCTTTTTGAGTCTGCAGGCCTCTATCTCTGGTGCATAATGTGGATTGAATCCAGCGGCTATTCTCGGTCTATTTTTCATTTCTACTTTCTGTTTTGTGGGTAAAATTCCATGAAAGACCTGGTAAGCCAGTCGAATTAAACTATGCGCATCCAAATCAAAGACAGGCTTCGACGGCATGGCAAAACTCGGCCAGTCCCCTGTATTGAGCAATACAATCTCAAATTCGAAGAGTGAGGCTGTAAGAAGTTCGGAGGTCAGTGCGGAGAGATTCCTGTCTTTGCAGGTTAAATGGGGCATCACTTCATTCTTAAAAGAATTTTTTATAGTCGTAGCCAAAGAAAATGAAGAGACATGTGGGTATCCCAAAGGATTGTCCGGGAGTGTGTACAACTGTGTATATTGCTTTACTGCACTGAGTACTTTATGAATATCTTCCTGATCATGTACAAGATTCAGCGGAAACTCCACACTCATTCCCCTCCCCCTCAGGAGAGCTTCGTGAAATTTTGATCTGATCGGTGGAACATCTTCTCGTATCAATGCTTCGTTTTCCTCCACAAGAGGATGAACCTTCGTGAGTGAAAGGGGTTCTTCATCGCGAACAGTGAAGGGGCAGGTTTTTCCCGTTATTTCGCAGATAGTATCCCTTGCACTCCCACACGGCCCCGTTCTAAGCTTTTTAGGACATTTTATCACTAGCTCTCACCCCGTACAGAACGCAATGCACTATCCAGATCTTCAAGAATATCCTCTACATGCTCCAACCCTACAGAGAGTCTGAGTAAGTTATCGGTGATTCCCAATATCTCCCTTCTCTCCTTCGGCATGGTCTTGGCTGCGCTTATCACGGGACAAGAAATAAGGCTTTCAGGACCTCCCAAGGAAGGAGAAGGGGATATATACTCGAAATTGTTCAATAGTTTCCTCACTGTCTCTTCTTCTCCTTTGATTCTGAAACTAACAACGCCACCAAAGTAATTTCCAAAAAGCTTTTTCGCAGTGTTATGATCCATACTACCACTGAGTCCGGGATAAAGAACATCTTCGATGGCGGAATGCTCAGAAAGAAATTCTGCCACTCTCTGTGCATTTTTACAGTGCTGTTTCATCCGCAACTCAAACGTCTTCAGCCCACGGGCGATGAAGAACGCTTCAAAGGGCTGGAGAATACTGCCCAGTTTTCTTCTCCAGTTCCACAGATCGAAAGGTCCGAGGTCCCCTATAATTGCTCCCCCCAACACATCGTTATGTCCGGCGAGATACTTGGTAAGGCTGTGGACCACGTAGTCGGCTCCGTGGTTAAGCGGGTTATAGAGGAAGGGAGTGGCAAATGTGTTGTCAACTACTAGAAGTGCGTCGACTTCTTTGCACCGTTTCGCGATCTCGGGAATATCAAACACGCGCAATGTGGGGTTGGTGATGGTTTCCAGTAACACCATCGTTGTATCCTCTGTGATATTCTCCACGATCTGCAATGTTTCTGGAAAGCTCAACCGCACGGACAGATCAAACTTTCGCTGGAGTTCTTCCGCCAGTTCGATCGTTGTTCCATATCCCTCCATGGATAAGAGAACATCGCTTCCCTTTTCGAGAAGAGCAAGATATAGAGCTGAGAGCGCGCCCATGCCGCTGGAAAATGCAAGCGCGTCCTTCCCATATTCTATCTTTGATAAGACATGTTCCAGTGTACGGACTGTTGGATTTTCTTCTCTCGAGTATTTCAGATCCTTCCCTCTATCCGAGTGTTGCGTTATTCCCGGCTGCTCAAATGCGACTGTCTGATAAATAGGCATATGGAGTGCATGGAAGTTTGAGTCTTCATACCCATGCCCGTGGATGACTGTTGTTTGTATTCTTTTCATGGTACCACCAGCGCACAGTGGCATAGGGGCTTTATATACTTTTCGCCATAATTTTCGTTTTTAATATTACTAATAGTTATAAAATGCGATAATATGAGTGATAGTTGAGCGCAATACTTCTAGAAAGAGCTTGAGAAATGGATCGAAAAGGCCGAAAAAATGATAAGAAGTTCCGTTATAAAGAAGTAACCGTATCTCTCTTTTATTATACCGTGTACATTAGTAAATTAACACTCATCCTTTAGTATCTCGAGGATAATGGCAGGACAAATACGTCGGACACCTTCAATTTTACCGATTTTTTTGGAAATAATTTTTGTGAGCTCCTTTCCGTTTCTTGCGACGATCTCCGTCATGATCATATGATCACCGGTGGAAGTGGCAACGTACTTTACCTCCTTGATCTCCGTCATTTTTTTCGCGGCCTGGAGGAAAAGAGACGGATCGACATCCAATCCTACATACGCCACAGTGTCGTAGCCGAGCTTGGATCTGTCAATCTTTACAGTATACCCGAGGATTACTTCATTCTCCTCCAGTTTTTTCACGCGTTTTCTCACGGTGGCCTCACTCACATTCAACTTGTCCGCTATCTCTGTGAAGGGGATCCGCGAATCTCTCTCCAGCATCCGGATGATCTTCTTATCTTTTTCATCAATCATGGTACTCACTTCGTCATATTTCTTCCTGTTTGATTCGAATATCGAACGAAAGATATATATACTTAGTACTAATAAGAACTATACAGGAAAGTAATATATAAACTTTTCCCATAGAAAAAAGACGAAAACAGGAGATGAGATGTATGGCACAATGGAAATGTACGAATTGTGGATCGGTACGAGAAGGAAGATGTAGGCCCAAGAAATGCAAAGAATGTGGAGAAACTATCTTTGAGAAAGAGGAGTAGCGAAAAATATTTAACATTGAAAATACATAATAAAAAGAGGTGAAAAAATATGATAAAAGAGTTTAAACACGAGGATAGGGTAATAAAAATAGACCACGACAAGTGTACCGGCTCGGGAGAATGTGTAGACGTCTGCCCTGTGGATGTCTACGAATTAAAGGATGAAAAATCGTACGCAACAAACGTTGAAGAGTGTATCGACTGTTGTCTTTGTGTACAGTCCTGTCCTACCAATGCAATAGAGCACAGCACGTGCTAAAAACTGAAAAAATAAGGAGGTTATACTATGACAAAAGTTGGAGAAGTCTATAAATGTGAAATTTGTGGAAATGTTGTTGAAGTAAAGGAGGCTGGTGTAGGGGAGTTAGTTTGCTGCGGCCAGCCCATGGACTTAGTAGAATAACAAGGAGGTGAACCTATGAAAAAATTAGGAGATAGAATCCAGGAAGCGGACTGGAAGAAGGAAAAACACGTTCCAGTGATCGAATGTCCAGACACGGTGCAAGAGGGAGAACTCTTTGATGTGAAAGTTACGCTGGGGAAGGAAATCGCCCACCCCAATACGACAGAACACCATATTCGGTGGATACAACTCTTCTTCCATCCGAAAGGAGAGAAGTTCAGCTATCACGTAGGAACTGTTGAGTTTTCAGCCCACGGTGAGTCCGCCAAAGGACCTAACGAAGGGCCTGTCTACACCCACCACGGTGCGACATTCTCCATGAAAACAACGAAACAGGGGACACTCCACGCATTAGCCCTCTGTAACATTCATGGACTGTGGGAAAACGCCAAGGAGATCACTATTTCACGAGTAGGAGGAAGATAATATGACAGGAGAACACGAGGGCCGAAAAAATCTCAGTGAAGAAACAAAGGATCTTGAACGAGCGCGACAGTCACTAATAGAAGAGCTGGAGGCCATCAACTGGTACCAAGAACGAATTGAAGTGGCAAAAAATAAAGATCTGAAGAAAATACTGGAACACAACAGAGACGAAGAGAAAGAGCATGCCGCCATGCTGATAGAGTGGCTACGCAAGTATGATGAGGTTCAGGACAGAATGTTTGAAGAACACGATTAATATGATAGAAAAAAAGATATTCGGTATAGCAGTTCGATCAGAACTGGACTCCAAAAATATATACAAAAGTATGGCGAAAAAAATTGATAATTATGTACTAAAGGATAAAATGGAGTTCCTCGCTGGGGAAGAAGAAAAACATAAAGAACTCTTAGAGAGGCTCTTCAAGGAGCTCTATCCTGGTGAGAAAATCCCTGTAACGGAAGAATCCCTCGTCCCAAAAATAGATGTAGAAGCAAATGAACTCCCAGACTTGTTAGAGAAAGCTATGGAAATGGAAAAGGCTGAAGAAGAATTTTACATCGACCTCGCCGAAGAAAAGGCAGAGAATGAGCGAGATCTTCTTCTCTACCTCGCCAAAATAGAGAAGGGTCACTACGCACTGCTGGAAGCAGAGCACAATATGATACTCCAGTATCCTGACTACTACAACAAAGACTGGGACACGGATATGATCCATATGGGGCCGTAGTGAAGGGAAAGATCATGGAAAACATTGAAATAAAGCCTGATATCTACTGGGTCGGCGGCGTCGACTGGGATCTCAGGAACTTCCATGGCTACCGTACAGAACGAGGAACGACCTACAATGCCTATCTCATCATGGATGAAGAGATCACGCTGGTGGACACGGTAAAATATTACCTCTTTGACGAAATGCTCGCGAGAATTGAAGAGATCGTCGATCCTTCTGAAATCTCGTACATCGTATCAAACCATGTGGAGATGGATCACTCGGGCTCCATTCCCAAAATACTCGAATACGCCGATGCCACAGTGATCGCCTCACCACGCGGAAAGAAAGGACTCCAGAGGCATTTCAAAGATGACTGGAGCATCCACACAGTGAAATCCGGCGGAACATTGGAGATAGGAGAACGGACACTCCACTTTGTGCACACCCCCATGGTCCACTGGCCCGATTCCATGGTGACCTACAGTCCTCACGACACGCTCCTCCTCCCAAACGATGCCTTCGGTCAGCATATCGCAGCAGCAGCACGATTTGATGATGATATTCCATGGGGGATATTGAAGGAAGAAGCGGCCAAGTACTATGCAAACATTGTGATGCCCTATGGAACGCAGGTACAGAAAGCACTCGATGCCCTCGCAGATCTCGAGATTGACATGATCGCACCAAGTCATGGGGTGATATGGCGAACACATCTCTCAAGAATTCTTGAAGAGTATGGAAAATGGGCGCGCAACAAGACAGAAAAAAAAGCACTCATCGTGTACGATTCCATGTGGGGATCCACAGAAAAAATCGCCTACGCGCTCAGAGAAGGAATAGAAGATACTGGAATGCCCGTGACTATGCGGAACCTCAAAACGATGCACATATCAAATATTATCACCGATGTACTCACATCCTCAATGATACTTCTCGGTTCGCCGACACTCAACAACACAATGCTCCCAACCATGGGTGAGTTCCTCACCTACCTCAAAGGACTCAAGCCGAAGAACAGAATTGGATTCGTCTTCGGGTCCTACGGGTGGAGCGGCCAAGCTATCGGTGAAATCGAAGAAACTATTAAGAAGCTTTCCTGGGACCTCCCTCTAGAAAGTATCAATATCAATTACGTCCCCGATGAGGAAGAACTCGAGGACGTAAAGAAAAAGGGAAGAAAACTGGGGAGATACCTCAAGAAAGGGTGAAAAAATGGACAAGAGAGTACTCCACCGTGTGTCATACGGCCTCTATGTAGTGAGCTCGAGGAAGGGAGACGAGATCAACGGACAGATAGCGAACACCGTATTCCAGATAACATCCGATCCACCGACAATAGGAGTGAGCATCTGCAAGGAGAACTTCACCCATGAGTTTATCGAAGAAAGTGGAGTGTTCACCGTCTCTATTCTCTCTCAGGATACACCGATGACATTTATCGGTACTTTTGGATTTAAATGCGGGAGAGATATCAACAAGTTTGAGAATATCACGTATAAAATAGGGAAAAATGGTGCACCGATCGTGCTCGAGAATACGTTGGGCTGTATCGAGTGTGAGGTTATTAACAGTGTTGATGCAGGAACGCATACCATCTTTATTGGGAAAATAATCGATGCACAACGTATCGAGGATGGAGAACCGATGACATACGCATACTATCATGAAGTAAAAAAAGGAAAGGCGCCAAAGGCTGCGCCTACTTATATTAAAGAAAAAGAAGGAGAAAAAGAGGTGAAAACAATGGAAAAGTATAGATGTACTGCATGTGGCTATATTTACGACCCCGAGAAAGGAGACCCAGACAGTGGAATTGATCCTGGAACATCCTTTGAGGATCTGCCAGAGGACTGGGTCTGCCCCGTCTGTGGGGTAGGAAAGGACATGTTTGAAAAAATATAAGGAGGTGATAAAATGGAAGAAAAACAAAATATGCCATTAATTGGAGATAAATTTCCAGAAATGACAGTAAAAACTACACACGGCAAGAAGAAGCTCCCTAACGACTACAAAGGGAAATGGCTTATTCTCTTTTCACATCCCGGCGATTTTACGCCTGTATGTACCACCGAATTCTACGCGTTCCAGAAACGGTACAATACATTCCGGGAACTGAACACAGAATTGCTCGGTCTCAGTATCGATCAGGTTCACAGCCACCTAAAATGGACCGAGTGGATCGAGGAGAATCTCGACGAAAAGATAGAATTCCCTATCATCGCCGATGGGATGGGGAAGGTCGCCACCAGACTTGGCTTGATCCACGCAAGTTCAGGCACAGCGACGGTGCGGGCAGTCTTCATCGTGGATCCGAAATCGATCATCAGAGCAATTCTCTACTACCCGGCTGAGCTCGGACGAAACATGGACGAGTTTATCCGCATGATTAAAGGATTCCAGAAATCGGATGCTGACGGTGTGGCAATCCCAGCGAACTGGCCTGAAAACGAACTAGTCAAGGATCATGTAATTATTCCGCCGGCTGGAAATGAAGAAGCCATAGAGAACCGAAAGAAAAGGGAGAAAAAAGGCGAAATAGAGTGTTACGACTGGTGGCTCTGTCATAAGAAACCGTAGGTGGTACGTATGAAAGAAATGACGAAAGAGGCACTCGAAGAAGCATTAGCAGGAGAGTCCATGGCGCACATCAAGTATCTTGCCTTCAGTGAGATAGCTGAGAAGGACGGCTATCCCAATATCGCACGACTTTTTAAGGCAATCGCGTACGCTGAGCGCGTCCACGCAACAAATCACGCACGGAACCTCGGTATCATCAAAACAACGAAAGAAAACCTCCAAACCGCTATCGATGGAGAAGAATTCGAAGTAGATGAGATGTACCCAGCATACAACGCCATCGCGGAGTTACAGAAGGAAGATGATGCGAAACGATCGATCCACTACGCCCTGGAAGCCGAAAAAATTCATGCTGGAATGTACGAACTCGCCAAGGACGCCGTAAAAAGTGGCGAGGACATCGAAAAGAAGGATACCTACATCTGCCCAGTGTGCGGATACACACATCGCGGTGAACCACCGGAACGGTGTCCCGTCTGCGGCATGGAACGCTCCAAGTTTAAGAAGTTCTAAAATATTATTTCCTTTTTTATTTTTTATCACATAACGGTATTTTCTTCTCAAAATAGAGTATTCCTTGTCTGTAACTAAATACGAGTGGATGCACAGCAACTCCCGTGTCCACAGCCTTGCAAAAGGCCTCTGCGAAGGCAGGATCTCGTGGTTCATATGGGGAAAAACATCGAGAATCCGGTCTGAACACCAGGATCATCAGTGCAGCCGAGTCTCCTGCTGCCACCGCATGCGTCAGCTCTTCTACGTGCCGTGTTCCCCTCGTTGTCGGCGCATCGGGGAACAGAGCAATCCCATCTTCGGCAAGTGTGCATCCCTTCACTTCCACCCATATCCGTTCTCCATTTTTTTTCAGGAGAAAGTCGATCCTGCTGTTACCGAGCTGTTGTTCTGCACTGTACTCCCCCACTTTCCCAAAGGGGCTAATCGCCTTATTTTTCAATATGAGTTCAGCGATTGTTCTATGGTACCCAGAGTTAACGAATATCCAGTGATTGCTCACATTCCCGGCAAGAAGATCCCAGTTTGTTGTTCTCTTTGGACTTTCTTCATGGGAAAGCAGGACACTGTTACTGGGATACAGGATTTCCTCCAATCGGCCAGGATCCCGAATATGGACCTTCTCTTCTCTGGAACCTATTTCCACAATGCCCAGGAACCTATTTTCGCGGGAGACAAACACCCCCTCTGTATCGTAGGGCACATCGAGTATCGGCACGCTCATAACATTTTCGACTATTTTCATCAACCTATATAAAGATTCCACAAGGAGAGGAGTAACTGTGTCACTGACATATGAAAAGAACATGGTTTCAGTTATCACAGGAGATTGGTTGTCCGTTCCACCTTATACGTAGTATTTTGGCCCTAGTCTTTCCATTTTGGGCAGGCTGATCGTCACAAGTAGTAATGAAACATTTATAATTGGATCTACTAATGGGTACAGCGTTGATACGATGAAAGAGTTATCTCGTCTTTACACCACCATTCGTCCCACAATCGAAGAAACACTGCAGAAATTTAAACGAATATGGGAAGAAGGGACAGAAGAAGATATTTTCACCGAGCTTGTCTTCTGTATCCTCACGCCGCAGTGTAAACCGCAGATCTGCTGGACCACGGTACAGACACTTGTCGATAAGAACCTTCTTTTCCACGGTAAAAAAGAGCGTGTAGCCAAGGAGCTCAACGGTGCACGGTTTAAAAATAAAAAGGCAGGCTACATTGTTGAAGCACGGAAGTACTTTCCTGGTATCAAATCGGTAATAGAAAAACGCGACGATGTTTATGATGTGCGGGAGTGGTTGGTCGAACATGTAAAAGGTATTGGGTACAAAGAAGCGAGCCATTTCCTGCGAAACATTGGACATGGCGGGGAGATCGCTATCCTCGATAGACATATCCTGCGAAATTTGGAATCGTATGGTGTTGTAGAGGAGATTCCACGGACGCTCACAAAGAAGAGGTATCTTACGATAGAAAAAAAGATGAAGGCCTTCGCAAAGGAGATCGAGATACCAATGGATCATTTAGATCTCGTGTTGTGGTATAAAGAAACGGGAGAACTATTCAAGTAGGTGTCACCAATGGAACTTTCAGAAGACGACTGGGAGCTCATAGAGCGAGCGAAGGAGACGGCAGACAGACTCCATGTTGACGATTTTCATGAGGTTGCGGCAGCACTGAGAACAACGGACGGTACAATATTTACCGGAATTCATATCGATGCCAATGTAGGGTTCGCCGATGTGTGTGGTGAAGTTGCGGCGTTGTGCCACGCTGTTGCTCATGGGCACAGAGAGTTTGATTCTATTGTTGCTGTGTGGGGAGATGGTGAGGAGAATTATAAGTTACTATCGCCGTGTGGGAGATGTCGGGAGCTTCTCAGTGACTTTGGTATGGATATATGGGTGATTGTTGGGACGCTTGAAAATCCATATAAACTCCGAATTGCTGAACTGCTGCCGCTAAAATATAAAAGGGAATAAAACAATACATAGTAAGGTGTAAAAAATGGCTACAATTGCAGTGATCCTTACAGATATGTTTGAGGATGTGGAGTACACAAAACCCGCAGAGGCCTTTAAGGAAGACGGGCATACACTCGTGCATGTGGGGCTGAAAGAAGGAGCAACGGTTAAGGGAAAGAAATCAAATACGCCGGTAACCATAGAGAAAGCGGTGAAAGATGTCTCGGCAGATGAGTTTGATGCACTTCTCATTCCCGGTGGCTACTCGCCGGATAGGTTGAGGACAGATGAAAATGCAGTGAAGTTCGCGAAAGAATTTGTCGAAAGTGGTAAGCCAGTATTCACCATCTGTCACGGTCCTCAGCTGTTGATCACGTCCCAGGTACTCGATGGGCGGACGATCACTGGATGGAAATCTATCAAGCAGGATATCATCAATGCGGGTGCAGAGTACATTGATAAATCCGTTGTGGAAGACGGAAACCTCGTCTCAAGCCGCCATCCTGGTGATATACCAGCGTTTATCCGTGCATCACTCAACAAATTCAAGTAAGATACATGAATCCTCTGTTCCTGTCAACGCTGATATTTGTATTTTTAGCTGTGTTTGTAGAGTCAATATTCCTCATCCTTCAGTTAAAGGGAAGAAAACTCACGAAATGGCTCGGCGAGAAAGCATTCACCGTTCATGCAATTGTTACGGGAGCACTATGGAGTATCGCCTTCCTACTGATCTTCCTGTTGCAATTGGAGGAGCATCCTCTGTTTCATAACCACCCCGTACTTCGGTGTGTGGGCGGGATACTACTCATTGGTGGTGGATTGCTGGCCCTCTGGGCACTCAAGATCCTCGGCGTGCAACGTGCACTCTGTCTCAATTTTTTTAAGGAGGATGTTCCAGTGGTACGAGGAGGACCGTATGCGTACATTTCCAATCCCATGGATTACGGGTTCTGGACCGCGCTTCTTGGATTCGCACTTGCTACGGGATCGCTTTACAATCTCGCGATTGCCGTTGAATTTATCCTCGTAATGATTCTCCATCTACCGCTGGAGAATCTCCCGTTGAAACAAGATTAGAACCCATGTTTTTCTAGTTGTTTCTCAATGCCGTCAATAAACTCTTCCGCGTTCTCAGGAGGAGTAGTAATGTAACTCACAACCACGAAAAGCGTTACTGTGACAGCGAACCCGACAATCGATGGCCACCACGTGACGTTACCGGACTTCAGAAATGACACAACGTACAGTCCTCCTGTGACAAGTCCTCCAATACCCATGCTCGCAATTGCTCCCGCCGATGTCCCCCGTTTCCAGAAAAATGTTCCTACCAATGCTGGAGCGGTTACCAGCAGTCCTCCCGATGCCATGGCGGACAGTATCGCTATCAATCCCAACTCAAGATGTGCAAAAATAATACATATTACTACAATGACACCGATCATCGTTTTTCCCACGAGAAGCTCCTTTTTTTCCGAAATTCCCGGTTTTACTGCCCTGGCAATGTCACGGGTGGACACGGAGCTGAGTGTCAACATAATCGAGCCCAGCGTGGAGGAAGCCGCCGCAAAGATACCGAGGAAAATTATTAAGGCGAGAACATCCGGTACCATTGTTAGGAGTTCGGGCATTGCCTGATCGGCTTTCTCTAGTCCTGGGATGAGGCTCGCGGCGGAGAATCCCAGCAGCGTCGTGATGACCGTATACAGCAGTCCAAAAATTGCGAAGTAAGTTACCATTTTCTTGAGGCTCCGTATATCTTTGGAAATGAACAACCGCTGGGAAACTTGGGGGTTAGTTAGGGCAAAGAAAGCCCAAGGAAGAGAAAGTCCCACAAAAAACTTTGGATCCCATGTCATCTTGAGCAAATTTGGCGTTGTCGATTCTACTGTCGAGAAAAAGTCTATTGGCCCACCAAAAAATACGTAAAACACATAAAACAAAAGCAGTACTGCAGAAATCATCATGGTAATCGCCTGAAAGGCATCCGTCCAAGACACAGATCGCATCCCCGCCCACACTGCTGCAAAGGCGCTAAACCCTGCCATGAACAACACCCCCACCATGTAGGGAACCTGTCCATTCGTCAGACTGGAAAAAAGGTATCCTGCGCCCATCATCTGTACCGACGCATAGGGAATCAACATGACCAACGCAATGATCGAGGCGATTACGCCCACCCATTTATCTTGATACCTGTCCGCCAGCATTTCGGGAGGCGTGAGGTAATCGTACTCGCGACCGGCCAGCCAGAACCGTGGAGCGAACAGAATCAAAAGAATCACGGTGAACATCAGATAGGTCATCTCAAATCCCAGCGCGCCGACACCAGTGGAGTACACCAGTCCCACCAGTCCTACCATCATGAAGGCACTGTACGTGGTGGCGCTGTACGTCATCGCTGAGATAAACCCCCCCAGTGTTTTGTTGGCGAGGAAAAAATCTTGTATTGTAATCCCCATCTCTTTTCTCGCATAATGCGCAATAATCACTCCAAAGAAAATCCAGATAGCCAACGCAAGGAACACATAGCCTGAATTCATTCATTCTCCCCCCATCGCCTCACATAGTAAATTCCACCGAGGATAACAGTCAACGTGAGCATCGTCCAGAAAAGGTAGTTCGCCCAGTAGGCCGTTACCTCCTGTAGGAAAATGTACGGTACGAGCACATCGAGTGTGGCAACGGCAATTGCGATCACGAGGAGATGGAAGAGTTTCATATGCTATATATGTTATGTCGTTGTTTTAAACCTATTCCTTTTTCTCTTTCACGGCGGGAAGCTGTTCCATCACATACGCCCGTATCTCTTGAGCAGTGGGCAGTTCCTCTACCAGCTCACCGTTGTCCAGGTACTTCACCAGCATCGGCTGCAGATCCTTCTGTACCTCATGCCCCTGCGGATACACGTAATACTCGTGCACATTTTTTCGATACACGTCCTTCCGTCCAGAGAACTTCCCTCGTTTCGCCACGGGCTCTCCCTCGATCGCCACGATGTCCATGGAGTAATCGATGGAGGCTGCATTGGAGATAGACGTGCCGACACCAAAACCCTCTACCGGCTCCTTCACCAACTCTTCGATTGAATCCTCGGTTAGCCCACCGGACACGAAGATCTTCACATCCTCGTACCCACGGAGATCCAGCTCCCATCTGGTCTCACGGATGATATCGATAAAATCTCCCTTTCGAGAGTGGGGCGTGTCCAATCGCACAGAGGTCTCTCCGTCGAAGGTCTCCGCAGCGTGGAGCGTGCCAAACTTCTCATCGTCGAAGGTATCGATCAGTGCGACTCTGGGAACTTCGGGATCGAGGACGCTGTCGTACGCCTCCCAGCCCTCCTCGTCACCCATCAACAGAAGTAGCGCATGGGGCATGGTGCCCTGTGGCTCTTCGTTGATCCGTTCTGCGCTGAGAACACCCGACACGCCATCGCAGCCCCCAATAAAAGCGTTTCGCTCTATCATGGGCGCAATCGCAGGATGCATTCGTCGAATCCCAAAGGAGAGCATGTGTTTGTCCTCTGCCTTGATTCGCATCCGTGCAGTTCGGGTAGCAATACCTGAAGCCTGACAGATGAGTCCGAGACAAGGCGTCTCGTAGATGCCAAAGTCATCGTAGTGTCCTTCAATTATCGCCACGGGAACAGGGACACCGTTCTCCGAAAAGGGAGAAAATATCGTTCCCTCGGGGAGTGCGTAGAGATCCACCGGAAGATCCCGAAGAAGTACAATCATCTCCTCAAGCCCTGCGAATACCGCCCATTCTCGGCTCCTACTGTGAAGTGTGAACTCTGCAGCTACGTGTTTCCGAACGTTTTCCTTCTTAAGGATTTTTCTGGTCCTCTCAAAGTAGATATCAGTGGTGAGACCTTCTTTTATCTCCTTATCCGTTGCGGTATAAAATTTCTCCATGTGGATTTCTCCTCTATATTGATAGTGTATATTTTATACTCTGACACATACGGTTAAAAACGTAATCCCTGTGAATCACCATAATCTTCTTTAATAGTTTCTCATACCCTATTATACATGTACGACGAGTTCCTCGACACACTGTATGAATACTCAAAGTTCGCCAAACTTGGGCTCACAAATATCAGGAATCTCACAGAAGTTCTCGGCAACCCTCAAAACAACTTTAAATCTATCCATATTGCCGGGACCAACGGAAAAGGATCCACAGCTGCAATGATTGCACAGATACTTATGGAGGATGGCTACACCACAGGCCTCTTCACCTCGCCTCATCTCGTGGATTTTAGGGAAAGAATTCAGGTAAACAGGGAGTGGATACCAGAGGAGGATCTTTTACGTATAGGAAATGAGATTATTGATACTGTCGAGTCCGGGAACCCGGCAACATTTTTCGAGATCACCTCGACGATCATGTTCACCTACTTCGCGGAAAACGACGTGGACTACGCAGTGATCGAGGTAGGGTTAGGTGGACGACTCGATGCCACCAACATTATCTGCCCCGAGCTCTCCGTTATCACCCACGTGTCCATGGACCACACCTCCGTTCTCGGTGACACGCGCGAGGAAATCGCGTACGAAAAGGCGGGAATTATCAAGCAAGCTCCAACGGTAATCTCTGATTACGATCTCTACGATTTTTTCTCGAAAATCTGTAAAAAACGAGGATCGACGCTGTACTCTCTCGGAAAGGACCTGAACTATCAAAAAAAGAGAGACACGTTTGACGTCCATGGGATCGTGGATCTGCAAAATTTAGAGATTCCGCTTCACGGCGAGCATCAACTAATAAACGCCACTACCGCAATCCTCACCTCCCATGTGCTCGGGATCTCTCAAAACAGTATCAGGAACGGGTTAAAAAACACGAAATGGGGAGGAAGATTTGAGATCATCAACGAGGATCCACTCATCATTTTGGATGGTGGACACAACCCCGATGGTATACAAAACACCGTCAAGACAATGAAAACGTTCGACTATAACGCCCTCTATATCGTGTTCGGTGTGTTGGAGGATAAAGAATTTGAGGAGATGATCGGAAGCCTCAAAAGTCTTGAAGGTGAGTTCATCTTCACAACACCGGAGAGTAAAAGAGCATCGGATCCAAAAAATTTACTCATGTACACAGAAGGTACTGTAATAGACGATCCAAACGATGCCTTTGAGATGGCAAAAAAGAAAGCAAAAAAAGGAGATGCGATACTTGTGACAGGATCGCTGTACCTCGTTGGCAATATCAAGCGGGCTATTCAATATAAATAGCCGGTTTGGCAGGGATTGCAGATTTCTTTTTATTCTCAGGATCGTAATTGCCGTTGACCGTAACCTTCATCCCTACTTCTTCTTCGATGAAATCCTTTGATTCCCTGAGAATATCTGCCTCATCCATTCGCTCCACAAACAGCCTATCTTTTACAAGACTCTTTATGAGGTTGCTCACTGCCTTTCCTCGTTTTCTCATCTTCTCGTTTTTCATTACCTCTTTGATACTCTCGTTGAAGTTCTTCTTTTCCTTCACAATTTCAGCAACATCCCACATCCATTCGGGGGCAGTGTAGAGATAGACATGTTCTCCCTCCATTTTTGTCACCTTGAGGATCTCCCGGATGTCGTCGATCACGTCTTTCACGTACTCCTCCGTTCTGAGCACCTTTTTATCGATCGTATCCTCGTCATACTCCGGCCAGGAAGCGACAGAGACAAATCCCTCATTACCGAGCCCCTCCCATATCTCCTCGCAGAAATGTGGCGCGAAAGGCGCGAGAAGTTTTGTCTGCACCTCGATGAGCCACGAGATGGTATCTTTATGAGGTTCCTCACATCGGCGTAGGTACCATTTCAGATGCCGCTGGAGATCAAAGAATCCCTTCTGGATAGCGGTCCTAAACAGGAGCTGGTCCATTGCACCCTCAACATCCTTCAGGATAGTGTGTGTCACAGCCGCGATCCACTGATCGATGCGTTTTTTCGTCTCTCTCCCCGTTCCGTAATGTGCAGTCGCAAACTCATGCCATGAACGCAGGCGCTCCTTTACCGTGTCGAGGAACTGTGTTTCAATATTCGCGTCATCCACTCCTTCGCCCGCAAAGGCGAGCATCATTCTCGTGGGATCGGCACCGTGCTCTTCAATTGCATCCCGCAACAGTATTACGTTCCCTTTGGATGTCGACATCTTCTCACCGTCGATCATCACCCATCCGTTCACCGCAAATCCTTCGGGCCAGTATTCTTCCGGGAACAGTGCGGTATGGTTGAAGAGACAGAAGGTGAGATGGTTCTGCACGAGATCCTTGCCAGAGCTCCGAAGATCAAACGGATACCAGTAGGTAAACTCCTCCCTCATTTTTTCTAGTGTTTCCTGTGAAACGCCGTAATCCTTCGACGGTTCCTCCCCAAGGAAGATGTGGTCAAAAAACGCGTCATCGATATCCTCAGCATCAATAATGCCCTCATTGAAATACTTGGAGAGCGTGTAAAAGGCCATATAAATCGTCGAGTCGGAGAGACTCTCGATGATCCATTTCTCATCCCACGGGAGTGTCGTGCCGAGACCAAATTCCCGTGTGCATGCCCAGTCGTTCAGCCAGTCTATCACGTAGTGGAACTGTTTCCTCACCGGCTCGGGAATCAACGTCATGGTATCCACTGCATTGTGGGTTTTCTCTTTCCACTCCGGATCGTTGTATCTGATAAACCACTGATCCTCCACCATTTTTATAATACACGTGGTGAGACACCGACAGATCACTTCCCCCGAAGGTTCGTACATGATATCTGCCTTTCCTTCATCGATGAGCTCCTCTTTTATCTTTTCTTTGGCCTCCATCACCGATATTCCTTCATACTCTCCACAGTTCTTATTCATTGTCCCTGTGTAGAATCCTGAGGAGTATACCTCCTTTTTTGCCTTTTTCAGGAGTTTTCTATCGTGCTGAGACTCTATTCCAAGCTTTTTCGATATTTCTACAGCGGGGAGGTCTCCAAATCCCTTGGTTTTGATGATGGGTATCGGTTCTATCTTTTTGACCTCCTCCCAGTCGAGATCGTACTTTTCACAGAGTTCTTTCTCTTTCTGGAGATCGTACAACCCCATCCAGTCATCCGGTGCGTCAGACGGAACACTGGTCACGATTCCCGTACCTCTCTCAGGATCACAAAATGTTGAGGGAAGAATCATGATCTCTCGGTCGATTCCGGGTGCCTTGGCGTACTTTCCAAGGAGTTCCTCCCCCCTTACCGTCTCAATAATTTCAACGTCTTTTTCCTGTTCTTTGAGTTTTTCCGCACAGGGCTTACTCATTATCCAGATCTCGTCATTTACCTTCGCTCTCGCGTATGAGAGTTCTGGATCCACCCAGAGATTCGTCTGTCCGAAGACCGTCTCGGGTCGAAGTGTGGCAGCAACAATGTACTCATCGCCGAACTCAAATTTCAGCAGCGTAAACTCCTGCGGTGTCTCTCCTTCGCCTTCAAGCCGTGCGTGATCTCCCACAGGATTTTTACATTTGGGGCACCACACCACAGGATGCGTCCCTATTGCTACAAGCCCCTTTTCCTTTAACTTCCTGAACTGCCATTTGATGAACTTATCATAATACGGATTTAATGAAGTGGTGATAAAGGATCTGCGCCAATCTATCCCAAATCCTGCGGACTTTAAATGTTCTATCATTTTCTCTGAGAAATGTTCTGTCCAGTACACGGGATCCTCGAACTTCGGAATCTCCTCCTCCGGGACACCTGTTTTCTTCAAGTTTTCTATCTGCGTTTCTTCTCCTTCCTCAATTCTCTCGGCCGCGGCAACTATCGGCGTCCCCGTACAGTGGAACGCGAAGGGATATACTGCGTTGAATCCCTTCATTCGTTTGTATCGTGTGATGATATCGCCTTTTAAAAAGGTGTACGCCCTGCCAAGATGCATGTACCCATTCATATACGGGTACGGAAGATTCACAAAAAATTTCTTTCGTTCGTCGGGATCCGCTTCAAAAATGTTTGCATCGTCCCATCGCTTCTGCCATTTCGTGTCTATCGATCTAAACATTGCCATCACTCTCGCAACTATCCAAACCTACCGAAGAAAAGACTACACGTTCATGCACATAAAAAGCAATCACGTATCCGGTACATACAAGAAGAGAATGGTGCAGCCATTTATAAATCTATCGGTTACAGCAGCTCGATGAGCGTCAAGGCGTTATCAAACATCTCATAGTTGTTGAACATACAGTACACGCAGGTATGTGTCTCTCGAAGATTCTGGAGTTTCTTCGCAAGGTTCGCTAACTCCTTCCGCGAGTAATCGTAGTTGTAGTTGTACTCCTGTGGGTTGAGCCCGTGGAGTCGGACATACGCAATTGGATGGTCCGAGACCGGATCCCGCCGCATCACGTCGACAACATGGATAAGGTTGAGATCATCGCAGATCTCCTTCACCCGATCCGACTGATCCTTCCACTCCCCTCTGGGCTCCCAGGCCAGCTCCAATTTCCCCCGATCGATTGTGCTCAGCAGCTCCCGCATATCTCTTTCGTGCTCATCCGTAGGACCAAAGCTCCCAGACATCTGAATCACGCATATTTTCGATTTTAAGGCACTGGCACGCTCTTTCATCGCTTCCCACGCATCGATTACCACCTTATGAGGCCTTAAATACCCAAAATATTCCTTTTGCTCTTCTGAAAGATTTTTCTTGTTATCACGCCATGTGGGACTGCTGGTCGGGTGTGTGAGTGCCTGCCACGCCTTTACAGTGAACTCAAAGGGAGGCAGTACCTCTTGACGCCATCGCTCCATTGTGTCAGTCATCGGAAGCGTGTAGAACGTTTTGTTGATTTCCACCAGATCAAAGACATCGGAGTACGCCTGGAGCTTACTTTCGTACTTCTCCTCCCAGTCACCAGGAGGGTTGTAGTATCCGTATCCGCAGGTTCCGATCTTCAGCGATCCCATGATAACCACTCTGTGTGGGGATGTCTCTGCCTGTTTTTATACCTACCGTTTGCCCACCCACACTACAGGATATATTACTAACATTCCAATCCCTATGGTGAAGAGTGCGATACCCACACCAAAGGTATCAGCCAGCGCCCCGAGAATCACCGCAATCACCGCCTCACAGATCGTGGTGACCTGCGACTCGACGGAGAGCCCTGAGGCCATGGTCCGGTGCGAGATCTGATCGCTCACATACGAGACGGTCATCGGTCTCCGCACATTGTAGAGTACGTAAAAGAGGAGAAACACGATGATTGCGATGCTTTGAACATCGATGTGTGTGCTCACGCCGGCAGTGAGGAGTAACACGCCACCGAGAAGATATGTGATATTCACTGCACTGGCGAGACTGCGGAATCTCTTCGTCGCCTTGGCCGAACTCTTTGAGGCGTAACTGGTAAGAAGGTATATCGCACAGTACACCACGCCCACCACTACAGCGATTCGCTCCGTCTCTTCAAGTGCAACAAATAATGGCAGTGAAAGTGCAAATGTTCTCAGCACGGGCTGTAGATACTCTTTCGTTATTTTAAAAAAGGCTTTAAATGTAGCAGAGCTTAGTATTGCTCGTAGAGCTCCAAGATTCTTGAAGATATTGAAAAACACGCGCAATGTTGTTTTCAACTGCGTACTCATCTTTTTGTGTCTAGCGCTCACGATTTCTCCATCGAGCTCTGCAGGATACGTCGCTAGATTTACTAGATCGATACTATAGGGGAGGATAGAGGCGAGAAATATGTACCGGTAGCTGCCGCTGTAAAACACCAAGGCCGCGGCGATCAGCGAGCTCACTGCAGCGCCCAGCTCCGAGGCTGCTCGGGTACTCCCGTAGTACTCCACCTTTTTATCCGTCATCTTATTCAGCCGCAGGTACTCGAGGATCATGGCCTTATGGGTTCCCGACCTGAAGGCTTCTCCTAGACCAAAGAGTGTCATGGCGCCCATGAAGAAATAGTACTGTGGAAGCGCGAAAAAAATCGTGAAGGAACAGATGTACGAGAGAAACGACATTACCATCGACCGTCTTCTTCCGAAGGCATCGGCGTAAATGCCTGTGGGAATCTCAAAGAGATTCGTGGCGATACTTCTCACCGCCAAAAGTATACCAATCTGTAAAAACGAGAGCCCGACCTCTCTAAAGAAAAGGATCATGAACGGATCGAAAAATCTGAGGTTCTTTAAAAAGCCGTACAGTGCAAATCGATAGAACATTCTCGTTTTTTTCATAGTATCATTCTCTACCACTCTTTAGACGGCATTTCTTCCACCACGCCCTCCTCCCACACAAAGGCAGTCACAAGCTCGTGAGGAACGAACTCGAAGATGTTTTCATAGTCCGGCTTCTTCGTCGTATATTTATACGACGGTGCTACCACATAAAAAGGTATATTGAAATACTGTGCTGTAAGCGCTAACGGAAGCGTTCCCGTCTTGTTGAGAAATCCTGTTGAAAAGAGAGAATCAGCACCCACAGCAACGACGTCCGACCTTTTTACGGCATAGCACATAAAGGCATCATGATACACATCCACCTCCTTTCCATGATCTTTCAGCCACCGTGCAGTGTCTCTCCCTTCTTTTTCCGGACACGACTCAAGTACATTGATCTTCTTGGCTGTGGTGAGACCTCGCTCTACGATATGGCTTCTACTTATTACTGTTACTACGTTACCTTCCACGAGTCTCTCAAGATTCTCTGAGGTGCGAGTATTCATTGTGTGGAATTTCTCGATTATTCTATCAATAGTAAGATCTGATTCAAGAAAGTTCATAATAGTCGTAAGTCCAGACATAGATGGATGCGCCTTCACTATCTCCCTACAAAGGTCGAATCGGTCTTCCTTTCTCGCGTTTTTCAGTAAATCTAATGTTTTTTTAATAATCTTTGAGGAGCCACTTCGGTCATCCTCGATAATGGCTTTAATATTTGCTTCCATACTTATACATTTCCTCGCGATTTTATTATCGTTTTTTCCTCACTGCGCTCTCCTTGTCCTTCCTTTTTCTTTCTAAACAGTTGCCACTTTTTTATCCAGATCCCTGGATTCAGAACAACGAGTACGGGAAGTATCTCCAGCCGTCCGATCCACATATTGAGTGTGAGGATGAGCTTGGACCATACAGAGAGCACTGGAGACGTCACTCCTACAGACATTCCCACTGTGCCCTCAGCAGATGCTATCTCAAACAGTGTATCGGTGAACCCCGTCCCTTCGATCCACATCACAGATAACGTGGAGACTATCAATATGATCAAATAGGTAAGAAAAAAGGCGGCGATCAGTTCTGCCTCTTTTTTTGTGATCTTCATCCCCCCCAATCCAATAGGAATCTCTGCTCCTTTCGGTAGAATCGGTCCAAAGAATAATACTCGCACAAACCCCAGCAGTATCAGTAAGCGGAAGATCTTGATTCCGCCTGCTGTTGAGCCTGTACTGCCGCCGATGATCATGAAAAGTGTAGTGATGACTTTACTCACTTCAGAGAGCGGTGTAGTCGGCACGATGTTGTACCCTGTAGTTGTGATGGCGGTGGCAGTTTGAAATACTCCATGGACCACCGAATTAAGCGAAGAGCCGAACTCTACCACAAACAAAGCTGAACCAAGTACGAGAAGAAGAAGTAATGTCCGTAGCTGGTTATCCTTCAAAAACTCACGTACTCCATCCTTCGCGAGAACATAGTACAACGGAAAGCTGATAGCACCGAGCACCATGAATACTGTGACTGTGAGTGAGATGAAAGCACTGTTGTAATGACCGATGCTGTCGGCATAGAGAGAGAATCCACCGGTGGGAATCGTTGTAAGAATGTGGATAAGTCCATCAAAGGGGCCCATTCCCGCTAGAAGGAATGCTACAAATCCCACAACAGTGAGAATGAGATAGACCCGGATCACCACCTTGGCCGTAGCGACAACACTTCCCACGATGTTCTTTTCCCCGAACTCAGAAGCATACAGTTTGAACGCCGCCGTGCCGGATCGGAGAAGAACAGCTAAGGAAAGAATGATAATCCCCATTCCGCCCAGCCACTGGGAGTATGCACGGAAAAAGTGAAGGGTGATTGGAAGAGTAGTTACATCCATTAAAGTGAGTCCAGTGGTAGTAAACCCGGACATTGCCTCAAAAAAGCTATCAATAAACGATGCTACCGGAAGAAAGGGGATGGCTCCTATTATACCGAACAACAAATACGCCAGTGCGGTGACCGCAAGTGCATCGATGATTTCAAGCTGTGTGGTCTGATTCCACAGCTTTCTCACAGCAAACCCTATTCCTGCTGTACCCAGCGAAAGGGAACCGAATATTACTGAATACGTATACTCTCCAGCGAGAAGAGAAACGATAAACGGCATGATAAGTGTCACGCCAAAGAGTTCCAATGCTCCCGCAAGGTAGAATAAAATCACGCGAATGTTGATCGGCTTGATGTGTTTACTCAGCTTCATCTAACTCAATAGGTCTTCCTGTTTTTTTGAGTTCTCCAAACATTTCTTTTATTTTTCCCATTCTCTCCTCGTCCTCGGCGAGGATAAGAAGAATATCGCTTTCATCAAGTTTCGTTCGTCCGCGTGGCATGATGGCTACATCCTTCCGCAAAATACTAATGAGGAGCGTTCCCCCCGGAAATTCAATTTCCCCTATTTGCCTTCCAGTCATCTCCCCTGGCGTGATCTCAATCAAGCGCATGCCCCCCTTTATTGGAAGGGAGAGATCCAAGACATTCTCTCCACGGAGTAAATGGAGTATCTCCGTCGCGGCAGAAATCGTTGGTGAGATAACATGATCGATGCCGATCTCCTGGCAGGTTGTTCTGAGACCAATTTTGTTCAATTTCACGATGACCTTTGGAATAGAAAACCGTTTCCCAAGTATTGCAATCACCATATTAAGAGCATCGGATTCCGTTGTCGCAATAAGTGCATCTGCCTCTCTGGCACCGGCCTCCTCAAGTATCTCTGGTTCAGTCGCATCACCATGGATCACCAAGGCATCGATTTCCTGTGAGAGGGCCTCACATCGCTCTTCATCATCATCGATAAGGACAAGCTCAAACTCGCCGTGAGAAGAGAGTTCCTCTGCCAATTGACGTCCAGTATCCTCCATTCCCGTCACAATCACTTTCATAATATCCCAACTCGCTGTGTTTAGAGGAGTCAATACTCCAGTAAACTCCTAATTTACTCATTATATCTTTACAATATTTAAATATCTATCGTAGTTTTCTCAAATGACTTGTGTATGAGAAACTTATTTAAAAGAAAAATAAAATAATCATATAGAATTATAGTCCTAAAATAGCATAATATAGGAGATGAATTCCATGGGGAAAAGTAAAAATATCGAAATTCCTGCAGAAGTTGTTGAAAAATGGCAGAATATAGTAGATATAATGGCAAAAATCACTGATGTTCCCGCAGGATTAATCATGGAGGTAGATAGACCGTATATAAAAGTTTTTCGAGCAAGTAATACGGAAGAAAATCCTTATAAGAAGGGAGAGAGGGAAAAGCTGACCGGGTTGTACTGTGAAGAAGTGATAACCTCACGAGAAAAACTACTCGTTCCCAATGCATTGAAAAATGAACGATGGAAGGAGAATCCAGATATTGAACTGGGAATGATCTCTTACCTTGGATTCCCTATTGAGTGGCCCAACGGAGAAATTTTTGGAACGATTTGTGTGCTTGATTCAAGGGAAAGAAAATATAGTGAAGAGTACCAAAAATTAGTTTTTCATTTCAAAGAAGTTGTCGAAAGTCATTTGAAGTTATTATACCAAAGAAAACAGTTAGAAAAAGAAAACGTTGAACGAGAAGAAATGGAGCAACTGTACAAATCACTTTCTGAGTTCAACGAAGAGCTGCTGGAGCACGCTCCCATTGGGATCATGCGACTGAATGCAGAGATGGAGATCGAGTATGCAAATCCTGAAATGCAGCGAATTTTAGGGCTTCCCTTTGGAAAGGAGTACGATGCAAGCTGGGAAAAGATTCAGGAAAGCCCTTTTATCGAGGAAACAGAGATATCCTCTGAGGTGTTTGATGCACTGAAAAACGAGGAAAGAGTCTCAAAGGAGCTCTCATTCGCGCTGTCCAGTGGAGAGAAAGGGTGCCTCAATCTGAAAGGAGTACCGTTGGTGGAAGAGGGTGAGTTTATAGGAGCAGTCCTCCTTTTCAACGATATCACCAAAAGAAAAAAGATGGAAAAAGAGCTGCAGGAGAGTAAGAAGAAATTTGAGACGCTCTTCCATACTGCTAAAGATGCGATATTTATTCACGACCTCAAAGGGAACTTTCTGGAGGTCAATGAAGAAACCTGTGAACGGCTAGGCTACAGCAGAGAGGAACTACTAGAGATGACACCGATGGAGGTTGATGCTCCCGAGTACGCGTCTGAAGTGCATAATAAAATACAAAAACTGCAGGAAGAAGGAGAAGCATTTCTTGAAACAGCACATGTGACGAAAGAGGGGAAAAGAATTCCAACTGAATTGAGCAGTAAAATAATTGAGTATGAAGGAAAAAAAGCGATACTCAGTATAGCAAGAGATATTACCAAACGAAAAGAAATGGAAGAAAAACTCTCTGCAATATACGAGCTTTCAAAAGAAATGAGCCTTAGCATGGACCGCGAACATATTATTGATACGGTGCTGGATACTGCAGAGAAAAACCTCAACTTTGATAATATTGACCTGTTCCTTGTAGATAGGAAAACAAATACGTTGGAGATAGAAGATACACGAGGAAAAAAAAATCCGGAGAGATGGACGGTAATCCCACTGTACGGTGAGAAAAGTATCGCCGCACATGTGGCACGCACAGGAGAGTCATTACTCATTCCTGACGTACGAAAGGATGATCGATACATAATAGGTTTAAAGGCGGCCCGATCGGAGCTATGTGTACCTATCAAAGTAAAAAATGAAATAATCGGTGTATTGGATGTAGAGAGCACAAAAATTGATGTATTCTCTGAAGAAGACAAAAAACTTCTGGAAACACTCGCATCACATGCAGCTGTTGCTTTAAAAAACGCACGTCTTTTTGAAGAGACTGAAAATCAACGAAAGGAACTATCAGAGTTTGCCCATACTGTTTCCCATGATCTCAAGAATTACATTGGCACAATCAAAAATAGAGCGCAACTATCGCTTATGAAGGAGAAAACAGCGAAGAATAACGCAGAAAAAATCATTAAAATTACAGAAAAAATGGAAAAATTTGTGAAAAAGCAACTCAAACTCGCCGACGCAGGAAAAATAATAGGAGAGCCTGAGGAAATTGATCTCAATGAGCTCGTGGAGGGGTTGAAAAAACAACACGATATCGAGATTAAAAGAGGAGATCTTCCCATAATACGAGGCGATCCACAACGGTTGAAAGAAGTATTTCATAACCTTATCGAGAACGCAATAATTCATGGCGACGCTACCCATATAGACGTAACCTCTGAAAGAAAAGATAACGTATATATCATTTCCGTGAAAGACAACGGCAGGGGCATCGTTGAAGAAAATATTGGTAAGATCTTCGAGAAGGGATACTCTTCGGGAGACGGCACTGGGATTGGACTCACTATTGTAAAGAAAATTGTAGAAGCACATGGAGGGAGCATTCTAGTGGAATCCGAAGAGGGAAAAGAAACGACATTTAAGCTTCTATTACCAAAATAAAAAACATTTTTTTCGTTTTTTTGTACTAAGAGAAAAATTTAAATAGACTGCTGTAGAGAAGGGAATTAAAAATTGTTAATAGAGGAGATACTGTGGAACTTAGACTATGGTACAGAAAAATATTGCATTTCCTTCTTCAAGTTCCTCTACTCGATTCTAAGAACACCCGTCGTCGGAAACTGCTCACCCTCATCCTACTCGGATCGATAATCTGTGTAATAGTGGTCCTACTCACGTTAATTATCCTTATATTCACACAAATAGGTTGGGCAGGTTCCTCAGAGGAAATAACAAGACTCTTTAGAGAGATTATACTTCTTTTGGTAGGTATAGTACTTATTTACATTTTAAATAGACACGTTTCAGGTAGATTGGCCAGTATATTATTTTTACTACTGATTATAGCTCTTGCTGCAGTCGCTGATAGCCCAGAACAAGTTGCGAACGGCCGTGGTCTTCTCACCTTCGCACTTCCCATCGTTGCAGCAAGCATCCTCCTCAACCCGTGGGCCAGTTTTGTGACAGCAGCGTTAAGTGGTGGGGTGGTAGTGATCGTGGGACTACAGATACCGGGACATGCTCCAAATATGCTGGCACTCGCAACCTTCTTTTTACTCGCACTTATCTCATGGTTGGCCACCCGTACATTGGAGCAAACACTGAAGAGAGCGGAGTTTTATGCAGATGTACTCGCCCACGACATCGGAAATCTCAATCAGATCATGCTCGGATACCTCCATCTACTAAGAAAGACAGAAGATAGGGAAACAATAGAAGAAAACATAAAGAACATCAAACGATCGATAAAAGAATCTGCCCGCCTCGCAGAAAGTATCCAAATCTTAAAAAGAATCAGGAGCACATCATTAGAGAAACTCTGCCTCACTGATTCATTAGAACGATCGATAGAGAAAATAAAAAATTACTTTAGTCGGGAAATATTGGTAAATTACACGCGAAATGAGTGTTATATTAGCGCAAATGCATTTCTCGACCACGCATTTTTCAGCATCCTCAAAAACGCCGTGGAATTCACGCTTCACGATCCGATACGTATTGATATTACTGTCGAAGAATGTGCAAGGAAATGCAATGTCCATATCCGCGATTATGGTCTTGGGATTTCCAAAGAAAAACGAAAAGACATTCTCAAGAATTTAGATACCCCGTCTAAACGGACGGGTATGGGACTCTATGTCGCAAAGGAGATTTTTGAGAGTTACGGCGGCACGTTGGATATACAAGGAGGGGAGAATGGTACAGAGGTAATTATCAGTCTTCCAACTGATAACAGTGAGTAACCGTTCCTTGCAAGAACATCATTTCAAAAGCGTTATAAAGAAAAAATGATCATAGAACATATGCTTTCCCTTTCTCCCTATCAAAGGGGTGTAGTATGGGTTCTCATCTCCGCATTCAGTTTTGCATTTCTCGGTATATTCGGTAAATTTGCATACAAAGAAAATATCAATTCAATTACACTTCTTTTTTTACGGTTTTCATTTGCTTCGGTAATCCTCTTCCTTTACACGAAATTCGAGAACCTCAATTTACGACTGAGCACCCGAGATCTGATCGCTGTACTGGTACTTGGGGGGATCTGCTATGCCGGACAGTCCTTCGGATATTTCCAAGCACTCCACTACCTCTCAGTAGGCGTAACTACACTGATCCTGTACACCCATCTTCTCTTTGTCGCCTTTATTGCGGTCTCCTTTCTCGATGAAAAGCTCGATGCACGACTTATCGTTGCATTGATCTCGGCGTTAGCCGGTGTGTGGTTCATCGTGTACTCCAACGGGGGAACGGAGGTAAATCTCACAGGTGTCGCGTTTATTCTAGGATCTGCGTTAATCTACAGTGTGTATATTACCCTCAGCAAGGTCACCGTCACCACGGCGGATCCGAGAGTGATGGGTGTCTATGTGATGTTTTCGGCAGCGTGTGCATTTTTCATCATTGGGACAACGACGGGAAGACTGCAGATCGCCCTCACCCTCCGTGGATTCTTGTTTGCGCTGCTCATCGCGCTGATTCCCACGGTAGTTGCTATCGTCACGTACTTCGAGGGACTCAAGCACGTGGGTGCATCGAGGGCCTCTATCATCAGCACCTTCGAGCCGGTGGTAGCGGTCAGCTTTGGATACCTTCTTCTCGGAGAAACACTGAGTTTCACGCAGATCTGTGGAGGTATTCTCATCATTCTCAGCGTCCTACTACTGGAAAAGAAGTAGGGTGAGATTTGGGTTTCACTTGATAATAACTTCGGAAAATCTATTTAAATGGGAGAAGAGCACCTACAATCAGGTGATAGCAATGAAAAGAAAAATAACAATTGGAATTGCAGCACTGGTACTGATTGGCGCTATTATAGCTGTTGGTGCAGTAGCTGCATACGGAAATCCATGGAAAGACAGAAACGTCCTCCCGGATCACGATGACGACGGGATTCCCAATGGATTGGATGAAAACTACGAACGGCCGAGAGACTGCAGGAACTCGCCCTGGATACTTGGAGATGAAAGACTAGAGAGGCTTCAGGAACAGTTCGATCTCACCGATGATCAGATCGCTGCCATACAGGAAAAAGTCACATTGCTGATCGATGAAGAAGCGGCACCCGCTGAGATAATGGAGACTATCGAAGAGATGTTGAAGGAGTTCGGCGTTGAGAATCCTGAACTTATGGGGCAGGGTCCTCACGGAATGCATCGGCAGGGATATCAGGGACACGGAAGAGGTAGCTGCCCCTACAACGATGAATAACTCCTCTTCCTTTTACTTTTTAAGACACTATGTATATTCTAAGTCCTGAAAAAAAGATAATTTTGCGTGATGAAACGGAATGCCAGTGAACGCCACAATCTATATATAACTATGCACGTATCAACGTCCAATGAGAAAGGTGCTCTGGTGGCTTATCGGCGGAACGAGAGGAGGAAAAAACAGGCTGCGAATCCTCCGTACTCTAGAAAATGAACCGATGAACGCACACCAGCTATCAAAAACGCTGGATCTGGACTACAAAACCATCAGGCACCACATTGAGATACTGGAAGAAAACCAAGTTATTACATCCATGGGAGAGGATTATGGAAAGACATATTTTCTCTCCGAAAGAATGGAGAAAAATCTTGATATACTAGAGGAAATTGCAAAGAAAATAGGTGATTGAATGGATAAAAAACTCAAAATAATGGTAATAGTGGCAGTGGGGGCTCTGATAAGTCTTTTCTTCGTATGGGGACTGTCCTTTCCCGGAAGTCACGGGCACGGCAGAGGTGCAATGATGTATGATATTGAGAATGTCGTACTGGTGAAGACGTTTATTGCCACGCTCAACGTGATACTCATCTCTGTACTGTTATGGAACTATATCACTGTGTACAGAGATATTCCTACCCGGTTTACCATGAGTCTTGTGATTGTAAGTGTGGCACTTCTTCTCTATGCCCTCTCTTCAAATCCATTGCTCCACTCCGCTTGTGGGTTCAGAGGAGTGGGTGTTGGACCATTCACATTCCTGTCAGATCTTTTTGCCACCTTTGCCATCGTGATCCTGTTATACCAGAGCTATGAGTAACTATTTCACACTCAGGTGGTCAGTACCTCATACACAGCCGTTGCGATCTGTATATCCTGGACGGCAACTCCTGTAAGATCCGCAACAGTGATCTGGTCGTCTGAGATTCTCCGTAAATCCTTATTGGCAATGATATTTCCTAGCTCAACGAGATCCTCTTCCTGAATTAAGTCCGTATTGAGCGCGTGGTGAATTTCTCCCCTCTCGAGACACTGGGAGATACTATCGGCCACCACAATATCCGCTCTCTTTAAAATCTCTGGATCCAACTCGTTTTTCTCCGGTGTATCGGAGCCTACAGCAGTGATATGTGTGCCTCTCTGGATCTGATCTGCCGTGAGCAACGGAGATTTTGCTGGAGTCGCGGTGACAATGAGATTTAACGATTGTGCCACCTTATTCGCATCCATGGTGGTACAAATCCTGTATCCATGCGTTCCCATTTCCTGCTTATACGCATCTAAATGTTCTCGAGTTCTCCCCCAGACGACGACATCCCTGCAGTCAACAACTTGCTTTAAATACTCGAGTTGTATCTTTCCCTGCACACCAGTTCCCAGCACGCCGATGCCACGAACGTTGTGAGGTGCTAGATATCTCGCAACAACTGCTCCTGCGGCAGCAGTTCGCACATCGGTGAGATAGCCTTCATCCAAGAGTACACTCTCCAGTTCTCCTGTTTTTTGTGTAAATACGAGCATGAGTCCATTGTTCGGTGGAAGTCCTACTGTGGGATTTTCATAAAATCCAGAGGCAATTTTGATCACGTAATATGCATCATCGATAATATACCCATATTTGATATGAACTTCACCCGGTGGATCGTTAAAGCTGAGCTCTCCCACAGGAGGAACAACGACGTCACCATTAGAATATGCCACAAACCCCTTCTCAATCGCTTGAATAGGATCGAGTTGCGATAACACGTCCTTAATCTGGCCTACGTGAAAAATTTTTGTCATTTTCTTTCCTCTTTCCACAATTTTCCTATCAGTTCCGTGGTACATATCTACATCTATTCTCTTAAATATTTATTGTCACGCACTTCAAAAATTTTAAATAGATGCTCAACGATCACATATAGGTGATTTGATGGATGTACAAGAGTGTTTGGATGACTTTCCGATGAGAGAGAAGGTAGATTATCTCAACGCGGCGAGCATTGGACTTGTTCCTGATCCTGTGATCAAAAGATCGAAGGAAATTTTTGTTGATCTCGCTGAAGGCGGAACTGCAACACTCGATGAAGAGAAAGAGGAACTAGTGTACAATTCCCTTCGAGAAGAAAGCGCAAACCTCCTGGGTTGTAGCCCGGAAGATATTGCCATTTTTAATAGTACTTCTGAAGCGTTAAACTGTATTGCGTGGAGTTTAGAGTTAAAATCCGGCAACATTGTGTCCACAGGTATCGAGTTCCCCAGTGTCACCTACCCCTGGATGAGAATCGCTAAAAACAAAAAGATCGATGTGAAGCTTGTGGAGGCTGACAACTGGTGTATTCCTAGTGATACACTCTTACACGAGATCGACAAAGATACGGAAGTTGTTGCATTGAGCCACGTGGAGTACCTCACTGGTCAGAAATTTGACATGAAAAAAATCGCGAAGCGAGCGCATGAGGTGGGCGCCATTGTGGTGGTAGATGGTGTGCAGGCAGCAGGATACCTACCACTCGATATGGGAAAAATGGGCGTGGACGTGTACATCACCGGTAGTTACAAGTGGCTGCTAGCACCCTTTGGAGCGGCGGTTGCATATATCTCAAAGGATCTCTACGACGGACTCGACCCTGCATTTGTTGGCTGGCGATCGACAGAAACGATGTGGAATTTTGATGCCACAACACTCACGTACGCCTCCACTGCGAGGAAGTTTGAGTACAGTACCAGTGCCTACGATGTGAAACTGGCACTTGCAGAAGCGATCAAGTATCTACGAAAAATTGGCATAGACGCCATTTATCGACACAACACTGCATTAATTGAGACGCTACGCGATGAAATATCGTCAATAGAGGGGGCTGAGATTATCACGCCGGGAATGGAAGGATCACGACTCACATTCACTGTTGAAGGGAAGAATAGCGCAGAAATCAACAAAACACTGCGGAGTCTCTCTCGCTCTGTGGAGTTGAGTATCCGATCAGACATGATACGAATCTCGCCTCATATCTATAACACTGAAGAGGATATCCTCTATGCAGTGGACAGTCTCAAAGAGATTCTCGGTGTCTAACAATCTTCAGCCCGTCGCATAACTAAGGACACATACACATTTTGCGGTTTCCGTGGCCCTCCATAGACCATCTGTGTACACCGTGAGAGTTCTGTTGCTGTACGCGGTATAACGGACCCGATATAATGCGGAACATAGACTGTTTTTGCTCCGTGGGTGGACGCATACGCGAGGATCTCACGAGCAGTACTCTCCTTTTTCGCGACAATGGGTCCTATTCTCCCTCCCCAGTGTATACCGTACCCTTCCTCCTCGAGGAGTATCACCTTTCCCCCCATGCTGAGGAGGAGACACAGTAGTGCACGTCTATCACCGCCAAAGAATTCTCTATCCATTTCCTCTGCCCATGAGGGCAATGTCTGAGATGCAGAAAGAGATCTATTGCAAGTGAATGAACAGTGTGACAGATCATAATTCACCACCGGACATATCTCATGACCCCCATACTTTGTATAGAGCGGTTTTCCTTCTGTCGTCGCGTTCAGTGTTATCACGGGGATGTTCTTTTCCTCACCGCGGGAGAGTAATTCCTCAGCCAGCATGCTCCCTACACCTCGCCGTTGAAAAGAGGGATCCACCGCCATATAGCCGATCCACGCCAGTGTGTAGTAGGGAAACAATGCTCGCACCCAAGTACTGTCCCTTGTCGTGTTGCGACAACGAACTCTCCAACGTGTTGTGCGTATAATTTCTGCCAAAACGATACCATAGACTTTGTATAAGAAATATCAAGATTAAATGCCTGTAAAAAGACATGTACCGCCTTTACGAGCTCTGTCTTTTCTGGTGTTCTCATCATCGCATCCATGCGATCCATTGCAACAATATGGAACGGGACGTAAATAAATTTATAGCGATAAGAAAAAAACTGCAGAACCAAAAGAGAAAGAAAAGAAAAAAAAATTAAAGACACTCAATACCGAGTTTCTCTTGGATCTCTTCAGCACACTCTAGTGCTTTCAACAGCTCGTTGTTCGCGTAGATGGTATTCTGTGTCGTGTTCGCGTTGTCGAGGTGCATCTGCATCTCATCTAAGAGATCCTGCACATCATTCGGGACTTCCTCCGGAAGGTACTTCTCGATACATCCCAGACATGTATTCACCTGCCACAGATGGAACAGTGCAACAGGTTCAAACTCCACGACTGGATTTATCGCTGATGCAATCGCCAGCTCTAGTGTGAAGGTATCTACCCCACCGTCGTCGTCCGTGACCTGCAGTGTGACCTGATGATCTCCAACAGCTGAGTAGTAGTGTGTTGTTGTCATTCCTGTAGAATCAAAGGTACCATCGCTGGTCCAATCCCATTCGTATACGGCAATTGTTCCGTCCGAATCGAAGGACGCCGACGCATCGAACGCGATGGTCTGGCCTGTCCGAGGAGCTGCCGGACTGTAGCTGAAACTGGCGGTGGGTGGATCGTTCACATCGGCTACAGAAATAGTCACCGTAGCCTCATTGGAGGTGGATCCGTCATCGTCATCAACGGTGTACGTAAAGCTATCCGTACCGTGGTAGTTCGGATCTGGCGTGTACGTAATCTCACCGGTGCTCGTGTTCACACTCGTCGATCCGTGAGAGGGTCCACCAGTGACAGTAACTGTCGAGGGATCCAGTGTGCCGTCGCTGTCCGTATCGTTGGCCAGCACATCGATCGTGACGGCAGTATCTTCGTCCGTGCCGACGCTCTCATCGTTAGCGGTGGGTGGATCGTTCACATCGGCTACAGAAATAGTCACCGTAGCCTCATTGGAGGTGGATCCGTCATCGTCATCAACGGTGTACGTAAAGCTATCCGTACCGTGGTAGTTCGGATCTGGCGTGTACGTAATCTCACCGGTGCTCGTGTTCACACTCGTCGATCCGTGAGAGGGTCCACCAGTGACAGTAACTGTCGAGGGATCCAGTGTGCCGTCGCTGTCCGTATCGTTGGCCAGCACATCGATCGTGACGGCAGTATCTTCGTCCGTGCCGACGCTCTCATCGTTAGCGGTGGGTGGATCGTTCACATCGACCGTTGCCGTGGTGGTATCGGTCGCACCGTCATCGTCCGTGACTTCGAGACCGATTGTGTGCGTCCCTGCAGTACTCCAGGAATGGGTCGGTTGTGAGCCAGTCGCATCATCGTAGCTTCCGTCGTTGTCCAAGTCCCAAGCATAGCTCGCGATCGAGCCGTCAGGATCCGAAGAGCCGGTACCGTCGAGCGTAATACTCTCTCCCACATTGCCGGAATACGGGCCATTGGCATCGGCAGTGGGCAGAGCGTTAGCTTCGGTGGTGACAGAATCATCATTGGTTACCGTTGAGTCCGACTGCGACGTCGCAGTTAACGTTGTCATATCAGTACCAGCCGATGTTGCAGTAACTTGAACCTGAACTGTCGCAGATGAGCCGGCGCCGATAGTCACGGTATTACCACCGGGAAGAGAGACATCCCACCCTTGACTGGAACTGACGGAGAGGTCAAAGGTGTCCGAAGAGCTCTGCAGATTCTGCACAGTGAAATCATAAGTGAACGTATCACCAACATTGCCGCTCTGTCCTGCTGGAGCCATGACCTGCACATCGCCAGATTCGGTCCATTTCTCGATGGCCTTAATCTCCCAAGTCTCTCCAGGAGAGAGTGTGGCTCTGTCCCACTCCACAGCGTAGCCAGCGTCAACGTAATTTGGATCAACGGTGTCGGGAAGATTACTCCCACTATTCATTGCGTTTGTGACACTGGAGTAGGTGTCCTCGTAATAGTGGTCTATCGGTGAGGTGGTGGTACCCAGCAGCCCCATGATGCCGGTAACACCACTGTTGGTGAGATACACCATGTCCAAGCTGGAATCATAGTGGCCGTTCGAACTGTCTAAACCGCCAAAATAGGTGTCGCCTCCACGTATGAAGTAAAGGTCGGTATACGTTGTACTCCCCGTGTTCTCGATGACCCATTCCATGTTGTAATACTTGGCGCCATCAGTGTACGTAACCGTCTGTGTAATCCGAATCCCCGTACTACCAGCCTCGTAGACGGTTACAATGGTCCACGCGTCGGGTTTGCTGTTAGAAATAGGGGTGAAATCAGTGCACGAGCTACAGTCTGCCGTGCTGGCACCGGAGCAGTCAAACCCCATGCTCCCGCTGTTCAGCCATAAGACGTTGTTACAGGCATCGGCGCTATAATACTGATAACCGGATGCCCAGTTGTCATAGTAAGGTTCAATCCGACCGGTATCGTGTACGTCGATATCAATTGGATCGCCACTGATGCTCTGAGTTGCCGCTCTGACAGGCATAGCACCCAGGACAAGAAGTATGCTGACTACCATACCTACTGCAATTCCCTGTCGAATAAGTGTAGAAACTGTAGTGCTTCTTAGTTTACGTTTCTTCATACTATTACCTCCTTCAATTTTTCTTTCACGCTATTCACTCCTAACTTTCGTATACTTCTATAACTTCTTATACTTCTATTTATAAGGTTTGGGGGGGGGGATTGCGTCTCTAAACTGCCTATTTAAGAAAATTTTAGATGTTTCTATTTCTCTGCCATCACACAGAAATATGAAGAATGAGTATTTTGATAATCTTAAGGGGCAGTATTTTATTAAATAAGTTAGCAAGAACAAAGAATCCAGAAATGAACTTTAATTTAGAAAAGCAGCTAAAAGTATGCGGGGGACGGGAGTTGAACCCGCGGATCCCTACGGAACTAGGCCCTCAACCTAGCGCCTTTGGCCAGGCTCGGCAACCCCCGCAAGTGCATCAATAAACCTGTCACATTTTTCTTCTATCACTTCTGTGGCGACCCTTATTAAATCCTTTGTGCTCATGTTCCCGTAATTCTCAATGGTGAAAATAAACTTTCGTGGATCGTGATCTATAGAGATAGCTGCAAGATCGCATGCCTCTTCGCACGCTTTGCAGAGTGTACACTCCTCAATGTGCTCGACCTCCACCGTATCGTCGACGAGGTTAAGAATATCTTTTGGACACGCCTCAATACATGCCTCACAGAGATCACATTTCTCATCGATGGTAATGATGGGAAATGCCTTGTAAAATGCCAGACAGGACTGATATTTTGCATGATCTTGCGCTGTTCCCACAGTGGCGATGCAGTTCACGCTTATCTTCTGATTTTCTCCA
Source organism: uncultured Thermococci archaeon (assembly GCA_964595645.1). Taxonomy (GTDB): domain Archaea; phylum Methanobacteriota_B; class Thermococci; order Methanofastidiosales; family B48-G16; genus JAYEIH01. Next base: position 40,889 of record CAZQQT010000009.1, read on the forward strand.
AGTTTGGCAATGGGGATCTCTCCTACTGTCGGTTTTACAAGATCATCCTCAGAGATCATGTCCTGTGAGTAGACGATTCCTGGGCCCTCCTTTTCAATACTGAGTGTTACCTCTCTCGTAACGCCTGGAGGTGTGTGGAGCGGAACAAGTCCGATCCGGTGGGCAAGAACTTCGTCGTAGAGGATAGACGTGTTTTCATACACAATGAGATGATCCACTGCATAAAGCGGAATCTCTGAGAGAAGAACCCTTCTCAAAGCGTTCACAACCCCTACATCGACATCCTCTATCATGAACTGTGCCTTTGAATCCGTTGTGGACAGCAGTGTGATATTCATATCCTTCGTCCTCGTTTCCCACCTTTAGGTCGTGTACCATCATGGGGTATTGGAGTCACATCCTCAATTCGTCCTATTCGTAACCGCGCCCGGGATAATGCTCGGATCGCAGCCTGTGCTCCTGGACCCGGATTCTTGTTTTGATTCCCGCCGGGAGCTCTCACTTTGATATGTACAGCTGAAATCCCTCGTTCCTGTGCCTGTTCGGCTGCAATTGCTGCTGCCTTCATAGCTGCGTAGGGAGAAGACTCCTCCCTATCTGTCTTCACAACCATTCCTCCAGACACCCGTGCAATCGTCTCTGCACCGCTGAGATCTGTAATATGAATAATTGTGTTGTTGAACGACGCGTAGATATGGGCAACGCCCCATTTCTCATTTTTTGCCATATTATCACTCCCTCCTTCCTATTGTTCCTTCTTTTCTCTCGCTCACAAGCATACTCGGACAGGTCGCGACTTGTTCATCGAGCATGATGTGACGATGAGCAATTAACTGTCGAGCCTCCCTCGGTGTACGTGCCAGACCTTTTCTAAATACCACCGACTGAAGTCTCCTGTCCAAGATATCTTGGAGATCCAGTTCTAGGATATTATCGAGGTTTGCGTCTTCCTTCAGGATCCCAAGTCTCTGAAGTTTTTGGATCAGTTCTCGTTCTTCTTTTTTTGCTTCTTCGCCTGTCGATGCCAGAAGAAGCCTCGCCTGTCGTCGATACTTCCTCAACCTCGACTCAGCCTTCCAGAGCTCCTTTTTGTTTTTCAGGCCATATTTTCGTAAAAGCTCATCTTCACGATCCATTCTGTCTTTCTGCCATGGATGAGGAGGTGTCTCATACTTTTTTCTTGATTTCTTTGGATGCCCCATTCAATCACCCCTCTTCTTCCTCGCGGCGCCGTCGCTCTCTTCTTCGTTCTATTCTCTTACGGCTTACACCGATTGCACCACCAGTTCTAAAGCTTGACTTGGTCTTCTGTCCTCTCACAGGGAGACCCAACCCGTGCCTGATACCTCTGTACGAGTTTATTCTCTTGAGTCTATTGATATCCTCTCTTTGTGCCATGGTAAGATCTGCTTCGATTACGTGCTTATCCTCACCTGTCTCGTAATCTTTCCTCCTGTTTAACATCCATGATGGAATACCAATCTCTTTTGGATCCTCTAACGCATTCTTTATCTCTTCGACCGTTGTATCATCGAGTTCACCAAACTTTGTCTCGGGATCGATATCCAAGGCCCGAACAATACCTCGCGATACATTTATTCCAATTCCTTGCAATTTGGTTAACGCTAACGCTACCTTCTTATTTCCGTCTAAATCGACGCCTGCTACACGTATTATGTGTTTGAATTCGCTCATTATGAATCAACTCCGTATATATTCCAATTATAACGCCGGGGAGGGGATTTGAACCCCCGTTCTCCAGAGGAGAACGAGCTCTCCAGGCTCGCGCCTTTCCGGTCTCGGCAACCCCGGCACACCTTGTATGTGATCTCTCAAGATTTATATATCTTTTTATGAATTTACCTTCCATACACGAGGATAGGTACCCCGTTCCATGAGCACCCGGTCAGTGACCACAGCCACATCGTCCTTCTCCATTATCTCGCTAGAGCTCATTGCAGCGGTTCCCAATGCAACCAGCTCATCTTTGCATGTCATGATAGCAACACGTTGATCCGGCTCAATACTCTCACATCTCTCAACGCCAACTGTCATCAGATTCGCGCCGTGACAGATCGCGTCGACAGCTGTACTCTTAATCCATACCCTCGGGATATTTATACCTTCTTCTATTGGACGCACACATCGACGGATCTCGTCCTCTATACCCTGCTCCTTCCAGAATGTGTACGCATCGAGGAGTTCGTGGAGTGTCACTCCCTTGTCCTCTGTGAACATTCCAACACTGGTTCTCCTAAGATCCTCCATATTTGCTCCTGTGCCAAGGGCTTCGCCGATATCGTAGCATAATTTTCGAATGTAGGTCCCTGCCTCACATCTCACTCTCATGAGGACGTTATTCTCTTTTATCTCCAATATGGATATGTCTTTGATCTCTTTCACCCGAACTCTTCGTTTTACAGCTGATTTCACCGGAGGTTTCTGATATATTTTTCCAGTGAACTCTTCACAGATTGCATGGATCCTCTCCTCTGGTGCCGTGGAGTGGAGACGCATTGCACACACATACTCTTTATCCGAGGTGAGCAGGAGATTCATCACCCGTGTCGCCTTCTGTGTTCCAACGACAAGTACCCCTGTCACACTGGGATCGAGTGTTCCTGAGTGTCCTGCCTTCTCTATCTCCAGTATCCTCTTCACCCAGGCTACAACCTCGTGGGCTGTAGGGCCTGCGGGTTTATCAAGGATTATCATTCCCCTTTCTATCAGTTCATCCACTGTTCTCTCTTCTGGAGGTGATCCATACTTCATAACGCTTACCCTAGTGCGCGTCTGATTTGTTCATCTGATGCGTCTTCTCCTATATCCTTCACTTCCGGATGAAGCTCGAGATGTTTTATGTTACATCTTTTTCTTTTTACGTGGGGACCTGAAACAACAACGTAATTTTCATCGATGACATCTACAATGATACATTTATTTCCTGCTTCTCTTCCCGCGAGTTTTGTACATACTCTTCCGATTTCTACCATTCTCTCACCTCAATTGCCTTCTCGATTATTTTGTACACTCCTGCAGGCACCCATTTGCCTGTGTTGATTATCAGATCATATATGGAAAGATCGTCGAGATCCACCCCATAGAACTTCTTGTATCTCTTTTTCTCACTTTTTTCTCTTTTTTTTATCTCTTTTTTACTTTTTCCATGATCCTTTTTCTCTCTGCCCCCCACCCTCCTTGCTCGGATTTCGAAGGGGGCTGTGAGCCATATTTTCAGATCGGCATTGACAAAATGTGCCGCCATTCTCCCTTCCACAACACAGTCGTGATGCTGTTCCGCAAGTTCCTTCTGTTTCTCATCGACTATCTTATCTATCTCATCATTTTTTTCGGCATGCTCACTAAACTCTTCTAAACTCATATTCTGCTCTTTGGCAAGCTCCCGGAAGATCATTCCTGCGTATATGTGTTTATACCCTAAATTTCGCTCTATCAGCCGTGCTGAGGTGGTTGTACCACTTCCTGGGAGTCCACCAATTGTGATCTTCATAGTTCGTCTCTAACCCTCTTCCTAATCATTTTTCTCATGCAGTTGGAGCACAGGTAGCCGCCGTAGGGTCGTGTTGGGCTCTTTTTACTTTTATTCGATTTTTTTATTTCATTTGTAGTCCCTCGGGGCACACCATGAAGCTCCGCTCCACAGTGTGCACATTTAGACTTTCCGTGTGCTCTTTTCTCGTAGTGAACGGCTTCTTTGCCACCTGGAGTCTTCACCTTCTTCTTTTTTAATGATCGCGATCGATACATTCCTCTCATACTATCACCTTTTATACCATGTTCAACAACTTTCTCCACGTCTGACCAAATACCATGGCGCAGAGGAAGTAGAGACCGTACGCACCAAGGAGGTTCGCTGCCATCTCACCGTGGAAATATCCGAAGAACCATCCTATCACAGGAAGATCGAACAATGGGAAGGGCAGTTCAAGGATTGGTACGCCATACGCTGCAGTATGTCTGAACCATGCGAAAAGGATAAATATTGGTGCCATTGTAATGAGCAGCGGCTTCATCGTCATTCCCGTCATTTTTGCATTCAGTTCGTTGATGCGTTTCTTCTGACCCTCCAATTTTCTTATTTCTTTTTTGTTGCCCTTCTTCTTGGCCTTCATGAGCCTGCTTCTATAGTCTGAGACTTCTTCTCGGATCTCTTTTACCTCGTCGTAATCGACCATCCAGTAGTTTACCAAGGTGATGAATATAGAGATCAGTAAGGCAACGAGTATCACTCCCAAAATGTACTCTGTGTACACCTGTACAGGCTCTCCTTTTACCATCGCCTCAACGTAGCTAGCATTTTCTCGAACGGGAAAAAAACTCCCGAAGATCGAATCGAAAAATCCGTAAAACACATTCATTATTGAATCTAATACACTCATTCTACTCACCTATAAATCTTCTAAGTGCGGGGAACATCTCGCTCATCTGTTCCTTCATGAGCTCTTCGTACAGTCTGTACACAATACCAACGGTCAACAAAATTCCCGTTCCTGTACCTACTGCACCTGTAAAATCAGCCATCGTTGCTATCAGTCCAACGGTGGCCCCGCCCATTACCGTGACCTGTGGTATATATCTAGAAAGAACCTTTTTAAGAATTCTGGGATCCTTCCTGAACCCCGGGATCTGCATTCCCGAACGCTGCAGTTTTTTAGCCACAGCCTCCGGTCCCATCTGTGTCAGTTCAACCCAGAGTACTGCAAAAAAAATGCAGAGAGCCACCACTATCAAAAGATACACTATCGCCTCAAATGGTGTCTGCGTGAGACTCTCGATTCCCCGCGGCGGTTGCAGATACTTCACAAGCCCTGACACAGCGTTATCACCTTGAAACGTCCCGAGCCATGTAATTCCTCTACTGCTCAAAACTCTAGCCATGAGCACTACGTTTGAAAACATTGCCCATGTCAGAATCATCGGAATATTCGAGGCATAAATAAATCTGATAGGGTATCTACCTCGAATACCCTTGTACTTTCCATACGAAAGTGGTATTTCTACTCTGATAGATTCCATATACACAACAATGAGGAATATCACCACGGTGAAGGCAATCTGATCCATCCCTACGAGGGAACTTCCAGTTCTCCTCCAGACCGGATTCCCCTCAATGAATGATTTGATAAACTGAGGAATTCCACCTATCAGCTGGCCAGGAACTGCCTCGCTCCCGAGAAAGCTGAAAGACCTCCAGATTATCTGTGCGGAGACTCTTCCTGCAATGAACAACGAAATTCCTGATCCGAATCCCCATTTCGTCACAACCTCATCCATTATCAGAACTAAAATTCCACCAAGTGCCATTTGGAAAACAACGATGGCAAAGAATCCTTCTTGTGCCAGTCCTTGTCCCCGAACCATGGCAAAAGCTTCAAAAACACAGAGAGCAATCGCTAACAGTTTCTGTGTACCCTGGAATATTTCTTTACCCTGATGTGATGTAATATCCAGATCGATGAGATCAGAACCAACAAGGAGCTGCATTACAATTCCCGCTGTCACTACGGGACCGATACCGAGATGAAGAATGCTCCCACTATTTCCTGCCAGTACCGTTCTTAGACTGGCAAGCCAGTCTGTTGCCTGCGCACTCAGACCGTAAAGAGGTATCTGTGCCAGAGCAAAGTAGACACTCAATACAACGATGCTCCACAACAACTTCTCTCTAAATGAGACGTGTCTTTTCGGCCCTGATACTTCAGGGAGAAACCGAAATAACGGGGAAAGCACTTCTAATTTAGACATTCGTGTCACCTATAATTGTCTCTCCACCCATCTCTTCTATCTTTGTTTTTGCGCTCTCTGAAAAATTTTCTGCCTTCACAGAGAACTTTCGTGTGAGATGTCCTTTTCCGAGAACCTTCGATGCACCGAGTTTTGACACATCCACAAGTATCGTATTCTTTTTCTTCACGGCAATATCTTTTTCCAGCAGTTTGTCAATATTATCATTGAGATATCGGAGGTTGACGATGGATTCATCTTTTTTCAGTTTTGGAGGTCGTGTGAATCCGCGTTTACCGAGGTGTCCGGGTGTGTATTTATGTCTCGCTCTCTTCCCTGATCCAGCATTGCCGCGTCCACCTCTGTTGCCTGCACCTTTTCTATTTTTCGAAGAACCTCCTCCGCAACGTCGTGAACCTCGTTTCTTGTAGGTCTTTTTTCTCTTTCTTCTCATACGATCACCTAAATAATCCTTTTGAGTAAAGAATTAATTTCTTTTCCTCTATATCCTGAAGATCCTCCTTGTGCATAATTCAAACTCACGTTTTTATACCCTTTACTAGGAGGATGTAATCTGAAGATTTTTTTTATTCCGAGATCGTCAAGATCTGCTCTTGACTCAAAAAAATCATCCACGTACTCTTCTACTGTTTTTCCTGTCTTCTCTTGTATATATTCTTCATCTATTCGTCTATCGCCTGGAAGCCTCCCCCACTTCAATAAAAGCGGGGTGAAGATTTCTTTATCAATTTCTCCAAAAGTCACATGATCCTTTACCTTCTGCAACATTCCTTTATACGATGCTCTATCATCAATAACTATACAGTGATGGGGTTTTTCGAGTCGAAGCATGTGCAACGTATCTCGTGTTTCTTTCTCTACGTTTACCGTTCCTCTAAGTCGTAGCACTGCAAGTTTACTCATTAGATTCACCCTCCTCTCCATTCGACGATTTTTCGGACGTGTCTTTAGTGGGTTCTTCCTCTGATTTGTCTTTCACTACACCACTGGTTATTCCAATCCTCTTTACGTGTCGGTCCTGATAACTCATTTTATTGAGATTTCTCAAAGAGTTAAACACCGCTTTTGCTAAGTTAAGTGTCGTTTGTGTCTGTCCAAAGGCCTGTGACCAGATATCGGTAATTCCAGCGAGACTGAGCACCTTTCTTCCTACTTCACCTATCGCAAGACCCAGTCCACGAGGCGCAGGTAAAAGTGTGACCTCTACTGTTGAAGATTTGCCTGTGACCTTAAAAGGAATAGAGTGTGGCGTTCCACAGCCGCACTCCCATGAGCCGCATCCTCGTTTTATACTTATCAGATTCAGTTTCGCGATATCCATTGATTTCCTAATGGCGGTCCCCACCTCTCCAGCCTTGGCCTGTCCAAGGCCAACAATACCATTTTTGTTTCCTATAGCTGAGATTACATTAAACTTTACTCGTCTTCCTGAGTCGGTCATCCGCTGGACCATATTTATATCAAGAATTTCTTGGTTATCTCTGCTTGTAAGCTCAGGGAGCAGTTTGTCCACAATTTCTGATTCTTTGATATCGTATCCTCCTGAAATAATCTCTTCGATGCTTGTAATCTCACCCGCCTTTACCTTCCTTCCAAGGCTCGTCTTTGGTCTCCATTCACCATTGCTCATACAATCTCCTCGATTTTACTTTTAATCTCATCAAAATGATCGGGCAGCTCTTCAGGTTTTAATCCTCTTTCAAGGTACCCACCGAACTGCTGTGAGTACTTCTCCTCATCAAGATTTGATGCATACTCGGCGATATGTTCTCCACGCACTCTCGTATCATCGGGAAGTACCTTTTTATTATGTGGTACTTCAACTCCTGCATCTATCACTCCCTTGAGGGATGCAAAAATATTTGCTCCTTTGGTAGCAGAATTAAGTCCAATGTCCGGTACGATACCGTCCACCTCCTCCTTCTTCATCCTATATCCACAAAGAAGACCTGTCAAATAGGCAGCAGTACTATTCCCACAGTATCCCTTGTACCCAAACTTCTCAAGCTCCTTAGAGTGTGCGGAGACCACCACATGATCTCCCTCCTTTCTCGCTTCCACTACCTGAACACTCATATGACTCAGTGAGGGTCTGATTACTAGCCTATCCTTTCCTGACTTTATTAGCTTGTACCGTTGATCATAATCCGTGATTCCCTTTCTTCTCCTTTTAAATACTTTTCTTCTCATTCGATCACCGTTTCATATCATGTTCATTTATATAAGATTTCATATGGGCCACGCTTCTAAACGCCCCACTGCTTGCCATATTGTAAAGTTTTCGATAATTTCGACTATCAAGTTTTTCCTCTTTTTTTAATTCTTTAAGTTTTTTTCTCAAGGGTCTTATTTTATTTATCCACGCCCTTTTTTTGTTTAATCGAGCAGTTTTCTTTCCCTTTCTTTTTCCTTGACCTCTTCTTCTTCCCTTCTTTTTCTTTTCATGAAGAGTTCTTGCTCTTCCTCTACTCGTGGACTTTTTCGGCTTTTTCTTTATCACGTCGTCCTTTATCAGCCTTCTCACATCCCCTCGCGTGATTGCCATGGAGACTCTCTCCTCTTCTTTTGGGTCTATCCAAATCCTATTCTTTCCACATTCGAGGATGTCTGCTGCAAGTCTCTTCTGTACTTTTACGTCCATAAATATCACTCCTGAAGATCGATTTCTAGCTCTTCTGCTTTTTCCAGTACTTCTTCTCTCTCCTCATCTATTAATTTCTTTGAGATGATGAAACGTTCAATGTAATCCCTAATTTCTAAGTTATCTTCCATGTCTTCAACATTACTTACCTTAACAAACTTTATTTTTGGATTTAATACTTTCAATCCCTTTTCCAGCGCCTTTTTGAGGACCTCAATTTTCTTTTTTGTTCCAATACTCCCTATTCTCACAACGACATCTTCGTCAATATCTTCAAGATCCTTCGGGGCGTGAACAAGCGCCTCCGGTGCACCACAGGGATGGTAATCTCGTACGTCCTTTGGTCCCCTGTAGCCTACTTTCACCACAGGAAGTCTCCCCTTAAGTTCTTTTCTCGTCTTTGAAGAATGTCCGCGGGGTCTTTTCCATTTTGCATTGCGTCCCAATCGTATATGCTTCCATGACTCCTGGCTCACAAAATTCGGTTTTTTTCTTTTTTTCTTCTCTCTGGCTCTCAATGAATCTTCCTTTGACATTTTTATGCACCCTCAACGAGATAAATACCGTCCTGAAATACCCGTACATCTCTTTTGTTAATTCGGGTAGCCTGTTCTATATTTGCAGCTGTTTGACCTACTTCTTCTTTTTTTATCCCTTCTACGAGTATTGTATCTTTTTTCACTTTTACTGTCGTATCTCCAACAATTTTTGCGTGTCGTGGATGGTTCTCACCCAAAAAGTTATTGATCACAACCCTATTTCCATCGACCTTCACATTCATTGGAAAGTGAGCATACACAATCTTTAATGTATATGTAAATCCCTCTGTTACTCCTGTGATCATATTGGCTATATGTGCTTTTGTCGTTCGTATCATCGCCATATCCCTCTTTCTCGTGGAAGAAGATGAGATTTCAAGTTTTCCATTTTTTTCTTTAATTTGTAGGGTTGGATGATTAAAGAGACGCCGCAATTCCCCGTTCTCACCCTTGACAATGATGGAATCTCCTTCCCGTGTGAGTGTCACATTTTCTGGAATTTCAATTACTTCTATACTTACCGCCATCGATATCACCTAGTATACATATGCTAACAGTCTCCCGCCAGTGCCGTCTTCATACGCATCCTTATGGCTCATGACGCCCCGCTGTGTCGATACGAGCAAGATACCAAAATCTCTTGCTGGCAAGAACCGTTTTTCCCAGTCTTCATACTCATCTTTTTTCACAGCTTGTCGCGGTTTTATCACGCCACATTTATTTATGTTTCCTACAAGTTCTATCTTAAACTTTCCAGATTTCCCATCATCGATGAACTCAAAGGAACCAATATATCCATAATCCTGCATTATTTTCAGTATATTTCCAATCAATTTTGATGCCGGAACTGTAATTTCACTTTTTCTGGCGTCTTCATAATTTGTTATGCTGGATAACACATCTGCAAGTGGATCGCTTGACATTCTCAACACCTCACGTATATTTTTTGAACCCTAGCTTCGGTGCCACTTCTCTAAAGCAGCGCCGGCAGAGATATAATCCGTATTTTCGTATCACAGCCTCATGGCTGCCACATCTCCTGCATTTTACGTTATGTTTCTTTTCACTCATTAATCTTCACCTTAAACTTTTTTTTGACGAAATTTATTCCCTCTTGTTTTGTTATTCTGTGATTTGGAGAAATTTTTCTCTGCTGGATCCTTCTTCTCTTGATTCTATATCCGGGCCTTTCAAGTGCCACGCAGACATCCATGCCAAAAATACCTACTTTGGGGTCGTAGGTTACACCAGGAAGATCAATATGTTCATTAATGCCGAATGAGAAATTACCATACTCATCAAAATTACGTGAGTTTATCTCACTCTCTACCGCCTCAAAAGCATCTTCTAAAAATTTATGAGCTTTTTTACCACGCAACGTCACCTTTGCTGCAATGGGGAGATCTTTTCTAATGTTGAAGTCCTTGTTAGTCTGTTTCGCCTTCCGCTTCATTGGTTTTTGGTTTGTGAGTTCTTCTAGGAGAGAAATCGCTTTAGTGAGTCGTTCTCCCGACTCTCCCAAACACATATTCACGACTACCTTGTGAATTCTCGGCTCTTCCATCTCATGCATTTATATCTCCTCCGGTAGTGAAATGAGAGGGCTTTTTTTGCCAACAACGTAAACGTAATCTCTCAATGTTTTAAACTTCTCGTGTTCGCTCTGCAGGATAACTGTTGTCTCTTTTCCCTCTTCTACTTCAATTTCAACGATTTTTCCAGTTTTGGAAACATTATTCCCATCTATTGCTAGGCCCAGCACGCCCTTTTTGAACGGGACATGCTCTTTTATCTTCTTTTTACTTAGATCATACAGTACAGTATCGTGAACGTTATACGTATTATCTGCCAGTATATTTGTCCCATCGTGGAGGTTCAACTGAATCGATCCTCCTTTTAAGATTTGTTTGCCAGCGATGTTGAAAAGTTTGAGATCCTTTTCCTTCTTCTTTATCCCATAAGGGTAAAGTTCTCCTTTTCTATTGGGAAGGATCCTATAGTACTCTTCTGTTTTTGGTATTTCTACAATATCCATCACGCCAAGGGGAATCCTTTCTTCCTTTATTGTTTTTCCGTCTACAAGAACCAATCCATTATTTAAGATCATTTTTGCCTCTTTTCTCGTCTTTGCGTATCCAAGATAGTCTCGTAGGATAAAAAGTAACGGAATCGATGTTGTACCTGAATGTGGGCCTGGTTTTGGCTTTATTGTCCACGTCTTTTCCTTCCTAGGTATTCCCCATGTCTTTGGGGCCTTTGATCGTTTCATGCTCTTACTTTCTCCATACTTGGTCATAGTCCTCTCCTCTCTACGAGTTCTCTTCTTTCGTCATCCCCAAGATCCATTTCAATTATCTCGAGATTGGATGGGTGGAACGGTATGTTTACCTCTGAACCATCTGTCTTCTCTGCTGTTACATCTTCAATGAATACTCTACTATTCTTTAGGTCTACTTTCATGACCTCACCTTCTGAGTAAATATAATCTCCTCTCAGCACCCTTACCTTGTCTCCTTTTCGTATCGGTACATTTCTTATACCATATTCTTCTCGCAGATCAGCTGAGAGATGTGCTGACATAAATTTTTGTTTTTTATGTAAAGGTGCACCAAGTTGTCTCTTCCTCTGCTTTTTTTTCTTCTTTGTCATATAATCATCCTCATAGTATCATGCTTGCGATTCCAGATAGTCGTACCCACCGTTCAGCGGCCTCCTTGGCCATTGGGCCTTTTATTTCCGAGCCCCTAGGCATCCCATCGGGTGTGACCAGAACGGCTGCATTGTCCTCAAATTTCACTCGCATTCCATCGAGTCTCTTGTACTCTTTCCTTTGTCGTATAATAATGGCATTGACAACTGTCTTTCGGACATCCGGTTTTCCTTTTTTTACCGATGCCATTACCATGTCCCCAATCCCAGCGGACGCATGTCTTCGTAGTGTCCCTTTGTATCGCGAGACAGAAATAATCTCAAGTTCTTTCGCACCTGTATTGTCTGCACAGATCAGTCTGGAGCCTGTAGATAGTGACCGTGTCGGTCGTACAGGAGATTTGCCTCGTGTCGCTCCTGCTCCTTTCTTTGGCATTAGATCACCTCAACTACAACGAAACTTTTTGTTTTGCTTATTGGTCTACATTCTGCAATTCTCACACTGTCACCTACCTTCGCACCGACACATGGTGGGTTATGAGCAGTGATCTTTGAAGTCTTCTTCGCGAACCTCTCATACTTCGGGAAAGGTTCTAAAAACTCTCTTTCTACCACTATGCTTTTGCGCATTTTGTCGCTTACCACAATGCCTTTGAATATTCTTCCACGAGTTTTAAGTGTCCCGTGGAAAGGACAATTTTTATCATCGCATTCCATTCATTTCACCCTTTTATTCTATTTTCAGGTCTTCCGATTATATCTTCTCCATCTACTACAGTTCCATCATCCAGCTTAATGATAACATCCTTTTTTATGAGTTTTTTTCCAGTATCGAGGATCAGCATATTTTTTGTTTCATCGATCACGGTACCAGCAATGCCGAGGCATGCCCTATTCGAACTCTTTATTACCTGGATCTTCCTGCCGATGAGCTCTCTCCTCATGTGATCATGTCTTCACTGTATCCCATGTCAATGAGTATTTTTTTCACTTTTTCAGTGTGATCTCCCTGTAACTCAATTTTTCCATCTTTTACCGTTCCGCCGCAAGCACATTTCGATTTCAGCGTTGTTGACAGCTCGTCAAGCTCTATATCATCGCTACTAATGCCTTTGATGACAGTCATCGTCTTCCCAAATCGGCGGCGGGAGGTATAGATTTCTATTTTTTGTTCCGGCTTCGCAATGTCCTCGCACACACAGAGCTCCTTCGGCAATCCACATTTTGGACATATCTCTGGCATTACTCCATCCTCTCTTTTTCGTCTAGTAGTGTGTTTATTCGTGCGATAGTTCTCCGTAGTTCTCCAATCCTTCCAGGATTTTCGGGCGCACTGCCCAGGGCACACATCGCCTTCTCTCTAGAGAACTCAGATTTCAGTTCGCCGAGTTTCTCGTACATCTCCTCGACACTCATCTCTCTGATTTCTTCCTTTCTTAATATAGCCATTCTACTCCTCCTTGGCTTTTTCATTCTCTTCCTCATTCTCACTCTTTTCTTCTTTTATTTCTTTTTTAACTTCCTTTTCTTCCTTATCTTCTTTCTTATTAAAGATCGTGATTTCATCAGGTAATGTAACATCTGGAGGCATGACTTTCACAGTGACACCCAGCACGCCAAGCTTAACCTTCGCTGCTGCATATCCTTCGTCCACAAGTTTCTGAGCCGGCTCTCCACATTTTTTGAGATATCCTGTGGTGAATCTCACGGTTCGAGATCGCTGTCCTGTGAGTTTACCAGAGATGACTATTTCAGCTCCCTTGGCACCCGCGTCCATGATCCTTCTCAGTACCTTGTATGCCGTCCTTCTATAATGGTATCCTCTCTCAAGATCGGACGCGGTCCTGTGAGCCATCACATGCGCATTCAATTCCGGTCTTTCTATCTCCTCTACTTCAATCTGGGGATTCTCAAGGGAGAACTTTTCTTCGAGTTCATCTGTGAGTTGTCGTACTGCTCTGCCTCTTCTTCCGATCGCAAGACCAGGAGTCTCTACATTTACTATTATTCTTGTCCCAAGCGGACCTCTTTTTATTTCCGCTCCTCCAAATCCTGCTCTCTCCAATTTATCAGCTAAAAACTCTTCAATGGATGTGTTTTTAAGATTTTCCTCTATGATCTTCCGTTCAAGCACCATTATGACTCCTCCACTACAAGTTCTATATTTGTCGTATTTTTGTTAAAATCCGTTGCTCTACCGTATGCTCTGGGGATTATTCCGGGAATTGTAATGCCTTTATACGCAGAAAGATGAACTATCCTCAATTTCCCTGGATCGAGTCCTTTATACTCTGCATTTGCCTCAACTTCCTCCAAAAGTTTTAGAATTCTTTTGGAAGCTTTTACTGGATATCTCCCTGTATCCCACTTATCAACATTTTTTCTATGCCCTATTTTTTTCCTGTGCTTTTTGAAAGGTATGGCTTTTTTCTTTTCGATCACTTCATCTAGGTAGTTCTTGGCCTTGCTCAGCTTTTTCCCTCTAAGTTCTCTGCAGATTTCTACTGAGTGTTTTGGAGAGATTCTGAGATTCCTTCCAAATGCCTTCGCAATCTTCATTTCATCCTCAAACTCGACAGAAAACCCCATCAGATCACCTCAGTGGTACGTACAGTGATGTCTTCGTTGCCCCAACTCCTGGAGCCGAATGTTTCACTCTCTGTCTCGTCAGTGCAAACTCACCGATATAATGGCCTATCATCTCGGGTTTTATTTCCAGTGTTTTAAACCCGTTGCCCTTGTAAATACCGATCTTCAGACCTACCATCTCAGGTAAAACTATCATGTCCCTGCAGTGGGTTTTCAAGATCTCGTCATTTGATGATTTTTTCATTTCTCGTACCCGTTCCAAAAACTTCTTTTGTTGCTCTGTGAAACCTCTCTTCAGTGATCGTCGTTTTCTGGAAGGAAGTAACGACATAAAGTCATCTATCGACATTTTTTCAAGCTCGTTCATTGAATAACCACGATACGTAAAGTCTTTTTTTGCCATATTATTTCCTCCTTCCAGTTCTTCGTGCAGCGATAAGACCTACTTTTCTTCCAGGCGGTGTATTTCTAGAGACAGTGGCAGGTCTTCCAATATGCTGATGACCTCCTCCACCAAAGGGATGATCAACAGCGTTCATCGCCACGCCTGAAACTCTCAGATGTTTCCCTGCTTTACTCTTATACATATAATATTTCTTTCCTGATTTTATAATGGGTTTCTCTTTTCGCCCGCCACCTGCGACAATGCCAATTGTGGCCTTACAATTTGATTTGAAAGGTCTTATTATACCTGAAGGCATTTGAATGACGCACTTATCCTCCTCTTTGGAGAGTAGCACAGCAAATGCTCCGGAAGATCGTATAAGTTTGCCTCCATCTCCGGGGACCGTTTCAAGGTTGTGAATATAAGTACCTTCAGGGATATTTTTTAAAGGAAGCCTATTTCCTATCTTCAACGGCACATCTTCACCTATATATATCTCTTGTCCAGTTTTTATAGACTCAGGAGCAAGTATAAATCTTCCTTCTCCATTTTCAAACAGTACCTTTGCAAGAGGAGCAGATCTTGCGGGATCGAAGAGTATATCAACAACCTCACCTTTGAGCACGCCCTCCGTTTTTGGATATTTAGCCTTGTATTTGTATCTATGAGAGGGTGCCTTGTATATATCACTTCGGCCTTTTCGTTGAGCTCGTATTCGTTTCCCCATTTAGAACACCCCTATCTTTGTTGCAACTTCATCTGCAAGATACTCTTCCTTCAATCTCACATAGACCTTTTTTCGTCCATCTGGAAGAATAAGAGTATTTATATCAGCTATTTCTACTTCGTACAACTCTTCTATCGCCCTTTTTATTTCCTGTTTTTCTGCTGTTCTTCTCACTATAAATGTAAGTTTGTTCTCCTCTTCCATTATTGTCACATTCTTTTCTGTGATAAGAGGATACATGATCACATCGTACGGATCCATCGTTATACACCTCCAAACAGAGAGTCTAATTCTTCAATGGCGGATCGTGTCCAGATCACAAGACGTCCAGGATGTGCTCCCGGCGCAAGATCTTCCGCTCCGAGATTTTTGACTTGGACAATATCCACGCCTGGATGATTTCGTGCTCCATACACAATTCCCAAATTCTTAGATATTACAATTAAAAGGCTTTTTTTCTTTTTGTATTTCCTTCCCCTCATCGTTCCTTTGCCTGCACGGATTTTTTTCTTCTTAGCTCGTAAAATATCATCCCATACACCCAAAGATTTGAATATCTCTCTCGTTTCTGCTGTTTTCTTTATCTCTTCGAACTCATCCTCCACCACAAGTGGAAGTTCTTTTACACCATTTACCCGGTGACCTCGGGAAGTTACTGCCTCCTTATCTGAGGTAAAGGCAATGGCAGAAGCAATAGCACGTTTTCTCTCCTTCTTGTTTATCTTCTCTTTGTAGTTTTTATCTGCCTGGGGAGGGAACGCTCTCCTTCCACCAACGACGTTTGTGGCGAAGGCTGCCCGTCGAGGGCCAGATTTCATTCGGGGTACCCGGGAGATACCTCTGTTTTTTCCAGGTGATTCGGCAGAAGTTCGTTTCCCGGCACCCACATACGTTCCATATGGCTGGACTCTATGGGTAATACTCGCTAATACAGCTCTTTTTATTAAATCTTCCCTCTTTATTGTATTAAAAACTTTTGGAAGCTCAATATGATCGGCGATCTCGCCCTCTAATGAATACACGTTAACTTCAGACATTTAGACACCTTGTTGAGATTTTGTAGAAACGTAAGTGACTTGAGGAGCGCCCTCGGGGGCATGCGTAGGTTTTCGTATGCCTTCTCTCATTCTCACCAATCGTTTTTTACTGCCCGGTACACTTCCCTTCACCATGGCATAATCATTCTTCAACACCCCATAGTTCACGAACCCCCCTTCTGGTGTAATATCCTCAGAATCGATCTTTAAAATCCGTTTATTGTACTCCGTCCGTTTCTGATAGCCCATCTGCCCAGCCATAGGCACGGTCCACATTGTTCTCCTCGGTTTCCATGGACCGATGCTTCCCACATGCCGTCGTGCATCGTTCGTTTTTCGACTCTGGATCTTGATGCCCCATCGTTTTACCTGTCCTTGGAATCCCTTTCCTTTCGTCACAGCGATCACATCGATATAATCTCCGTCCTCAAAAACGTCTCTGATCCCAATTTCTTTTCCGAAAATATCCATGCAATACTCGATTTTCTCATCCGTTGTTTTTCCACCTACACCTATTTCCAGTATCTCCGGTTTTTTCTTGATACCTGCTCTTCGCGGTATACTCACTGCAATAACTCTCACATCGTCTGGTTCCAGTGCATCGATATCAACATCTTCTTTGTTCTTTGGAATACAGAGTTTTCTTTCCATATCTTCTTTTGGTTCTGCCCATATCTCCGTCAGCGGTTGTCCGTCCTTATAAAAACGAACACCTGTGATATATACGGGAGGAGTCTCTATTATTGTCACCGGGACCTGTAGTTCCTTCCCCTTTGTGATCGCATGCGTTCTATCATCTACCTTAAACACGTGTGTCATTCCAGCTTTGTATCCTGGGAAGTCCAGGAGCTTGCACTCGTCAATCTTTGGCCAACTCCGTACACTAGGATAGATTCTCTTTGCCCTTTTTCTGGGACTGTAAGCGAGTGATCCTCTTCGAGGCCGATGGCCTTTTCCACTAGATGTACCCATAACGCTAACCTCCATTAAGTTGGAAAAATGGTGAATGATGCCTCTCTTGCATCATTCTTCTATAATCTTATGTATTAGCTTCATATGCTTCTTATTACTCAGCCATTTTACCCTTTCCATAGGGGCTTTAAATACCTTTCGTTTGCATCTCTTTATAAATCTATTGCTCTAAGTGTTTCCTGATCTTAACGATCTTCACTGTATAAATAAGTGTCTCACCAGCCAGGGGATGGTTGGTGTCCACTACTATCTCCTCATCAGTGATTTTGCGTATCTTTCCTTCCCCATACTCTGTCTGTATTCTGTCTCCAAGTGTGTATTCCTCTACATCCAACGTGAGGATGTATTTTCCATCGTGTTCCTTCACAGTAGCAGTACCATTTTTTGTATTCACAGATTCCTTAAATATTCGTTTAAGTGTGATAGATTCTTCAGTTTCATCAACAATCTCTGCTTCAAAGTACTCCAAAGAGATTTTTTCGTTAATTTGTCTCTTTATCCTCACATCTCCTTCCTCAGTTATCTCTACAATCTCAGCCGGGCCATACTCTGTAATAATCGTCTTTCCTTCCAATGGCTGTCCATATTTCTCTGCATACTCTTCCAGAGGGATAATTTCTTCTTTTTTAATTGTTTCTTTTATGGGAACTTCATCTTTGATTGGTATGGATTTTATCTTTTCTTCTTTGTGCTCCCCATACGCTTCCTTTGGGCTGAGCGTGATGGTTTTTTCCTCTCCTGTTTTCATCCCTATAAGTTTTTCTTCAAAAACTTTGAAAAGCTCTATTTCTCCATGGTTAACTGATTCTATTTTAAAGGGAGCGTAATTATATTTCTTCTCGAAACTGTCTGTCTTCTCTGTAGAATTATCCTCTGCAATGTCTTTATGTGTCGTATCAAATACTTTTCCATTCTCGAGCTTACCTGTGTAGTCAATGAGAACCTGATCTCCTTTTTCAATTGCCCATTCACCTTCGAATTTTTTTGTGATATCCTCTATTTTTGCTTGCATTCGAATATATTTCAATAATTCAAACGTTATTTTTTCCTCCGTCACATCAACAACCTTTACAGGAAGATACTGCATATTACCCTGGAATCCACTAAACTGGTTCATGATCACGGACCCCTTTTCCGGTATGTGTTTGATGTAGATTTTGTTCTCCTTTTCGTTTATCTCTTCAACAACAGCTCTCCCATAGATTGAGCTGATTTCTTCTCCTTCCCCCGATACGAACTCAATAGTCACCATACCTTGATCGACTTTGGCTACTACCGCTTTTCCAAAGAGGGTATCTATTTGCTGGCCTTCCTCTGGTTCTCCAAACTGTTGGGTAAACTGTGTTGTAGGAAGAGTCGCATTCAACGATCTGCTCTGTACTCTCTCAACCTCTGCAGTAGGTGGGAGATAGTAGTAAAGGCTGGGATCACCCTGTATAAAAATATCTTCACTTCGTATATAAAACTCAACGGTATCCCCAATTTTTTTCCCTAAAAACTTTTCATCTACTTTTGCCAATGCTCTCCCAAGCCCCTGATTATAGATATATCCTATTCTAAACTGCTCAGAATTGTATTGATGTGAATCATCCAATTTTGTTTCCCAGGTGGCGTTTTCATCTACTATACTCGTTAAAAACGGTTGTTGTTGTTCCTGGTAGCCACCTATATAATTGATTTCTATCGTGTCTCCAATACCTACGGTATGTTTCCATTCCTTCTTTATCTGTGTGTAATTATAGAATAAAAAAACACTCAGAACAATTATTACAATAAGTAATCCTGTGTAAATGATCTTTCTATTCTGATAGAGAAAGCTCTTTCGACGCTTTTTTCTTTTCAGCTTTCTTTCCAATTTTTTACTTTTCTTTGCCACATCATCACCTGCTTACAAAAATTTATATTCGTGCAATAAAAAGGTTGGTCCCTCACCTTAAAAATTGTTAATGGCCACTACTCTTCTTACAAAATCCTCTTATTATCACCTCTCTTTGCTTGCAACGAGAACACACCATTCTAAAACAGTCTCCTCAACAGGGAGACCATCGATACGTGCACCTTCAATAATCTCACTCTCCGGTGTTGGCCGTGCCTCTGCTTTGCACAGATTGGCTATCTCCACCCTCCAGTCAGCATCTTTGAAGGCTTTAAGAGCTGAATCACGGAATAACAACTTATCCAATCCAGCTTCATTGATCAAAGAAGCATTTGTTTCATCTTTTTCTGAGTAAAACTGTGAAACTACCAAAAACTCCCCTGACACAATCCGTTGAAGCTCATGGAGTAGTTTCCCTGGATTTTCAGTATTGGGAAGCCCCATATTTGTCGTCATAGTTGACACGGTTCCATCTCTAAACGGCGTACGCCTAGCATCAACGGCAAGTAAACTAACACGGTCATAAAAATCGAAGAATTCAAACCGCTGACGATCTCGTCGGAGTACCTGTGGGCTAAAATCAGTGACAACAATAGGCCTTTCAGTGGAAGATACGAGCTTTTCCACAAGATGCCCTCGTCCAGATGCCAGATCCACAACTGGTTCTTCTGATAATGAAAGCATTCCGAGAAGGTACGCAACTTGACTCTCCCAGCAGTCCAAATACGCCTGTGTGTACAATCTTTTTGTCGCTATCTCCTCTACTTCCTTTGCTTCTGAGTACTTTCCCTCTTTTTCTAGTAACTGCGCCCGAAAAAATTGATCCGCAGGATTGAGCGCCTTCAATGGTGTTTCCATCAGCTGTTTTTTAGCTTTTGGATAACAACGGAAGTACTGCGTGAGATGATCCTCTGTCTCCTCCCAAAGGTCATTTCTTGGTAGATCCGAAGCGAGAAATATGCCGATTCCATCACGGACTAAATAAACAACTTCACATCTACTACAATGAGCCTCAGCTGTTTCAATATGGCCTTTTTTCCTTTTGATAATATCCCAGTCCAGTGTGCCGTGACAGTCCGGACATTCCAACATCTCAAGTAAATAGGTATGTATAGTACCGATAGGGGCTTCAGAGGTTTTTAAGCTATTTCAATGAATGGAATAGTGCTTTTCACAATGCCGTGCAACGTAAAGAGACAACAGGTCGTCCTTATTCGTGTATAATCGTTCACTGTGCGGATCACCAAATGTCTCCGCCAACTGTTTTGGAGAAACATTGAAAATCGTGTGAAATCCGAGAGGTGTATTGTGCTCAAATCGATCAAACATTGTTTTCACAGGATCCTCTTTTAAATTGCCAAGATTCCACCACGGCTCGAGTGTCCCCATGTTTGAAAAGACATTCCACGTACTTGTCACGTAGAATCCGAAAATTTCTAGATGAGAATATCCATATGGGAAGGAATCTTCTTCCTCCATGATCTCTGCGATCAGTTCGGCCTCCGTCTGCCATACGTTCGGTGTATCGTAATGTCTCTGAGAGGCCTTAATAAGTTCTGCTGGTACAGAATCGGCGTCATCGAGAGTGGGACGGAGGTGTTCAATATTCCTCGCCTCGCCATCAGGACCCGGTGGGTGCATGAAGAGCTCGAACTCACCATCCAGTGACCTCACTCGATTCCGTAGATCCATTCTATCAACAAGATCGAGCAGATCCTCAAGTTCGGGAAGTATTTTCTTTGTGAAGAAAAACTGCCATCGAGGCTTCATCCCTACCTTCAACAATCGTTCAGTTGCTTTCACACAGTCCCGAAATGCTCCTTCACGTCTGTAAAACCAATCAGTAGTCTCCTCCATACCAAAAAATGTGATCTGACAGGTGTCAGGACCGACTTCTTTGGCCCATTCCGCATACTCCTCATCTCTCGCAAGTCTCCACACACTCAGCAGCTCAAACCGATGAGGGTCACCATCACTGAGTTCTCTCTCCAGTGCGTAGAGTTCTTGGTAGTTATCGGGAAAGTCAGGTTCCCAGACCCACGACATGATTTTGAGAGTGTCGATGAACGGTTTTGTCTCTCCCTTCCGAGTATAGCCGCGAAACTGTGCAGCAATTCTCCGCAGATCATCTTTTGTAATTCTTCCTCCAGGAGGCGGACCGAGCCAACAGTGACGACATCTGTTTGGACAGCCGTACATGTCCACAGCAACTGTAACATTTCGTGAAGGAATCTTTGGCATGCAATACCTCTCTATCCAATTGTTGCCATGATTATAAAATCTTCTGTAGACCGGTACCATCGAGCTGAAAATACTCCTCTCCCGCGCACGGAATACAGAGCATTTTTCTTTTCTTCTCCACAATTCTCAGCGCCATCACTTTTTCACCACAATATTCACATGTTAAACTTTCATATATGGGTGCATACTTTGGGAGATCCACCGTTACCCGCTCTACAGCAAAGAGCTCGTGGACGTTCTTTTTCAGGAGTGAAAATGCCTCGTCGGTAGAGAGCTTTCTAAATCGCGCCTTTTGCTTATCGGTGCCTCCTCTCTCCTTTACCACCTTCTCAAATAAGGCAGTATACTCGCTGTTTTCATTTTCATCTGTTGATGTTACTGCCACACGTATCCCCTTTCCATCTCGTTTCGTGAGTGTAAAGGCTGTTTTTCCATAGTCTCGATAGATAAGTGCATTGTTACCAAAGGTACAGCCGGTGATATACTGAATTCCATCAGCAAAACAGTTATTTGTCTCCACAATTGCAAGAATGTCCTCCATTCCTTCGGAGACTACGCCAAGCTCTTTCATGGCATAGGTAGCTGCTCGTACACCCAACGCGAGTCCTGGACAGTAATGGCCGTGAAGCTCCCCAACACGTAATAACAGGGCCTCTTCATCTCCAGCTCGGAGATTTCGCCTGATCTCTATGCGAGGATGTTTTTGTACATGCCCCCTTTTTACATTTTTCTGCTCTTTCTCATCTAAAAAGACAGAATATGGCTTTATATCCAGTACTGGTGTGCCATCCACCGCATCTAATCCCTTCACTCTCAGTTTTCTCCCATCTTTTTCGAGAAGTTTCACTGTGGTCACGCCGATGGCACTTGGCCTTCTTGGACTTCGAGACGCAAACACTCCTTTAAAACTTCCACTATACGTGGTGCACTGCAATGAGTACTCCTCAGAAAGGTGGAAATGAAACACGATCTGGAGATACTCATTCTCTTCTATCTTATAAAGACCGTCCTCATAGTTCTGATCTATATAGATAGTACTTTCATGGTTTCTCATCTCGTGTGGATCCGCAGGCTCCTTAAATTTACTCCGTACCACACCAATTCTTGTGATTCCTTGCATTATTCTCACCTTAAAGATACTCTATGAGAAAATCAATAATAACGTTCTCTGCCAAGACGAGCTCTTCATGCAACGTAGAATTGGAGACGCCGAGTTTCCTCGCGACATGTTTCAATGTTGTATGTCGTGGAGAGTTATAATATCCCATTGTGTGTGCCTTTTTCAATGCGTGTAACTGCTTCTCTGTCAGCTGACTTCGTATTTCATCAAGACTCAGAAATATCGAGGACTCGGGATCCTGGAACTGATGCATACTCTCAATTTTAACCTCTGAATATCTTTTCAGTTCGCTAATTGCACGTTTCAATGTGTCTTTATCTGGAACAAGTATTTTGTAGTGTTTTGCACCATTCATTGTGTATACAGGATTAGGAAGAAGGTAAAAACAGCCGTTCTCCGCAAGCACCTTGTGAACTCTATATTTATTTTCGCAGTTGCATATCGCCTCAACTATCATCTCGTTATTTCCTTCAGAAACAATATTGAGCTCAACAATTGTGTCATCCTTCAACGCATCATTGTACGCATCCATCAAAATATTATCTCCCGTAAATGTCCATCTGCTCAATCCCTTTTCCTCCTGTATGGAGAAAACTTCCATCTTAAGGTTTCTGTACTTTTCTGATATTCTCTGCGCCCAGCAGCCTTGCGGCTTTATCATGAATCCGACTTCAAGCATGTCCGTATATATCCGGGAAAACATTTAAAGATTTCTATGCGAAGAGGGGGCATGTTGAATGTGATTATCGGTACACAATGGGGAGACGAAGGCAAAGGAAAAATCACAGACTACTACGCAAAGGACGCAGATGTCGTCGCTCGGTTTCAGGGAGGCAACAATGCAGGACATACAGTGATCGTTGGGAAAAAGGTGTACAAGTTCCACATTATCCCCTCTGGCTCCGTAGAAGAGAAAACATTGGTGTTAGGAAATGGTGTCGTGGTGGATCCAAAGATCCTCCTCGAGGAAATACAATCCCTAGAGAGTGAAGGGAAGGACGTAACTCTGTACATTAGCGAGCGAGCAAATGTAATCATGCCATACCATAAAGTTGAGGATGTGATCCACGAAGAATTGAAGGGCAACCTAAAAGCTGGAAGTACAAAACGAGGGATCGGTCCTTGTTATGCCGACAAGATAGCTCGGTTCGGTATTCGGTTCGCAGATCTTATCGATGACGAGGTGTTCAAAGAAAAACTTTCCATGATTCTCTCCATGAAAAACACGATACTCGAGACTTTTGGAAGAGATCCTCTCAACTATGACCAAGTATACAATGAATACACAAAATATGCGAAGAAACTACAGGATTATGTCACGGACACCTCTCTTTTGCTCAACAATTTCCTCAAAGAGGGGAAGAATATTCTTCTTGAAGGCGCACAGGGGACACATCTCGATATCGAGCACGGTATCTACCCCCACACTACCTCTTCCCATACCGTTGCTGGAGGCGCCTCTACTGGTGCTGGTGTCCCACCTCACAGGATAGATAAGGTACTCGGTGTGGTGAAGGCATACACCTCGCGGGTTGGCACAGGACCCGTTCCCACGGAACTTACAGACGCTACAGGTGATCATCTCAGAGATGTGGGGAAGGAGTTCGGTACCACCACAGGAAGGCCACGGCGGTGTGGATGGCTGGATCTCGTGATGATAAAATATACACATAGAATCAATGGTCTCACCAGCCTCGCGCTCACGAAACTTGACGTGCTCTGTGGACTTGAAAAGGTAAAAGTTGCTGTCGCCTACAGATACAATGGAAAGCGAATCGAGGAATTTCCTGCAAATATGAACGTGCTCGCGAAATGTGAACCCGTATATAAAGAGTTTGACGGCTGGGAAGAACTCGATAAAGATAGAATAAAAAAGAAGGGATATACATCCCTTCCGAAGAATGCGAGAGTATATGTCGAGTTTATCTCCGATTACATAGGGGTCCCCATCTCACTCATCTCGTATGGGCCTGAGAGAAGTGACACCCTTGTACTAGACGAGCTGTTCTAATTTCCCTTTATTTTTTTTCATTATTTTGACGATGGCTCACCATACCTATAAATTATAATACGTTAATAGAAGGATTATCATGCTCCAGATCGATAAGAAAAAACTCTTGCAAAAGTTAGAACCTCTTCATCCTAAAAAAGTAGGTCTCCAGTTCCCCGAAGGACTGAAATCACGGGCTGCCGAGATAGCGGATCTCCTCGAGTATGACGTGTATATCTATGGTGGGAATACATACGGTGCCTGTGACATCGCCGATGAGGAAATGGGATTTTGTGACTGTCTCGTTCATTTTGGTCATGCAGAGATTCCACTCGAAACGGAAATTCCAGTAATATTTATGGAAGTATTTGATGATATTGATCTTATTCCCGCTCTTAAAAAAAATATTCGATATCTGAGAGAGAAAGGCACTAATATCGGACTGGCAACAACTGTGCAGCATATTCCACAGCTGCAGGAGGCAGAAAACTTTCTAAGGGAGAAGGGATTTAATGTGTATCGAGAAAAGGGTACAAGTAGAGTAAGGTACAGGGGGCAGGTGCTGGGCTGTAATTTCTCGACATGTACCAGTGTTGAGAATAAGGTCGATTACTTCCTCTATGTTGGGACAGGATACTTCCATCCTCTTGGTATAGGGTTGAACACGAAGAAAAGAGTTTTTCTTATAGATCCCTACACTCAAAGAATTGAGGATCTCGAGCAGAAAAAAACAAACCTTTTAAAAAAGAGATATGCAGTTATAGAAAAGGCGAAAAGTGCAGAAAAATTTGGTCTCATTGTTTCAACAAGAAAAGGACAGTTCAGGATGAAAGAAGCTCTAGAAATCAAGAAGCAACTGAAAAAAGAAAATAAAAGGGCGTACATCTTTCTTACCAGGGAAATAACTCCTGAAAGTCTGGAAGGATTTGACATCGACGCGTATGTCATCTGTGCCTGTCCTAGAATAGCAATCGATGATCAATCGAGATACAAAAAACCTGCACTCACAGTACGTGAGGTAAGCTTAATAAACAAATCGAACGAGTATACGTTTGATGAAATAGGAGGTTAGATAGATGGAAAATAAAGATGGAACCTTTGTACTCCCAGGTGATCTTCTGGGGGTGAGTGAAGAGTTTATTCCAGGGTATGGTGCGTTTGAAGAGGAAGGTAGTGTGTATTCATCGATAACAGGAATCGCACATCTAGATTTCAAAGGGAAAAAGGCGTATGTTGATCCTCTCACAGATGTCCCCCCCATCCCTGAAAATGGAGATCTGGTAATTTGTGAGGTTACTGGTATTAGAGATAAGATCGCAATGGTGGAGATTATCGCATTGAAGAAGAATCCTCAGAGAGCAATGGCTGCGTCCCCGAAGGCGCGGATATACATCTCCCAGACAAGCAAACGGTATGTGAAGGATCTCTCACGCGAATTCCAAACTGGTGATCTTATAAGAGCCAAAGTGGCAAACGCGGAGAAAAAACCGTTGGAACTCTCCACAGTTGATGAAAATCTCGGTGTGGTGAAAGCATACTGTTCCGAGTGCAACCATCCTTTGGAAAAAAAGAACAAAAAGTTGGAATGTCCACACTGTGGCAACAAAGAATACAGGAAAACTGCATCAGATTACAGAAAAGAAGTATTCTAAGGTGAAATAATGGAAATAGAGATAGTAAATTCCTCAGAAAATGAGTTGGAGTTCAAAATTATTGGAGAGGAAGATACTTTTGCAAATTTACTGCGAAAAACGCTCCACGAGGACAGTCATGTGACTTTTGCAGCATATCGAGTGAACCACCCATTAACAGAAAGAAAAAAACCAATATTCAAAGTAAGAACAAATGGAAACAAGCCACCGAAACAAGCTCTTGAAGAAGCAGTGAAAAGAGTGAAGAAGACAGTAGAAGAGTTTAAAGAGAGCACCATAGATAAGGTATGAGAATGGGGCTAGAGAAATTTGGAGATGTTTTTGTAAATTTTATCTACTCTCTCGCAAAATCCCGTACATTGGAGGAGTACGATGGAGTGAAAGTACCAAATTCCTGTCTTGCTGAGGCGCTGACACTTTCGGACATTGAGTCTCCCCGACGAAGCGACAAACACGCTAAAGGAGACTTTGTAGAAAAAACTATTGCCAGATCATGGACAGAAGGGAGAATCACAGAAGAAGAATGTGTGGATATTCTTTGTTCCACACTTATAAAATTTGACTTGAAGACACGCGATGAAGAAAAAAGAGCGATAGTTGAGGCGTTTAAAAATCTTTTAAACGAAATAAAAAAGAAAAATTAAGTCTTAGGCTTCTTTGGAAGACCTCCAGGTCTCTTCCGTCTCTGTGGTTCTCTCTTCTCTTCTTCCTCTTCTTCAAAGGGTTTTTTTCTCCTTGGAATTTTTGGTGTTATTTTCTTTATTCTAAAGACGTAGAAAAGCACTATTCCAATCACTATTAAAGCCACTACTGCGTACTTCCACCGCCACATACCCGAAGGTTCTTCTCCTTCCTCTGTCATAGTGGCAGGTTCCTCAACAGTCTGACCTGCAACCACATCCTTTGTAAAGGATTTATCAATATAGTCTGCCTTCGTAAGTTTTATCTGGTGGCTGCCCTCTTCGACGTCCTCGGCCAGTAGCACACCCTCTTCATCTGTTTTTCCTTTCATCTCATTGTCCACAAAGACATTCACATCGGGGATAGGGTTCCCCTCGTTGTCCTTCACAGTTACCTTCAAACTGCCAGTAGGAGATGGAGCTGGTGTTGTAGTCGGGGGACCAGTGGGTGAAAGAACGATGTTCTTTGAGACTGTTTTTCCATCGGCAACTTCAGCTTCTGCAGTGCCTTTTTGATATCCCTCAAGACTCGCTTCAATGGTATAGGTGCCACCTTGTAGCTGGAATGATGCCTCACCATTCTCTGCAGTTTTCTCTGCTACTGTCTCACCGTTGGATATCACTGTGACGGTGGCGTTCACATTGTTTCCATCTTGATCCTGTACTACAACATTAAGCACTCCTTTCTGCGCCTCTATCTGGAGTGTTTCCATATTATATCGTTCTTTAGCTTTGACAGAAAATACACTAGATTTAAAGTCTTTGTACCCTTCTAGTTTTATCTCTATATAGTAACTACCTGGAGACACATTCTCAATAGTAAATCCTTTCTTGGTAGAAGATACACTGGTGACTAGTTCACCTTCCTGTGTATAGAGCTCTACTGTGGCTCCAACCAATACATTTCCAATCTCATTTGCAACGATACCGTAGATAGAACCTGATCTATTGATTGTAATTGGGTTCTTCTTGGGAGATGCAAGCGTCTGGCTGAGAACTACCTTTACCTTCTGATCCTCGTATCCTACAACTCCCACTTCGTACTCATGTCCTGTTTCTACCTCCATCTTAAACTCTCCGCTCTCTTGATCGGGGCTGGCAGTTTTGTATGTTGATGTCTTTCCATCCTGGTACGCAACAACCTGGTACGGCACAGTGCCATCACCAAAATGAACTGTTCCTACAATAAGATCGTATCCTTTCTTATAGAGTCTTATCACCTTTTCCATATCCGAACCCATGGTAATAATCTCTGTATATCCGGCGCCCGTGCCATCGTCGTATCCTTCCTTTTCCACACGAACATTGTACGTCCCAGACTGGAGCGTGAACGATGTCTTCCCCTGTGCATCAGTTGTCTTTTCTGGTAGCTCCTCTATCTTCACCTTTGCCCCTTCAAGAGGTGAATCTGCAAATGCGTCTATCACAGTGAATGTGAGGCTGTACCGTGATTTTATAGTGGCAGTAAACGTTTGATCTCTTGACACATCGATACTGTCCGTATAAGTGGAAAATCCAGATTTCTCTACCTTTAGTGTATAGGTTCCGCTTTTTACTGCTGTAAACACGGCATTACCTTGGGAATTTGTCGTTTTGCTCATGGGGGAGCCAGTGGTGGGAGTCAGCGTGACCTCGGCATCCTCTATCATGTTATTGTTGGCATCCTTCACCGCAATAGTCACTTCGTTCTCTTCTGTGGAAGTGAGCGTGATCGGGATCGTGGTGTTCCCCGTGATATCGTACACATCGGTGTAGGTAGTGTACTCTTCCTTGCTCACGGTAAGATTATAAGTGCCGTCGGGAACGTTTTCGAACACTGCTCGTCCATTAGAGTTTGTCGTTGTAGAGTATTTCCCAAGCTCTACCGACGCATCGGCGATTTCATCTCCCGTCGAGGATTTTACGACGATAGTGACAGTGTTCTGACCAGGCACATTTATAATGACAATCATTGCCTCAGAAAATTCGCTTTCATTTCCTGCCTTGTCAACTGCTTTGACCCGCCAGAAATACGTATCGTTATCTAAACTTACTGTAGGAGTATAATACGATACGTAAAGATTTTCTTTGGTAGTTGCATCGGAGAATGTGTTCTCCGTGGCATACTGCATCGTATATTTCTCCACGCCAGAGCCTCCATCTGTAGCGGCTGGCCACTCAAACTTCGGAGTGTTGTCTTCGACTACGCCGCCATTCGGAGGCGACCATCCAGTCGTACCCGGACTCGCTATCTGGGGAGGTGTCTTATCTATAATAACTGACCAGACATCGGACCACGCACTTTCTATATCCTTCGGGTTTCTGCATTTCACCCTCCATTCATACACTGCTTCTTCGAGTGCTGAGCCCACGGTAAAGCTCGTGTTCGTATTTCCAATAAGAGTTCTTTCTGCAGCATCCTCCCAAGTTTGTGTTGTTTTCTTATATTGGAGAGTGTACACAGAAGCATCTGAGACAGTTTGCCAGCTAAACGTGGGTGTAGTGTCCTGTATTGCCGAGCCATCGGTGGGAGAGAGTAGTACTGGCGTTTCCGGTGCTACTGCTCCGATTGTAAATTTATAGTAGCTTGAATAGGGACCTCCATCCGCAGCTACCTTCCAGTAGTATGTACCGTCCTCGAGATCTGAGGTCATTTCATAGGTGACCGTTGTCCCACCAGTGTTGAATCCAGAGGATATCGTAAGCGTATCCGAGGGTGAGAAGGAAGAGGATGGTGATATCTTCAAAGTGTAGGAACTCGCATCCTCAATTTTTGTGAACTCGAACGTTGGTCGCGAATCCGTTATCTCCACATTATCGGGTGGTGAGATAAGGTTCGGGATGTTTTTGTTAACTTCGAGCGTATAGTAATCCGAGTATCCTGTAGAGAGATCCGTTTTTATCCGCCAGTAGTACGTGCCATTGGAGAGACTTTCACTGAGTTGAAGTTCGTACTGTGTAGTAGTTACGGTTTTCTCGAGTGTGATGGTTCCAAACGTAGACTCCTCTGATATCTGTATCGTATAGGTACTCGCATAGGGTACAGAACTCCACTTAAAAAGCGGTGTGGCGTCATTTGTTGTGGTGTTATTAGATGGTGATATAAGGTCGGGAACAGGGGATACCTCAAAACTCCGTATGGTAGATGAAAGACTTATATTTCCCGCATTATCCACTGCATACACTCGCCAGTAATACGTACCTTCTGTCAGCCCCTCACTCGCTTTTATAGTATATGAGGTACTGGTAAGGTTTGCCTTTGTTACCGTGCCTGTTCCAACAAAATCATCATTCGGTGACCATTGTAGAGTATATCCTTTAATACCCGAGTCCCCATCCGACGCGGCGTTCCAATCAAGGGTGGGTCTAATATTATTTATTGTTGCACCATTAGCGGGAGTGCTCAAAGTTGGGGCAGAGGGTTTCTGGGTATCGTACATAATGGAGAACTGTTTTGAGTCCGTAGCCCCTATAGAATCTGTTGTCACGATTCTCATGATGGTTATCTGTCCGGAAGAGCTTAAATTACTTGCTTTTGCCCTTACTGTGATCGTAAGGGACTCTCCCACCTCTATTCTGTATCCTGCTGTATTTGGAGTTCCTGTCGCAGATAAATCATCATTTGCAATGTTAAAATTCCAGTTGGACGCAGAGATGGTATCATAAAGGAACTGTCTGTTGCTGTCACCTGAGGTATTTTGGAACTGTATCTTGTTGATCGGGTCACCAGAAGTATTGTACACGACAATAGAGTAGTTCACGTATCCTGTCGTATTGATAGCTTCTGGATTTATCGTTATATTGCTTAGGTGGCTAGCATTAAGGATAGGAAGGGATGCAAAGAGTATAAAAACTAAGAAAAGAGCTTTTTTCTTCATAACTCCTCAGCCTCCTCCATTCTCTCAATGATCTTCTCCAGGAACTCCTGCCAGTTCTTGGCATGGAGTTTACCTTTGAGTTCCACTGCTTTAAAGTATAACTCATCCGGAATATTTTTGAACGTGATGTTTTTCATATCATGCCACCTTTGCTTTAAATACTGTATATGATAATAACAATGTTTATCCTTTAAATAGTTTTCGGTCGTCAGTATTGATTATCAATAATAATTAGACTAAGGTTCAAAACTCTGTATCACTATATGGGCCGATGTATCCTCAATACCCTCTATTGAGTTTATTTCATTGAGTGTTCTATCAAGCTTGGATTCATCCACACTTACAATTACGTCTACCTCCCCTGTAACTCGGAAGATCTTCACTGATTCTATCTTTTTTAAATGTTCAAATACTTCCTTTCTGTAATTAGGTTTTATTTTAATAAAAATATATGATTTTCCACTGTAGCTTTCTAAAAAATTCACAGCGCCTTCTGTAAGATCAATAAATTTTCTTCCTGTTCTAATAAAATCGAGCCTTTTAAGTTCCCTTAAATGATTGTTCAGCGCCTGCCTCGTGATTCCTAGCTCGTCTGATATCTCTTCTTGCGATTTTTTCACGGTGTGTACCCGTACTCTTTCACTCTCTTCATATAGCTTTTTCAGTATCTCCTGCTGCCTCTTCGTCAACATAGTTCCACCTTTATCTTTATAATGTAAAGATATAGACATTCCTCTTTTTAAATCTTTTGGTTTATCGGTTTAAAAACTTGAAGAATGACAATCCAAAATTTTTCATTTTTATTTTTCTTACAGCGTTTTATTTCGCTTAAATTTTCTTCTATGGAGAAATATATATAATTCAATCCTTAATTATCGTCTTTTTTCTCTCATCATCGATTACTAAGCAGGATTTCCCCATGTAGATCATTCCCCAAAGAAAGCTAAGAGAACGTGATGCTACTCCAAAAACTTTTAAGATCGTAAAGTTTTTATACTAGGTACGAGGAAAAAGATACATCACTTCAAAAAGAAGGGATGTTCATGGGGCATAGCTCTCAAAAATATATAGGAAAAGGGTTGAATCAGAAAACAAAGAAATCGTCAAAGGGCAAGATTTATCTGATTGAAGATAGATGTAAGGGATGCAATCTCTGTATAGAGTTCTGTCCGAAAGAAGTACTAGTGGAATCGGAAAAATTCAATGAAAAGGGCTACCATCCACCAGAATTAGAGGAAATCCCTGGTGAAAAAGAATGTGTGGGTTGCGGCTACTGTTCTCTTGTCTGTCCGGAGTTTGCTATATTTTGTGAAGTAGAAAATGAGGAGGAAGATAAATGAAGGGAGTACTTACTGGAACCTATTTTTTGACTGGAAATGACGCCGTTGCAGAAGGAGCAATCAGTGCAGGATGCAGATTTTTCGCAGGTTATCCAATTACACCCTCAACAGAGATAGCAGAAAGAATTTCAAGGAGATTTCCACAAGTAGAAGGCTCTTATATCCAAATGGAGGATGAATTATCATCTATGGCTGCAATACTCGGAGCCTCCTGGGCAGGTGTAAAGAGTATGACTGCCACTAGCGGTCCGGGCTTCAGCCTTATGCAGGAAAATATTGGGCTCGGTGTAATGCTGGAAACACCCGTTGTTGTGGTGAACGTCCAACGAGGCTCACCCTCCACAGGACTACCCACACTCGTGGGGCAAGGTGAAGTAATGCAGAGTAAATGGGGGTCTCATGGAGATTACGAGGTGATCGCACTCTCCCCCAACTCACCGCAAGAATGTTTTGATTTAATGATTGAAGCATTCAATTATTCAGAAAAATACCGCGTTCCTACATTTTTACTGATGGATGAGTGTGTATCGCATATGTCCGAAAAGGTAGTCATTCCTGAAGAAGAGGATATTAAAGTAATCAATAGAAAAAAACCAAACGTTTCACCAGAGGACTATACGCCGTTCAAACCTGATGACGATCTGATACCTCCTATGGCAGTGGCGGGAGAGGGATATAAGATCCACGCCACTGGACTGACCCACGACGAGAGGGGATATCCACTTATTGAAGCGGAATGTCAGGAGACTCTAGTAAGGCGCTTGTGCGATAAGATCAGAAATCATAAAGATGATATTATTACCCTAAACGAGTACCATGTAGATGATGCCGACGTTGTTGTGGTCTCATTCGGTACAGTCTCGCGAAGTGCAAAGATGGCGGTTGATCTGGCCCGTGAACAAGGGATAAAGGCGGGCCTTTTGCGCTTGATTACAGTATGGCCTTTCCCAGAGAAGCGGATAAGAGAGATGGCAGATACACTCGATGGGTTTGTTGTGGTAGAAATTAACTATGGCCAAGTAACATTAGAGGTGGAACGATCTGCGAAGGGAGCGACTGAAGTACTTCATCTACCGTTAATGGGGGGAAGAATCCATACACCAGAAGAAATTCTCAAAGGAATAAAAGAGGTGAGCAAATGACACGAGAACGTGAAGACAGATGTGTGTATATGGCTGAATCGCACCCATTGGATAAGTATCTGCGAAAGGAACGACTCCCACATATCTGGTGCAGTGGATGCGGCTGTGGAGATATTCTCACAGCCTACGCGGAGGCAATAAAAGAGCTTGAAATGGATCCGGATAAAGTAGGCGTGGTCTCCGGTATTGGATGTATTGGAAGAGCAGCTGGATACCTCAACTTCGATTCATTTCACACCACCCATGGAAGGGCAATCCCCTTTGCTACTGGGCTAAAGATTGCGAATCCAGAGCTTGACGTGGCAGTAATCAGCGGAGACGGTGATCTGGCAGCCATTGGTGGTAATCACCTAATTCATGCAGCGAGGCGTAATATGGACATTTTGGTCCTCTGCTCAAACAACTACACCTACGGTATGACCGGGGGACAGTTTTCTCCTACTACACCTATGGAGTCGTTCACCACAACGACGCCCTACGGAAACTTTGAACGCCCCTTTAACCTTGTCAATCTTGCCGCTTCCTCTGGTGCTCCCTACGTAGCCCGATGGACTTCTCTCCACGTACGACGCCTCAAAAAATCTATAAAGGAAGCCCTACAGAAAAAGGGATTCAGATTCATTGAGATACTGACGCCGTGTCCCGTAGGATTCGGAAGAAAAAATAAGATGGGAACGGCAATCGATACCGCGAAGTTCTATCAGAAACACTCAATCATAAAGAATGGTGCAGATCCGCGAGAGGTGGGTCTTGAAGATCCTACTGGGAAATTTATTATTGGGAAATTCGTGGATGATGAAGAGAAAGAGACATTCCTAGAAGCTAAATCCAGGATGTACTCCCAGGTGGTGGAAGAATGAGACAGGAAATACGAATCGCTGGATACGGTGGCCAGGGAATCATACTCGCAACTGTAATTGCAGGAAAGGCCGCTGCAATCTACGAAGGAAAGGAAGCCACTGTAATGGAGAACTACGGACCTGAAGCACGTGGAGGTGCGTGTTCCGGCACTGCCGTGATCGAGGATAATGAAGTTGATTACCCATACCTTATGGCCCCTGATGTCATGGTCATTATGTCCCAAAAGTCGTACGATAAGTTCCGACCTGAGTTAAAAAAGGATGGACTTCTCATTATTGACGAAGACCTCGTCACACCCAGTGAGGACGAGGATGCAGAGATATACAGAATACCTGCAACACGGTTTGCAGAAGAGCTTGGAAACAAGATCGTTGCCAACATCATCATGCTCGGATCCCTCACTGCGATTACAGAGTATGTAAATTACGATGCAATGAAATCGGCGATACTAAACACCGTCAAACCAAAGTTCAAAGAGATCAACAAAAAAGCCTATATCCGTGGATACGAGTACGGGAAGGAGATGAAGAAGTAGGGTGATACCCGATGAAAAAAAAGAATGGTGTCTTCGTTTGCAAGTGCGGTGTAAACATTGCCGGTACTGTTGATGTCGACAAAGTTATTGAAGAAATCTCTAAGTATCCTACGGTGGAACACTGTGAAACGTACGATTATATGTGCTCTGAACCCGGACAAAAGAAAATTGAAGAAGCGATTAAAGAAAAGGGATTAACAGGCGTGATAGTGGCAGCTTGTTCTCCTTCTATGCACGAGGAAACGTTCAGAAACGTCACCGAGGATGCAGATTTGAACCCTTACCTCTGCGAAATCTCAAATATCAGAGAGCAGTGTAGTTGGGTTCATGAAGATAAAGACAAAGCTACTGAAAAAGCAATACGCATTATAAAAGGCACTATCGAAAAAGTGAACAAGAATGAAGAACTTCATCCCATAAAAGTGCCTGTAACAAAAAGATGTCTCGTGATCGGTGCGGGAATCAGCGGGATCCAAGCTGCATTGGATGTGGCAAATAACGGATACGAGGTGTATCTCATAGAGAAAAGCCCGTCCATCGGCGGTCATATGGCACAGTTATCGGAAACATTTCCCACTCTCGACTGTTCCCAGTGTATTCTCACGCCTAAAATGGTTGAAGTCTCACGACATCCCAATATTCATCTTTTAACATACAGTGAGGTCACGGACGTATCAGGATACGTTGGTAATTTCCACGTGAAAATACAGAAAAAACCGAGATACGTGACAGATGACTGTAACCTCTGTGGGGACTGTGTTGATGTATGTCCGCAGATTACTGTAGACGAGTTTGACCGAGGTCTAACATTGAGGAAAGCCATTTACATTCCTTTTCCTCAGGCAGTACCTGCCAAGTACGTACTCGATACCGATGCATGTTTAGGAATTAATCCGCTACGATGTGATAAATGTCAGGAGGCCTGTGATGTCGACGCGATCGATTTCGATATGCAGCCCGAAACGCTTGAAGTAGATGTCGGATCGATCATTATGGCCACGGGTTACGATCTCTATCCTATCGAAGAGATACCCGAGTATGGGTATGGAAAGTATCAAGATGTCATTGATGGCCTCCAATTTGAACGGCTGCTCTCCCCTTCCGGCCCCACAAGGGGCGAAGTACGACGACCTTCCGACGGAAAGGTTCCGAAAAAAGTTGTATTCATTCAGTGCGTTGGTTCACGGGATCCTGAGTGCCATCTTCCCTACTGCTCCAAGATTTGCTGTATGTACACAGGGAAACATGCGATGCTATACAAACATAACGTCCCCGATGGAGAGGCGTATGTGTTTTACATGGACATCCGTGCCGCTGGAAAAGATTACGAAGAATTTATTCAGCGTGCCACAGATGAGGACCGCGTTATGTATATCCGGGGCAGAGTCTCCAAAATATTTAGAGAAGGAGATACAATAAAGGTCTGGGGTTCCGATACACTTTCTGGGAAAAAGATCGAAATCGACGCTGATCTTGTAGTGCTCGCCACTGCTATTGTTCCGCGGGAAGAAACACTAGAACTCGCGAAAAAGCTCAGAATATCACTCGGACCAAACAACTTCTTAAAAGAGGCTCATCCAAAGTTAAAACCTGTAGAGACACTATCTGCCGGTGTCTTCCTCGGAGGAGCTGCACAGGCGCCCAAAGATATTCCCGACTCTGTTGCTCAAGGGGGTGGTGCGGGGAGCAAGGCAGCAGGAATCCTCTCGTCGGATGAATTGAGTCACGATCCAACTGTTATCGAAGTAGACGAAAACAAATGCAATGGATGCGGTATATGTGTCAACGTCTGTCCCTACGAAGCCCTTGAACTCAACGAAGAGAAGGGTGTCGTTGAGGTAAATGAAGTGTTATGTGAAGGATGTGGTACCTGCTCTGCAGCCTGTCCCTCTGGAGCTACACAGCTAAGAAACCTTACCGATGCCCAGATTG
Source organism: uncultured Thermococci archaeon (assembly GCA_964595645.1). Taxonomy (GTDB): domain Archaea; phylum Methanobacteriota_B; class Thermococci; order Methanofastidiosales; family B48-G16; genus JAYEIH01. Next base: position 77,420 of record CAZQQT010000009.1, read on the forward strand.
CAAAGATACTAAAGGTGATGATGTGAGTTTTGAACCGAAAATCGTTGCATTCCTCTGTAAATGGTGTTCCTATGCCGGTGCGGATCTGGCCGGTGTGAGCAGAATGAAGTACAGTCCCAACGTGATACCAATCCGTGTGAACTGCTCAGGCAATGTCAATCCCTTATTTGTACTGAAGGCATTTAAAGAAGGCGCAGACGGCGTGCTCATCTCTGGATGTCATCCGGGAGAGTGCCATTATGTGAAAGGAAATATGTTTGCCCGGCGTCGGATGGTCGTGCTCAAAAACTTACTGGAATACATTGGTATCCATCCGGATCGACTGCATATGTCCTGGGTATCCGCATCAGAGGGTTCGAAGTTCGTGGATGTAATCGAAGAAGTCACAAAAAGTGTCAGAGAACTAGGACCGCAAGAGAAACTCACGAAGGTGGGATTTGATGAGTGATATTGAGAAAGAAATACGAGAAAAGGCGAAAAAACTCCTCGATGAAGAAAAAATCAAATACATCATTGGATACGAAGAAGGGAGTGACTCCTTCCACGTGTCGCCGTGTTTTGTGAAAAATCCCGATGACGTCGAGAAAATAGTATGGAATCCCCGTTGTGTGAATAACCTTGTTGTATACCTTATAGAAGACAAGAAAAAAACGCTGGAGAGAGGTGAAGAACGGGATACCTGCCCAATAGGGATTCTGGTGAAGGGATGCGACTCGCGCTCACTAGTACAGCTGATAAGCGAGCACAAAATAGATAGAGATGAAGTAGTAGTTTTTGGTATTCCCTGTAATGGTGTGTTAGATCCGAAAAAATTAGAGAAAATAGCGAAGCAAAAGAACATCCCCAGAGGAGCACTAGTTGAGATGAAAATTCACGAGGAAAATGGCACGTATGTTGGCGAATACAACGGTGAACGATACGAGTTCCCGAGAGAGGACGCGATCATGGAAAAATGCCGAGATTGTGCCTATCCAAATCCATTGATCGCAGATGAAATCTTCGGTGAGGAAATCGAGGCAGCGAAGAAAGATTACACAGAGATCGAGGAGATGGAGGAACTCTCTGTTGAAGAACGGTGGGAGTTCTGGTCCAACCAGTTCTCCAAATGCATACGATGTTCCGCGTGTAAAAACGTGTGCCCAAGCTGCTACTGCAATGAATGTGCTGTTGATCCCATCAATCTTGTCATAGCCCCAGACACATCGTACAAAGAGAAGGCGGAAAAAATGAGATGGTCGGACAGGACCGTCGATCTCTCTGAAAATTTCCTGTTTCATCTCACGCGAATGATGCATATGGCAGGACGGTGTGTGGACTGTGGAGAGTGTGAACGTGTGTGCCCCATGGACATACCACTTAGATTACTCACGAAAAAACTCGAAAAAGACGTGAAAAAGATGTTCAATTACGAGGCAGGGATAGATACCGACGCAGAGCCACTTCTAACAACATTTGAGGAGGATGATCCTGATGAATTCATCAAATAATGTAAAAAAGAAACTCATGATCTCAAAGGAAAAAATAACACAGTTTCTAGAAGGGCTATCGGATTACACAATCTACGCGCCTCACAAAGATAATGACTCAGTTCTTTTCAAAGTAACAGAAGATATAGATAATATCACTTTTGAGTTCATGAACTCCGTGAAATCGCCAAAACACGTACTGCTGCCGCAGACCGAAACACTGCTCAGAGCCACCAACGAAGGAGAAGGTATGAAAGTAGAAGAGCCTGAGTTGGACGAAAAAAATATTGTGTTTGGTATACGGCCGTGCGATGCCAGAGCGATACGGATCTTGGAGGATGTGTTTTCTGGAGAGTATGATGACCCCTACTATCTTACACGTCAGAAGAATACGATGCTCATAGGACTCGCCTGCAACGATCCTCATAGGAATTGTTTCTGCACCTCCGTCGACGGTGCGCCAAACGCCACTGATGGACTGGATATGCTGTGGACGGATATCGGTGAGAAATACTACGTTGAAGTACTCACAGAAAAGGGGATGAACCTTATCAGTAGTAAGATCTTTACTGACGCTTCTGAAGAAGACGTCCAAAAGAAGGAAAAGGTGCATGAAGAAGCCATTGAGAAAATAACAGAAAAACTCGATGCCAAAACAATGGCTGAGAATCTCAAAGAGCTTTTCGACGACGCATACTGGGAAAAGCAGGCGCTCAAATGCCTAAGCTGTGGCATCTGTACATATCTCTGTCCCACCTGTTACTGTTTCGACATCACCGATGTGGATTACGGGGGCAAGGTAAAGAGGGCGCGAACCTGGGACTCATGTCAGTTTCCGAGCTACACTATTCAAACCTCTGGCCATAATCCTCGACCGAACAGATCAAACCGATTGAGAAACAGGATCTATCACAAATATCGATATCATATAGATAACTACGATGAACTCGGATGTGTAGGCTGCGGGCGATGTATTACGTACTGTCCAGCTGATATCAATTTAAAAACGATTATAAAAGAACTGGGAGGGAAGAAAGATGAATGAAAACCCCTACAGACCGCATAAAGCTGTAATCGAGGAAATAAGACAGGAAACAACAGGTTCACGTGCAATTAAAACATTTAAAGTTTCCTTTGTAGATAAAGAAGTAAAGAACAATTTTACATTCAAATCAGGACAGGCAGCAATGCTCTCTCTCTTCGGAAAGGGAGAATCCATGATTTCAATCACCTCACCCCCCACGCGCGATGAGTATCTAGAGTTCAGTGTGATGCGCCAGGGAAAGGTCACTGCGGCGTTGCACGAGCTGGAAGAAGGAGATATCATTGGCATACGAGGACCCTACGGAAATCACTTCCCTCTAGAGGAATGGAAACAGAAAAATCTAATATTCATTGGGGGAGGAATCGGTCAGGCCCCCCTCCGTTCAGTATACTTAAATGTACTTGACAACAGGGAGGATTACGGTGATTTAACCATCATTTACGGTGCGAGAACATCCGATGATCTCTCATATAAAGAAGAACTCTCAGAATTGGAGAAAAGAGATGATGTAAATCTGTATCTCTCCGTTGACTGGAATACAGGGGAAGAGGGTCTTATTGACGAAGAAGCAGAGGAAGGATGGTATAAGATCAATATAGACAATCCTGAAAAGACAGAGTATTCAGAAGGCACTACTCGGTTCACCGGATTTGTCCCCCAGATTGTGATGGTCACCAAGCCCTCTCCAGAAAATACCATCGCGCTTACCTGTGGACCTCCCATCATGATCAAGTTTGTTGTTGAGAACCTCAAAAAACTAGGATTTGAGAGTGAACAGATATACACAACGCTAGAAATGCGTATGAAATGCGGTATAGGCAAGTGCGGTCGATGTAATATCGGCGATACGTACGTCTGTAAGGATGGTCCTGTGTTCTCGTACGCACAACTAGAGGAAATGCCAAATGAGTATTGAAGAGGAATGATCAAGATGAGCAACAGTATTATAATATCTGGAGAAAAAAAGAAGGACTTCATTAAAAAGGTGGAGGAGATCAGCGGACAGAATATTATGAAATGTAACCAGTGCGGCAAATGCTCCGCTGGCTGTCCAGTCATTTCACAGATGGATAGTCTTCCGAATCAAGTTATCCGACTTGTGCAACTCGGTGATGAAAGTGTACTGGAAGAGAATACCATTTGGCTGTGTGCCTCCTGTTTCACCTGCGCAGTCCGCTGTCCAAAGGGTGTTGATCTGGCGAAGGTCATGGAAGCGCTCCGCCTCCTCACCCTGAGAAAAGATAAGGACCATATTGAGATAGAGGAAATACCACGAGAGGAGTTGGATAAGCTCCCACCTATCGCAGTGGTGAGCAACTTCCGTAAAATGACGAGTTGAGGTGAGTAGATGAAGATACCATATTACCCGGGCTGCACGTTGAAGGCACAAGGATTGGGATTTGAAGAATCTGCAGTAGCGGCAGCCAGTGCACTGGATATAGAGATGGAGGAAATGATAAGATGGAACTGTTGTGGTACAGTATTTTCTCTGGCCAGCGACGATCTCATCCACCATGCCGCAGCCCTTCGTAATCTTATCCGTGTCCAAGAAACAGGCAATGACCGCGTTGTTACCCTGTGTTCCATGTGCTACAACACATTGAAACGTGTGAATCTAGAAATAAAAAACAACGAGGAGGATTTAGAGAAACTCAATGGATTTATGTACCGTGAAGAAGATTATCTCGGTGGTGTTACGGTACTGCATCTCTTGGAAATTCTGAGAGATGAGATAGGATTCGATGCAATCGCAAAGAAAGTAAAAAAGCCACTGAAAGATCTGAAGATAACTCCATACTACGGATGCCTGCTCACCCGACCGAAGGAAATAGGACTTGATGATTGGGAGGAGCCCACGGTGATGGAAGAACTACTCCGGGCCCTCGGTGCCACCGTAGTAGATGATCCCTTCCGGGGCGAGTGCTGCGGTTCCTACCATACCGTTACATCGAAGGATCTCATCGCAGAAAGGACACGGATGATAGTTTCTTCCGCACGGGAACGAGGAGCAGATGCGATCGTCCTCAGCTGCCCGCTCTGTGAGTTTAATCTTGATGCACGGCAGGAGGACACAACGGAGAGGTACACGGATTTTGTCGGTCTCCCTGTGCTTTACTTTACGCAGCTTATGGCTCTCTCCCTCGGATGTGAGGAGGAGGTATGTCGATTTGATCTTCACTACGTGGATCCACGTCCACTATTAAAAGAAAAAGGTATATTGGAGGAGAAATCATGACGGAAGAGTCCGAAAAAAGAACGATTAGAATATACATAATGGGGAAAGAACACAAAGTGCCCGCCGGACTAACAATAATGAAGGCAATGGAGTATGCTGGGTATCAGTTCGTGCGTGGTGCCGGATGCCGGGCAGGATTCTGTGGTGCGTGCAGTACCGTGTACAGAAAAAAAGGTGATTATAAACTGCACGCCGATTTAGCCTGTCAGACCCGCGCAGAAGATGGCATGTACCTCACTCAGATACCGTTTGTTCCGGCCAACAAAGCAACGTACGATATCGACGAGATCAAGTTGAAAGGAAATCCTCTACTAACATTTTATCCGGAGATAGGAAAATGTGTAAGTTGTAATACATGTACCAAGGCATGTCCTCAGGATCTTGAGGTCATGGATTTTATTCAAGCCGCCCTCAAAAATGATATTGAAGAGGTGGCCACGCTTTCCTTTGACTGTATCCAGTGTGGTCTCTGTGCCATTCGATGCCCCTCAGAGATAGCACAGTACCACGTAGCCCAGCTCGCGAGAAGACTCCATGGAAAACACACGAAGAAATCTGATCATTTGGACAATCGAATTAAAGAAATAAATGAAGGGATGTATGACAAAGAACTCGAGGAATTAGTGACAGCTGATATTGATACCCTCAAGAAGAGGTATGAGGAGAGAAAAATAGAGGCAGAAGAATAGGAGGGAAAAATATGGAATTAATTGATGGTTATCCAAAATACATGCGAAAATCGATTGAAAAAGTTGAAAGAACGAGAAAAGAACGGTTGGAAACAACACCAAAATCAATGAGTATGGAAGAACGGGAGGAGGTACTAAACAAGTTTCATCCTGATTATAAAGAAGAAGAAAAACGGCCACTGGCCTTTGGCCCGAACAAAGGAGATGTCGTGATCAATGAGGTCGCAGATCTACTGGAGGCTCATTCTGTTGTCTCTCCAGACGAGGTAGATCTCTCTACCATTGATTACGATGTCGATGTGCTCATCATTGGGGGTGGCGGTGCCGGAACAGTTGCAGCACTCTGGGCCAATGGAGAAGGGATTGCCACAGAAGACATCCTCATTACCACGAAACTCAGACATGGTGATGCCAACTCGATGATGGCGCAGGGAGGAATTCAAGCCGCAGACAGGTCGGAAGACGATCCCATCCTGCACTATCTCGATGTCTTTGGAGGTGGACATTTCAAAAACAAGCCGGAGCTTGTGAAACGGTTGGTGAAGGAAGCACCGTCGATTATCAAATGGCATGAAGAACTCGGGGTGATGTACGATCGGGATGAAGAAGGAAACTTTATTGAACTTTCCGGTGGCGGCACATCGAGAAATCGACTTCACGCAGCAAAGGATTACACGGGTATGGAGATCATGCGAACGATTAGAGACGAGGCGAGGAACAGAGAGATTCCTGTGTTGGAGTTCACCTCCGCAGTAGAACTACTGACAGATGGGAACAGAGTCACCGGTGCTGTGCTGTACAATATGGACACGGAACAGTACTATGTGGTAAGGGCAAAAGCCACGATACTCGCCACAGGAGGCTTTGGAAGACTTCACATCCAGCAGTTCGCCACCACCAACCATTACGGTGCCACCGCTGATGGACTCGTCCTCGCCTACCACGTTGGTGCCAAACTCAGAGATATGGATACTGCCCAGTACCACCCTACTGGTGCAGCGTATCCGGAACAAATTGTTGGATTGCTGATTACTGAGAAGGTTCGTGGACTAGGGGCTCAACCGGTAAATAAACATGGTGAAACGTTCGTATTTCCGCTGGAACCCCGGGATGTAGAGGCATCATCCATTATCCGGGAGTGTTACGAGAGAGATAACGGTGTAGAGACCCCCACTGGTATGAAGGGTGTGTGGCTTGATTCGCCCATGATTGAGATCATCCACGGCGAAGGTACCATCGAGAAAAATCTCGGGGCCATGAACAGGATGTTCACACGGTTTGGCATTGATATGACGAAGGACCCTGTTCTTGTGTTTCCCACACTCCACTACCAAAACGGCGGTGTAGAGATCGACGCGGACGCCCAAACAACGATACCTGGACTCTTTGCCGGCGGTGAAGTCGAAGGAGGAGTCCATGGGAAGAACAGGTTGATGGGCAATTCACTACTCGATTACAATGTGTTTGGTAAGACGGCAGGTATTGCTGCTGCCAACTACGCCAAAAAAAATTCTGCTGGGAAGGTCTCGTTGGCTCACGTGGAAACATACGAAAAAAAGCTCAAAGATGCGGGAGTGAAAACGGAGAGAGAAGCGCCAATGATACTTCCCGAGTACCGGGGAAAAGAAACACTCTCACGAGCTATTGACATTATATAAAAGGGGATATGCATGAAGCTATACGAGTTTGTCGCGAAAAGCGTGTTCGCGGAGCACGGGATTCCGACCCCTGAAGGAACCGTTGTTTCCAGTGAAGAAGATATTGGTGACATTCAGATATCATTTCCCGTCGCGGTTAAATCGCAGATTCTCACAGGGGGACGAGGAAAGGCAGGAGGAATCAAGTTTGCAACAAACACCGAAGAGCTAAAAAAAAGTGTTCGTGAACTCCTCGGTGCAACAATAAAAGGGTATCAGGTGGATCAGGTTCTTGTTGAAGAGAAACTTGATATCGATGAAGAGTTCTATATCGGTGTGACTATCGATAGATCTTCGCGGTGTCCCGTGGCAATCGCAAGCGCCAGTGGAGGTGTAGACATCGAAGAGGTCGCTGAAAAAACGCCAGAAAGGGTAGTAAAGAAAAAGGTTGATCCTCTCACAGGGCTGAGGGCACACCAAGCAAATTATATAATGAAGAAAATAGGAATGTCGGGGAAAAAGATGTTGCATGCATCGCAGCTCTTGCAAAAATTGTATACTATATTCGTCCACTACGACGCCGAACTCACTGAGATCAATCCTCTTGTACTGACAAACGACGGCAAGTTTATCGCGGCAGACGGTCGGCTCAATATTGATAACGCCTCGCTGTACAGGCATGAACAATTTAAAGAGTATAAGGAGAAAGAACTCACCCCCTTAGAAGTACGTGCCAAAGAAGCAGGACTGTCGTATGTTGAACTGGACGGCAATATTGGCATCCTCGGAAACGGCGCGGGACTTGTGATGGCTACATTGGACAGCGTGACACTCCACGGAGGGAGACCCGCAAACTTCTGTGATTTGGGAGGCGGCTCGCCACGAGAACGTGTGGTCGAAGGTATCGATATTCTCTTATCTACCCCAATGGTAGAGGGTGTATTCATCAACATTCTCGGAGGCATTACACGGTGTGATGACGTCGCTGCGGGCATTGTGGAATATCGAAATGAAAAGGGAATCGATGTTCCCTTTGTCGTGAGGTTAGTGGGTACCAACGAGAAAGAGGCAGAAAAAATCTGTAAGAAAGCCGAAATTGATCTCCTACCGAGCATGGATAAGGCATCCAAACGAATTATCGAACTTGTGGAGGGAGATTAAATGGGTATTTTAGTCGATAAAGATAGTAAGATAATAGTACAGGGGATCACGGGATATCAAGGGACATTTCACACCAAGGAGATGCGTGAGTACGGAACAAATGTTGTTGCCGGTGTGACACCAGGAAAAGGAGGGAGAGAGGTGCATGGAGTACCTGTATACGATACTATTGCCGAGGCGTGTGAAGAACACGATGCAACAGCATCGATATGCTTTGTTCCCAGTCAATTTGCCAAAGACGCACTGTTGGAGGCGTTAGATCATCATTTGGACCCGATCACCGTAATCACAGAACATATTCCTGTCCATGACACGATGAAGGCAGTAAAACTCGCACAGAAAAAGAACATTCATATCGTAGGGCCGAACACCCCTGGAATTATCACTGTTGGAGAATGTAAACTTGGCATTATGCCGTCAAGCGTATTTAATAAGGGAAATATTGGCATCATATCCAGAAGTGGTACGCTCACATACGAAATTGCAGCCAATATCAGTGATGCCGGACTAGGCCAGTCCACCTGTATAGGATTAGGTGGTGATCCGATCACCGGACTCAACTTCATTGAACTCCTTGAATTATTTGAAAAAGATGACGATACTGATGCAGTGGTGATGATCGGTGAGATAGGTGGTAGAAGTGAGGAAGATGCAGCGGAGTACATCAAAGAGTCCATCAGTAAGCCGATAGTTGCGTATATCGCTGGAAGGACAGCGCCACCAGGCAAGAGGATGGGACACGCAGGTGCAATTATCAGTGGGAGTACTGGCACTGCAGAAAGCAAGATCAACGCACTGGAAGATGCCCATGTAGATGTCGCAAAGTTTCCCTATGAAGTACCTGATCTTTTAAAAGAATATGTATAGATATATGGTGAAATCATTATGGTAAAAAGAACTGAAATTGAAAAAAATCTTGTAGAGGCAATTAGAAAGGCAGAGACTGAGCTTCCTCCTGATGTAGTAAACGCACTAAAAGACGCAAGAAAACGTGAGGAAGAAGGTAGCGTGGCAAAAAGTCAGTTTGACGCTATTTTAAAAGATATTGAGGTATCGAAAAAAGAGAAATTACCGCTCTGTCAGGATACGGGAACACAAACATTTTTTGTCACGATAGGGACCGAATTTAAAGAAATAGAACTGCTGAAACCCGCAATCACAAATGCCGTACGAACAGCAACAGACGAGGTCCCGCTGAGACCGAACACCGTTGACCCGTTCGCCGAGACTAATCCTGGAGATAACACAGGACGGTATATCCCCAATATCATCTGGGATCTTGAGGAAGGAGATAAGGTAACAATTGACATCCTTCCAAAAGGAGGGGGCGGAGAGAACATGAGTGCACTGAAGATGCTCAATCCCACAGAAGGTATTGAAGGTGCGAAGAAATTTATTATTGACCACGTTGCGTGGTGCGGTGGGAAACCGTGTCCTCCTACCGTCTTGGGAGTGTGTATCGGTGGAGGCGCAGACCTTGCTATGCGACTGGCAAAAAAAGCGCTGATCAGAAAAGTCGGCGAACGACATCCAGATGAAAAAATCGCAACGCTAGAGGAGGAGCTCCTCGAAACGGTTAACTCAATAGGCATCGGACCCATGGGGCTCGGTGGAAACACTACGGTACTAGACATTCATATTGAATGGGCACACAGACACCCCGCGTCCTTCCCTCTGGGCATTATCACCCAGTGTTGGGCTGATAGACGCGCACGGCTTACGATTCATAACGACGGTAGTATGGAGGTGTGTTAAAATGGAACACCATATAAAAACACCTATTCAGAAAGAGGAGATACAAAAGCTGGAATTGGGAGATACAGTATATATTTCTGGTAATATATTTACTGCGCGCGATGCAGCGCATACAAAAATGCTTGAACTGCACGAAAAAAAGGAACCTATACCATTCAATCCCGGAGAAATGGCAATGTTCCATTGTGGTCCACTGGTAAAAAAAATTGATGGATCGTATACTGTGATATCTGCAGGACCAACGACGAGCGCCCGACTCACCTCCATCGAACCACCGTTCATGCGTGCCTTCGGCACGAAAGTGGTAATCGGGAAGGGAGGAATGGGTACCAAAACAGTTGACGCCATGAAGGAACTTGGCGCCGTGTACCTCTCGTACCCAGGCGGCGTCGGTGCACTTGCTGCAGAGAGAATAACGAACGTAGAGGATGTATACTGGCTTGACGAACTGGGTATGCCGGAGGCAGTCTGGCTCCTGAACGTCGAACGGTTTGGCCCCATGATTGTCGGAATAACCAAAGGAAAATCGCTGTACGATGAAGTAGAGAAAGAAGTTAAAAAAAGAATGGCAAAAATACAAAAATAAACGTGTAGGTACAGTTCTATGAATCTTTTTCTTTTTTAATCCTTTTTATGCGAGCGAATAAGCAAAATTAAAGAAATTACTTAGAAAGATCAAGTATCAAATACTGTTTCTCCATAGTAAACGTATCGGATTGGTCTGGCGTGACCTTCTCCTCTTTTATTGTTTCAGCCGGTTCGAACCCAAACGATTTGTAGAGGTTCATGGCTGGAATATTGTTCTTTCCCGTACGAATGAAGAGATAACCATAGCGTTCCCTATCGACATCATTCAGTAACCTGTGCAACAGTCGGGTACCGATACCCTGCCGCCGGTATCCTTCACGGATGTGCATCTCGTCAACGTAGAGAGATTGATTCACAGGACACTCCGTTGCAATCCGTTCCGGAAGAAGCGTGTCGGACGACAACGAGGTGACCAGTAAGAATCCGACCAACACGTTCTTATGAAAGGCGAAGAGTCCGTATCCTTCTTCAACTACTCTCATGAATCGTGCTTCTTCCTCCTCAGGATTCACATACTGGTTCAATGCATTTTTACAGGCTTCAACGTATATCTCCATTACCTCGGTTTTATACTTCCTGAATGTATCAACATCCGCTTTCCGTATCTCGATCTTCATTCTCTTTTATGTCCGAATCCCAATATTTATATCCTTCCGTGAGGAAAGGATCGTATGAGATCCATTAGTTTTGAAGAATGGAAAAAGATAAAGATGAGAGTTGGAAAAATTATTGAAGTCGATCGTGTACCACGAACGGACAAACTGTACCGTCTCCAGGTCGACACCGGAAAAGAAACACCAATACAGATTATCACAAGTTTAGTTCCATACTATTCGGCGGATGAACTTCTGGGACAGAAAATTATCGTGTTGATGAATCTTGAACCTGCAAAATTTTCGGGAGAGGTCTCAGAGGGAATGCTACTCTGCGCAGAAAAGAAAGACGGTAGTGAGTGTGTGCTATTAACGGTAGAGAAAAACATTGACGTAGGTACGCCGGTGACATGAAAACCTTTTTTAAGAATCGCGGCAATGTGATCCCATGTTAGATATGAAAGGGAAAAGTTTGGTGAGCGTTCACGATCTAGGCAAGGAAGAAGTTAATCAGATCTTTAAAACTGCTGAATACTTGAAGATGAGACAGAAGGCTGGAGAGAAAGATAAAATGCTCAAGGACAAAACACTGGCTATGATATTTGAAAAACCGTCTCTCCGGACACGAACGACTTTTGAAACAGGGATGACCCAGCTTGGAGGACACGCAATTTATCTTGCTCCCTCCGACATTAAGATGGGGAAACGGGAGCCTGTGTACGATGTTGCTCGGAACCTCTCACGCTGGGTTGACGGCGTGATGATTCGAACATTCTCCAACGACATCGTTGTGGAGCTGGCAGAGGAAGCTACTATTCCTGTGATTAACGGCCTTTCAGACCTGCTCCATCCCTGTCAGAGTCTCACAGACTTTTTCACAATCTACGAAAAAAAAGGAACGTTGCAAGGGCGAAAAATCGCGTACATCGGCGACGGAAACAACGTGTGCCACTCACTCATGTTTACCGCGGCAAAGACGGGAACTGAGATGAGTATAGCCTGTCCAGAAGGCTACGAGCCGGATGAAGAAATACAGAAAAGGGCAAAGGAGGACGGGCTTGATGGAGATATAACACGTGATCCAGAAAGGGCAGTAAAGGACGCTGACGTCATTTATACCGACGTATGGGCCAGTATGGGTCAGGAAGATGAGAGAGAAGAGCGGCTGAAAATATTTAAAGGATATCAGGTGAACATGGAACTCATAAAGAAGGCAAAACCGGATGTTATCGTGATGCACTGCCTGCCTGCCCATTACGGCGAGGAGATAACAAAAGAGGTAATAGAGTCTAGCCATGGTGTCGTTTACGATCAGGCCGAAAATAGACTGCACGCACAAAAGGCCCTCATGGCACTTATCATGTAACATTCATGTCTCTTCAGATGGAATGTAGGTTCTGGATTGAGAATGAAGATGGAGACTACGTCCTTGGAGAGGGAATTTTTTTACTTTTAAAAGAAATAGAAAAGACAGAATCACTGAGTGAAGCAGCCAACAATCTAGGAATGAGCTATTCATACGCGTGGCGGAAAATAAAGAAGATCGAGGCTGTCGTAGAAAAAAAGGTAGTAGAAAGTTCGAGAGGCGGTAGAAAAAAGGGAGAAACTAATCTCACCAACTACGGAAAACATCTTATATCTCTTTACAGAGAATTAGATAGGAAGATAAAAAATTTAAAGAACAACGTGGAGATGAGCGTGAATGAAGGAGATTGACGAGATCCGTAAAGAACTTGAGGAACTTGAAGTTACAGTACAGAAAGACGAATGTCATGAAGAGTATCAACTCATAGAGTTCTCGCTGAGCGAGGTGTACTACAGCTCCCTCAGGATGATGATATATCCAGATAAAATAGTTCTAGAGGGTCCTGTAATCTACAAAGAAGATTCAAACGCCTCAAAAGGTCTTTTCGATAAATATAGCTCCAACTTCGATGAGATAGAAAGAGAGGGAAAGTATCGATATGGAAAAACACTGCCCCGTGACACGCACCAACTAAAGGGATATCTGAAAAAAATTGCAAAAAACTCTTCTATTGTAGGATTAAACTACGAATTGAGATACTACGACAAATACAAAGCTGGTGAAGCTGCAGATCTACTGGAAAAATATGGATATCCTGTAGAGTTCTAGTACCGTGAGTAAAGTGTATTTTCTACTCCTAGAATATCCAGCGTCTTTCCTACCACAAAGTTGACCATATCCTCCACTCCCTCAGGTTCGATGTAAAAAGGTGGTGCTGCAGGGAGTATTATCACGCCTTCCCGTGAAAGTTTCGCCATATTGTCTAGCGCAATAGTGTTAAGTGGCGTTTCTCGTACTGTGAGCACTAATTTCCTTTGTTCTTTTAACGCCACACTTGCTACACGTGTAATAAGATTATCACTGATTCCAAAGGCTATTTTTGACATTGTAGAGATACTGCATGGAGTAACAGCTAATGCATCGAAAAAGTTACTCCCTGATGCTATATCACTCTCCATCTCATTATTAAGGTGAAATTTATCAGCTAAATTCTTTAAATACTCTAAATTATACGTAGTCTCATCATATATGATCTTCTGTGCCGTGTTCGATACTATCACCACAGTCTCCATCTTCTTCGACAGAAACTCCACGAGTTTCACCCCATATATGATACCTGAGGCTCCTGTAATACCAACGACGATCTTCATACCTTCTCAAGAGAGACGGTAAATAAATAATTATCTTTAAAAAGTCTCTATTGTATGGGGGTAGTATGAAACCAATTCTGAGTAAAAATGCGCCGCAGCCAGTAGGCCCGTACTCGCAGGCCATTAAGGTAGATGGGCTATTGTTTATCTCTGGACAGCTGGGTATGGATACGGATGGACAGATAAAGGATACAATAGAAAACCAAACACATCAGGCGTTGAAGAATATTAAAGCGATACTCAAGGAAGAGGAACTGGGATTGGAACATGTCGTAAAAGTTACCGTGTTTTTGAGCGATATGGACGATTTTGAAAGAATGAACACTGTGTATAAAAAATATCTGGAAACTCCTGCCAGAGCATGCGTTGGCGTGGATTTGTTTAAGAACTGTAAGATCGAAATAGAGGCTATAGCTGCGTATGATTAAGGTGTACATCGAGACGTACGGATGCACAATGAACAAGGGGGATACAGAGATAATGAAACACTTCCTCAGCAGCCAGTGTACAGAAAATATAGAAGAAGCTGATATCATCATAGTAAACTCCTGTGGAGTGAAGGGCCAGACAGAGAAAAAAGTGGTAAGACGGATCAAGGAGCTCTGCGATACAAAGAAAGTTGTTGTCGCAGGCTGTCTCCCATTAATCAACCGAGAGAGTATCGATGATCGGGTCCGTGGTATACTGGACCCTCAGAGTGTGGATAGAGTGAATGAAGTAGTGGAAAAAGTAGCAGAAGGAGAAAAAATCGAAATTTTTTCAGAGAATAAGGATAAAAGTTTCTTTAAAAAGAGAAGAGAGGATATTACAGCAATAATTCCTATATCCGAAGGGTGTATGGGGGGATGTGCGTACTGTGGAACGAAACATGCCCGTGGCCCACTTTTAAGCTTCGATTTCGACAATCTCGTCGAAGAGGTAAAAGACGCAGTACACGCCGGATACAAACAGATCCTTATCACTTCACAGGATACGGGATGCTACGGGTTCGACACAGATCGAAGACTTCCAGAGCTTCTGGAGAAAATCGCAGCGGTAGATGGAAAGTTTAAAGTGAGAGTGGGGATGATGAACCCCAATAACGCGTTAAAAATTCTCGACGATCTCGCGAAAGTATACCGATCAGAAAAAATATATAATTTTCTTCATTTGCCTGTACAGTCCGGGGATAACACTGTGTTGGAAAAGATGAATAGACAGTACACTGTTGAGGACTTTGAGCATATCGTAAAAAAATTCAGAAGAAAGATCGACAATCTGTACCTCTGCACGGATATCATCGTGGGATTTCCTGGCGAGACCAACGAAAAATTTGAGAATACAGTGGATCTTATACACCGAACTACCCCCGATAAGATCAATGTCACACGATTCTCTACGCGCCCGAACACCGCGGCAGAAAAGATGGAGCAAGTATACGGCTGGGTGAAAAAGGAGCGATCCCGGCGGCTCCATGACCTGCGAATGGAAATATCCCATAAAATAAATCTACAGTACGTAGGGAACAAATACGAAGTACTGGTCGTCCGGAAGGGCAAAAAACATATGGTGGGAAGAATGGAAAATTATAAACCAGTGATAGTGAAGGGGTATGTCGGTGAGTTCAAAAGAGTAAAAATCACAAAGGCAGCCAAAACGTATCTCATGGCAGTTTAATCTAATGAGAGGCGGATCGTATCCCCCGGAATTACATTAAAAGAGTTCGCCGCGTTTTTTTTGTTTCCAGCTATCTCCAGGAATCCGTGACTTCCTATAAGTGCTAAAAAATTCTCTGTTTCTGAGTATATACGAAGGAAGGGGATGGTGACACCTCTAAAACGTATTTTGTTGATTGTCGGAACATCTTCTTTTGGCACATTTGTGATTATATTGCCAAAGTTGTCCACAAAGAGCACGGTGCACAGTATCTGATCTTTTTCTATCCGTGGATCAGGTACACCAAGATCCGTGAGTTTTTCGAGTTGTTTTCCATGAATGTCCTTCCTTAACGAGATATCTGCTGCTAAAGGAGCATACACATCTCTACCGTGGAATGTATAGGAAATATCTTCTTTTTCTATCTCCACAATCCTTCGTAGAGAATAACGCCTACACACAAGTGAAAAAAGACCATTGTCAGGTCCAATGAAGTAGTGTTTCTTTGTTTCTACAACAATGTTCTTCCTCGATCCTCCCACACCGGGATCAATAACACCCACAATAATAGATCCGGGAAAATAATCGACAACTCTATCTATCGTAAACGCACCGGAGAGAATATCGTGACGTTCTACAGTAAGATCTAGTATGGAAACATCGGGATTCTTTCTCCATATCACTCCTTTCATCTGTGCCAGGTAGAACTCTTCAAAGTCCGTGACCAGAAGTATCATGTACACTATCTCATACCTGATCTATTTAATCCTTTTGATAAGCAACACAAAAGATTTAAATATCATCTTTACTATCGACAATTAACAAAAATACAAGAAACTAAGGAGGGAAAATCGATGAAAGGAACGAAATGGGTAAAAAAAGATCCTGAAAGAGAAGATGTTTTCTGGCCTTCTGAGGAAATGAAGGAAAAAGCATGGCTGAGTGATCCAGAGATATACGAGAAGGCAATGAAAGATCCGGAACAATTCTGGACTGAAAAAGCGAAAGAAGGCCTCGCCTGGTATAACGACGACTTTAAAAAAGCATATGAGTGGAATCCTCCATACTACAAATGGTTTATAGGGGGAAAGATAAATGCGGCGTACAACTGTCTCGACAGACATATGGACACATCGACAAAAGGTAAAAGGGCATTGATATGGGTACCAGAACCACCTGATGAAGATGTACGGACCTTTACCTACGAAGATCTCTATAAAAAGGTGAACAAATTCGCCAATGTCCTGAAGGATCTGGGTGTGAAAAAGGGCGATAGAGTAGGTATCTACATGCCCATGATTCCAGAGGCACTGGTGGCGATGCTCGCATGTGCCCGACTCGGTGCTATCCACAGTGTTGTCTTTTCGGCCTTCAGTCCGGACTCTCTAAAAGACAGGCTCAAGGATGCGGATGCAAAGGTCCTAATTACCTCGGATGGTTACTACCGACGAGGAAAGGCACTAAACCTGAAGGAAAATGCGGACAAAGGAGCAAAGGGCACTTCGGTGAAAAATATTGTTGTGGTACAACGAATTGGCGACAAAATAGATGTGGGTATGAAGGAAGGAAGAGACATATGGTGGGAAGATGCCATGGAGGACGCAGATGATCACTGCGAGCCTGAAGTCATGGATAGTGAAGATCCTCTTTTTATTCTGTACACCTCCGGCACCACCGGGAAACCAAAGGGTGTCATCCACGAAACCGGAGGATACTTAACTCAAGCTTACTGGACCTCAAAGTGGGATTTCGATCTCCACGATGAGGATATCTTCTGGTGCACCGCCGATATTGGCTGGGTCACAGGACACACCTATAACTGTTACGGACCCTTCGCACTTGGGGCAACAATCCTCATCTATGAAGGAGCACCAGACTATCCAGAACCGGACAGATGGTGGGAAATTATCGAAGACCACGGTGTTACAGTACTGTACACCGCGCCCACCGCAATCCGGATGTTCATAAAACTCGGAGAAGAGTGGGTAGAAAAACATGACCTCTCCTCTCTAAAGGTCCTTGGTACTGTGGGAGAACCCATCGACAGAGACTCCTGGTACTGGTACTTCAACAAGATCGGTGGTGGACGATGTCCGATTATTGATACCTGGTGGCAGACAGAGACGGGTGGCACACTGATAAACTCACTGCCAGGAATAGGTCCGTTCATGCCGGGAGTTGCCGGGAGGCCACTGCCGGGAATCAAGTTCGGAATCTATAACAGCGAGGGCAATGAAATCACAGAGGAGAAGCGGTCCGGCTACCTCGTGCAGCACTCACCCTTCGGTCCGGGAATGCTACGAGGTGTCTGGCAGAGACCTGAGAAGTACAAGGAAGAGTACTGGTCTCGATTCGGAGAAAAAGTGTACTTTGCCGGCGATGCCGCAATGATATATGATAAAAACCTCGATGTTATTAAGATCGCCGGACGAGTAGATGACGTTATGAATGTGGCAGGCCACAGGCTCTCCACTGCGGAACTCGAAGGTGTTTTCACCGAACATGAAGCCGTTGCAGAAGCAGCTGTAGTCAGTGCACCCCACGATGTAAAGGGAGAAGTTCCCATGGTCTTTGTGGTACTGAAAGGAGGATATGAACCTTCTGAGGAGCTTAAAAATGAACTTAACGCTCTCGTAAGGGAAAAAATAGGACCTACTGCAAAACCTGATGGTATATTCTTTGGGGAACTCCCAAAGACCCGAAGTGGAAAGATAATGAGAAGAATCCTCAGAAATCTCGTCTCAGGGAAACCTGTAGGCAACACTACAACACTACTCAATCCCGAGAGTGTAGAGGTCCTCAAAGAAGAGGTGCAGAAAAACAAGTGACTTTTTTTCTTTTTTTATTTCTCTTTTAATTGAAGAATGAGTAAATTTTAAAAAATTATATAAATTATTAGATAGAAAATAGGTAGATATGAGAAGAATTTATATTGGAATACTTATATGTGTGCTTGTAGTGAGTGGAACGATAGGAGTTTTTATCCTGAAACGAGACGCGACAACAGAAGAACCTATTTCAGAAGAAACAATCTCCCTACCCAGCCCCTCCTATGAAAGCGATACATCGGTGGAGGAGGCTCTCAGAGAAAGACGGTCAATTCGGAGCTACAGTGATGAACCCCTCACACTTCACGAGATGTCGCAGCTTCTCTGGGCTGCACAGGGAGTAACAGACGAACGAGGTTTCAGAACGGCACCATCCGCCGGTGCGTTATACCCACTGGAGATCTACGTTGTTGTAGGGAATGTGACAGATCTCTCCGCTGGTATCTATAAGTATTTCCCTGAAACACATAAGCTGCGAAGGATAATAGCTGGAGATAAACGGAAAGAGCTTGCCGTAGCAGCACTCGGGCAGGCCCACGTAGAAAGAGGTGCGATTGATCTCGTATTCTCTGCCGTCTATGAACGCACGACAAGGAAATACGGAGAACGTGGGATTCGCTATGTTCATATGGAGGTAGGTCATGCCGCGCAGAACGTGTATCTCCAGGCGAAATCGTTAAATCTCGGTACCGTAGTAATAGGTGCCTTTCACGACGATCGGATGAAAAAACTCATCGGAATGCCGGAGGAGGAAGAGCCACTCTATATCATGCCCATAGGGAACATATGAGGTGCTGCAGATGGTACGTATCATCCACGCAACAACAGATGAGAAGATAGCGCATGCAAAAAAGTTATGTAGAGAGTATGCCGAGTCACTCGATATCGATCTCTCATTCCAGAACTTTGAAAATGAACTTGAGAAGTTTCCTAAAGAATACTCACCCCCTGAAGGACGATTACTTCTCGCTCGCTCTACAAAAAAATACGTGGGCTGTGTAGCACTGAGGAAGATCACCGATGAAACCTGCGAGATGAAACGGTTGTACGTGAAACCCCCATTCCGCGGGAAAGGTATCGGAAAAACGCTGGCGAAGGCAGTGATTAAAGAAGCGCGAATAATTGGATACACTCGTATGCGGTTGGACACACTTCCCTGGATGAAAAAAGCAATATCTCTCTATACATCGCTTGGATTCAAGCCTATTGAACCATATTATCCTAACCCGATTGAAGGATCGGTATTCATGGAATTGAGCCTGTGATTCATCGCATGAAGAGAATTGCAACGCCTATCACTGCGATTATCGCTCCAACAATGCCCTGAAGATTTGTTCTCTCCTTATAAAGAATCCAGACAACGGGGATCACCATAATGGGCATAAGCGACATCAATGTAGACGCAACACCAGCTACTGTGTAAGTAACGGCTACCATAGAGAGCCATATTCCGAGAAAAGGACCTGATATAGCACCCCCTATCGTTCTCATGACCCCCTTACTATCTTTGTAGGTCTTCAATATTTCTAATGGATCTTTTACAATCGCTACGATGAGCCAGATAATCAGTGTTGCTGTGATCAGCCGTATAAATGTAGCTGAGAGTGGATCGAGTGATGTTGAAGCTACAGCAACCATTCCATATTTGGAGATAGTAAGTCCAACGCCCTGGCCTATAGAACCTCCCAGTCCAAAAATCACTCCTATCGCCTCTTTCTTTCCTGAGAAAATATCCTCCGAATCTTCTTCTCGCTCTATTACGACGATAACTATCCCTAAAAGAGTAACGGTGATCCCAAGAACTGCCCACATGCTCAACGTCTCATTCAAAATAAAGTATGCTGAAATGGTAGAGAATATGGGTGCCATGGACATGAGAAGAACGCCCTTTCTCGGCCCTATAAGAACAAGAGCACCCAAATAACCAAAATCTCCGAGTATTAATCCTATAAAGCCACTAAGACTCATAAATGCCCATTGTGAGGTCGTTGCAGGTGGCACCAATGTACCATACAGGATAAGATGTGTCACTCCTATCATCGACATTGCAACAGGCAGACGCAGAGCATTGACGCTGAGTACACCGATTCGTTTACCTGCCGATGCAAATAGAACAGAACAGGTTGTCCAGAGTACCGAGGTGCAAAGAGCAGCTATTTCGCCAATAAGGTGAGATTCCATGCGTCTCTTTTATAGTAACTGTTTAGAGTCCTCAAGGAGTATTTCTACTGTCCATTTCGCCACATTACCAGCCACATCCGGGCATGTATCATCGGTCTTCTGTTCACTATACTGTTTTGCTTCTTCTTCATCCCAGAAATCAAACGTCCGTCCGAAAAGTTTTCTTTGTACATCTTCGCAAGTAGGGGAACCATATATCTCTACAAACCTATCGTACAACTTTTTTGCAAGTACGTAAGATCTCAAACATCGTTTTTTGCCAAAATCCTTCCTTTCACGTCCGTGTACAGTACTGATTGCCACGATACCGCCTGCGAGTGCACCGCATGTTCCTCCAAGCTGAAGACCTCCTCCACCAGCAAGAGCATGGGCAGCTTGTACAATATCATCGTTTCCTATACCGAGTACGTCATTCACTGCGGCAAGCACACACTGTGGACATGACCCGTACTTCTTATCGTACTCGGAGGCAAGACGATATGCCTTTTCTTTTTTTTCATGTATCTCTTCATTTTTCATAGTACCACTTATGCATGGATATGCAGTTTGTTTTTAAAGGTTTGTCCCATGAATCGAGTCCTGTGATTGAGAGCTGAGAAAATAGTAAAAACGTTATTCGTATTTTGGATTCTCAATCAAGGTAGGGTTACCGTCTTTTTCCACGACAAGTTTCTTAAATCCCTTTCTTTCTATGAACCCATAGTCATGGCCAGCATCCGTTGGATATATCGCCAAGAAGACAAGTTTTTCATCATTTGTGTTCACACAACGATGGGCGCAGTGCTTGGGGACGTATATCACCTTATTTTTCTTGATTTCATGTGTAAAAAACTCCTCATCGGTTTGTAAGAGTATCAGCCCACTTCCTCGGATTCCCACGTACACTTCGTCTGCTGCTTTCTCGTGGAGGTGTCCCTTTGTCATGAAGTATTCATTTTCTACCTTCCCAGGATTCATTACCGTGGTGGCAAAGTTTAGACCTTCGGTATCACGCTCGTACACCTCATATATCGTTGGATCATCCTTCCTCTTTCCCTGATAGAACCCCTTCATGTCAGAATATTTCCTTATTACCTTATTTGTATAGCCTTCAATTGCACCACTCTCTGTAATTTCATGTGCTTTCATACAATGTAACGTGTGATCTTTCTATAAAAAATTTTTCATGTGCCCACAAAAGACAGACATGAAACGGTATCTCCCAATCCCACTGTAGACTCCGGCGTGTCTATTCTCTTCGTGGGTACTCCTACTAGAAAGTGATCTCCTCTATCCGCTATTCCCGTTTCTGGAAACTCTCTATTCCCAACTGCGCGCCCCAACTCCTTTAGTCTTCTATATCCTCTGTCACAGACAGAGATCTCCATTGCTCCCTTTATGCTATTTCTGGAGGAGATATTTCCTTTTTTTGCCTTTGCACACGCCACCAACGATGCAAAGAGTAAGGCATCCCGCTGTTTCTTCGGATCGTGCTCACGATCTACTACTGAGAGATGGTATCGTGCGTCGTGGAGATGTATCCTCTTCAATCCCATCTCCTCCTTAACCTGTAGAATGTTCTGATAGATCCCATACAGAGTGTCTTTGCGCGTATATCCCAAACTCTCCAGTATACTTCCAAGTTCAACACTATTCATGCCGAGTGAGTCGAAAGAAGGAAGATAACTTTTCACTAGGTATGATCGCATTTCAGGATTTTGCATGGAGGTAAACTCATAGTGTATTTGTATGTTGTTATTCTGGGATCTCATTTTCTTTATATGATTCCTCGACGTTTCTATATTTTTTTTGAAATTTTTCTTTTGGAAAAGTTGAAATCCAGAAAGAAGTGCATATCCATATGATATGTTCAACGCATCTGCAAACTTCTCGTCGGGAAATTCATGGAGGGGACTCACGATAAACCTATCGTCATTCTCCACCACATAGTTATTGATTGTGTGCCCTTTTTTATACTCAAAAATAAAATGAATAACCGGTTCAATGCTTTTGCAAGCATTTTTCGGTGATTCCAAGATGAAACTACCATTTTTGACAGAAGGAATTTTTATATTATTAGTATCCCTAAAAAATTTTGCCTGTTTCTCAGATAAACAGCCACAATAGACAACTATGGTATCAATATCAAAGAAAGACAGCATGTTAGCCATTATCCCACTCTGTCCTCCCATTCTCTCCTCATCGTAATCAAATTTCCTGAGAGCGGAGTATAGATCCCTCTCTGTCCACACTTCGCATCCTCCGTGTGTCATCGCGTGGCACAGTCCAGAAAAAAAATCATCCATAGTTTGTAACTTTTCTTTTAAATAACATGTATCTATAGGATTTCTGTCCAAAAATTCCTGAGTTAGATGTTTTACCATGTCTACATCCATGTTATACCCTAAAAACACATTATCAACTGCATCTATCTCTTTCATATGGTCAATGCTTTTCTTGTAGAGTTGATCCCAGCTCATCTCTTTTTCCTCCTTAAGATACATATATACTATTTGTATCCTAGAAAAATGCTTCGTTTTCCAAGGAGTGTAACATACGAAGCTTGTTCTATGTTATAACTCTTTATTATTTTATCTTTTAAAAAAATTACTATTAGAGACAAATATTTCCCCAAATTTTTTAAATGAAAAGTCCCTATAACGTTATGTGATATTATGGTCACTGTATCAGTAATCAAGGCAGATGTAGGCGGTGCACCCGGACACTCCA
>CAZQQT010000010.1:0-92870 GCA_964595645.1 uncultured Thermococci archaeon
AAATTTAGGATTTTTTCTGCAGCTTCCAACACAAGCTTAGTAATATGATCTACATCTAGACTGAGACTCATTTCCTTCGTGAGATCATGAAGTGCTGAAAGTTTTTCTTTATAATTTTCCTCTGTAGTTCTCTTTTTTTTAGCCATTTTTGCGATACACCTTTCCAGTTGTAAAATAAGTACTCATTTTATAGTATGAGACATACGTTTATATATTTTTTTCTAATACTCTCAAGAGGGCGATATTGAGGATCAGTATCTATAAAAATCTCGGTGAGAATGAGTAATAGATGAAGGGCTTTATCGTTCACCCCACATATGAGACGAAAGGTAATCAGTCTGTAATAAAGCTTTATGGACGTTTAGAGAATGGAGAGAGTTTTTTATGCTTAAAGGAGTATAGGCCCTATTTTTTCATTAGGGAGAGAGATCTCCACACTGCATTGGAGTTACAAGATCTCGAATACGAGAAAACTGATCTCGTGAATTTTTCTGGTGAAGCAATGGTAAAGATCTATACGGGTGTTCCTGCGGATGTGAGAACCACAAGAAAAGAACTCGAAAAAAACGATATTGCTTGTTATGAGGCAGATATAAAATTTGTATACAGGTTTTTGTTCGATCACGACATATTTACCACAATCGAGATAGATGGAGAATTTACAGAGGGGGAACGAGTGGATAGAATCTACGATGATCCCGTTATATTGTCTGCAGAAGGATATATCCCTCTCAAAACAGTTTCATTGGATATCGAAGTTAATGAAGAAACGGATGAGGTTGTGTGCGCCACGTTTTACGGTGACGATGAGTGCAAAAGTTTTATAGCACGAGGCGATGTAAAGGGAGCAGAGTGCTGTGAAAATGAGGAAAAACTGTTTATCGCTATTAAAAACTATATACTAGAACATAATCCCGATATAATCACAGGATGGAATGTGATCGACTTTGATTTCAAGTATTTGGAAGAACGATTCTCAGTGTATGATCTCCATTTTGATCTCGGTAGATCCAAAAGAAAAACAAGATTCAGAACACAGCACTCATTTATCAGAGCCTCACGAGTACGTATCGATGGAAGAATCGTGCTTGATGGAATGTACCTCGTGAGAGACTTCGCGATAAAACTCACAGATTACAAACTAGATACAGCAGCTTCTGAGATTCTCGATGAGAAAAAGGTCGATATAGAAAAAGATATATGCAACCTCTTTGAACACAACCCTGAGAGACTTCTGGAATATAACAAAAAAGATGCCGAGCTCGTTCACAAGATCATGGAAGAAAAAAAGCTCATCGAACTTGCAAAACGTATGGCCGGAGTGACGGGACTGCAGCTCGATAGAGTGAAGGGATCAATTGCGTCGTTGGACTCATTATATATACGAAAGGCCAGAAAACGAGGCATTGTATGCCCTTCTGTTACTGGGGGAAGAAAAAAGCACGTCATAGGAGGCCTTGTGCAGGAACCAGTGTATGGGATCTACGATCACGTGCTCGTCCTCGACTTCAGGAGCTTGTATCCTTCTATTATTGCCACAATGAACATCGATCCCATCACATTCACAGAAGAAGAAACGCAGATAAAGGCGCCGAACGATGTTTATTTCACTAAAGAAAAAGCTATTCTTCCTGAGATAATTCTTGAGCTTTTAGAACGAAGAAAAAAGGTGAAAGACGTATATGAAGAACAATACGCTATTAAAATTGTCATGAACTCCTTTTTCGGTGTGTTGGGCAACCCCAACTGTAGGTTTTACAACGCGAAAATTGCCAATGCAATCACAGCCTTCGGAAGATTTTTCTTGAATCTAACGACAGAAAAGGTAGAAGAGATGGGGTATAAGGTCATTTATGGAGATACAGACTCTATTTTCGTTGTTTCAAAAGTTGAAAGCAAAGAAAAGGCAGAAAACATCGGAGAAGAAATTGAAAAAAAAATAAATGATTTTTATGAATCATATGTCACAGAGGAGTATGGGACAGACAACTACCTAAAACTCGAGTTTGAAAAGACGTATGAAAAGTTTTTTCTCCCCAAACAGCGTGGCATGGAGAAAGGAGCGAAAAAAAGATACGCTGGCCTA
The DNA here is from genome assembly GCA_964595645.1 of uncultured Thermococci archaeon. Classification (GTDB taxonomy): domain Archaea; phylum Methanobacteriota_B; class Thermococci; order Methanofastidiosales; family B48-G16; genus JAYEIH01. The sequence continues at coordinate 2,087 of CAZQQT010000010.1, forward strand.
GTAGACGACGATCTCGATATTGTGGGACTAGAGTATGTAAGGAGAGATTGGACCGATCTAGCGAAGGAGTTCCAGTATAACCTCCTGAAAAAAGTTTTCCTAGGCGAAGATTACGAGACGTATCTCAAGGAAACGGTAGAGAAGCTGAAGGCCGGTGAGCTTGATTCCCAGCTTGTATATGCAAAAGGAGTGAGAAAGAACCTAGATGATTACACGAAGACCACACCCCCTCATGTGAAGGCTGCCCGAAAATTGGACGAGTTCGACGAGCGAGTAATAAAATATGTCATGGCTAAGAGTGGACCCGCGCCGATAGAGCATATAGACAGAGTAAAAATAGATTATAACCACTATATAGAAAAACAGCTGAAGCCTATCGCAAACTCTATTCTGACTTTTTTCGATACAACATTCAAAGATGTGCTCACAGGCAGGGAACAGGCAAGTTTAGAGAAATATTTTTAGAGAGATTCACGCCAATATTCTATAAATGCAGCTATGTACGCTATTGAATAAAAAAATGCAAGAAAGTACATAAAAAAAGGAAATAGAAGTGATTCATAGGTACAGTTTCCTTTTTCCCCTCTGTTTGCGACGACCATCGTGAATGATTCAAATACAAGGAGGAAAAAAAGAGGGAAAAAGTTCCAAGAGAGGAATGAGAGTAGAAGAATGAGAATATCGGCGATTGTTAGAAGATATGAGGAGAGAAGCTTTCCTATATTGTTACGAAACTCTTCAATGTTCCCACGAGCCCAATATTTTCTCTGTTGATAGAGTGCAGTAAGTGTATTGGGCATTGTGGTGTACACCACGGCCTCCGGTGCATATGTGAGGGCGAACTTTTCTTTTATACGTTCCGAGAGCGTGAGATCTTCAACCTTCGATTTCTTGAATTGTTCATTTTCAAGGACCCTTCTTTTAAATGCAGCAAAGGGTCCAGGAATAAATGTAATTTTGCTTCTAAATGCCATCACTCGCTTAAACATTGCAATTCGCAGATGTTCGATAGCTTGTATCCGCGATATCACTGTCGTTTCTTTCCGAACTTGGATATTACCGGCAACGGCATCGTATTTCTCAAGATATGAAAGCAGCTCCTCCAACGCACCCTCTTTCACAATCGTATCGGCATCGAGGAGTACCACATCCCCTGAAGAGTGTGCAACACCGTAGTTCAACGCATGGTACTTTCCCTGGTGGTTGAGGTAGTGAATGGCCACCTTATCCTCCCATTCGCGCAGTATCCTTTTGTTGTCACTCCCGTCGTCCACCACAACGATAGTATCGGGGTAGACGGATGTGAGACACAATCCTACATCTTCTTCGTTGTAGTGTGGGATAATAATGGTGTACTCCCCAGTGTATTCTTCCCGTGGCTTCTTCTGTGTGAGTGAGATAAGGTACAGAAGAAAATAGTAGAGGTCCCTAAGAAAAACGCCAATGATGAGAAAGAGGAGGATCTCAAAAAGCATACTGAGAATTGAGAAAGGATATATTAAAGGATTGTGTAGCCGGAGAGCTGCGATGATGGTCGCTACTTTTAGGGTGGGAACCTCATACAGCCCTCCAGCAGTACTCTTTACTCACCCCTTCTTTTTAAAATTTTCGTTGTTTACGCAACGGCGCTTCGGCAAGAGCAACCAAAACCTTTATAAAGAAGGAGCGAGTCGTTGGACTCTGTCCCCACATTCAATGTGGGGACATGTACACTGTACAAGTTATAATGGATTTCAAATAATAAAATTATGATAATGAAGTGCATTTCCGTAAACTTTATAAAGGGTAAACTCCTATACAGAGGTGAGAGATATGATATATACAGAAGACACGAACTGCATAGAAGTAGAAGAACTGAAAGAAAAAATAAAATATTACACATAACGAGGTGATAATCATGTTTGGACCTGAAATGGAATATGAAATAGAAAAACTCCTTCAAATAAGGACGAAAAGAAAAGGTAGATAAGTAGTCTTCCTTTCTTTCTCTTTTTTATTTCTCTTTTTTACTCCCATCTAACGCGTCAATTTGTATTTTTTCTCCAATTTGTGTGTGCGACGGCACATCTATCCAGATACCAAGCTCTAAAAGGCCCATCGTCACACCATTCATCTCTTTTATATCTACTATTGTTGTGTCTATGATACTAAAGGCTTCGATTTCGAAATTCTTTTGAAGTTCTTCTATTGTTTTCACCGTTTTTTTTGTCAGAGGCTCAGTCTGCACATTTTCTCGTATATGGGACGGTGTCTGCGATCCAGGGATTGCTGTAGTAACGCCATCTTGACTCACTACCCATCCCAGTGCGAGTTGACTTGACGTGAGACCAGTGTTCCTGGCAAGTTCATTGAGACTTTTTATAAATCTTTCTAGTTTTTTGATAACGTCGTTGTTCAGCTGAAATCTATCTTTTAACAATGTTATTTTTCTATGATCGAAACCGCCTGCCAGCATGCCGAGGAAAAGCGACATATATGTGATAACACCCCATTCTTTTTTCTTACAGAGTGGCACCTTCTCACTGAGGATATTCGGGTATACCACATTTAGGCAATCCTGAATACAAATTGTGTGGTCTGATTGTACTTTCTCTAATTGGGGTACTGAATGATTTGAAAATCCAATATACCTCACCTTCCCCTCATCCACACACTTTTCAAGATTTTGCACGACCTTTTCCATACTCATTGTGGGATCAGGCCCATGAACTTGGAGTATATCTACGTGCCCTGTGTTCAATCTTTCGAGACTCTGATCCAGTAGCGTTGAGACGGTTTCGTAACTGCAGTCTGGCATCACGCCGTTTTCAGTGAATTTGTAGCCTGTTTTTGTGGCAAGTACAATCTCGTCCCTGTACTCCGGTATGATCCGACCGAGAACTTCTTCCGCCTTTCCATTCCCATAGTTTGGTGCAGTGTCAATCAATGTAATGCCAGCCTCCAGTGCAGTCTCGACAGCCTTTATTCCCTCTTCCGTTAAGGTTCTCGTACCCATGCCAATTATCGAGACCTCCGGTCCTCTCTTTCCCATCTTCCTCGTTTCCATCCTATCACTATAATTCCATACGTTTTGATTTTTTCATATAACAATAAAATATAAAAAGATTTCCTATAAAAATGTTTCGATTACCATGACAGGGAATGACTTTGTCGATACACTACTCGGAACGTTTACCCATCCATTGAGAGGCGCGATACTCTATCAGCTCCTCAAGGGAAAAACCACAGCGAGCCAGATCGGAGAAAATCTCGGAGAAAAACCGGATAAGATATACTACCATTTGAAAATACTCAAAGAACATGGATTTATAGGGGAACCTGAGGTCGTCGTGAGAAAAAACTACGTAGAAAAATATTACGAGCTTACTCCACGGTTTAGAGAGAATTTGCTCTCATCTGCACAAGAACTCGCCGAAAGAGAGAAAAAAATGGATCCTGAAGAGTTTAGAAAGCTCATGCTCTCTTTCCTTTCCATGGCTATCTCTCTACTCCAAGGCTACAAGAAAAAACTTGAGAATGCCGATAGATGCGTGATAGAATCCATCCGGGAAGAGAATAATTTTGAAATCAAGCCTGTATTCTTTGAAGACACGCCGTACCGAGAGTGGTTAAAGGATACACGAGAAATATCACACGGCTCACTGATGGACATGTTTACTAAAGGGGCGGAGGGAAACATTGGAATGGTTGTTGCGTTGCCTGCACTTGAGTAACTACTCGACCTCTTTCTCCTTCCATTTTCCTCTGCGGAACCACAGAAACATGAGTCCTGAGCCTACCGCCATGGCGAGTCCGAAGGCCAGGAAGGCACCTTCCAGCTCCCACCATCGTGAGAGCAGTAATATCAACGGGATCTGGAAACAGAGGTTGGTGAGGAAGGTGACGATCATGGGAGGTTTTGTGTCACCGGAACCGAAGAACGCACCACTCAGCGGGATATGAAATCCAATGAAGACAAGCAGAGGAGAAATAATTCGGAAGAAGGAGACACCGGTTTCAACGACCTCCGGGGTATCATTGAAAAATGAGACGAGTTGTGGTGAGAATATAAAGAAAATCACTCCGACCACCGCCATGATTGCAGCACCCATATATCCTGCGCGTAATGCCGTATGTTCTGCCCGTTTGGACTTTTTCGCTCCAAGATTGTGACCTATCAGTGTACTACATGCCAGCACTAACCCAAAGAGTGGCATCCATCCGATGCCCATCAATCGCAAGCATATCTGCACCCCTGCGAGGGCTGTCATACCAAAACCGGCAATAATACGTACCGTGATCATATTGGAAATATTTCGGATCAGATGTTCAAATCCAGAAGGAATCCCGATCATGAGTATATTCTTTATTGTAGGCAGATCAACCTCTATTTTAGTCGTGATCTTTACAATATGTCGTTCTGTAGTAATCAGCCATAATCCAATAACAAACGCTACCATTTGGGAGAATACTGAGGCGATGGCAGCGCCACGAATGCCCAACCCCACGTAAAATATGAGTATCGGATCGAGGATGATATTGACAATATTTGACAGGATCATGATCTTCATCGGTGTTCGCGCATCGCCCACCCCCCTCATCGCCGTGAAAATTGTTGCACCAGAGAGCATGAAGAGAAATCCAAAGGACATGATCTGCCCATATACCATGCCGTACGCAATGACATCTCCTTCGGCACCGAGAAGAATGAGAATGTGTCTCACAGAGGTCACACCCACCACACAGAAGAGAAGCGCAATTCCCAGCTTTAATATAAGGGTTTGTTTGACTACTTCGTTCACCCGCTGGTAGTGTTTCGCTCCGTAATGTCGGGCGATAAGCGCCACACTGCCAACCCCCACTATCTCGTTGAACACGATGGCAAACTCAAAAAAGATTCCAAACAGACCAATGGCTGCTATTTGCTCATATCCTAACTTTCCCACCCAAAACATGTCTGCAAGATTGTAAAGAGTTGTAAAGGACATACCGACCATTGAAGGGAGCGCAATATGGAGTAACGCCCCCGTGATGTTCATTTCCGTGTAATCTTTCTTTTCCATTGCACAGAATCGATCATGCTACATAAAAAGGTATCTTCTGTGCAGTGGACAGGTTTAATAACTAGAAAATTGCGTATGTACAGTAGTGGTATCATGGAAAAAAGTGAATATTCCAACGAGATGATGCGGCTTCTACATAAACGCGCTAGTTGCCGCAATTTTTCTGAGAAGAAGATTGAGCCGGAGGTACTTCAAGAGTTACTTGAAGCGGGGCTTCACGCGCCTACCGGAGGAAATCTTCAACCGTACTCAATTATACAAATAACGAAGAAAGAAATGAAAGAACGAGTAGCTGAACTGTGCGAAGGACAGCAGTTTATCGCCGATGCTCCTGTAGATCTCCTTTTTTGCATCGATCTCCATCGATTAGAGCGATGGGCGAAATTTGAAACTGCTCCCTTTACTGCTACCAACTCCTTCCGACATTTCTGGATATCATTCCAGGATACAGTGATCTGTGCTCAGAATATCTGTACCGCTGCAGACTCGGTGGGACTTGGGTCCGTGTATATCGGTTCGGTACTGGAGTGCTTCAGAGAACTTCGAGAGATATTCCATCTGCCTACAGGTGTCTTCCCTGTAGTGCTGCTCTGTCTCGGGTACCCAGCGAAAAGACCGTCATCGAGGAAGAAATTGGGTACCAATGTCATTGTTCATGAGGAAACGTATCAAGAAATGGAAGATCAGACGCTTCGTGAGGCCTTTAACGAAAAATACGGAGATAGGGAGTTTAACATCACCGAAGAACGATTGGAAGAGATCAAAGAGGTGTGCAGGGACGTTCACGGAGAAGAGTTTACTGAAAAATGCGTAGAAGAAATAAAGAAAAGAGGATATATTAATATAGCACAGTACTATTTTGGGCTTCACTATCGGGCAGATCTCATGTCTCAGGACAATAACACCTTTTTAGCGATACTAAAAAAGGCTGGATTCGCATGGACTGGCGGAGAGTAACACCATGAAGGTAGGATTTGTACAGTTCAACCCTATATTTGGAGAGAAGGAGAATAACATCGCACGAACGGTGGAACTGATCCGCACTGCACATGATGCGGATCTCCTCGTACTTCCCGAACTCTGCACTACTGGATATCTATTCGAATCGAGAGAAGAGCTTGCCACAATGGCAGAGCATATTCCAGATGGACCTTCTGTACGCGCATGGATAGAGGTAACGCAGGAGATGAAGAGGTATATAGTGGCTGGCATTGCCGAAAAAGATGGGAGTTCACTCTACAACTCAGCGGTGCTGATAGGACCATCGGGATATATCGGTGTCTACCGGAAATGGCACTTATTTCACAAAGAGAAGAACCTATTCGACCCAGGTAGTGATTCTCTACAGGTGTATGATATCGGAAAAGCAAGAATCGGCATCCTCATCTGTTTCGACTGGATTTTTCCAGAAATATCGAGAATTTTTGCACTCAAAGGAGCTGATATTCTCTGTCATCCTGCAAACCTTGTACTTCCCTACGCACAGAGAGCAATGCGCACTCGGTCCATCGAAAACCGTGTTTTCACCATTACCGCAAATAGAATTGGTAGTGATGTTCGATCCTTTGGAGAGCTTCACTTCACTGGGAGGAGTCAGGTTATCAGCCCAGATATGGACGTACTTTGTAGTGCAGGAGAAGAGACAGAAGCGGTGAAAACAACTGAAATCGATCCGATGGAGGCACGAGACAACCATGTCACACCCAATAACGATATCTTTGAAGATAGACGGGTGACACTTTACACCGATCTACTTAAAAGGAATGAGCGATGTACTGACAACGTAAACGATGCGGAGTAATAAATCACCTAATTCAATAAATATAAGAGAGCAATTATTTTGATCTGATTTTCTTTCCCTCTCTTTAAATTCAATGAAGATACCTTTTTATAGCACGCTCGACCAAAAATATCACAAGGAGATCACTATGCTCGAAGAAACGACAATATCAAAGATAATAATAAAAGAATATATGAATAAATTACTGAATCATCTTGATACAGATGTAGCGATAGCCGGTGCTGGTCCCTCTGGACTCGCGGCGTCTTACTACTTATCCAAAGAAGGGATAGATACTGTTATTTTTGAGAGAAAGCTGAGTATTGGAGGCGGCATGTGGGGAGGGGGCATGATGTTTAACAAAATCGTCGTCCAGGAAGAAGGGAAGGAAATCTTGGATGAGATGGAGATACGGACAAAGGAGGCAAAACAAGGCTACTATGTTGCCGACGCAGTAGAATCTGTCGCGAAACTCCTATCGAAGACTACCTCTGCAGGAACGACGATTTTTAACCTGGTCACCGTTGAGGACGTAATGGTTAAAGATAAAGGCATTGAGGGACTTGTACTGAACTGGACGGCGGTGGATATGAGCGGGCTCCATGTCGATCCGCTCACGATAAAAACGAAAAAAGTGATTGATGCGACGGGACATGATTGTGACGTAGTACGCGTCCTGGAGAGGAAGACAGACACAAAACTCGATACCAAAACAGGAAAGATCCTTGGAGAACGTCCGATGTGGGCCGAAATAGGGGAGAAAACACTCCTCGATAACACGAAAGAGGTCTATCCAAACTTGTATGTTGCAGGTATGGCTGCCAACGCTGTTTTTGGAGCTCCTCGAATGGGTCCAATCTTTGGGGGAATGCTTCTTTCTGGAAAAAAAGTAGCAGAAGATATAAAAAAGGTGATATGAAGATGGAAATTCCAGAAGGGATAGAAAAACTCGCAGAAGAGGAAGAGATAGAAAAAGAAAGATTGAGAAGATATATAGAGAAAGGAAAAGTCGTAGTATTGAAAAATACCGATCACGAGATAGATCCCGTACTTATCGGTAAGGATCTCCGCGTGAAGGTAAACGCGAATATCGGCACCTCCAGATACTTTGGCTGTATGGAGACGGAGAGAGAAAAAGCTCAGATTGCAGAGAAGTATGGAGCAGATACAATAATGGATCTGAGCACAGGGGGTGATCTCGACAAGATACGGCGGGAAATAATACAGACCGTCTCAATTCCTATCGGTACTGTTCCCATATATCAGGCTGCCGAGAAACAGCTGGAAGAAGGGAGAGCGATTGTTGAGATGAGCGAGGATGATATATTCAATACCATCGAAAAACATCTCAAGGATGGAGTCGACTTTATCACAGTCCACACAGGGGTAACTCAGAGAACAATAGAAAAATTACGAGAGCGGGTGTGCAATGTAGTATCCAGAGGAGGATCCTTCCTAGCGGCATGGATGCTCTATAATGAGAAGGAAAATCCATTGTATAAGGATTACGACTATCTTCTGGAGATTGCGAAGGAGTACAACGCGGTACTCAGTCTTGGAGATGGCCTCAGGCCTGGCTGTCTCGCGGATGCAACGGACTTCTCCCAGCTTGCCGAGCTCTATACGCTTGGCGATCTCGTGAGAAAGGCCCGAGACCACGGTGTCCAAGCTATGGTAGAGGGTCCCGGCCACGTACCGATCGATCAAGTAGAGGCGAATGTATTGCTGGAGAAGAAGATATGTGATGGTGCGCCCTTCTATGTTCTCGGCCCGCTGGTCACTGATATATCTATGGGGTACGATCACATCGCAGGCGCGATAGGGGGAGCGTTGGCCGCACTTGCCGGTGCAGATTTCCTCTGTTACGTTACACCGGCCGAACATCTTGCTCTTCCAACAGCCGATGATGTGAAGGAAGGAGTGATCGCGTCAAAAATCGCTGCGCACTCTGTAAATCTCCTGAAAAAAACCAAGTCCTTTGAAAAAGACATGAAGGTCGCAAAGGGACGACGAAATTTGGACTGGGAAGAACAGATACAGCACACCATCGATCCTGAACTCGCAGCTTCTATCAGGGAAGAGCGGTCCAGAGATACCGATACGTGTAGCATGTGCGGTGATCTTTGTGCGATAAAACTCTTAAAGGAGGCTTTGAAATAGTTGCACTGACCATTGCGGGATTCGATCCCGTTGCAGGAGCTGGAATTCAGGCTGATATTAAGACCTTCCATGCGTTCAATGTATACGCTACCTCTGTAGTGACCACAATTGTCGTGCAGAACACACAGGGTGTTATCGAACGAATAGATCTTCCTCACAAAGATGTGGAAAAACAGCTGGAGGCTGTATTTTCTGATATAGATATTGACGTTGTAAAAGTAGGTGTCCTCCCAACAAAAGAGACCGCAATGATAGTGAAACAATTTATTGAGGGCTGTGACACGGTTATCTTTGATCCAGTTCTTTTCTCAACAAGCGGATATTCACTGGTGGAGCGGGATGCTCTTGACTACATACGGTCAACCTTTCTCACCAACCTTTTCTTAATTACACCAAACACAAAGGAAGCCGGGATATTGACGGACATGCAGATATCTTCTGAAAGGGATAGAAGAAAAGCATGTGAAATGTTGCATGAAAAGGGGACCAACAATGTGCTTATCACAGGCGGGGATCGCAATCAGGCAGATCTTTTATACGATGGGACATGTTTCTCTGAATACAAAATCGAAAAAGTAGAAAAATCAGTCCATGGAACAGGATGCACTTTTTCTTCTGCGATTGCAGCGAACTTAGCTCGGGGAGAAGACCTGCTTACTGCTGTGGACAAAGCAAAAAAGTACATGACAGCAGCCATCAGCACATCCATTGCGCCAGGGAAAGGGTACAACCTCATCGATCATTTCTATAGTTTTAAAAGAGAGGCAGAACGGTACCATGTAGTACAAATGCTCAAAAAGGCTTATAATCTCCTTAAATGTGAAAATATCTATTGTTTGATACCTGAGGTGCAGTCAAACCTCGTGTACGCACTTTCATATGCGGAGACACCGAACGACGTTGCAGGATTTCCAGGAAGGATTGTCCGCGCCGGAAAAAAAATCAAGGCAGTAGAATGTCCAGAATTTGGCGCCTCAAAACATATAGCTCGGCTCGTACTCGCAGTGATGGACTACGACGCAGCGATACGATCTGCGATGAATATAAAATATTCTGAGGCGATAGTAGATACCTACAAAGAGCTGGACTACAGTATTTCATTTATTGACAGGAAAAAAGAACCTGAACCGATAAAAAGGGAAGAGGGAAAATCGTTGAAGTGGGAGGCTGAGGAGGCTGTAAAATCCACGGGGAAGATTCCCGATATTCTCTATGATACTGGCGGTATTGGGAAGGAGCCGATGGTTCGTGTCTTTGGAAAAACACCAAAGGATGTTGCCAAAAAAGTTATACAGATACACAGAGCACTGGAGCATAACTCCACATAGAATATACTGAGACGGTACAGGATGAAAAATGAACAAAAAAGAAATACGACTTGAATCAGATAACACGCTATCGCTACTTATTCGGCTTTCCATTCCCGGTATCATCTCAATGTTTGTGCAGGCGCTGTACAACATCGTTGATAGTATTTATATCGGGCATGTGAGTAAGGAGGCTTTAACCGCGCTTTCTTTGGCATTTCCTATACAGATAATACTCATTGCCATTGCTGTAGGTACAGGCATCGGCGTGACATCACTCATCTCTAGACGTATTGGAGAAGAAAAGATATCTAACGCTTCAAATGTCGCTGAACACGGTCTTTTCATATCAATTATCTATGGCATCATTGGCTGTGTTGTGGGACTCTGGTTTGCAGAGGAGATACTCTCATTTTTTACCAACGATCCACTACTGATACAACTCGGTTCACAGTACATACGTGTCATTCTTATTGGAACGACAGCTCTCTCTATCCCTATCATATCGAACAATATTCTCCGGGGGGAAGGAAACACTGTTGCTCCCATGATTGCAATGCTCATCGGATCTGTTCTAAACATGGTGTTGGATCCATTTATTATCTTCGGACTGTGGATTTTTCCTCGTCTGGAGATAGAAGGCGCCGCTATCGCTACAGTATTTTCGAGAATTATGAGTGGTGCATTTGTCCTATTTATTCTTTTTAAAGGAGATAATTTACTTAAACCAAAATTAAGGGACTTCAAGCCCGATTTTTCTATTGCAAAAGAGATATACAGAGTAGGTCTTCCTTCAATGATCATGCAGTTTCTCTCTTCCATTATGATCGGCACGATGAATATTATCCTGGCCACATACTCGACAGTTGCCATTGCCGTGATGGGTGTATATTTCAGGCTTCAGTCCTTTGTGTTTATGCCTGTTTTTGGACTCACCCAGGGATATATGCCTATTATTGGGTATAACTATGGTCATAAAAAACCGAAGAGAATTAAGCAGACCTCCACCTACGGATTTACAATCGCTTTTGCATTTACGCTCATAGGATTTATCATTTTTCAGTTATTCCCTAAAAAGCTCATCGTATTGTTCAACGACAGTCCAGAGATGGTAGCCATCGGTACCCATGCGTTACAGGCAATAAGCTACCTATATCTCGTTGTTGGATTTTCAATCATTGCTTCCGTCACCTTTCAGGCCTTTGGCATGGGATTTCGGAGTCTTTTAATTTCACTGTTACGACAGATCGTGCTCCTTCTCCCTCTTGCCTATGTGCTGGGAGAGGTAGGAGGCTTGGACCTCGTGTGGTATGCGTTTCCCATTGCAGAGGGTATTGCATTTTGTGTCATTATTCTCTGGTTCCGATCAACGTTGCAGAAGATACTGCAGCAGTTTCAGTAGAGTTCTCTGATCTCTTTCTGCGGATGTGAGAGTAGTGTTGCCCTTTTCTTCACCACAATATCATCCTCAAGTCCTAGATTCACATCTCCGCGAATGGTAGGCTCAATGGTGAATACATTCCCTTTTCGAAGTTTTTTTACCGCGTTTTCTTTGTACCGTTCCCAGCGTGGAGCAAGAATACAGCCGCCGTCATGGACGTTCCTCCCTATCTGGTGGCCCAGACCGTGGTTATACTCGGGATACCCGTTCTCCACGATGATATTTCGTGCTACCGTGTCGATTTCATACCCTTTTTTTCCCGGTGCGATCGCATCAATACTTTTGTCTTGTGCTTTTCGGATTGTGTTAAATACTTTTTTCATTTTTTCTGGCGGCGTACCACCGTAAAAGAACACACGCTGGATATCAGAGCAGTAACCCTTATAGTTCACGCCAAAATCGATATGTATCGACTCTTTTTTCTTTAGTTTTTTCTCAGAGGATATTCGATGTCCCAGTTCCGTTTCTAACCCAAAGGTGACAGCTGGCTCATCCCATGCCAACCCGCACCCCTTCCTCTCTGCCATCTCCGTCATTTTCATGAGTATCTCCCGCTCGGTGATCCCCTGCGTAACCATCTCAGGCAAGGCGTCAAATATCTCTTCGGTGATTTTCACTGCCTCTCGAATTCTTTTTATCTCATCTCCTGTTTTTATTGACCGAAGTTCCTCCAAAAAGATCTCAGAAGAGTGAATTTCTGGCTGAAGACCCATATCTTTCAGTAACTCCTGAAATTTTAAGAACAGTCCATGTGTGAGTGAATCAACAGTATGGTCATGTTTTGAGAAGTTTAGATAGATCTTCTCAGGCACGATTTCTTGGAGGATATCTGGGAGTACTTCTTTTATCCCTTTATCGTATGTTACAATCTCCATACCCTCTACTCTGTCTTTATCGTAGCTCGCCACCACTGCGACCTTTCTATTTCTTGTCAAAATAAAGGCAGATTCACCAATAAATTCTTTTTCTAAAAGTAATTCTATTGTATTTTCCTTTCCTTCTCTCAGTAGAATTACCCAACAATCTATTTCCTTCTCCTCTAATATTTTCGTAGCCTGTGCAATTTTCGATTTCATAGTTTCTCTCTCCAGAGCGTGAAGGCTATCACTACCATCCACAGGCAGATAAAAAACGCTCCGATTGTTTCTGATATAGCAACACCATCCCACTGTGGTACCAGTGCGAGCACCAGTCCAAGAAAGGCATCCCCCACAGAAAAAATCCCAATGTTTCTCTTTCTCCGAAAAATAAATATGCCAAAAAGAACGATAGCAATGAATCCGAGAAAATAAAATCCTACGGAGAAAAATACGTGAGGATCTGTACCTTCAGGGAATACGCCAATACAAACCAGAAACATCGATGCGAGCGCAAGGACAAGTGCAGAAATTTTTTCATATTGTTTCACTTCCCGATATAGTCCAATGGAAAAGAGAGTACCACATATACCAGCGAGGATCAATCCGGTATTGAATATGTAGTTTTTTTCAAGTCCCACTCTCCCCATATCGCTGAGTGCGTTTCCTGCAAATTCAAAATTGTGGACGTATATCGATGTAGCAATAAATGTACATGCAATAAGAGGTGATAAAAATCCAAATACCGCGTATTTTCTATCCATACCTTTTGTTTTGGTGCAGAAATATAAACTTTATGATCCGAGAATAATATCTCTTTATACTACGCTACCGAACACGTATACGGACATACAGAGAGCAGTGATTTCATGGATTATTTCCTGAAATATCCAGTAATGTGGATGGTAGAACGAAAGAGTTTTAAAGATTAATGAAGATGGGAGATCGCTAGTATAGTATATACTACAGGAGGCAAAAAGATGATGGAGATACGGTTCCATGGACGAGGAGGCCAGGGTGCAGTGACAGCTGCAAACATTCTTGCCGAAGCATGTTTCAAAGAAGGCAAGGACGTACAAGCATTTCCCATGTTTGGCGTGGAGAGGAGAGGTGCTCCTGTAACTGCATTTCTCAGAGTCGACGAAAAGGAAATACGGATTAAATCACACATTTACAATCCCAATATCGTTGCTGTACTAGATACAACGCTTTTAGAAGCTGTAGATGTCACCTCAGGCCTCGTAGGTGATGGAATAGTAATAATAAATACTGACAGAGATTTTGAGGAGATTGATCTCAAAGCGAATACAATAGCGTTGGTCGATGCAACGAAAATAGCCATCGATCATGGACTTGGTAGCAGGGCTACTCCTATTGTCAATACCGCTATTTTGGGCAGTTTTGCCAAGGCAACAGGTATGGTAAAAATTGATTCAGTTGTTGATGCCATACTAGAAAAATCACCGGCAAAAGCGGAGGAAAACGCCGCTGCAGCAAAAGAGGCATACGAAAATACGGAGGTGTACACATGAGTGAAGATGAAGAGATAGAGTTTGAAACTGCGGATGATATTCCCCCGATGGCCATGACCTCTGGAACGACACTGGTGAGTAAGACAGGGTCATGGCGGTCAATGAAACCAGTACTTGATAAGGATAAATGCATCAAGTGTGGAACATGCTGGAAATTCTGTCCTAATGGGAATATTTCTCCAAAAGAGTATCCTGAATGGCATTACGACTACTGCAAAGGCTGCGGCATATGTGCCGAGGAATGTCCCGTTGATGCGATTGAGATGGAGAGAGAGAGGTGAGTCACATGCCGGAAAAGGTCATTTACGGAAATCACGCTGTGTCGTACGGAGCGAGAGATGCACGTGCAGAGGTAATTGCCGCGTATCCTATTACACCACAGACACAGGTGGTCGAGCTGTTAAGTGAGTTCTGTGCGTCAGGAGAGTTAGACGCGAAATTTATTAAAGTAGAATCTGAACACTCGGCCATGGCTGCGTGTGTCGGCGCATCAGCAGCCGGAGCGCGAGCGTTTACCGCTACATCCTCTCAAGGATTGGCACTGATGCATGAGATGCTTCACTGGGCTTCAAATGCGAGACATCCAATCGTCATGGCGAACATTAACAGAGCAATGGGACCACCGTGGAGTATATGGACGGATCAGAACGATTCCATGGCACAGAGAAACACAGGATGGCTACAATTTTACTGCTGTACGAACCAAGAAGTATACGATACCACACTTCAAGCATTCAAAATATGTGAAAACGACGATGTATTACTCCCCGGAATGCTGATCCTCGACGCATTTGTTCTTTCACACACTTCTGAAGTTGTCAGCATGCCGCCACAGAAAGAGTTAGACGAATTTTTACCAGCGTACAACGCCAAATATAAACTTGATCTGGACGATCCCTGCGCATTTGGGAGTCTTATGTTCCCTGATTGGTATCAAGAACTAAAGTACAAACAGCAAGTCTCAATGGAGAAAGCATTAGATGTAATCGAAGACGTAGGTAAAGAGTTCGGTGATCGATTTGGACGGTACTATGGACTTGTCGAGGAGTACAGAAATGATGACGCTGATATCATCATTGTGGTAGCAGGTACCATTGCACAGACTTCCAAAGACGCTGTTGATACATTGTGCGATGAGGGAATTAATGTGGGGTTAGTGAGAGTGCGATCCTTCAGACCTTTCCCCAAGGAAAAACTCAGAGAAACGGCTGCAAGCGCGGATACTCTCATTGTCCTCGATAGAAATCTCTCCTTTGGGAACGAAGGAGCACTGTTCACAGAGACAAAATCCGCATTTTACGATAAAGAAGATAAACCTCGTATCTACGGCGTTGTGATAGGTCTCGGAGGCCGGGATGTGAGAATGGAACATATCGTAGACATTGTGAAAAAAGGAAAGGAAAAGGATTTTTCTACGGACAAAATTAACTGGTGGGGTGTTAAAACATGAAATGTTCAATACCAAAGGAAGAATTGATGTATGAAGGCACTGTGGACTGCCAAGGATGTGGAGCTGGGCATGCAATGCGGTATGCGCTCAAGGCACTGGGTAAAGATACCATGGTAGTAATTCCAGCCTGTTGCTGGAGTATCATCGCAGGTCCATTCCCCTACTCAGCACTGCAGGTACCGTTGTACCACACGGCGTTTGAAACAGCGGCTGTTGTAGCCTCAGGAATAAAGGCTGCTCTCGAGGTAAAAGGTGTCGA
Organism: uncultured Thermococci archaeon; assembly: GCA_964595645.1. GTDB lineage: Archaea > Methanobacteriota_B > Thermococci > Methanofastidiosales > B48-G16 > JAYEIH01. The sequence continues at coordinate 17,915 of CAZQQT010000010.1, forward strand.
TGCCGATGTCGTTGCATGGGCTGGGGATGGAGGCACATTTGATATCGGCCTTCAGGCACTGAGCGGTGCCGCAGAACGAAACGATGATATTATCTATGTCTGTTATGATAACGAGGCGTACATGAACACGGGAATCCAGCGATCCTCCGCGACACCAGAGTATGCATGGACGACAACAACACCGCGAAAGTTTCCCAAGGCAAGACCAAAAAAAGATATCGACAGGATACTGGTAGCACATGAGATACCGTACGTTGCCACCGCCAGCGTTGCGTATCCTGAAGATTTTGTCAGAAAATTGAAAAAGGCAAAAGATATCAAAGGTACCCGATTCCTCCATGTGCTTGCCCCATGTCCCACAGGGTGGCGATCACTCCCTGAACACACAATAAAACTAGCGAGGCTGGCAGTTCAGTCGTGTATATTCCCAGTGTATGAAGTAGAGAATGGAAAGTACACGATCAATATGAAACCAAAGGAGAAGAAGCCGGTGAATGAGTACCTTAAACTCCAAGGAAGATTTAAACATTTGCAAGAACAAGATGTTGAACGTATACAGAAAGCTACTGACAGAAAATGGGAACGAATATTAAAAAAGGAGGATTCTACTTAATTGGAGGAGATATTATGGAAAAAGAAATAGTTGAAGTGAGATGGCACGGCAGAGGAGGACAGGGTGTCGTTACCGCGTCTGAAGCGTTAGCGTCTTCCGCCCTCAAGGAAGACAAGTACATCCAGTCCTTTCCCGAGTTTGGTCCGGAACGGATGGGAGCCCCTATCAAGGCTTTCACACGGATAAGCGACGGACGGATTGATATCCACAGTCAGGTGTACGATCCCGATGTGGTCGTGGTGTTGGATCCGACGCTACTAGAATCTGTTCCAGTGGCGGAGGGGCTGCATGACGACGGTATTCTCTTGGTCAATACTGAGCTTTCCGAGGATGAAGTCAGGAAAAAAACAGGATTCAACGGGAAAATTTACGTGCTGAACGCGACAAAAATTGCAAATGAAACAATTGGAAGACCAATAGCGAATACACCATGCTTGGGTGCCGTTGCAAAGGTGACAGGCCTTGTAAAGAAGGAGAATATAATTGAGCAAATAAAAAAGATATTTGGAGAAAAACTATCCGAAAAGGCACTCCAAGGAAATATTGACGCGATAAATAGAGCGTATGAGGAAGTGGTAAAATGAAGAAGAAAGGCTGGAAAGAAATTCCGAAAGGAGGTCTCATTTTAGAAGCAGGAAGCTCTGCAAAGTATAAAACAGGAGACTGGCGATCGGAACGACCAATTCGAGATGATGAAAAGTGCATTCATTGTTTACTCTGCTGGATTTATTGTCCAGATAATGCTATAAAGGTAGAAGATGGAAAAATTAAAGAAATTGATTACGATTACTGCAAAGGCTGCGGTGTATGTGCGAGAGAATGCCCCGTAGATTGTATAGAAATGAAACCTGAGAGGTGATAAAATGGGAGAAACATTAGCCATGAATGGTGATGCGGCAGTTGCGTATTCCATGAAACAGATAAATCCTGATGTGGTAGCAGGATATCCTATTACGCCTCAGACGATTATCATCGAGGAGTTTTCCGAGTACGTCCACGATGGATTGGTGGATACTGAGTTTGTCCTCACGGAATCTGAGCACTCCGCCATGTCTGCGTGTATCGGTGCAGCTGCAGCTGGTTCACGCGCAGTGACCGCCACCGCATCCGCAGGATATGCGTTGATGTGGGAGACACTTTATATCGCTTCCTCGTTGCGACTCCCCATTGTGATGTCCGTGGCGAACAGAGCACTCTCTGCTCCAATAAACATCCACTGCGATCACTCTGACTCAATGGGAGGACGAGATTCCGGATGGATTCAGCTCTACAGCGAAAATACGCAGGAAGCCTACGACAACATGCTCCAAGCGATACGAATTGGAGAGCATGAAGATGTGGAGCTTCCAGTTGTCATTGGTCTGGATGGATTCACACTGACCCACTCCATTGAACGGTTTGACACATTGGACGATGAGGAGGTAAGGGACTTCATCGGTGAGTACAAACCGGAGAGAAAACTGTTAGACATTGAAAACCCATACACCTCCGGACCTCTCGCACTTCAGGACTACTATATGGAGATGAAACGGCAGCAGCGAGAGGCGATGTACCACGCACCAGATGTGGTGAAGGAGATAGGAGGGGAATTTGGAGAGCTCTTCGGACGATACTATGATACAATAGAGGGATACAAACTGGATGACGCAGAGTTCGCGGTAATTGTACTTGGAAGTACTGCAGGAACTGCAAAAACTGCAGTGGATGAGCTGCGAGAGAAAGGAATCAAGGCCGGGTCACTGAAGATACGGATGTTCAGGCCCTTCCCCCACGATGAAATACGAGAGGCACTCAAGGATGTCGCATACATTGGAGTTATGGACAGAAGTGACAGCTTTGGCGCACAGGGAGGTCCGGTGTTCCTAGAAACGCGGTCTGCACTTTACAAGTCGGATGCAGAGATTGCCAGCTATATCTACGGACTCGGCGGCAGAGATGTGAAAATCGACGATATCGTTACTGTGTTCGAGGATCTCCAGAAGATCAAGAAGACAGGAAAAATCGAAGAGATATGCAAATACATAGGTGTGAGGTGAGAAGCATGGCGATTAATCTTAAAGAATTATCGAAAAAGGAAGAACGGCTTGCATCAGGACACAGGCTCTGTGCAGGATGTGCAGAACCGATCATTGCAAGACAGGTACTGCTGGCCATCGATGAGCCGGTGGTTATTGCCAATGCGACAGGATGCTTTGAGGTTGCGACGAGTATTTATCCATATACCTCGTGGAAGGTCCCATGGATACACTCTGCCTTCGAGAACGCTGCGGCAACAATCTCCGGCGTGGAAGCGGCATACAGATCCCTAAAAAAGAAGGGGATCGTGAAGGATAATATACGCTTCGTCGCCTTCGCAGGAGACGGTGGAACCTACGATATCGGTCTCCAGTCTCTTAGTGGTGCTGCAGAACGAGGTCACGACTTTCTCTACGTCTGTCTTAACAATGAGGCGTACATGAACACAGGAATCCAGCGATCCTCCGCGACACCCAAGGGAGCTGCGACGACAACGTCTCCCTGCGGAGATGAGATCCCCGGTGAGAGACAGTATCCAAAGGATCTTACAGGGATTATGGCAGCGCATAAGATACCGTACGTTGCCCAGGCATCGCCTGCGTACCATATTGACCTTATGGAGAAGGTGAAGCGAGCGATGAGCTACCACGGACCAAAGTTCATCAACACGATTGCCACCTGTCCACGAGGATGGCGATCAGCGAGCGATAAGGCAATTACCATCGCACGACTTGCTGTGGAGACATGTATATGGCCGGTGTATGAAGTGGAAGAGGGAGAATGGAGGCTCACCGCTGACTCGAAAAAGATTGCAGAAGGGAAGAAGGAGAAGAAACCCGTAGATGAGTTTTTCAAAGAACAGGGACGGTTCAAGCATCTTTTTGGAGACAAATTCAAGGATCTTCTGCCGGAAATCCAGGCAAGAATCGATAAGGACTGGGAAGATCTCAAGAAAAAGTGCGGGTATTAATCTTTCTCTTTTTCTATTCTTTTTTTTAGTTCTCGAATTTCTTTCAATCTTTTTTTGTTGAATACTCTAGCAATACGCTCGCATGCTTCTATTTTATGGACAACACTGTCGAGATAGGAGAATATATCGCCTGTGTAAAGTGTGAGATTGTACTTGAGAAAGTTATTAGATATTTTTCGTGGGGAGTGACCGTTAAGTCTATATTGTATTATTTTTTTAGAGATTTTTTTCTCTGGACAATCGCAGTACGGGTACTCTCTACACTCGCAGGTAAAGAACTCCAGTATTAGTGGTTCTACAGCCTTTAGTTCATCCGGTCGTGTCACCGCGTCCAACACTTCGCCGGAAAAAAGATTTGAGCTTCTTACCTCCAGAATACTGCGGAGTTTTTTTGTGATATACACGTTACGGAATGATTCCAAGGAGACGATGATATCGAGAAGGTCTCCATCGAGATTTTTTCTGATAAACTCAGCATCTTCTATATTGAGGAATGATACTGCCACTGCTCTCCCGTAAGGGGTAGGACTAGTATTTTTTACGAGATTATATTTCTTTAGTTTCTTTATTTTGTCAGTATCTAACGGATACAATGTTTTTTTATTCATTTCCTGGAACTTCTCGGGAGAACAGCATATATTTGCCAAAAGATTCTCTAGCACCATCTCCTCACTGTAACGCACCTCCACATCCTCATCTCCACTCTGGAGAAGTTCAAATGCGATTTTGTCTTCTGAGGTATCTCGGTATTCTTTCAGTGGGTCGATCAGAAGGTATACTTTTCCCTTTTCATGATAGTCCGGTCTCCCCGCCCTCCCCAGCATTTGGTGGAACTCCCTCACCTTTAGTTCTTCGATACCCATCTGAAGCGACGCAAAAATGACCTGCGATGAAGGAAAGTCCACTCCAGCAGCCAGTGCGGCTGTGGTGACTACACAGTGAATTTTCTGGTTCCAGAAATTTCTCTCAATTCGTGTTCTCTCTGGGTACGAGAGACCCGCATGGTAACTCCGTGCTTTCACCCCCCTCCGTTGGAGGTACGATGCGATCTCGTTGCATTTTCGTCGCGAGTAAGTGAACACAATACTCTGTCCGTGGTAGCCTTTTTTTGAGATGTTGTTCCACTCTCTTTTCGCAATTTTCCGTATTACATCTTTCTTCCTATTTTCCTGTGCAAACACAAGATGTCTCTCCAACGGTATCGGGCGCTGATCGTACACCACAGGGTGCAGTCCGAGATCCTCTGCCAGTTCCTCGGCGTTCCCGATGGTGGCGGATAGTCCGATAAACTGTGCGTCAGGATGCAGAGTTCTCAGCCGTGCAATCAGTCCATCGAGCCGCGGACCCCGTTCTTCCTCATCGATCATGTGAACTTCATCTATCACGATTGTTCCGATCCCGCCGAGGTCTTTCCCTACTCTGAGCAGGAAATCTATCCCTTCGTAGGTCCCCACGATGATATCTGCATCGATTCCTGTATCGACTGTCGGCGCTTCTTTCGTTTTAATTCGTGAGATACCAACCCGAATCGCCACAGAAAACGGGTAATGCTTTTTAAACTCCTCGTATTTTTGGTTTGCCAGTGCTACCAATGGGACGAGAAATAGAAGTTTCTTTCCCTTAGCCACCTTTGGGATTCCGGCGAGTTCACCGGTGAGTGTTTTTCCCGAGGCCGTGGCGGACACTATCAAAAGATCTTCACCTTTTAAAAGCCCATTATCCACAGCCAGTGTTTGTGTGGGATAAAGCTTTGCAATACCTCTTTTTTTTAAGTTTTTCTTTAAAAACGAAGGAAGTGATAAGGAGTCTATACTTGTGCCTTCCAGTTTGTGTGCTTCCAGCTCGTCAAACTTTGTGACCTCGGGATTCAGCCCTTCCCGCGGATCGAAGATTTTTAACACCCTATCTACGTCTTTTACCCGCCGCAGCACCTTCACGATCGCCTCGTCGGATGAAATGTTTCTATACCGCATTTCCCTGAATATTTCCTTCTTCGCACACTCCTCGCATACCTGCTCTCCGCGGTAGTTGTATCCCCGTTTCATCCTCGTAATTTTTCCATCTATCAGACAGAATCGACAGAGATCGATTCGCTCGTGGGAAATATTAAAATCATCGAGCATCTCCTCCATTTCTTCACATTTCTCGGCAGTGTAGACATCGTGGTCCCTGAGGAGCTGTATCACGTTGTTGGGCTGAAGGAGATTGTCGCCTGTTCGAAATTTTTTTGGTCTGTAGCCCTTTGATGTTTCGCTCAATGTGAGATTGTACTTCTTTGTACCGCTGTGTATTTTTTTATACAGCTCGAACTCATGGGCCTTAGTCCCCTGTTTGACAACGATCATTTGACACTACCAGTGCAAACGAGTTTAAAAGCGTTGGTTCCACCATACTGTAAGAAAAAGCACGAAAAGCACACTACTTGTGACGGACGCAACCAAAAAGATCCATTCAATCCCCATGAACGAAGCTACAGGGGCAAAGATAATCGGTGCAGAGAACTGACCGAGAAATCCGATCATCCCGAGATATGAGCTGAATCTCCCTTGGAAGGTGGCGGGAACGAGTTCACCCACCCAGAGCATCACCGTGGGAAAGCTCATCCCGTGGCCTATGCCATACAAAATTATCGCGGGAGCAATCCATAGTTCGGAGGGAGATTGCGCAATGATAAGAAATGCAATGGTCCACAGTGCCAGTGAAAACAATAAAATCTTCTTGTATGCCAGCAATGCCTTTACTTTATCGTACATCGATGCAATAGTTGCGGCGGACATGCCGAGAACGGCTAAAAAAAGACTGATGTGAAAAGATGATGTAATCCCAAAATTTTCCAGCAGCTGTGGAAGATACACGACATTCGTGTACAAAAAGACATTCAAAAGGAACATAAATCCATAAATTACAAAAAGTAAACGTTTCTTCCATAGAATGTTAAGAACATTTATACCCCGGTCTGTTTTAGTTTCTTCAACTCGTGGTATTTCGGGCATGGAGAAGTATGCGAGAATTCCAAGAGGTATCCCTATGGTGTAGATTCCAAAAGGGAAATGCCATGAGAAGGCACCCAGCGCACCGCCCAGTAATGGCCATACCACAGCGCCTATACTGTTGGCACTGGCCCGCAATCCCATTACCTTATCTCTTTCCGTGTCATGATATAGATTATAGATGAGCACGAGGATCGAGGTGAATATAAAGGCTACCGCCACTCCAAGAAATGCCCTGCTCACTAACAAAAGCCAATATGTGTCTATAACTAGTCCTGCACCTCCTGAAAATCCGTAGAGGATCAGCCCGAGAATATACGGTTTTTTTGCTCCTATTTTGTCGATAATACTACCAGCCACTGGACTCAGTATAGCAATGAATATAGAGTGTACAGTGATTACTAACCCGGCAGAGGAGGGAGAGAGATTCAAACCATCTCTGATAAGGGTTACTACCGGTCCCAAGATTGCCCCTGCCATCACAGTAAGTGTAGAGGAGATGATAATGATCCACAGTATATCTCTTTTAGACAGGTCACCCGACATTTCAGTTCCTCCATGGAATGAACGTGATCGTGTAGAGGAGAATAACCTTTTTTACCTTTCGGAGTAATATGTGCATATGGAGACCCAGATCATCAGACTCGATTCCGATAATCCAGACCTCACAAAAATCGCCGTAGCAGGTAAGATAATCAAGGAAGGGGGACTTGTGGCCTTTCCTACAGAGACAGTGTATGGTCTTGGGGCAGATACACTCAATGCCGACGCCGTACGAAAAATATTTGCAGTGAAAAAGCGACCTGCTGACAATCCCATCATTAACCATATCGCAGACAAAGATTGGATTCACAGACTGGCAAAAACCGTTCCTGATATAGCTATAGAGCTGGCAGACGCCTTTTGGCCTGGTCCCCTCACCATGATATTCAAAAAAAAGAAGATCGTACCCGACGTGGTGACTGCGGGGTTAAAGACGACATCGATGCGGATGCCAAAAAACTCAATCGCGTTAGAATTAATCCAATCGGCGGAGTGTCCGATCGCCGCACCCTCTGCAAACCTCTCGGGAAAACCCTCACCCACGACTGCCGATCACGTGATTCACGATCTCAATGGGAAGATAGAGTGTATTATCGACGGCGGGAGTACGGATATTGGGGTGGAATCTACAGTCATCGATCTCAGCGTTTCTCCTCCCCTTCTCCTGCGGCCCGGAGGAGTAACCTACGAAGCACTAAAGGGGTATATCGATATACAGCTCCATCCGGCGGCAGAGGCAATGATCGAGATGAAAGAGAAAACAGCATCTCCTGGGATGAAGTATCGGCACTATGCACCAACTGCTCCGCTGATTCTCGTGGAAGGAGGGACAAAGAACGTAGTAAAAAAGATCCGGGAGCTCTATGCCGAAAACAGCAAAAAAAAAGTAGGCATAATCGCGACCGAAGAGACAAAAAAATATTATACAGGTAATACAAAGGTAATAGGAAGCAGGAAATATATGGGAGATGTCGCAAAAAATCTCTTTAAAATTTTACGTGAATTTGATGAAGAAGGGGCCGATCTTATTCTCTCTGAGGGATTTTCTTCTGAAGGATTAGGGTTGGCGGTGATGAATAGGCTGCGGAAGGCGGCAAAGACGGTAATCAGGGTGTGACAATGGGGTTCTCAAAGGAAATTTCCAGAGCGGCAGAACTAGTAAGAAAACACAAGAACGATACGGCACAGATAATCTCGCATTTAGATGCGGATGGAATCAGCGCTGCTGGCATCATATCAACGACACTTGATAGAGAAGGAATAGAAAATAAAGTAAACATCATAAAGTTAAAAAATATTGTAGATACTGCAAATAATGAAGAACTGACCATTTTCACAGATCTGGGATCAGGACAGCTCCCGCAGCTGAACCGAATAATGGAAAAAGACTACATCGTTATCGATCATCACCTTCCCCAGGGCGAGTGTTCATACCATATCAACCCTAACCTCTTCGGCATCGATGGATCCAGAGAGGTGAGCGGAGCGGGATTGAGCTATCTTCTCTCTCGAAAGTTTGGAAATCGAGATCTTGTGGATCTCGCGATTGTGGGTGCTGTCGGAGACATGCAAAATTTCTGGGGTAAACTTGAGGGACTCAACCATACTATTCTGAATGAGGCCGTCACACACGATAGAATAAAAGTGGAAACAAACTTACTGCTGTATGGACGAGAGACACGACCAGTGTATAAGGCGCTACAGTATTTCTCAGATCCGTATGTTCCCGGTATCACTGGCGATGAGTCTGCGTCGATTGCGTTGCTTCGACGATTGGATATTCCTCTAAAGATAGAGGATAGATGGCGAACACCCTCCGATCTCAAGTTTGAAGAGCGAAAAAAGCTCGCCACCGAGATTATCTCTAGATCTGCTTCTTCTGTGCCAAAAGAACTCGTGGAGTATCTTCCTCAGTTGGTGATTGGGGAGACGTACACTCTGTTACATGAAGAAAAGGGAACACCGTTACGGGATGCCAGTGAGTATTCTACGTGTTTAAATGCTGCGGGAAGAAACGATGAAGCTGAAATTGGTGTTGAGGTTGCGAAGGGAAACCGAGGGGTATACTACGATGTGCTTATGGGTCTCCTCCAAAAACACAGAACGTTACTCGCGAAGAGCATCGAAAAAGTTGGTGATATTACACAGAGAGAATATATACAATTTTTTAATGCACCGATCAGCGAAAATTTAATCGGTACAATTGCAGGGATGTTGCTTGGGACTAAAGCAGATCCGTATAAACCGCTGGTGGGAATCGCGAACTCTAACGACCGCCTAAAAATTTCCGTTCGATGTTCAAAACTTCTCGTACTGAAGGGAGTAAACATGGCGGAGGCGATTATGCGCGCAGCTCGGGAGGTGGAAGGAGTAGGGGGAGGACATGCTCCAGCATGCGGTGCGTACATCCCACAGAATACCCTCTCAGACTTTCTTGATATTTTCGAAAAAGAAGTAGAAAAACAGCTAGAAGCAGAGAATATCAAAAATAATAGCAGGAATATAGTGGCTTAAGAAACTGGGAAGGATTGATTCTGTTTTGTAGTCCATATAGCCAAGAACAATTCCGGCAAAAAACGAGTAGTACAGCTCGATCGTCGGTTTCCCGATGTGGATGAATCCATAGGGAATGGCCTGTACCAGTATTGCATACCATCCTATCGATTTTCTCAGCTCGAACATGAGGAATCCACGAAAGAAGAACTCCGTTGAAAGCATTACTATGCCGATAAAAAGCTCATTTTTTGCAAAACAAGGCAATGATTCACAGGAAAACAGAGGATAATATTGTTGGAACGATTCAAGAGATGATCCATAGAGCATTATAGGAAGAGAGACAGTGAGAACAATGAGAAAGTACAACACTGATCTTTTCCAGTTCTTCAGAGTCAGTCCGTACTTTCGCGGATCCTTTTTGCCAATGTACAGAATGAAGAGCGGAATACCGAGGTAGAAGACACTGAGTTTCACCGCCCACCATCCCACTGACGGAGCAGTGAGAAGTTCGCTAACAATGAGGAGCGCCGATGCTGTGAGGAGGAGAATCATGGTCACACCAGTGGAATATACTCTACTCTCTTTCTTTTATGGATTGGGTACTCCTTTACGATTCCTGCCTTTACTTTTCGTTCTCGAAGCAGATCCGTTATCTCTGAGAGTGCAAACCAGTGGAGGTAGATCTTCTTATTGCGGCAGTCTTTCTCTATCAGCTCTTCTCCTATCTCCACGTTCTCCACGATAAAATTGTACACAGTTTCCACAGGTTCCTCACACACAATTACACCTTTCACAATGAGAGCATCCTCTATCTCTTCATATGGTTTTTTTACATTTTTTGCTCGTCTTTTCAACCGTTCTCGGAGCTGTACAGAGTCTTTGAAGGAAGAAGAGCAGTAATGAATCATTAAATCGAGATCACTGTACTTTTTCACAATCTTCAGTGCGATTTCTTCGCTTCCCGCCACCGCTGCGGTGTCTGTGAACGTGAACCCCCTATTTTTTAACGCGTTGGCATTTGTTTCAGAGTACTCCAGTTCATTCAAATTGAGAAATTTTGCGCCTACGTTATCTAGATACTCTACAAACTCCTCAATGTACGCGCTGTTAATTGCGGGGATTTCGGCACCCACATCGAAATCGTAGTTCAGCGCGGTTTCTATTACCTTCCAGTCTCTCTGCGGATGGAACCGCATCTCATCAACATAGGGCTCCAGACGTTCGAAAACTTCATTATCACAGAGTGTTTCCGTGGTGTAGAGATGGATATGGTGAGGGGAGAACGTATCCTTCAAAAGAGAAGTGTAGTGAATTGTTCTCTCAAGTTTTAGAATAGGATCCCCTCCAGTGATTCCGGTGCCTTCGGCATCTATAAGACGTGCCTCGTTGAGAATATCCTCGTCACAGTCCACTTTCCGTTCGTTGGCGTATACAACATCTTTATTTTTCCTCTTTTTCGAGAGCGGACAGTAGTAACAAGAATCCTCACACATACCTGTAACGAAGAGTACGAGTTTTCCTCCGCGGGCACATATCTTACATCCCTCAGGCATCATGGAATTTCTTTTTTAAAGGAGTTTTAAAATCTTTCTTCTTCCACTACCACAGGTATTTATATTTTCATAAAAAAATTCTCACTATGTTCCACGAACTCATGAAACGTGTGGAGAAGGAACTCTCCGGAAAACATGCGAAGCGGTATGCGTCGGAGATCATGCGATTCCATCGAATTCAGGTTACAGAAGGGTACAACAGAGCTGCTGATCGCTGCAAAGAAATTTTTGAAGACAACGGGATTAAAACAGAGTTATACGAGTATCACTCCAATGGCGATAGAAAGCATCTGGGAATTACCACTCCTGAAGGCTGGAGTATTCAGAAGGGTGTACTCACGATAGACGGAGATGAGTATGCTAACTTTGAGAAAGAACCCCTCTCCATTATCCAGCGAAGTATTGCCTTTGAGGGGGATGTCGACTTGATTTATGCAGAGAAAGAGGAGGATTATGAGGAAGGAAGTCTTGTATTTACTCACGATTTTAAGAAGGGAAGAGGTTACGCACAGCACCACAACTGTGTAGGGATCGTGACCGATGAGCATAGAAGTAAGTTTGAGATACCGGACTCGCTTTCGTACCACTCCTTCTGGGGTGAGGACCTGTGCGGGTTTGTAGTCTCTCCACGTGTAGGAGAGAAGCTCGAGAAGGAGTTACAAAAAGGGAAAAAGAACGCGCATGTGGAGATAGATGCATCACTCTTTCCGTCAAAGATGAAAATTGTCTCTGCACGAATAGAAGGAGAAACGGACGAGGAGCTGCTTCTTATTGCACATCTCTGCCATCCTACACCCGGTGGCAACGATAATGCCTCCGGTGTTGGGCTCGCCCTCGAACTGGCGAGGGTATTAAACAAATTCGAGAAACCGAAGAGAGGGATACGGATCCTTCTCGTTCCTGAACTGCACGGGACTGCCGCATTCATTTCAGAGAATAGAGAGTTTCTCTGCGGGCTGAACCTTGATATGGTGGGACAAAACCAATTTCTTTGCAAGTCCCCTCTACTAATAGAAAAAACGCCCGATGCCACTCCATTTTTCGGAAACTATCTTTTAGAGGCAATACTGGAGGAAATAAAGAAAGAAACGTCAAATTTCAGTAATACCGCATCGTATCCCTTGTTCATGTCCTCGATTACTCCCTTTTCCGGGGGGAGTGATCACTGGATACTCTCCGATCCTACTATTGGTATCCCTACTCCGATGCTCATCCACTGGCCCGATACGTTCTACCATACCTCTGCCGACACGATAGATAAAATGGACGAGAAGGAGCTTCACCGTGTGGGCGTGCTCGCTGCCACGTACCTCTATTTCATTGCAGACATGGGGTCGGAGGAAGCACAGTGGACAGCACGGCTGATGACTCAGAAAGCGAAGGAGCGAGTTGTGAACGCCATGCTCGACTCAAAAGATGTCGCGTACATTGCAGAGGTAGAAAAAAAGACTGTTGATAGTATTTACGAGCTAGAAGAAATATATCTTAAGGATCTTAAAAAAGAGATAGATGATCTGGCTGCATCTGAAAAGAAAAGATATAAAATGGAGGGAATAGAGCCGCCAGAAATGAATTTTATTCCAAAGAGGAAGTTCCCAGGCCCCATTTCTCTTAGTAAAGTGTTGCATGAAGTTTCTTTCGAAGAGAAGAAGGAATACTATGAAAAAATGGAAAAATATGAGGACTACAAAGGGATTACCTCTTTAGCATTGTTCTGGGTGGATGGAGAACGAGACCTCGCTGAGATAGCAAGGAGGGTATATAATGAGGTCGGGAAGGTGAACACTGGTTTTCTCCTCTGGTACTTCGAGTTTCTGGAGAACCACGATCTCATTGAGATAAAGGAGGAAGTCTAGTATATCGAGACCTGCTGTACACCCTCAACCTCTAGAAAATCATCAAGAAGCTCTCCAGGCACCTTTTTTTCCGTAATAATCGTGAGTTTTGGCTCTGGATAGAGCGTGGGATCGTCGGCAACTATCTGCCGAATACTAATCTGTTCCTTCGCTACCATGCTCGAGATCTTTGCGACAATTCCTACAGTAGAGGAATCGGCGCGGATCTCCACAACGCCAAAATGCATCCTCTTTGCGACCCCTTCGTAGAAGGCTACAGACTGGAGGTTGGTGAATACTGTTGAAAGTTCTTCGTTTTTCAGTATCGTCTTTACTGTTTCCTTTACTACTCTCCTGTCGACATCGAGTACTTTGGCTATACTCGTATACGGTATCTCAATATCATTGCAGTAGATACGGTTGTCCTCTTTGATGCACAACCCATACTTGAGAAAGAGTGCAGCTATCTCTTTCCGTACAGGGAACTTTTCAAAATAACGCTCAACTTTGTTCCACATAGTACTCTTACGATCATTTTTCTATTTAATATTTTCCCAATCTAATGTACAATAATGTACCCGAAAGATTTATAAAGGACATTCAAGTACAAGAATGATATGCAGACGAAAGTACTATTGGACGAAAATGAAATGCCGCAACAATGGTACAACATACAAGCGGATTTACCAACGCCCTTAGACCCGCCACTCGATCCAAAGACGAAGGAGCCTATTACACCGGAGGATCTCTCTCCCATCTTTCCCATGGAGCTGATACGACAGGAGGCGAGCACAGAGAGATGGATTGCGATCCCTGACGAAGTACAGGATATCTATCGATTGTGGAGGCCCTCACCGCTTTATAGAGCTCACCGGCTGGAAAAGGCACTGAACACTCCAGCTAAAATTTACTATAAGTGGGAAGGAGTTTCTCCCCCAGGAAGTCATAAGCCAAATACCGCAGTACCACAGACCTACTACAACATGAAAGAGGGCGTTGAACGACTCTCCACCGAGACAGGCGCAGGTCAGTGGGGGTCGTCATTGGCATTTGCCACGTCTTTTTTTGACATGGACTGCACAGTGTACATGGTGAAGGCAAGCTACGAACAGAAACCGTATAGGCGCGTACTCATGGAATCATGGGGGGCCGAGTGTTTCTCTAGCCCCACGGACAAGACAAAGGCAGGAAAAAAGGTGAGAGAAAGGTTTCCGGACACAACAGGAAGCCTCGGTATTGCTATCTCTGAAGCAGTAGAAGATGCTGCGGTCCATGAAAACACGAAGTATTCTTTAGGGTCTGTGCTTAATCATGTACTGCTCCATCAGACGATCATTGGTCTTGAGGCAAAGAAACAGTTTGAAAAGATTGAAGAGGCTCCTGATTACATTATTGGGTGTGTGGGAGGTGGAAGTAATTTTGGTGGAGCTTCTCTCCCGTTTATAGGGGATAAATTGCAGGGAAATGCCTCAGAAACAGAAATAATCGCCTGTGAACCCATGGCATGTCCCACGCTCACGAAAGGACTGTACACTTATGACTTTGGCGATACCGCACAGCTGACACCCCTGCTGAAGATGTATACACTTGGTCATGATTTCGTTCCTGAGCCGATTCATGCCGGAGGGTTACGGTACCATGGAGGCGCTCCACTCCTCTGTAGGTTGGTAGATGATGGGTATATCCATGCTCGAGCCTATTACCAAAATGATATCTTCGAGGCGGCACATATTTTCGCGGAGTCCGAAGGGTTTGTCGTAGCACCGGAGGCTGCTCACGCTGTAAAAGCGACAATTGACGAAGCGCGTGAATGTAAAAAGAAAGATGAGGAAAAGGTAATATTCTTCAATAATAGCGGCCACGGACATTTTGATCTTCAGGGGTACGATATGTACCAGCAAGGAAAGTTAGTTGACTATGAGTACCCTGCGGAACTCATTAAAAAATCGTTGGAGACCGTAGCACTATGAAGAAACTTGGGTTTCTCGTGAATCCTATCGCTGGAATGGGAGGAAGTGTAGGATTGAAAGGTACTGATGGAGTGGTAAAGGAGGCGATAGAGCGAGGTGCATATCCTGTGGCATCACACCGAGCGAAAATAGCACTCGAAAAGCTGAACGGAGAAAAAAAGGATCTCACTTTTCTCACACCATCAGGTGCAATGGGAGGGGATGTGTTGAGGCGGGTGGGGATTCCTCATATGACGGTGTGTCATCCCCAGGAGACGACAACATCTCGCGATACTCAAAAAACGTGCGAGAGATTTCTCGCGGAGGATGTCGATCTCATTCTTTTTTGCGGCGGAGACGGCACGGCACGGGATGTTTATACAACGGTTGGAGATACGCTTCCTGTACTAGGAATCCCTGCTGGGGTCAAGATGTTCTCTGGAGTATTTTCAGTAACGCCTTATACACTCTCACCATTACTCATTCATTTTATCAACGGGAGGACTCACCTACGAGAGGCATCGATCTTGGATATCAATGAGGAGATGTACAGACACAACATCTTTGACACACAACTCTTTGGATACGCTCATACCATTTACGTGCCGGGTCTCGTCCAACAGAAAAAATCTACATTTCATAGTGAAACAGAGAAAGAGTCCAAAAGAAACATCGCCTTATTCATGAGGGAGCTCATGAGAGACGGTGCACTCTACATCCTTGGGGCTGGTACAACTACAAAGAATATCACGGATCATATGGGTATAGACAAGACACTTCTCGGTGTGGATCTTGTAAAAAATGAAAAAATAGTGAAAAAAGACGTTTGTGAGGAAGATATTCTTAACTGTATTAAGGGGGAGGATGAGGTGAGGATTGTAGTGAGCCCCATTGGTGCCCAGGGATTTATATTTGGCAGAGGAACGCAACAGATCAGTGCAGATGTGATAAAAAAAGTAGGAACGGAGAATATCATCGTCATTGCAACACCGTACAAACTCCACCAGACTCCCTCTCTCTTAGTTGATACTGGTGACGAGAAACTGGATAAAGAACTTGCTGGGGAAAGAAGAGTGGTCTGCGGGTATAGACAGGCACAGAGAAAGAAGGTCTTATATATTGGTTAATCTCCCTCCATCTCTTTTTCTAGCCTTTCTATCTTTTCTTCAAAAGTTTCAGTGTCTTCAACGTCTTCATCTTCACATTCGCCGTTTTTCTTCATTTTCTTGAGCATCTCATCGGGAAATTCTACAATCGCGGTACCTTCCCATCCACAATCTTTACACACCCATAGACTTGTTTGAGGGAGTTTGATTGTGATGTTGGTACTCCCACATGCTGGACACGCCCTCATCTATATCCTCTCTTTCACACTGTTAACACCGTATTTTTTGAGATACCTGTAAATCCTTTGCTCATCTTCTTCTTTCATCCTTTTTATTTTTCTGAGGTGTGTGGTGATCTCAACGATGTCCACAATCGACTCTACTGGTATTCCTGTTTTTTCTTCAAACTCCCCTATCGCGTTCTTTCCGTTTCCATCGCTTTCCTTTCTGTCCACCGCAATCACAAGACCAATATACTGAAGATCATCGGCGAGGGAGTTCAACAGTTCGATGGAGTCGTATTTTGTGGCTCCCGTGGTGAACACATCGTCCAGTATGAGTATCCTGTTACCATCTTCGATTCTGTGCCCGACGATCCAGTTCTTTTGTTTTTCACGTTTTTTGGCCTCTCCGTGTCCCTTCGCCTCTTTTCTATCAAAACAATACCATTTTTTTACACCGAAATCTCGGTGCAGTGAGATTGCAGTGGACACAGAGAGAGGAATCCCCTTATACGCAGGTCCAAAGAGAATATCGAAGTTTTCTTTAAAGGTATCCATTATTTTTGCAGCGTAAAAGTATCCAAGTCTTTCTATGCTCTTTCCATCGCCAAATACACCGGTATTGATAAAATATGGAGATACTCTTCCACTTTTAAGTGTGAACTCTCCCAGTGTCAGCGCTCCTTTATCTAACAGAAACTCAATAAATTCTCGCTTATATTTTTCCATAAATATCTCCCTTTATACAGTAGAGAATTATTATATACATTTCGGTTTTATCTTTCTGATTTTTCCATGCCTATACAGGTTAGAGTATTACCAGACTCACTGCCATAACACTCATTCCCACTATTATCCCCCCAATAACAATGTGGTTACGGCCGTATCGGTGGGCAGTGGGAAGAATCTCATCCAGAGAGATATATACCATGACGCCCGCAATGAACGCCAAGAGCGATGCAAGAAGAGTATCTGATAAAAATGGCATCAAGATGAGATACCCTATAATAGCGCCCACGGGCTCCGCAGTACCAGACAAAAAGGAGTAGATAAATGCTTTGGTCCTGTCTCCCGTAGCATAAAATATGGGCATAGAGACCGAAATCCCTTCAGGGATGTTGTGAATTGCGACTGCCAGAGCGATAATCACCCCCAGTCTGAGATCACTGAGAGCAGCTCCAAAGGCTGCCAATCCCTCTGGGAAATTATGAATACCAATTGCCAATGCAGTGAATAATCCAGTTCTTTCAAGATTTTCGTCTTCCATAGGACGTGGGATTCTCTCATAATGGTGTGGATTCTCCTCTTCAGGCATGATCAGGTCAATAAGGCCGGTAACACCAACTCCAACAAAAAAAGCAGTAACTCCCCCTACCTCTCCCACAGCGTCCCGTGCTGTGGGGAGCAGTTCCACAAATGAGATATAGATCATAACACCTGCAGAGAAGCCCAGCGAGAAGGAAAGATAGGATATTTTAGGTCTTTTGATGAGGTAGGCGATAGCACTTCCAATTCCTGTAGAGAGTCCCGCTATCACTGTTAGAGCCAATGCCAATTCGATATTTTCCGATGTGTACATATTTATTATCGCCCCTCATGAGAGCAACACTTGTATGATGAGTTTTTCTCATTTTTCTCGGATTATCAAGACCTTTATGTGTCTTTTACAAGAAAAAAGAGTCTTATCTATCCTCCATTCTCCTTACAGTATTCCTGAAACTGTTGAAGCCACTGTTGCGCTGCAGGTCTATCTTCCACAAACTTCACAAATTTTGAGAATTGTTCAATTGTTCGTGGGGTTAAGTGATGCTCCATAATGCAGGCATCCTTCGAGGCAATCTCCTTTGGAATTAAAATAATCTCTAAAAATTTTTCAAATGTCTCATGCCGATTTTTGACACTTTTTGCTATTTTTTCTCCTTCTTTAGTAAGCGTAATACCACTATATTTTTTATAGAAAATGAGACCCTGATCCTTCAGCCTTCCCATCATCTCGGTAACACTGGGGGGACTGATCTTGAGAGCGGTAGCGATATCTTTTACTTGTGCATACCCCTTCTCCTCTACGATATTGTATATTGCCTCAAGATAATCTTCATGGTGTCTACTCAATTCTTTAGGCATACCTAATAGTTGTAGGAAAACCCTATAAATAGGTTTGCCTCTCTATTCTATAGAAAGAAGAAACAGAATTATTTTCTCCGTGTATAGAAAACTACCGCACCGATCAGCACTATCAGTGCCAACAAGGCGATTTCCAGTGCGTACGAGTTTTTTTCTGATTTTTCTCCTGTCCTGTAAGCCTTTACTGCGTTAAATAGCTGCGTCGCATTGTATTCTATCATCTCACTGAAACTCTCCGTTCCCGGCACGGCACCTGGAAAGTTAGTGAGTACCACATGACGCGCACCGATCTCCGAAGCCACCTGTGAACCGAGTTTCGTCCCACTCTGGAGATTATCGATTACAAGGACGGCCGTATCCCCCTTCTGAATGATCTCATTTACATCCTTCATCGATAACCTTTCCGGAGGGCCGTACGTTGCAACCACGTTAAAACCGAGCCACTCCACAAAGGATTTCTGCCACTGCATGCAGATAACATCTGTGTTTTTTACATCCAACGTTTTCGCTTCTTCTTTTATCATATTTTCTGTTTCTCGAAGATTTTTGATTGCACTACTTGCGTTTTCCTCAAAATATTCAGCGTTTTGTGGGTAGATTTCACTGAGTGCTTTTTTTGTTTCTTTTATCATCTCTATAGCAGCGTTGGGAGTATTCCATTCCCCTTCGAGGAGCACCTTTTTCACGTTCTCATTCTTTGAGGAGGTAATAAGATCCTCCAGCCACGGCTCAATTCCACCGTAGAGGATCAACGAGGCCTGATTCACAGTGTATACGTCTGATGGTTTTATATCGAAAAAGGCAGGACAGATACCGGGCTGCACCAAAGAAACTACAGTGATTCTTTCTCCTCCCACTACTTTGACACATGTCTCAAGCGTGGTGGTAGTACACACAACGGTAGGATTCTCGTCAGCAATCCCTAGCGGGAGGGAAGAAAGAATTGTAGCAACTATTAGTATATATACACTTTTTCTCATAATATCTTTTCTCATAACATCACCGAGTAACACGATTTTCTATTTAGTGTTACCATTTAAAAATGTTCTGGTGGAACTGTAGTTCCCAATTTATTTATTCTCATCCTGCGAGGAAGAAACATGGAACCTCCTCTTGGACCCATCGATGTCCTGATGAATCTTGTCGTGACAAAGGAAATCGATCCCTGGAATATCGATATTGTGGATCTCACAGAGAAGTACCTCCGACGAATCGAAGAAGCAAAAAGTATCGATATGAGGGTTTCGGGAAAGACGGTGCTGGTGGCCACTATTCTCATACGGATGCAGTCTGAAACGATGCTCGAAAAAAAGGAAAAAGAAAAAGACTCGGAAATCGAAGAGGATATTGATGTACCCCCTATACTTCCTCCATTAAGAAGGGAATCAAAGGAAATAACACTTCCTGCGCTTCTTGAAGCACTTTTTGAGACATTAGAAGATTATGAGAGGAAAAAAAAGCGAGCATCAACACGATCGGAAACATCAAAAAAATCTAAGAAAGAAATTAAACAGATAATTAGAGTGGACGTATCTAAAAAAGACCTCGAAAAACATATCCAAAAGCTCTATAGGCTTATAAAAGAATCTATCCATGGAAAAGAGTATATTCAGTTTGAACGGCTGGTTTTTGATAAGACGCCGCTGGGGAGAGCACGAACTTTTTTATACTTATTGTTTTTACAGCAACAGGAGAAGATAGAACTCATTCAGCATGAGTTTTTTGGACCGATATACATAAAACTTATAGGTGGATAGATGAAAAAAAAGGTGGAGGCAGTACTTTTTCTCTATGGCGATCCACTCTCTGTGAAAAAAATCGCGTTAATACTTGACACAAGCAGATCAAAGACCGAAAGATGTCTCAATATTCTTTCAAACGAGTATTCTGAGAGAGATACAGCTATTGAGATAATAAATACTGTAGAAGACGAGTATGTCATGCAACTAAAACCGGCTTACTCCCATCTCATAAAACATCTTCCCAGTAAGACGTCAAAGGCATTACTGAAGACACTCTCACTCATCGCATTGAAACAACCGATAAAACAGGCCGATGTTGCAAAGATACGGGGGAATCACGCATACAGACATATAAAAAAGCTTGAAGAGGAAGGATTAATAGAAAAAAAGCCTGCGGGAAGAACGTATGTACTGACAACAACAAAGGAATTTGCGGAATATTACGGACTGAAGGACGATTCTGCCAGAGAAATTAAGAAATTCATAAAAGAAAAAATAGAATCTTCCGATGATATGGTCTTTTAGTAATATAAACAATCTGTTTTATGAATAGTCCACGATTACCAATAAAAGCGTATGAAAGCGCTGCTGGGGACAAAGATATTTATACGGCCCGGATGAAAACGTACCATGGAAACATTTATCACTGAGAAAGAAACTCCAGAATTAGAAAATTCGGTGCTGATAGAGGGACTACCGGGGGTAGGACTTGTTGGAAAAGTAGCTGTAGATTATATGATTTCGAAGCTTGAATCGAAAAAATTCGCCGAGCTTTATTCCCCATATCTTCCTCATCAAGCCATGATAAAAGAGAATTCAGAGGCAGAGCTTATAAAAAATGAACTTTACTATTCCAAAGGGAAGAGAGATATTATATTTCTTGCGGGAGATGCTCAGGCAGTGGATACCTTCGGACATTACGAGATAACTTCTAAGATTTTAGAGTATGTAGAAAAATACGATACTCGAGACGTATTCACACTTGGCGGGTTTGCCACAAAAAAGAAGAAAGAGAGAGTCTTTGGAGCAGTAACAGATGAGAAGATGAAGAAGGAGTATGAGGGCCTCGATATCACTTTCATGAACAAAGGGAGCATCGTCGGTGCCGCTGGACTTCTCCTCGGCATCGGTAAACTGAAAGGTCTTCACGGAACATGTCTTCTTGGTGAGTGTTCAGGACGGCTCGTGGATCCCAAGGCTGCCAAGGCTGTGCTGGAGATTGTCACAAAAATTCTCGACATTGAGATACGCTTTGAAGAGCTCGATCAGCGCATCCAAAAAACGGAAGAGTTCATCGAGAATATAAAGTTCCTCGAAGGGAGAGAGAAAGAGGACATAGAAGAAGGATATATAGGATGATCCAGCTATGGTGGCGATACAGTACGGAACAGAAGAGGTAGATATAGGGCTTGACAATGCCGACATCATACTCCCTCAAAAAGCCGATCCTAATAACCATGCGATCGAAAAATGCGTTCGGGCACTGGAAGCATTTGCAGATGAGACAGTAACTTACATTGTAAATGATGACAACAGACCTACAAGAACGGAAAAAATCTTGGAACGAGTAGAGATACGGCCAAAAGACAGGATCATCATAGCCACAGGCTCCCATTCTAGACCAAGCGACAGGTGGATAGAAAAGAGGATCGGGAAACGGGAGAACATCATTATCCACGATGCTGAAGACGCACAGTTCACCTATTTTGGTACCACATCCTTTGACAACGAGATCTATCTAAACAGCGATATAGAAAATACGAAAAAATTGGTGGTGATCACTTCTGTGGAACCACATTATTTTGCAGGGTTTACCGGAGGGAGAAAGAGCTTTCTTCCAGGAATCGCAAGATACGAGACAATAGAGAGGAACCACCACCATGCTCTGAATGAGAATGCTCGAACGCTCAATCTTAAAGGGAACCCTGTCCATGAGGAAATGATGGAGGTCTGTCATTTTGTGCAGGAAAAGAAGGACATCTTCTGTGTCAACATGATACAGGATGCCGAAGGAAACCTTGCAGATATCAAGTACGGCGATATTGAAGACTCATTTTACGATGCGTGTGAAGTTTCCAGAAACCTCCACTCCACGACTATCAAAAAACAGTACGATGCGGTGGTGACTGTTGCCGCCCCTCCACTGGATATGAGCCTATACCAGTCACAGAAGGCGATGGAACACGCGAAACCTGCAGTAAAGGACGGAGGGACGTTAGTGCTCATTTCTGCATGTAGAGAGGGTATTGGACCTTCAAACTTTTACGATCTTCTTAAGAGTGGACCACCGGATGAGGTCATGGGGAAAATAAGGACGAATTATAAACTCGGATGGCATAAAACAACGAAGATGCTGGAAGCGCTTCAACACTACGATGTGTATGCTGTAACGGATCTCCCGAATAAGCTACTTGACGTTGTGAATATCACGCCATGGTGTTTTTCAGATCTGGATAAAATAAGAGGGAACATATTAGTCATGCCCAATGGAGGGATTACTGTTCCTTCACTCTAATACGATGTGTCTGCCGAAAGAAATATTTATTAAATAGAAACAAAAAATAATAATGGGACGAGGAAAAATGAAAACTTTTATTGCAACAGTAGGGAGAGGAAAAGGAACATGGGGTTATGTAGGCCGTCTAATGCAGGAAGAGTGGGATAAGATAATATTGATAGGCAATGAGTGGACCAAAGAGAGATTTTCTCACGAAAAGGATGCACAATGGATAGAAATCAACTCACAGGATTCTATCGGATCGATGGTAGAAACCATAGAAAAAAATTTGGACGATGTGGAGAATGTCCATCTCAATTTTGTTTCTGGAAGCGGAAACGAGCATATGGCTCTTTTGATAGCTTTAACGCATAAAGAGATAGATTATTCTTTCTGCTACCTTACAAAAGAGGGAGTGAAGATGGAGTAACGTCTCATTTTTCTTCTTCATTTTGTTTTTCTATACCATCCATATCCACATTACACACGTAATACTCACCAAAAAAGAATCCTGGTTCTCTCTTTACTTTTATATTGTCGTAGTTTTTATGGTACAGAAGGAGATTGTACTTTTTTGCAGATTCATTACGTTCTTTGAGTTTTTTTCCCATTAAATTGATGAGTTCCTGGACGAACTCTCCTACCCTTTCCTGATTTTTCTTGTACATATCATAGTATTTCTTATATACTTGTATAGTCTTATCTCGTACGTACCACCTTATAAAGACAACTATCCACGCGATGATAATAATTACGTACAGGATTATCTTCATCTCCTCCTGTGTGAGCCAGAATCGGAAGGATATAACCATTATTAACCCAACAAAGAATATAATGAGAAATGCTTGTCTTATGACGAACTGCGTGAAAAATAATATTTTTGCATAAAGTTCCATTTTTGGCTCTTTTTCTATTGCAATGCCCTTTATATACTCAAGGTCATCGTAGATTCTGCTTAACGAAGGTATATCAAAATTTCTGTGGACATTCCTCGCTTTTTCCCTCAACATCCCTCTTTTGACTCTTTTCCCAGCCCGAAAGTTGTCCAGTACACTTATGAGCCATGCGAAGTCTTCAAACTCCTTTTTCTTTCTCAGTATTACTCTTTTGATCTTCGCGAGCGCATGTCTGAACATGGAGTAATTATAGTTCAGGTCTTTTTAAGCTTTTTGTTGAATGTCGATATCAATCATATATAAAACCGAAAGTTTTATAAAGTAAGAATCTGGATTATTAGGGTGAAGTCTGATGACTAAAGAGGAGGGCTTCAAAAGGAGAAAAAAAGAGTTAATTTAAAAAGGAGGCGAAAAAATATGGCAGAAGAAGGACCTGTTGTCTTTACACGAAGGGCATCAGGACTTGTTCGAGAAGTCGGTGCGTTTACAGCGATAAGTATTGGTTTGACCCACACCATTGGTGGCGGAATTAACAAACTGATGGTATTGATGCGGTACGAGAATCCCGGTGCAAGTGAGTTCGGTGCTTTCGGTATAGCAGGTATTATTGTGATGTTTACTGCTATATCGTACACGATGCTGGCTGTGTCGATGCCGAGGACCGGTGGTGACTACATCTATATTTCACGAGCCATTCATCCGGTACTTGGTTTCCTGACGAGCTGGGCATTCTACTTCACGGAGATTTTGAGCTTAGGTGTGATCGCCTACTACGACACAGATTACTGGGCATTAGGATTCAGGATATACGGTGTGGCAGCAGACAACGAGATGTATTTCAATTGGGCAGATACGTTAACGAACGTCGAATCGGCGCGATTAGGCTTAGCAGTTGCATTTGTACTAGTTGCAGCTGTGGTTACCTATCTCGGTACACGAGTGTACTCATGGATTATTAACATTGGACTGGTTCTGGGAATTGTTGGTAGTATCGTGATGGGAGTATACTTCCTCACCAACCTCGGTGGAGATACAGCAAGTCTCTGGAATCAGACCTACGGTGCTGGAACCTACGAAGCAATTAAACAAAAGGCGATAGAGTTAGGTTCAGAAACGCAATCCATGAATATAGGTGCTACGATACAGGCGAGTATCGCCGCTGTCTGGGCATATATCGGTTTCACCGCTTCCGCCTACATGGGTGGAGAGGTAAAGAATCCGAGCAGAAGCCTGGTATGGGCGATTACCATCGGTGCAGCAATTATTATACTGTACTACCTGTTCTTGGCCCTGATGGTGTCTAACACCTTCGGTAACTTCATGGCACACTACGCGTACATGTACTTCGAGGCGAAGGATCAGCTACTGCAGATCCTGCCGAACGCACCTGCTGCGATCCTGCCGACCTACGCCTGCGCTTTAGCACCCGGCCAGACTGCGCTCCAGTTAATAATGGCTGTTTCAGCTGCTATCTGGTTACTGAACGACATTCCGGCGTTCTTCCTGGTATGTTCACGACTGGTATTCTCCTGGTCGTTCGACAGATTCTTCCCAGAGAAACTCGCCGATGTCAACGACAGGTTCCACTCTCCACACTGGGCCATTACACTCACCACATTAGGTGGATTAGCAGGAGTATTCCTGTGTTCTGCCGGTGAGTATCAGGCCGCCATGGAGACGACGTTAGGATTCCTGTTTGCAGTAACATTAGGCTGTCTTGCAGCTGCGATAACGCCGTACGTCCGAAAGGACCTCTATGAGCGTTCCATTAAGCTGGAGATAGGTGGAGCCCCACTAATGACAATATTCGGTATCTTAGGCTTTGCCTGCAACTTCTTCCTGCTCTTTGTCAGCGGTGCTGACATCTGGGGAGGAGGAGAAAACCCATGGCAGCTGTTCTATGTTGTCGCGTGGGAGTTCCTTGGCCTAGTGATATTCATCGGGTACTACGCGTACAACATTAGACGAGGCGTGGACGTCGACACGATTTACGCAGAGATTCCACCGGCTTAAAAAAGAAATATTTTAAACATTTCTTTTTTCTTTTTTTTGATTTTTCAGTTTTGAAAAAGTCTTTATAGAAAGGTTTTTATACGTTCTAAAAAATAAGATAATGGTGATACGATGGCAAGAATGTTTTTTTCAGCCGATGCACACGGAAGTACCATAATATGGAGGAAATGGGTAAATGTTCCCAAGTTTCATAATGCCGATATGCTACTCCTCTGTGGAGATCTAACCGGAAAGGCGATTGTTCCCTTGATAGAGCAGGAGAACGGAAATTATACCTCCCACTATTTCGGGAGAAAATGGACGCTGAGTTCAGAGGACGAAATAGAGAATATGGAGATGAGATTAGCAGATTCAGGAGTGTATGCATATAAAACAACAAAAGATGAAGTAGAGAAGATGAAAAGGGATCAGAAATACGTGGAAGATCTAATCGAGAAGCTAATAAAGGAGAGAATACGTGAGTGGTTCGATTTATTAGTTGAAAAGGTCGACACGAGCAAGACACAGGTCATGGCAATGCCCGGAAACGATGACGATAAGTATATTGATCCCGTTATTAAGTCATACGAGGACGACGGTGTGATCTGGTGTCTAGACAAGGTAATTGATATTGGTGGCTTTGAGTGTATCAGTTACGAGTATGTGAATCCCACGCCGTGGGACACACCACGAGAGAAGCCAGAGAAGGAACTGAGAAAGGACATCGACGATCTCGTGGGCAGACTGGACAATGTGGAGAAATCTGTATTTAACTTCCACGCTCCACCCTATGGAACCCGGCTGGATATGGCACCAAAACTTGACGACCAGCTGAGGGTGCAAGCTCAGGCAGGAGAGGTTGAGATGGAGCATGTAGGAAGCAAAGCTGTCCGTGACGCGATAAAAGAGTACCAGCCAATGATAGGATTACACGGCCATATACATGAGAGTTACGCCGCCGAGGAAATAGGAAATACACCAGTGGTCAACCCGGGATCTGAGTACGGTGAAGGTATTCTGCGAGGCTACATTCTTGAGTTTGACGATGAAGGCGTTGATAGGTACTGGAAGGTAGAAGGATAATTACTCCTTCTATTTTTTTAAATTTTTAGAGGGGTTTTTAAATGAGTATGAGCATTGAAGAGCTAAAAGAGCAGGAAAGACAATTTTTTGAGATTCGAGACAAGATTATGGAAGAAGCGGATAAACAAGGAGTAACTCTGCGATTGATTGGTGCTATCGCATTTAGAACGCAGTGTCCAGATTATAAGTACCTAGAATATGACCTAGGGAGACAGCTAACGGATATCGATTTTGTTGGTTACGAAAAGGAGACAAGGAAGATAGAGAAACTCTTTGATACGCTTGGATGGAAATCAGAGCGGGCTTTACATACAGTAATGAAGCGAATGGGTGCGAACAGGATGATATTCTACGGGCCTGGCGAGGTACACTCTGATGTATTCCTCGATGGGCTGCGGTTCTGCCATATCCTGAAGTTGAAAGATAGGCTTGAGATAGATGATCTCACGATCTCCCTCTCCGATCTGCTTCTCGAAAAACTCCAGATTGTGGAGATAAATGAAAAAGATATCGTCGACTGCATCATGCTTTTCAGAGAGCACAAAGTGGGAACAGACGACGAAACGACAATAAATAAGAATTATATCGCCAATCTCTTTGCAAACGACTGGGGATGGTGGAGAACGTCCACAGAAAATCTTGAGAATATAAAGCATTTTACAGAGAGATACGATAAACTCACAGAAGAGGACAAACAGATCGTGATTAACAGGATAGAGGAGCTAGAGAAGGCAATAGATGAGCAATCCAAACCCTTCAGTTGGAAGATGAGGAATAAGATTGGCGATAAGAAGAAATGGTATAGGGATGTCGAAGAAGTAGAAAGATAGATCTCTGCGGTTTCCATGAAGACGATAGAAGCAATAAAAAAACGACGATCGATCCGGAAGTTCAAAAAGGGAGATAATCTTCCTCCCGAACCAATGAAGGTAATCCTTAATGCTGGAAGATGGGCACCATCGGCGAGTAATAGACAGCCGTGGAAGTTTATCGTACTCTCGAAAAAAGATGATAAAGAACTCGTTGCACGACTATATGTGGATGCGTATAAAAAAGAGGCCAATGATATTGTACTGAGGGACGACGCCGACAAGTACTTTGAGAATCCGTATGAAGTGAAAAAGAGAATTCTCAACATGACCGATACTCTGTGGAATCAGATGGTGGATCCAACCTACATCCTCATCGTGTGCGCAAACCCGGAAAAATCTAAATCGTATATCTTTGAGTCAGGATGCGCAATACAGAACATGATGCTTGCTGCGTGGGAGTTAGGAATTGGGTCATGTTGTGTGGAGATTGCAACAAGCATCCTCGCAGAGTACTTCGATAAACAGGCACTCAAAAATTACTTTGCCATTCCGGAGCATATGGATGTTGTGGCACTTGTGCCAATGGGAACACCCGAACAGATACCACCCCCACCACCTCGTGAAATTTTGAAGGATTTCCACTTCAGACATTTCTGGATGCCAGGCTGATCGTGTTCGTTCACAGCAAATGAATTTTTACTTTTTGTATTTTTATTTTCTCTTACTAAAAAAAGAAAAACCTTAAAAGCATTTCTGTTGTAGGATTTGTACTATCATTATCGGTGATTTATTATGGAAAGAAGCATTCTCGATAGACTCGAACCACGGATAGTATGGACAATTTTTGAAGATATCACGAAAGTTCCTCGCCCTTCCAAAAAAGAAGGAAAGATCTGTCAGTGGATGGAAAATCGGGCCGAAGAAAATGGAATTTCCTTCAACGAGGATGATG
Source organism: uncultured Thermococci archaeon (assembly GCA_964595645.1). GTDB lineage: Archaea > Methanobacteriota_B > Thermococci > Methanofastidiosales > B48-G16 > JAYEIH01. Next base: position 46,305 of record CAZQQT010000010.1, read on the forward strand.
TAGGGAATATTCTCCTCCGCAAAGAGGCGACACCAGGATATGAGGACTATCCAACGCTTGTGCTTCAAGCACATATGGATATGGTCTGTGAAAAAACAGTCGACACAGAGATCGATTTTGAGTGCGATCCACTGAAGCTTGCTGTTGAGAACGGATACGTGACAGCACAGGGGACATCATTGGGTGCTGATAACGGAATCGGCATGGCATATGGATTAGCTGCATTAACAGCAGAGCATATTGATCATGGACCACTCGAGGTCGTATTGACCGTTGATGAGGAGACAGGACTTACAGGAGCCTTTAAAATGGAGAAAGAATTTTTTTCCGGTAAGTACTTGTTGAATCTTGATAGTGAATCACTGGGAGCTATTACTATTGGAAGTGCAGGAGGAGGAGATACACACTATAGCCTCCCTGTGACCCGTGAGAAAAAGAATGGATGGCAGGCGATTAAAATATCGATACAGGGACTCAAAGGAGGTCATTCGGGCGTTGAAATCCATCTTCCTAGATTGAATGCCATCAAGACTTTGTTGGAGGGTGTACTTTCTTTGAAAAGGAGAGGAAATGTTCGTTTACACAGTATAGAGGGAGGGTCCGTCCACAACGCAATTCCACGAGAGGCAACATTCACCGTGTTGGTCCCCGAAAACGAGAAGAGTATGGCAATGAGGACACTCAGACAGTGGAAAATCAGTACAGTGCAGGAGGCACACCATCACGAGCCCAATATACAGATAGATATCGCTGAGTCCAACGAAACAAATATGTTGCTAGAATCTCATTCGGACGATCTCTGTATGTTTTTGAATGAAATTCCCTACGGCGTTCTCGCATTCAGCGATGAGATAGAGGGATTGGTACAGACATCCAATAACCTTGCTATCGTCGAGACAGGCGAAGACACGATTGAAGTTCACGTCAGCAGTAGAAGCTCCGTGGATAAGGAGCTCGAGAAACTTCGGGCCCAACTGAGACAACTCGGTGAAACGTACGGCGCAACAGTGAAACAGGAAGAAGCGTATCCTGGATGGCATCCTGATCCCGACGCCCCCTTTGTACAAACAGTGAAGCAGATTTATGAAAATGTGATGAAGAAGGAGGTGGCACTGAAGGCTGTTCATGGAGGATTGGAGTGCGGATTATTCTCACGGTTCGATCCTGCCTTGCAGATAGTGTCCATCGGTCCAGAGATAAAAGATGCGCATACTCCAGAAGAACGGGTCTCTATTGAGAGTGTTGCCATACTATGGAAAGTCATTACGAGAATCATTGAGAATATGGGAATGTTAGAGCGTTAAAGCAGATGTTTGTTTCCTACATGCACTCGATGTAAATACTTACTCGCTACACTGTAACACTCTTCAGTAAGTGTTCTTGTTGTTATTGGCATATCTCTCATTTTAAAGTTTGGATGGAACGCGAGAAGTGAATAGGGGATGTCCGGATCAAATGACGCGATATACTGCGCTATTTTTTCTACTTCCTCCTTATCAATGTACCCAGGGATGAGGAGCGTGGTAGCGGTGAGCAGATTCTTCTTCTTAAACTCTTCGGCTACCATCTTAAAGTTCTCCAGCGTCCTCGTATTTGGGCGTCCGGTCAGCACTTTATGAAGATACGGATCATACGCTTTGAGATCAAATTTTATTACACCACCGGTACGGGAGGAGAACTCTGCCGCCCTCCTCACAAGCTGGGGATTTCCCGTGCCGTTCCACTCCCAACAAATCCGCAAAGAGTTCGATTCGAGTATTTTTTCAGTTGTGTTGAGTAAAAATGGAAGCTGCGGCTCAGGTGTTCCTCCAAAGTAGCAAATACAGGATGCTCTCTCTGCCTTCTGAACTAACTCGTCCGCGCTTGTTGTATTGGCGCTATCTATCATCTTATGCTCATAATTTTGACAGAATACGCAGTTGAAAGAACAGGCAAAGGGAAACACCGCCAGATTGTACCCCTGTTCTTTACTCCCTGGACAGAACCACGAGGCACAGCAGTTTGTGGGCAGAGAGTCGTAATACGAGTGTAGTAGCCCCTGTTTTACCTGGAGTTTCCTCTCGTTGTTCTCTCTCAGTCCGCAGTATCCTCGTTTCCCCATTCCTATTTTGCACTCGTTGGCACACACGGTACACTGAACTCCTTCATCGTCTTTCGGCGGCAACGCTGGTAGGTTAAACTGTTCTCTTATTTTTTTGTGTACATTTGAAGCGATACTGAGAGACTTCTTAGGGTTTTTTCGAATACAGGAGAGACATATACCCAGCGCCGATGAGACCTCATTACTCTTCTTTCCGCAGAGCTGACAGGTTGCTTTTTCTGCAGTACTGAATCTCCACATCTATCCTATCTTTTTTCATTGAGATTGAAGTAGGTTTCCCTTTGAAAAGGGGTTGTATTAAGATATTTGGTACAGCGATATGCCTCAGTGAATGTTAAGAGGAAAAATTTTTTGCTTTATTTACCTAACTCCTCCTTCATCTGCTCAATGGCAGCTGAAATTTCATCGACGGAGGCACCGTCCTCAATAGTACTCAAATCACCGAGTTCCTTGCCTTCATAAACACTTTTGAGTACACGTCTCATTATCTTTCCACTGCGTGTTTTCGGTAACATTTTGACTATTTCAACTGCCTTTGGTGTGGCTATAGGGCCGACTTTTTCTCTTACAACCTGAGATATTTCTTTTTTTAACTCTTTCGAGGATTCGTAGCCCTTTTTAAGGACGACAAATGCAATGACAACAGTTCCCTTTATCTTATCTTCTACACCGACACAGGAGGTCTCAGCTATGGCATCATGGGAAGCAACAGCTTCTTCAATTTCCCGGGTACCCAGTCGGTGTCCTGCGATTTTTATTACCTCATCTGCTCGTCCTAAGACCCAAAAGTATCCATCTTCATCCTCGATTGCATAATCTCCCGTATAGTAGAGCTTTTTGTTCGGGAACCTTTCCCAGTACGTTCTCTTGTACCGTTCATCGTTCCCATAGATCGTCATGAGGTTTCCAGGAGGTAAGGGAGGCCTGGCAACGAGCGTCCCCTTTTCGCCTGGTGGTACTTCTTCTCCTTGCTCGTTCACGACAAGAAGGTCGTAGCCTACCACAGGTTTTGTAGGGGATCCTGGTTTTATTGGCAGAGACTCAATCCCTGGCATGTTGGAGAGCATGGGCCACCCTGATTCCGTTTGCCAGTAGTGGTCGATCACAGGCGCATTGAGTGTTTGGGTAGCCCACCCATAGGTCGATTTGTCCAGTGGTTCACCGGCCACGAAGAGATAACGGAGTGAAGAAAGATCTCGCTCCCTTATCCATTTCTCTGGATACTTCTTTAGGATTCGTAGGGCAGTGGGGGCGCTAAACATGCACGTCACACCGTATTTCTCTACTATCTTCCACCAAATCCCGGGATCGGGATGCACAGGCGTGCCTTCGTACATTATAGTAGGAATACCCAACAATAATGGGCCGTAGACAATGTAAGAATGACCAACAACCCATCCGATGTCACTCGTTGAGAAATAAACGTCCCGACCAGGTTGACAATCATAGATCTGTTTCATCGAAGCATGGAGGGCAACCATGTAGCTGCCGGTATCCCTCAATACACCCTTGGGCTTTCCTGTAGTTCCGGAGGTGTAGAGGATATATGAGGGATCGGTACTTTTCAGTTGCTCCGGTTCTACATACTCCATACTTTTCGTTTCGAGAAGTTCCTTCCAATCAAGATCATTTTCCCTTCTTGGGGCGTCGGGATCCAACTCTCTGTTCAGAACAACTGTGTGTTCTACTTGCTCGGTAGCCATCTCTAGGGCATCATCAACAATGGGTTTCAACTTGATCACTTTTCCCTTCCGGCTTCCAGCATCGCATGTGAGAATCAGTTTTGGGTTGGCGTCGTCAATTCGTTCCGCAAGAGCTTCACGGCTGAATCCGGCAAACACGACGGAATGAATTGCACCAATACGGACACAGGCAAGCATTGCAATCGCTGCTTCTGGAACCATTGGCATATAGATAATAATGCGGTCACCTTTCTGTACACCGAGATTCTTCAGCACACCGGCAAATTTATTTACTTCTTTATACAGCTGATAGTACGTGTAAGTACGTGATTGCCCTGTTTCTGGGCTTTCCCATATGAGGGCGGTCGTTTCTCGTTTGTCTCCGAGTGCGTGTCTATCTACTGCATTGTAACAGAGGTTGGTTTTTCCTCCGACAAACCAGCGGAAAAAAGGGTAGTTACTATCGTCCAGCACGGTGTCCCATTCATCGTACCAGTGAAGGTCTTCTGCTTCCTGTTCCCAAAACTCCTGAGGGCAGCTGAGAGAGGATTCATAGGTTTCTTCATATGAATTATATCTCATAGTCATACACTATCTGACTTGTTTAAATGGACATTTAAATAGTTTGTTTTACTATATTATTTTTAAAACAGATGTATACTAATTCTTTATTTCAAAATGTACTTTTGTAGTTAATAAGTAAGCAAATAGTATATGTTGATGTAGATTCGTCTACTAAGAAATCGCTCTGGAGACAATTTTATTCAGAAAAAAAGAATTAAATCCTGGCTGTATGAGCCCTGGGCGGGGGTTGAACCCGCGGCCTCACCCTTACCAAGGGCACGCTCTACCACTGAGCCACCAGGGCACACTATAGAAAGATAACTCCTTCTATAAAAGGTTATCTCTCATGCAAAATAGGTGGCGATCCCCGTCTTGAAGGCAAGTACCCAGGCGACACCGACGTCGATAACGCCCTGCATCATGTTGAGCCCGATGATAATGTACCACGGGATCCACTCGATTGCTGTTTCTGTGGGCATCCCAAAAAACATGGGAATTGCGAAGTAGTAATTGATTATCGTCGTCGTGATCCCCCGGACGAGCAATGCCAGAAGGAGCGTACCGAGAAGAAGTGGTATCTGTTTGAAGATACTCACACCTTCGAACTCATAACTTCGGGTCAAAAGCCAGAAACTTAGATAAAATACGATGGAGGAAACTGCCACGAGAATTCGTGAGACTATTTCTTTATCATGAAGCAAAATAAAAAAACTTCCAAAAAGCACAATAAGTGCAACGATACATATGAAAACACCTGTTAAAGTAAGTAAACGTTCTTTTTGTGCGTTTTTTTTCAATTTTAACGTCATAACTGTAGGAATAATAAACATCGGAACAGTAGCCATCCATTTCATGGTGGCACCAATGAAGCCTGTGGGCGCAACAATGGAAATAATAAAGAACATCACGAGACTTGTTTCCAGCGCTACTTTAAATCCAAAGAGGAAGAAGGCGAGTAGGAGAGGGACAGCTACAAGATCAATCCTCATACCCCACTGCGTGGGAATATAGAGAGGGGAGATCTGAAGTACAGTTGAGATGGCGGCGAACAGTGCGACGATAGTAATCTCATTGATTCGTTTCATGAGTAAGAAATTGGTAGATTACTTAAAAGGTTTTCCATTTCTACTCATTTTTAAGTATTTTACCGACGGTTCTGTACAGGAGTAGTGCCAATACAATTCCAAATCCCGCTTGGAAGATATTTCCCGGGAGCTCGGCAATCGCCGGGCCTACTCCATAAAGCACGATCTCCACAAGAAAATACCCGAGGACCATCTCAGATCCTCCTACTATCAACGCGAGTATTTCATTCTTTTCAGCGAGTTTCCCGACTAGGAGACCCTCTACTCCTTTTATCACAAGAGTAAAAGGCGCCCAGTTTCCAAATCCTCCAATTAAATCTGCCAACGCCGATCCGATACCCCCTGCAAACCCACCAACTCTGAATCCAAAACAGAGTGCAGAGAAAAAGATCATCGAGTCCCCAATATTGATATACCCCTTTGTCTGTGGGATTGGGATTCGGATAATGAGTGTACCTACACAGACCAGTGCGGCCATCACACCTGCGAGTGCTATCTCTGTCGACTTCCTCTTTAGCATCATAACTATTCAAGTTAATACTTGTATATAAAGTTTTCCCTTGCACAGTTACGATTTTATAGCGGTGAGCACTATCTCTTTGTTTTCGCGGATCACCTGGGCAGTAAGATCCCTATCATTTCCGGCCATCACAAAGATTTTTTGGCCCGCAGTAAAAATATTTTTTACTGAAAATACATTGTAGGCACCGTCCGTTCTGAGGTACGCGATAGAATCGGGATCCAGTACTTGACTCACGATATATCCTACTCCGGAGTACGCATCCGGACCCCCCAAAATGATTATGTTATGTTCGTTCTCGTAGGAGTCAAATTCATTGGGAAAAATCCTCTTTACCTCTATTTTGTTACTTTCTAAAAAGTATTTGAACCGCTCACCCTCCAGATACCAATCTATCGAATTGGATAATATAAATGCCTTTATTCTTTCCACAGTGATGGTGCGTGTTGCGGAGTTATTAGTTTCATCCTGTTCATCTACCATCTCCCGAAGATCCACTGTTACGGTGATGTCTATTTCTCCTTCGAATTTCGGGGTCCAATAGGTGAAAACAGATTTAAATCCACCGGGATCAAGAGATGTTATTTCTCTCTCGTCTAGAAGCGTATTTCCTTCATAAAATCCAACCCTGAACGATTTGGCTGTGGAAGTTTCACCGATGTTCTTTATCTCTGCTGATATCTGTATCTCTTCCTCTACCTTTGGCGTCGGGTTTGAAAGTGTAATCTCGGTAACTGTGAGATCTGATGCCTGCACATGAAGTATTTTTCCTGCTTGATTGTTCTCTTCATTACTTTCTTTAATTGCGTTATTAGGATCAACGATCGCTGTGAACAGGTAATCTCCAAATGAGAGCCCGCTGACATGGATTTCTATAGTTGTTGTCTCATTTGCAGGACAGTCTTTTTTTGTGGTGGCCTGATGTTCAACGATATCCGTTTCCACATTTTTAAGAGCGTACCGTACCTCAACGCCGTATTTTGTGATGTTACTTTTGTTTATTATGTTAATATACAAGATTACCGAGCTTCCAGCAATGAGTTTTTCTCCCCGAAGATCGTCATCTGTCACTTCGAGATCGGGGAGTTCGTCGCTGTGCCCAGGAATCATCGAGAGAAGTATAAAAAAGATAAGAAAAAGAGATATTTTTCTCATATCTTTAGCCTCTTAGGAAGCTCGTCCTCCTCTATCAGCCGCTCGCAGTAGTAGCACCGCAGTACCACTGGACTCTCTTTTTCCAGTGTAAACTTTGGAACACCTTCTTTTCGGGAAATACAGTTGGGATTTATACATGTGAGTATTCCCTCGACCATTTTGGGCAGTTCAATTTTTCTCTTTTCTTCAACTTCATAGCCCTTTATAATGTTTATTGTTGATTCAGGTGCAATAAGTGCGATAATGTTAACTTCTTCCTCCGACAGCTCTCTATTTTCAATTTTTACTATATCTTTTGCCTCATATAAACTGCTGTGTACATTCATTGCCACCGTGACCGCGTTATTATAGTCCTCAAGTTTGAGAAGCCTCACTACATCAAGTGCTTTTCCTGCCCGTATATGATCAATCACCGTTCCGTTCTTAATTGCCGATACCTTTAACTCTTTTTTCATTCTATCGCCCCCAAAACTAGGCTTAAAAGAGCCATTCGTACGGGTATTCCATTTTCTGCTTGGTCAAAGTAAATTGCATTCTTCGTTTCATCAATTTTAGAAGAGATCTCATCCACTCTTGGGAGCGGGTGCATTATTTTTGCGTCTCCTAACACCTCAAGGGTTTCTGGAAGAATCTTATACACACCCCGTACCTTCTCATACTCTGCTGGGTCAGGGAACCGTTCCTTCTGGATTCGAGTCACATACAGGATATCCACGGTGCCCATCTCTTCAAGCTCTGAGACTTCTTTATAGAAAATATTTCTATCTTCAAGGTATTCTTTAATGTCGGAGGGCATTTTCAGCGCATCGGGAGAGACAAAAACAAGTTTCACATCATAGTGAGTAAGTGCGGTAGCAAGCGAGTGTACGGTCCTTCCATACTTGAGATCTCCCATCATTGCGACGCTCAGTCCGTCGATTTTTCCATATTCTTTGTTGATCGTGTACAGATCGAGTAGTGTCTGCGTTGGATGCTGATTAGCACCATCCCCTGCGTTGATCAAGGGGATGTCCACCACATCTGCGGCAAGTCTCGCCGCACCTTCGTTGGGATGGCGCATGACAATCACATCGCTATATCGTTCTACCGTTCTCACCGTATCGGCCAGAGATTCTCCCTTGGCAGTGGAGGAGACCTTTGCCTGCGCGAATCCTACTATCTTTCCCCCCAGTCTGTTCATGGCAGATTCGAAAGAGAGCCGTGTTCTTGTGGAAGGTTCAAAGAATAGCGTGGAAAGCACGTATTCTTTGAGCAGCTCATAATTTTTTTCCATGTTTTTTTCCATTTCTTCAGATTTCCCCATAACGTATTCAATGTCTTCTCTTGTCATCTCTCTAATTGAGATAATATCTCTATTTTCCATATTCATAGTATCACTCTATATTTTCGCTCCACAGAACCGACAAAACTTTGCCTGCTTATCTATCTCCTTCCCACATTTTTTGCAGTGTTTTGTGTCTTTCTCGGAGACTTCTTCATCTGCAGGAGGTGTAGGTATTTCTTTCTCTGGAGTTTCTAAAAGTTCTAATTTTTTAGATACGATCTTCTTCACCGTTGAATTGAATTTCTTCTCTATTTCTGGTTTTATCTTTTTTTCCGTTTCCGCTAGAACTTCTTTTCTAACACTCTCATCCAGAATCTTTACAAAATCTGGTATTTCCAACGTTATCTGGAATTCTTCCTTTGTCATGCTATCTCCTCCTTATAAATAAGGCATGTATTCCTTATATATTTTTCTTAGAAAAGATCATCAGTCCGCCCATCTCTCATCATTCATCAGACGCTGTCGATATCATCATCGATCTTTTAAGAAAGTGATCATCGGAGGTATAAAAAGATTGTGGCATGATCTGGGTAGTTACTGCAGGAGGTGTCAGAGACAACTATTTCAGCGATTTAACTCACAGAAGCTTGTTCTGTAATTATAACACTCTATTCAGAAAGTGTAATATGTTTACCCTCTTTTTAAACCTGGTAACGTATTTTCAGTTTTCGTATCGGAGTTTTTTTATATGAACATATAAATTTTTTAGCTTACCAAAAAGCTTTTAAATGCTAACATACTATAATATACACAGCATATTTGCCTGAAAAATGGGGTGGAATGTATGGATAGAAAGAAAAAAGGTAGGAATTGTGGTGGTGCTGTTGATGGTAGTTTTTGCTATAGTGGTGTTACCGTTGAATGCGTATGCACTTAGAGGAAAAGAACAGAGAATATTCGATTTTCATACTGTGACAACTCCGGTACTGCGAATGATTCCGATATTTGTCTCGATGATTGTGTGCGGGATCATCGCGGATTACCTGGGTAAACGAAGAGGGTATCTTCCGTTTGTGCAGGTAGAGAAATATACAAATAAGAAGGAGTAAACTTTTGTACCAGGTATACAAGAAAACCTTAAAATACATGACGTTCTCTATAGTATAGAAGGAGGGTTTCAAATGATCGATCTCAGTTCCATGAAAAAAATAACAGAAGGAAAAACAAAGGCAGTGCATGAAAATCTCGAAGACAAAAAAACGGTCTACATGTACTTTAAAGATGATATCACAGCAGGAGATGGATTAAAACATGATGTAATTGAGGGTAAGGCGTTGATCAACTGGAAAATAAATAGGAATATTTTCGAGTATCTCGAGAGAAAGGGGATCACGACACATTACATCGCAAGTCCACAGGAACAGGTGGCACTCGTGAAGAGGCTCGATAGGAAAATCAACCTTGAGGTCGTGAGTAGGAGAGTTGCCACTGGATCCATTCTTGGATGGGGAGACGTTGAGGAAGGAACGAGGTTTGATCCGGTCATTACCCAGTTCCACTACAAAGATGATCCGCTTCATGATCCTATGCTCGACGATACGTATGTGAATTACATCATCGAAGAGAAGGGAGGAACAGAGTACGCAAAAATGCGGGAGATGAATGTCGAGGTGTTCGAATGTCTTGAGGATGCCTTCGCGCAGTTCAGCATACAGCTTATTGACATGAAACTTGAGTATGGGATTATTGATGGGGAGGTGTATCTCATCGATGAGATTACCGGAGGCTCGTTCCGATTATGGCCCTACGCCCATGAAAATTCCGATCTCGACAAAGAGAATGTATTGAACGAACTCGATCCGAATGGACGCCTTGACAAGGATATCTACAGAAAAGGTGGCGATTTTGAGAAAATAAAGACAAAATTTGGAAAAATCGCAGAAATAACATCACATTTTAAGGAATTATAGGAGAAATCCATGGCGAAATACCATATGTACAAGAAGGAACGGGAGATCACGGATCGAGATACACTAATCACGATACTTTCACAGGGGAAGTACACGACACTATCGTTGTGTAGGGATGATGAACCGTATATAGTTACACTCAGCTACGGTTATGATAGAGAGAATAATGCGATCTACTTCCACACCGCACAAAAGGGATTGAAACTGGGGTTTATACGGTATAATCCGATGGTATGCGGAACAGTCATTGAAGATAAAGGCTATATATCGGGGAAGTGTGCACACGCGTACCGTTCACTTGTCTTCTGGGGCACAATGCATGTAATAGAAGAGCTCGATGAGAAAAAACATGCGATGGACGTACTGATCCACCATCTCGAGGAGAACCCTAAGCCCATTAGAAAAAAAAATTTACAGAACGACGACGCATACGAAAATGTGGGCATACTGAGACTGGACATCGAGGAGATGACCGGAAAAGCGGGACAGTAGTACCAAGTTATACATCACACACGTGCTTAAAATCTTCAAGAAGTGTCGGCATCATATTGGGATTGTAGACGGCTGCAGCAGGATGATAAAGCGGGAGTATCCTCATGCTTCCAAGGAGATTCTGGACTTCAAAGATCTCTCCGTGGATTTTTCCAATGCTTTTAGGAGTCAACCCAAAGTTCTTGAGGATATACTGTGTTGCGAAGTTGCCGAGAGTACATATTTTCTTCGGCGTTATCTCCTCTATTTGCCTATTGAGATAGGGAGTACACGCCTTTATCTCGTTGGGATTTGGATCTCTATTTTTCGGCGGCCTACATTTCAAAATGTTTGTGATATACATCTTTTCTCGTTCAAGACCGATGGAATCGAGTAACTCATCCAGTATTTTGCCCGCTTTTCCCACAAACGGTCGCCCCTGTTTGTCTTCGTGGTAACCTGGGGCCTCTCCAATAAACATGATATCTGCATCCAACGATCCCTCTCCTACTACAATGTTGGTCCTCGTTTTCCACAGGTCACACCGTTGACAGTCTTGTATCTCATCATCCATACTCTGTATATGGCAAACGATTATAAAAATATATGACCATCCTATACCGTGATCAAATGAAAGAGAACATTCCGATCTACCAGGTAGATGCTTTCACGAGCTCTCCCTTTGCCGGCAACCCAGCTGCTGTATGTCTACTGTCTCAAACTTCCGCGTATGACGATCATATCTTTCAATCGATTGCGGCTGAAATGAACCTCTCAGAGACAGCGTTTGTCGTACCACAAGAAAAAAAATCATTGAAAGACACACAAAAATTTTCTTTACGATGGTTTACACCAAAAACAGAAGTACTCCTCTGCGGTCACGCAACACTTGCTACTGCCGCTGTATTGTTTTACGATATCGGCGTTACGACGGAAACAATTGAGTTTGACACAGTAAGTGGGATAGTTAGTGCAAAAAAAGAGGATTCTGGTGTTCTCATTGATTTTCCGCGGGACGATCCACTATCTCTCGATCTTCCAGAGAGTCTCTTTGAAGCGTTGGGGGCGGTCGAGTGTGAAGATGCACGTTACGCTGAAAGGACAAAAAAGCTCCTTCTCCGTCTGCCCGATGAAGAGGACGTGGTTACTCTTACACCCGATTTTGTGGCTTTGGAATCTGCTGAGATGAACAGAGAGGTGAGAGGTGTCATTGCAACCTCCACGAGTCAACAGTATGATTTTGTCTCTCGATATTTTGCTCCATGGATCGGTATCAACGAAGATCCCGTTACCGGATCAGCACACACTGTGTTGGCACCGTACTGGTCGGAAATACTGGAGAAACAGGAAATGAATGCATACCAGGCTTCTCCACGCGGAGGAGAGCTTACAGTACGGTTAAAGGATGAACGAGTAGACATCATCGGTAATGCTGTTATCGTAATGAAAGGAGAGTTGTATCTGTGAGAGGAAACCCCACTTCAAAACACTTTTATACCATTGCATACCATTCCACGTATGGAACGAGAAGGACTTGATGTAGTAGCGAAGCTAATGGCTGTTGCCGGTAGAACAGCGCCAAAGGCAAAGGGAAACGATTTCATTGTGATAAAAGCTCTCAATGAGAAAGAAAAAAAACAACTTGCCGAAGAAATGAGAAAAACAAGTGAAAAGATAGGGTTCAAATTTTTCCTCCGCGATGCTAATAATGTCGAAGATTCCGATAAAATCGTGCTCGTTGGAGTCAAAGGAAAGGAAACAGCAGGTCTTGACTGCAAAGCTTGTGGATTCACCTGTGAAGAGAATGAAAAGACACTTGTGGAGGGGTATGGATACAAAGGGCCACTGTGTGCATTACGTCTCACCGATTTGGGAATCGCGTTGGGCTCGATGGTAAAAACTGCCAATGATCTCTGTGTGGATAACAGAGTCATGTTCTCCATTGGTATCGGCGCGATAAACGCTGGACTGATCGATACCGAAATTGCTTTTGGCATCCCGCTCTCCGTCAAGGGAAAGAGTATCTACTTTGATAGAAAACGCCAAAAATGACAAAAGTTTTTTATAGGCGGCCAGTATAAGGGAAAAACATGAGAAAAATCGCATGTTTAGTAATCTTATCGGCATTCATTTTGACAGCTGGATGTATCTCTAGCGATGAATCACCACAACCACAGGAAGAAACGAAGGTAGTTGAGGCAGGAGATGTTGTAACAATCCATTTCATCGCTTGGGAAAAAGAGACGGGTGCAGTGTTTGAGACAAGTATTGCAGATGTCAATGCAACAAAAGAGATAGAGTTAGATGGAAGTCATGAACATAGCGCAATGAAAGTGACAGTGAAGGCGGCTAACCCCGCGCCCGGGACCGTGCAGACACTTCCAGGGCTTGAAGAAGCATTAATGGGCATGAAAGTAGGTGAGAAAAAAACAGTAGAGATCCCCCCTGCAAAAGCCTATGGCAAGGCTGATGAAGAGCAGATAAAGAAATTGAAAAAGGAACTAAAAATACCTCGAAAATATACAGAGAATATTGTTACAGAAATAGATTATAAGGTATTCCAGCAGATGGTGGAGAAAAAGGATGTAAAAGCAGGAGAAACAGTCATGTTTGCAGACTGGTGGGAAGTGGAGATTCTTGATATTACACAGGATTCCGTAAAAATACAACACCATCCAACTGCAGACAAAGTGATCACAACGTCCTACGGCCCTTATAAGGTTACAGAGATCACGGAAGAGCAGATACATTTGGAGTTTGCGTTGGGCGAAGGGGAAAAATATCAATCTCCCAGATTTAAAGCTGTGGTAAAGGAAATCAAAGAAGACCATATTGTAGTAGAGCTGGATTATAAGTTAGGAGAAACTGTGCCCAATACACTCCCTGAGTGTTCTACATGTTTTACCTTTGGAAAAGTCACTGAAGTCACCGATGAATACATCACCGTGGATTTCAACATGCCGCTAAAAGGAAAAACAGTTGTGTTCAACGTAAAGGTTGTAGATATAGAGAAAGTTGGAGGATAACATGGGAAGGCGAAGAAATCGAGGCAAACGACCGAAAAAAGAAAAAAAACTTGATATGAATAGAATAAAGGATTTTAAATGGGAATTAAATCAGTTACTCAAGGATCTCCCTGACTCTGTACGAGGAAGCATAAAAGGAAGTGTGTATGCAAAGGCATCGAAACATGGGTTGGAAGAAACAAAAGAGTATATCATCGAGAAAGAAAAAGAAGGAGTAATTTCTGAGGAGCTGGGTAGAAAGATAGTACGACTCCTCTACAAATACTACCGCTACAGAAGCTAGGACAGCTCTACTGAGAGCGTTGCAACTCGTACGGTGAGATGGTACGTTTTTGTGCCTTCTCCCAAAAATTTTGTGTATACGGTGGATCCCTCTCGTTTGACCACGAAAAAATTGTTTTCCGTCTCCATCGAGTACGTTTCATTTCCTACAGTTAACGTGTACGGGGGATCTGTATCATAGGAATGATCTTCTATCCCTTCATTTTTCATATATAGTTTCTTTTTTCCCGAGAGTACAATATTTTTCATGTCCACGAGATTGACTACAGTATACACATCATCATCCTGCGTTTCTACTGTTATTTCGAGGTACGACTCGCGGATCTCGAAAATATCGTTGGAGTATGACTTTAGAATATTTCCTTCCCTCGTCCTGTTTGCGTCGAGTACTTCGGTGTGTACCTCCAGCAACATCGAGAGAGTGGTGAGATCCCGGTCGAAGGAGGCGATAGAGACGTGATACGTTCGTGCAGCAAACTCTCCTTTCTCAAAGTTTGTTTTCAGTACCCGTGAGGATCCTTCTCCTCCTCTACTCACTTCTTTTGTCAGTGAATCGATGGTGAGGAATAAATGTTCTGCAGCGTTGAGGTTGTGTGTATCCTGAAGCTCGTTCACCTCTTCTTGTCCCCACCGAAATGCCAGTGCAGCGGCGGTAATGACGATGGTGAAGAGAATTGCGTAGCCGAGAATCACTGAGATGCCTTTCTTATTCATGGTATCACGAGTGGGAGACCTCTGTTTCTATTGAATAGGTGGGTTCTGGATAGATGTACGGTCGGACGCGTACGTAGTCTATCTGCATTTTGCCGGCATCCCACCCACTGTCGTTTCCCCACATTCCAAACTGGATATATGCGTTCTCATACGCAGATGCAGAGCTTACGGTAAACTCATCGTCCATTGATGTGCTATCACTACTACCGGCAAAGTATCCGCCGTCCCATCTATCACCTACTATCTGATTATCCGATGAGTTCATCACTTCGATGTACATTCCGTCTCCTCCAGGGTCCAGTGAGTTATCGTACACACCTATCCAGTACTCAATCTTCGTATTTTGCGGTAATGTAAATCTTTGTGATTCATACTCCCCTGTGTAGTCTTCACCCGTACTCGTTGCGTCCTCACTCCCAAGAGCTAGAAAGTTAGTTCCATATGGGGTCGATGTTTCATCGGCATTTCCTGGATTAGTAACTACCTGGTGTCTTTCGGCATCTGAGTTTCCATCTCCATCGCCGCCGTAATATGCAGTGCATCCCCCAAACGTCCATTGTGATGGCTCGTTACCCGGTGTATCATCTTCAAAACTATCAAAAAACACGAATGTCTCTTCAGGATTCGAGTTGGAACTCGCTCCAGTGTTCCCGTAGTACATATACACTGTTGCCGTTGAATCCGCTGGAATTTCCAGAGTTTCTACCCACACTGTCGTCGAGTCCCCATCTATTTTTTCCTCGATCCAGTAGTCCAGCTCGTTCCCCTGAGGGTCAATAAACCGGAGGTCGCTGAAATCAGTATTCATATCCGTATCATAACTTATACTCATCTCAACAGGATAGCTCGTAAGGTCATTTCCCGAGTTTTCTGTGATTGTTATTTTCTTTCTTTTTGTCCAGTCTGGGTCCCACCAGTATACCACTGTCACCGAGGTCATTGCGGTATAGTTCCCAGTGAGTGTGGAAATCTTTGCTCTTCCCGTGCTCGTGCCAGACTCTAGGGTGGCTGTCGCTTCACCATCTACATCTGTTGCTTCTGTGTACGTAGAATCTCCAGATTCACTGAAGGTCCCAAGCGTTGTCTGGAAGGTAACATCTATCCCACTGCCGAGCCTGTTTCCGAAGTTATCAGTGACCACGGCAGTAATCGTCGTCGTGTCTCCGTGGTTAAAGATGCTGTCCTCGGCAGAATAGAGAAATACATTACCAATGGCATAGTCAAAGATTTCGGTGTAACCCGTCTCAGTAGTAACTTTGTAGGTGTTCCCTAGTGTTAATGGAAGGTTCCAGACTGCTACCACCTCACCTGGGGAGACTGCTGTTGCAGAGAAGGTGTACCCTGAGAGGAGCGTTCCCTCTTCGTAGATCTCTACGGCATCTGTATCGATAATGGTGAGTCCTGTATTCCTGATATACAGTGTTCCATTCGTGTCGTAGCTCTCAACGTCGATTTTTTCTTCCGTCTCTTTGATTTTTTTATCGATCAATCCAGAAGTTCTCTCCTGCGATTCCTGCTGTTCACCGAAGTACCAGACACGCAGAAGTGCTGCGGCTGTGAGTGTGATGGTAATGAGCAGTACAACTGCGATGACGGGGGAGATGGATTTATTGTTCATAGTACCTTCTTTATTTTCTTGTTTTTATATTTTTTCCCTTCTCTCCAAAAAGAGCAGAAGATTTGATATAAATACAAGTGCGGGGATTATTTCTAACCTTCCCATCCACATCCCAAGTATCAACGTTAATTTCCCGATGAAGGGCAGTGAAGGTGTTGTGATACCGACGCTTAGTCCGACGTTCCCCTGTGCAGATGCCATCTCAAACAGACTGTTTACCGCACCGTGTCCCAATTCCATCAGCACAAAGGATCCGATCAACAAGAAGATAATGTATACTATTGTGAATAAAAGAGCCTCTATAATGTCTTTATCTCGAAAAATCACTCCGCCCATTTTTATTGGTTTTATGACACTTCTCGGTAGCAGTGCCCGTTTTATATGTGTTTTGAGTACTTTAAGGACCAATGCGATTCTTACTAGTTTCACCGCACCGGCAGTGGATCCCGCTCCTCCCCCCACAATCATGAGGATAATTAATCCCCCCTTCGCAATCTCTCCCCATTCAGTAAGGGATGCTGTGGAAAATCCACAGCAAGTGATAGCGGAGAACGCTTGGAAAAAGGCCTTTCTCATCCCTTCGATAATTCCATACATTGAAATAAGATCAAATCCAATAATGATAAGTAGAAAGAAACATATTCCAAAAAGGGCTTGAAACTGTACATCTCCAAAAAGTTCCTTAATCTGTCGTTTGAATATCGCTTTGTAATGTATCGCAAAGTTTATTGCTCCTAGAATTATTAGAGAGACTGCAACGATTTCTACGGAAAAAGAATTATAGTGTCCTATACTTGTGTCGTAAAGTGACATTCCACCGGTACCCAGCCCTGTCATGCAGTGGTTAATAGAATCAAAAAGGGGCATACCTACCGTGAAAAAGAGGGCTATTCCTATTACTGTGTAGAGTGAGTACATTTTCCAGATGACTCTCACAGTCCCGGGTAGTGATGGTTTTATTTTTTCTCCTCGAGCTTCTGCAATATACAGTCGTGCCGCTGCAACACCGGGGCGTATAAGCACGATCATTGCTACCAGAATCACACCAATTCCACCTACCCACTGCTCAAAGGATCGCCAAAATAAGAGGATATGTGGGAGTGATTCTACAGAGTACTCTCCAACAAACATCGTCAATCCCGTTCCTGAGAATGCGGACATCGATTCAAAGTATGAGTTAGTAAAACTCAAGTTTGCAATCCCCATAAAGGGGATGGATCCTACCAGCGCTGCACTCAACCATGCCAGCGAGGAGACCATCATAGCGTGCCGTATTTTCATATCCAGATCCACTTTCACCCGTTTCATAATAGTTCCAATCATAAATGTGATAATTCCCGGGAAGAGAAAGTAAGGAATATACCGCATCTCGCTTCTGTAAAAATATGTGAGCAAGATCGGTATCATTGTGACAATTCCCATCCCCTGCAGGATGGCCCCAAGGTTTTCAACGACTAGGAGTATATCTTTTTTTCTATTGAGGAGCGCTCGTACCATCAAGCAGTCTATTACCGAAAATAATAAAAAGGTTGGTGTAAGAGAACTAATAACCGTAATTGTTATATACGTATAATAGAACAGTGAGAAAGGTCCAATCGTTGAAATCGAGGTGAAATATTGAACACCACATTTATAGAAAAGGCAGTGGAACTAAAAGAAGATCTTAACTATGATGCAATTATAGTGTATACAAACTCAAAAAAGGATCTCAAAATGCTGCGATCTTTTGAAACACGCAATTTGATAGTTATTACGAACAACAAGGATCTCCTGAGAAAGAAAGAGAAGTTGTCTATGTTCTTAGTTCCTCTAGAACTCCCAGGATTTGATAGGAGGATGTCTATGGGTATCGCAGCAGCTCTTGAGAACAATGCAGTGGAAGTAGGATATAACGTTGTTTTTGTAGAAAACACCGAAGAAAATAAAATTATCACACTCCAAAAGGTAAGAAAAGAAGCGGATCAGGGCATATATAAACTTTTATCACGACCTGGTGAGATTGATCCTGAAATAATCCACTCAGTGTTGGAAATAGCGAAAGAACTCGGAATAAAGGGACGAGAAGGCGAACCTGTGGGATCAACATTCGTTATCGGTGACTCTGGCAATGTAATGAGACGTTCTACTCAGATCACATATAACCCCTTCGAGTCGTCTCTCATCAAGGTGAAGGATCCCATAGTGAAAAGTATGCTGAAAGAGTACTCTCGATTGGATGGCGCCTTTATCATCGGTGATGACGGGAGGGTAATCTCAGCGGCACGATACTTAGAATCGGGAAAAAGCGATATGGATATGCCAAAAGGTCTTGGAGCACGACATATTTCCGCTGCATATATTACAAAGGTCACGGACTCTATTGCCATCGTGCTTTCGGAGTCAGATAAAATGATCAGGATATTCTCTAAAGGAGATTTAGTACTGGAAATCGATCCGGAGGCGTTGTAGTATGAATGACATAATGGAACGAATAAACGAGTTATTAGAACGAGCATGGGACAATATAGGAGAATATTTCCCAAATATTGTAGCAGCTATAGTGATACTTATTGTAGGCTATGTTATAGGGAGAGCAGTTGAAAAAGCCATTAAACTCTTTTTAAAAAAGACAGGCGTACATCGGTACTTGGAGAAAGTGGAAGAACGAGAGGGAAGAGAAATTGGGACATCGGTGAGCGATCTTATTGGTAGTATTGCAAAATGGATTATTTACCTCATCGCAATAATGTCGGCTATAAGTGTCCTAGGTATTACTGGCCTGAATCAGCTAATGACCGGCCTTGTCACCTACCTCCCCAACATCATTTTTGCCCTTATCATTGTGGCAGTAGGGATAATTATCGGCGATAAGGCCGCCGGCTTTGTCAGGTATACCTGTGAGGAGTTGAATGTTCCAAAGTACTGGATCATGGGAAACATAATACGGTATCTCATCTATGCTATCGTGATCGTGATGGCGCTGACCCAGCTGAGGATTAACACGAATGCGCTGATAATTGGCGTTGCAGTTATGCTCACGGCCGCAGGTGTCATCCTTATCATTGCGTTGAAAGAGATAGCACCCAATGTTGCCGCAGGATTTCACCTGATCCATGATACACCATTTAAAATAGGAGATCTAGTAGAGATAGAGGGAGAAGAAGGGGTGGTGGATGATATCGGTCTGGTGTCTACTACGATACGGACAGATGAAGCGAAGATAGTAGTTCCAAATTCAAAGTTTCTTGAAAAAACAATAAAGAAAAAGTTATAATGGTAACTGCAGCGTTTCTTTTGCTGTACCGAAGGTCATACAGGTGAGTGTCTTATCGATACCCCTGATATCTCTGAGTTTGTCTACTACAAACTTTCCTATCTCCTCTGTATTTTTTCCCTTCACCTTTATCAGAATATCCCAATCCCCAGAGATGATATGAACTTCCTGCGTTTCCGGGAGGTTAGCGATCTTTTCCGCAATTTTTCGCTGGGAAAGGCTGTGATTTATTCCTGGAAGTCTTGAGACGAACGAAGCGAAAATGAAGGCGGTAGTTCCTCTATTGAGATGTTTTCCATCGAGGATGGCGTTATACTCTTTTATCACCCCGTCCTTTTCAAGTTTTTTTATTCGCGAATATAGTGTAGAGATTGGCATGGAGAGTTTCTTCGCTATTTCCTTTGTGGATCTTTTGCAGTCCTTCTGAAGTTCACTGAGTATACGTCTATCTGTCTCATCTACCATATAAAAATATTACAATTTTTCCTTTATAAACCTAACTGTTTTCGTAAAAATTCCAGGTTTAGATGCGAAAATTTTATTAAGGAGTTCAATAAATGAAATTCCATGCTTGGAAAAAAGGAGATCGTGAAAATAGAGAACGCTATACTGCATGTCACACGACGATTTTTCAGTGAGAGAGGATTCCTTGAGATCCAGTCCCCAATTATTTCAACCGTCACCGATCCAGGTCTCCGAGGTGCTCATATAGCATCCATTGAGTACTATGGAAAGACAATGAAGGTTACAAGTAGCATGATCTTCCATAAACAGCTCGCAGCGTCATCTCTCGGAAAAGTTTTTTCTGTATCACCGAACATACGTCTAGAAAACAGAAAAAAGAAAAAAACAAAAGAACATCTCTCGGAATTCAGACAGATAGAGATCGAAGCAGCATTTTTCACATATCGTGATGTGATGGAACTTGTAGAGGATTTTTTTAGGGAATTACAACAATCTCTCAGAGACACGTGTGAATTGAAAGAATTTCCTACGGATTTTAAAGAGTACTCCTACAACGAGATAGTTTCAAACTACAATGTTGCATATGGGGAGGAGATACCCCATGAGGTAGAAAAGAAAATTGCCGGAAACAGCTTCGTCTGGATCACAGAATATCCATATGGCTCTCGGGGGTTCTATGACAAAGCGGATGAGAAAAACTCAACGATGTTGCGGGACTTTGATCTTCTCTATCCCAATGGCTTCGGAGAAGCAGCATCAGGAGGAGAACGGGAGTATGAGTATAAAAAAGTAAAAAGAAAAATAGTAGATCATGGGCTAGACCCCGAAGAATTCAAGGATTACCTTTCTATACTGCATTCGGAACTGGTAAAACCCACTGCAGGCCTGGGAATCGGTCTCGAACGACTGACACGGTTTGTCTGCGGTCTTGAATCCATCGAGGAAGCAACACTGTTCCCACGGATACCCGGTGTTATTAGTTTTTAGTTACGGTGTAGATGGTGGTGTTTCCATAGGTATACAGTTTTCTCCTTCTTCCTTCGAGATCGTTCTTTTCGCATCAAACCCGAAGTCATCAAGAGACATTGTGACCTTCCCCTCGGTAACGACTTTCACTATCGAAAATGGAGCTTCACTAGAAAACCAGTACTCATTATTGTCGTCTTCCACTACAAAAACATCCAATTTTTTGCCGGTTAGTGTTGTATAGGTATCTTTTCTTACTACAGGGTGTTCTTCGTACTTCGTTGGTGCGTATTCTTCCGCTCCGGATTCTCCAGCATAACGGGTGAAAGTTGATGCGTCCAGACAGTAAACATTGTTTCCCATCTCGATGATGTACTTCACCTGTTCTCCCTGCCATAGAGAGTCTCCAGTTTTTTTGATCCATACTTGTGCGGTGGCAGTCATGGTCTCCATGTTTGTATCGTATTCAAGTGCGTACGTGTCACCATCGTCAAACATTTTCATCGTGACTACTATCTCCTGCCCATTGCTTATAAGTGTGTACTTTGCCCACATACCGTCTCTAAAGATTGGTGTGAACAGCTCACCCAGCAGTGCGCTTGGTGCAGAAGTTGTTGGTGAAGCGGTTGTCGTAGGGGCTGCTGTCGTTGTCGTAGGAACCGATGTTGTCGTTGGTGGAGGGGTCGTTGTTTCTGGTTGTGGTGGGGTCTCCGGTTTTGTTGTCTCTGTTGTGTCTTCATCTCCTCCGATACATCCCATTACCAGTGCCAATGCTATAATAAATACTGCAAATTTTTTCATGGTACACTATTCTTTTGAAATTATTTAAAGTTTTCTCTCATCTTACCTGTTATACTCGAATATGTTCACAATGTCCCTAATATCATTTAACAGAGCTCATTCTTCTTTAGTTTTGGAGAATGTGTAAGGCAGGGTCACCATATAGTATTACAGTAGCAAACTGAAATCTATTCCTATCCATCCCTACAATGTCAGAAGCTGCTGATTCCATGATAATGTTCGTTCCTGGTGGAACGTTGTACCACTCTATTATCATTTCTCCAAGTGTAAGTTTTTCATCTGTTTTTAGAGCCTCCATAAGTATAACAGGCCAGTTATTACTTCCCCACATACACATATGCCCTACATACCCGAGGGTGTTGTTTCGAAGAAAAATGAGAGGCAGGGATTTGTTTATTTCTCCATAGTATGCTCTTTCTTCATAGGTGGCGGGTGCAGAGATACCTTGATTGTATACTTTGTATGTACATCCATCGTAACATCCAGTATTAAAGACGAAAAACGTTTTTTGTAGCGTAGACACATCCGTAGCAAGGAATATCTCGTCACCGAGCAAAAGTGAACTCGAGGATCCGTGCAGGAGAAAGTAGAGCACTCCACTTTGCCTCAGTGTGGAGAGAAGAACGCTTTTGGATATGTTATCGGTGTCGATTCGAGTGGTATCAAACCCAAGCTGATGAAATATATCAACCATCTCCTGCGTTATTTGATCGCCCCATCCTCCTACTCCTCCACCTACAGCTCCTTCTCCCGTTCTCCAGACCGCCCTGAATTCAGAGTTCAACGTCGTGTATCCGGCTTCATAGCGAATCACATTCTCCACATACTGTACCATATCTTCAGGTGTTATGCCAGTGATGAATCCATAGGCAAAGTCTGTGGTATATTCCGGTTCGATTTCCTTCGCTAATTGGAATACGTCATAGACAAAATCTTCATCGATCGTTTCGGGCCGTACCATAATCGCAGCAAAGGTAACGTTTCTGTTGCGAAGTTCTTCACGTGTTTTTTGCACATCTGTATCAAAAGAAACGATAGAAGCCTCTCGATACTCGCGGAGCTTCAAGACGCCTTTATAAAATGGATCTTCTGGGACTATATTAGTCAGAATAATGTATCCCTCTACTGGTGAGGGGGGAGTTGGAGTGGTAGTCGGTGGATTTGTGGTGGGTGGTGCAGTCGTTGTAGGTGCCGCTGTCATCGGTGCGGTCATAGTGGTAGGAACCGATGTTGTCGTTGGTGGAGGGGTCGTTGTTTCTGGTTGTGGTGGGGTCTCCGGTTTTGTTGTCTCTGTTGTGTCTTCATCTCCTCCGATACATCCCATTACCAGTGCCAATGCTATAATAAATACTGCAAATTTTTTCACACATCTTATTTTTCCTTAATTATATTTAATTTTTTTCATCTTGGATCATTGCGGTGTAAAGTAAAGAAGTACATATATTGCACAGATATATACATTTATATAGTTACAGCATATACAATCAAAACATTTTTAAATATGGTTTTCTGAAATTCTTTATGTCAGAAGGATATGATCATACCATCATACACTCACTCCGAAAAAGTAAAAATAGGAGGGCTGTATTGAACTATCTCGTCAAGATTTATCCCAAAAAAGCGTATGCATCAGAAATCGCACGAAGGACAGGAGTGAGATTAAATGAGGTATGCGGTGCGTTAAAAGGTTCCCCAAATAGATATAAGAAGAAATATTCACTTGTAGAACTTGATCTGGTACGTTTGGAAGAAGAAAATGGAAGATCTCTCTATTTTGCGACAGAACTAGGCCATGAAGTTTATAGGCATATGTTCAAACAGAAAAAGCAGTGATCGTGTATCTGTCTTATCTTTATAGAATACTCACTTGAGTACTCAATTGAAGAGAAAGCTTTTATACCCACGCAAATTTAAACAATTTACCATCGAAAAGATGGTATATGCTAAGGGGTCAGATATGGGGGTGTGGGAGGCCTCCATTCTTTTCTCCCCTTACTTCATTGATACTTGTTGTGTCTCCTGACAGACATGATATAGATTTTCTATGTATGTAGTCTTTCGATAGATTTTTATATGAAAAATCTTATTTCTCATGAAGAGCACATGACAAAGGATACAAACTCTCATTTACGTTCCCAAGGCGGTGCATTATATGCTCAAAGTAGATATAAAAGAATTTATTTTGAAAGAAAAGATAATTTTATTTTCAATACTGAAAAAAATATTTTCACCGCCTTCAACCTTCATGAAAAGTTATTTTATATCGAATTCTAAAGATTTACGGGAAACATCTTTCGCGCTTCTGTTCACCACCTTTGGCAATCTCCTCACCGGCTATTTTATGGCCGTGTACTCATCAAAACTGGCGGTGAT
The DNA here is from genome assembly GCA_964595645.1 of uncultured Thermococci archaeon. Lineage (GTDB taxonomy): Archaea > Methanobacteriota_B > Thermococci > Methanofastidiosales > B48-G16 > JAYEIH01. Next base: position 70,615 of record CAZQQT010000010.1, read on the forward strand.
ACCCGCTCTTTTAATTCTTATTCCCGGTGCAATTGCCATGAGAGGAAATATTTTTGGAGCTTTTGGATCACGACTGGGATCATATCTTCATTTAGGACAAATTGAGCCATATTTTAAAAAAACAACAATTTTAAGTCAAAATATTATCTCTTCTTTTTCTCTCAGCTTTTTTATGAGTCTTTTCTTGGCTGGAATGGCGGGTATTGCCGCCAATGTGTTGCATATTCCCTATAACTTCATCGATCTCGCTGTGATCTCCCTACTTGCAGGAGTAATTTCAGGAGTGTTCATGTTATTCCCCACAATTCTCATCGCCTTTTTAAGTTTCAGAAGAGGATGGAATCCTGACAACTTAGAAGCGCCCTTAATCACACTTTTTGGAGACATTCTTACCCTGCCCTTTTTGTTTCTCTCCGCAAATTTTGTACTAAAGATTACTCCAGTGTTGCGATATGTCTTCTTTACTGCGTTCATTCTTCTTTCCGTCATTTTTTTGTTACTTGGTCTCCGTACAAAACCGTACTCACGCGAAATTGTTATGGAGTCGCTCCCCGTGTTCCTCTTCTGCGGTGTGCTGAGTGCGATCTCAGGGAGCATCTTAAGCACGAAGGTGGAAGGACTTGTGCAGATTGCAGGCATATTCACACTTATCCCAGCATTTCTTGAGAATGGTGGAGCTCTTGGTGGAATTCTCTCTGCAAACTTTTCCTCTTGGCTCCATCTTGGTGTAGTGGATCCGACGATACTACCCTCAAAAAAAGTTGGTATAAAGTTTCTCAACACCCATCTAGTGGGATTGGTACCCTTCTCCCTCCTCGGCATTCTCGTTTATGGGGTGAATTCTCTCCTGGCAATTCCTACTCCTTCTCTTGAGACTCTTTTTTGGCTCACTGTTGTGGCTGGAGAGTCATTAATTCTTATGGTGAATCTCTTAACGCATTTTCTTTCTGTAGTAACACATAGAGCACAGTTGAATCCAGACAATGTGGTAATACCATTGATCACGAGCTTTATGGACGTGTTGGGATCTTTCTCGCTCATGCTTTTTTTGGTTCTTTTTGGCGTGATCTAAAAGGTAATTATTTTAACAGCACAACGAAAATTATGACAACCAGCAGTATCACGATCCCGAATCCAAGATACAAATACTTCTCATTATGGCGTGGCGTTTCTTTGACTGCGGTCTCATCCACTATAGATTCAGCATCTGTTTTTTCGAGTACAAGCTGTGGATTTCCATCGTTAAAGTTCAGTTTTCCCTCCCATGAGACAGCATCATCAGTCATGGTAGTAGGGTCTGGCTGAACACTGGCGATAGTGTATCCTTCCGGAATCGTTATCTTGAGTGTTTCGTTCTCCGAGAGGTAGTACCCACCTTCAAATACATCCCCGACCAGGAGTTTACCATTCTCTACTCTGGCGAAATTTGTCCATAGAAAACTATAGATAATATATCCTTTGTTTTCTTCTGTGGAAAAGGATACATTGAAGTTTGTTACTCGCATCTCCCTGTCGAGCGAGATTTCATCTATCAAGGTTTCGATTTCCATCTTGAATTTCTGGAATTTTTCATCTTCTTGACGTTTGTACTCTTTTTTATATTCCCTAAACGCTGCTGATTCTACTTCGTTTTCAAGTGGTATTTCTCGGAGAAAACTCCACTCTGCGTCACCATTTTCTTTCAACTGTACTCCAATGGTAGTTGTGTCCGATGTGAGTTGTGCGGTTCCCGTGGATACTATCACAAGGACTAGAACAAGAAGTACCTGAGCTTTCTTCATTTCTTTCACCAAAAAATAAAATAGGAGAGGACCTTACGGTCCTGGATGGGATGGTGTTGTGGTTGGCGGTCCATTTTCTTCTTCATCGTCATCTTCATCGTCATCAGAATGACTTGGTGTAGTTGTAGGAGGTCCTTTCTCCTCACCGTCTTCTTCTCCTTCTTCTTCACCCGGATGGGATGGTGTAGTAGTAGGAGGTCCGTTTTCCTTTCCTTTCTCAGCCATTTCTTCTCCTTTCTCTTTTCCTTTCTCAGCCATTTCTTCCCCAAGCTTTTTCCCAGCTTCAGCCATTTTGAGACCGAATTCTTTGTTCTGTTCAGCGAGTTTCAGTGCATTTTCTTTCAGTTCCTGTGCCATTTCCATGTTCATTTCTTTCAGTGTTTCTCCAAGAGAGCCCATTTCCTCGGCTATAGCTCTGACTTTTCCAGCTAATCTCTGTATTTCAGCTTGGAATTCTTCTTCAGAGATTTCTCCGTTTCTGAGCATCTCGACAAGTTCTTCTCTTTCTTGGTTTATCTCATTTATTTCTTCGACGAGTTCTTCTTGTTTTTCGTTCACTACTTCCTCTCTAGCTTCACTGGTTTCCGCCATGAGTGTTTTGTGTTCGAAGATATAGTTCTTTATTACAGCTTCATGTTCCGAGAGTGCCTCACTAAACACAGCTCCAAGCCTTTTTCCTGGTTCCAATTCCTGCGTACCCTCTTCATCAGCGTACACGAGGGGGACCGCTAAGAGCACCATGCCGATAAGCCATAACGCTTTTGTTTTCATTTCTTTCATTTCTTATCACCTACTCATTCTCTTCTTTTTTACCTTTTTAAAACGTTTGAATGTTTTTATCGTTTATAAACAGTTTTTTTTGTTTCTAAAGCCAATTATTTTATTTTTTAACTTATTTCTATTAGATTTTCTCTTCCTTTGAATATTTTTCTTATTTTTCCTTCTTTTTTCATTTCTTTTAGTAATTTAGATACCTTTGACTTTGAAAATCCTGATTTTTCTGTTAGTTCCTTTTGATATATTTGTCCATCGTGTTTTTTTATTATCTCTAGCAGTAACTCTTTATCTCCTAGATTTCCAGTCTTTTTTCTCCTAGAAAAATAAAAATAGGCTATAATTAATGCTATAAAAATTATAGGAGTAGCAATAATAGCGTATTTCCTATAGTCTCCATTTTCTTCACCGTTTGGTTTTGTCACGGGTAGTTTTTTCTTAAGTACTACCCTTGGTCTTCCGGACTCAAAGTTGTACCGTCCCTCCCATGACACAGTGTGTTCTGTTGAAATATGGGGGGAAGGTTCCACGGAATGGAATTTATATCCTTCAGGTTTCTTTATGGAAAGTATCTCGTTCTCGGCAAGGTAGTATCCTCCTTCAAAGACATCCCCTACCACAAGTGTATCGTCTTCTTTCACTGCAAAGTTTGTCCAGGAAAATTGGTATTTTATCACACCGTAAGTATTTGTTACAGTACTCTCTTTTCCGTAGGATACAGAGAAGTCCTTTACCTCCATTTTTCTCTCTACTGGTACAGATTCTACTAAATTTTTCATTTTCACAATGAAATCTTCAAGCAGCTCTTCTTCAGGATTTTTTGTATATTCCTCAAATAACATTTCTTCTTTTTTATCCTTCAATAAGAAACGCTTTTCAACGGTCCACTGGGCAGAACCATTCTCCTCTACCTCAATGGTAATTGATATTACTGGCGTTATCTCTTCTGTAGCAACACCCTGCCAGACCAATACTACCACAATTATGGCTGTCAGTATTTTCTTCATCTGTTATGTATCTGGAGTAGAATTATAAAATTCTTTCCCATACCACACTCAAAAAATTTATATGCTTTCCCTAGTAAAAAATGCATGTTGTACCTTATCGGCGTGGGACTCAGCGGAGATGATATCCCATATTCTGGTCTTCATGCGGTAAATAATTGTGACATTGTCTACTGCGAGTGGTACACGAACCTTCCAGGTACTGAGAGAGAGGAACTGGAGAAGATCCTCGATATGTCCATTTCGGTTGTCGGGAGAAAGGATGTGGAAGAAAAGGAGTTTATTATTAATGAAGCAGAGAGACATAATGTCGCGTTGTTGGTATTCGGCGATCCACTGGCAGCCACAACGCATATCGATCTGATGCTACGGGCAAAAAAGAAAGGAATCGACGTGAAGATAATTCATGCCGCCTCCATCTTCTCTGCAGTATCTGAAACGGGATTACAGCTTTATAAGTTCGGAAAGACGGTAAGTCTTGTGTACCCAGAGAAAAATTATTCCCCCACGAGCTTTTACGATGCCGTTGTGTCCAATAAAGAGCGAGGGCTCCACACACTTCTCCTCTTAGATATAAAGGAGGAAGAACAACGATATATGAACCCCAACGAGGCGTTTGAAATTATTGAGGAGGCAGATGAAAAGAAAATTGTAGAGAGAATTGTGGCCATTTCTCGATTGGGAAGAGAGGATCAGCAGATAGTGTACGGGAGTATAGATGACCTGAAATCATTGACATATGGCGCTCCTCCTCACTGCCTCATTGTTCCGGGAAACCTCCATTTTCTCGAAGAAGAGTTCTTGGAATATTTTAAGGTGAAAAAATGAGAGAAATAACAGACGAAAAGCTGGAAAACTATATTAAAATTGCAGAAAAGTCCTTAAAAAAAGTTGAAATTATTGTCCCTGAAAACTCACACCTGGAGAAAGCTGCACGGGACTTTCTTGATATGGCCGAACGATACTACAGAGATGCAGTACACTATAAGGAAAAAGGGGACTATGTTACTTCCTTTGCCGCACTCAACTACCTCCACGGCTACCTCGATGCTGGCGCGAGACTCGGAGTCTTTAAGACGGAGGACTCGGATCTTTTTGCTTTTTAATAGAGCTCTGAGAGATCTACATTTTCTCTTACTATTTTTTCAGCTGCAGCTATCTTCTCTTTGTCTCTAGCTTCTATTTTTGGTCTAATGGCCTCAAACCGTTTTGATACCGAGTACGTATCCGGAGATACCAGCATGACAGGGACATTACGTTTTTCTGCCTTGGCAATTATCTGTGGACTCGGATATATTCCCCCAGTAAGGATCAGGCAGGACGTAGATGTTTCTAGCGCGGCGAGCTGCATATCTGTTCTGTCTCCCCCCGTGATGATGGCTTTGTTCGCGTGTCTTCTCAGGTAGCTCAACGCACTATCAATATTCATAGCACCGATAAAGACCTTATCTATCCGTTTCCTCAATCCTTCTTCTCCAGTAAGGAGATTTGCACCGAGGATATCGACTACATCCTCAACGATGAGTCCAGCAAGCTCTTTTTCGTAAGGAAGAATACCCAATACGTCGATTCCTTTTCTTTTTAGAGGAGGGATTACTATGTCTTCAATCTCTTTCTTCTCTTTTATCTTATTTATCACTACACCTGCAAGATTGACGCCTAAAAATTCAAGGTAACGGCTGCACAACATCGTTCCATCGATTATCTCTTCTAAAGTCCCCTCTGCAACGATTACCGTCTTTAAGTCCAATACTCGTGCAATGTCTCCGGCTGAAAGACCGGCAGATATTCCATATGAGATATTTTCGGCCGATTCCACAATTACAGCATCCTTATCCTTTTCAATATCAGCAAATTGCTTCTTCAGTTTCCCTGTTATCGTGTTTTTTTCTTTTGGGTTATTCGATATTTTCTTGAGTATTTCTTCATACTCTCGAAATACAGAAATTTCCTCTTCTTTTTCTTTAAGATTCAGTACAGACTTGAAGAGTTTCGTATCTTCATCGTAACTCCTGTCCTCGGCCATCATTATTTCGCTACTCAATGGCTTGAAATAACCTATTTTCTTCTTTGAATTCAAACTTATTCCTAATCCTAAGGCAGTTTTCCCTGCATTCTTTTTTATAGAAGATATTAACAAATTTTTCATATTTACCCACCTCTTAATGTCATTCGTGCATCTACTATTTTGCACCCCTCTTCCAATACAATTAGCGGGTTTATATCCATCTCAACTATTTCTGGAAACTCGCAACTGAAATACGAGAGCGTTGATATTGTTTCTGCGAGAGCGTTGATATCCTTTCGTTTTTCGCCCCGTACTCCATAGAGCAGTGGGTAGGCTTTTATATCATCGATCATATCGAGGGCCTCCTTTTTCGTGATAGGCGCAACCCGAAATGCGACATCTTCAAGGACCTCCACGTAGATACCACCAAGGCCGAACATCACGACAGGTCCGAACTGTGGGTCGTTGGAGCTGCCCACGATGGTCTCAAGACCTGATTCTACCATTTCATTGACGAGAATTCCCTGAATTGTTGCGTCGGGGTAACTCTTTCTCGCTCTATGCAGTATCTCTTTATATGCTCTTTTTACTTCTTCTTTGCTTTGTATTCCTACCTTTACTCCACCAACATCACTCTTATGAATAATATCTTCAGATGCTATTTTCAGCACTACTGGATATCCTATCTTTTCTGCGGCTTCCATAGCTTCGTTGAGTGTCGAGGCGAGTTTATATTGAGGTACTGCCAGTCCACACGCAGTTAAAATACCCTTTGCTTCATGTTCAAGAAGTTGTAGTCTCCCTTGTTCCTCTACTCGATCTATTATAGATGATATTTTTTCCTTTTCCATTGCAACTCCTCCTTTTGACTCGAATTTTTTTCTTTTTGAAAATCGCCACCATTTATAAAGCGATGCCATTGTTGATACAGCCGTTTCGGGTTCTTCAAATGAAGGAACTCCATCCTTATTCAGTTTCACGATCATTTCTTCTCCTTCTTCTCCACCAATGAGACTGACCACTACAGGTTTCCTGCTTTCTGCATTTTTTACCTCTTTTATGATATACTCCGCGAACTTCTCTGTGTTCACTGTGGCAGCCTTGCAGTATAAAATAATAATTGAATCCACCTTTTCCTCTTCCAATGCCTTTCTCAGAATGACTTTGTACGCATCCTCTTTGCTTTGTCCTGTGATATCGATGGGATTTTTGGTAGAACCAAACTCGGGAATGAGTGACCCAAATGTCTCTTCTAGATATTGGTAGTCGTCTAGAAGCTTGATTCCTTCCTTCTCACAGGCGTCGGTAGCTAGAACACCGACACCTCCTCCATTAGTGATGATGAGACAGTTTTCTCCCTTTGGTTTTGGTGAGAGGCTCAGCATTCTCGCCCAGTTGAAGGCCTCCTCCATCGTAGTGGCACGGAGAATGCCACTTTGCTCGAATGCAGCAGAAAAGACTTTATCACTTCCTGCGAGGCTTCCTGTATGCGATGCTGCAGCCTTTGCACCCTTCTTTGTTCTTCCGGATTTTATTGCTATTATGGGTTTTTTCTTACTTGTTTTTTTGGCTATTTCAAGGAATTTTCTCCCTTTTTTAAGCCCCTCAATATATAAAAGGATCACACGTGTGTTTTCATCCTGGGCAAAGTATTCTAAGAGATCGGAGTCACCAATATCGGCTTTATTCCCTACGCTCACCACAGCAGAGAGCCCAATGTGTTCTGCTCGCGTTTTATCCATCAGTGCAATCCCAATGGCACCACTCTGTGTAATAAACGCAATATTCCCCTTTAAGATATCTCGAGGGCCAAAAGTAGTATTCATATTATGAGGGGTGTACACAACGCCGAATACGTTTGGTCCCAAAATTCTCATTCCATACTTCTTTGCTGTTTTTACAAGTCGGGTTTCTGTTTTTGAGTCTCCCACTTCAGAAAACCCAGAGGAGATAACAACCACTGCCTTCACTCCCTTTTTTCCACACTCTTCCACTACTTCTGGTACGAACTTCGCGGGAATGGCGATGACAGCAAGATCTATATTGTTTTTCACATTTAACACGGATTTATAGGCTTTCATACCTATTATTTCTTCTCTCTTTAAATTGATGGGGTAAATTTTTCCTTTATAGCCGTATTTTATAATATTTTCTATAATTTCATACCCTATTTTTCCTTCCACAGAAGAAGCACCAATCACAGCGATGCTGTGGGGAGTGAACAATTCCTGAAGTGACATTATATTCACTTGTTTGAGGATATTTTAAATATTTTTCTCAATATCTTTGTATCGCACTTACTCTACGTTTTGCCCATTATAGTGTATGTCTATGAAATTAAATGAATGTGATTTTCATATAATTGTCCAGTACATTTTTAAAAGTGGAGTGTCCCTCCATCGAAACTTTTAAATATACCACTACGAATAGTAGTACGCATTATAAAAAGGAGGTAAAAAGATGAAAAACAAATGGAAATATATGGGCCTTTTGATCGCAGTCGTAATGCTGATTTCAGCTGTGAGCGGCTGTATAGGCGGAGAAGAAGAGGAAGAAGAAAAAGAGGGCAAATACGGAGGAACATTGGTATTCGGTTCTAGCGGCGATGCAGTGAGACTTGATCCGGCAGATGTTACTGATGGTGAATCTATCCAGCGAATGGACAACATATTCGAAGGCCTTGTAGAGTATGATGGCGGAACAACGAATATAAAGCCCTGTCTTGCGACGGACTGGGAGATCTCAGATGATAAGAAGACGATTACCTTCAACTTGAGGAAGGGTGTACAGTTCCACCACGGCTACGGCGAGATGACAGCAGACGATGTCGTCTTTTCGTTTGCGAGACAGTACGACGAGGACCACTGGTACCACCAATACGGTGAATGGGCCTACTGGAATTACATGTTCGGCGATATAGAGAGCGTGGAGAAACTTGGTACGTATAAAGTTGCTATTCATATGAAGCGACCAAACGCTTCTATGATGACAAGCCTTGCAATGTTCACGACCTGTATCGTAAGTGAGAAAGCGGCAGAAGAATATAAGGATGAGTACTTTAAAAATCCAGTAGGGACAGGACCGTTTGAGTTTGTTGAATGGGTCAAGGACGACCACATCACGTTGAGAGCCTTTGAGGACTACTGGCGTGACAGAGCGTACTTGGACAAACTGATATTCGAGGTTATTCCCGACCCTTCGGCAAGATACATGGCACTGAAGAGTGGAGATGTCGACGGTATTGAACACATTGACCCAGGACAGCTTGAACAGATAGAAGAAGATCCGGATCTGCAACTGCTTTCACAGCCCGGTATGAATGTCGGCTATGTGGCACTAAACTGTGGTGAAGGGTACAAAGATGCAAATGGAAACGGAAAATGGGATGAGGGCGAAGATGTCCCTGTTCCGGGAGCCTTTGAGCCGTTCAAGAATATCAAAGTGAGAAGAGCTATTGCACACGCAATTAACAAAGAGGCAATTGTAGAGCATCTCTACAAAGGAGCGGCTAGTGTAGCAGTCCAAGGAATGCCACCGGTACTGTTCGGTTACAATGAGGAGATTGAGGGCTACGAGTATGATCCCGCGAAGGCAAGACAGCTCTTAGAGGAAGCAGGATACGGCGATGGATTTAAGGTAACCCTGTGGCATATGGGATCGACCTCACGACCGTATTTCCCGGTGCCCACACAGATAGCCGAGGCAATTCAGGCTGATCTGGCTGACGTTGGAATTGATGTTGAGCTCTTCACAGAGGACTGGGGTTCCTACCTACAGGATGCTGAAGAAGGTAAAGCACCGATGATTATGCTTGGCTGGTCAGGCGACAACGGTGACCCTGATAACTTCCTGAATGTGCTTTACTCCCAGCGAGTCTGTACAGTAGGAAGTGCTGGAAACTACGGATTCAAGAAGAATCAAGAGATTCAGGATCTGTTGACTGAGGCACTTCAGACCTATGATCAGGATAAGAGAGCTGAGCTGTACGAAGAGGCAAACAAGCTCCTTGTGGAACAGTGTACACATGTCTTCATTGCCCACGCAGACCAGAACCTTGGCTTCAGTAAGAATGTAAAAGGCTACATTATCCACCCCACAAGTAGGAAGTTCTTCTACCCTGTATGGATAGAAGAATAAATTTTTTCTTTTTTTCTTTTTTAAGGTGACAAAATGAAAGAATATATCCTTAAAAGGCTTGCAATGCTTGTATTTGTATTAATAGGAGTATCGATACTTACCTTTTTATTGGTAAGAGCTGCACCGGGAGATCCGGCAGTAAACCTTGCAGGCCAGCGTGCAAATGAGCAGGTGCTTGAGAAAATACGAGAAAAATATCATTTAGATGAACCAATTTATAAACAGTATTTTATATGGCTAGAAATGGCACTACATGGAGATCTCGGAAAATCAATAAAATCTCAGGAAGATGTGTCCAAGGAAATAATGTCACGGCTCCCGATGACATTGGAGCTCTCGCTATTTGCGATGATTATCGCATGCACAATTGGGGTACTTGCAGGCATATTATCTGCCGTTCATCAGTATTCACCCGTTGATTATGGAGTTATGGTAGGAGCTCTGTTTGGTGTATCTATGCCGGTATTCTGGTTAGGACTTATGATGATTTACATATTTAGTGTAAAACTTGGAATCATGCCTGTGGGAGGGAGGTTATCTACAGGAATCGAACTTGAGAGAATCACAGGAATGTACATACTCGATAGTATCTTAACACTCAACTGGACCGCCTTTGTGGACAGTCTCAAACACCTTATTCTTCCGGGAGTTGCACTGGCCACTATTCCAATGGCCACGGTAGCCCGAATGACGAGATCGTCCATGCTTGAGGTACTGAGACAGGATTTTATTAGAACTGAAAGAGCGAAGGGACTCTCAGAACGAGCGGTGATATACAAACATGCAGTAAAAAATGCACTAATTCCTATTATTACAGTAATAGGGATGAATATCGGTATTCTTATGGGCGGAGCGGTGCTCACAGAAACTATCTTCACACTCCCAGGGCTGGGCAAGTATATTGCTGATGCAATAAAGGCGTATGACTATCCCGTGGTACAGGGATTCACCCTATTTTTTGCCACGGTCTTTGTATTAGTAAACCTTGCAACGGATATCCTTTATGCGTATATAGATCCGAGGGTGAAATATTAGGTGATTCTCATGGCGAATGAAAAAAAGAAAGTTAAACGACGAACACGAAGACAAGAAGTTTTTCGGCAGTTACGAAAGAACAAAACAGCTATGGCAGGGCTTGGCATGCTGCTCACGATTGTGATTCTTTCTGTTGGAGCACCTATCTTTGCCCCCCATGGCCCCCATGATTCTGATCTAAGTCGAGGGTTGAAACCCGGCTTCTGGTCCGACGATGGTCTCCCGGGATTTTATCTCGGAACAGATTATCTTGGAAGAGATCTCTTCTCGAGAATCCTCTACGGTGGGAGAATCACGCTCAGTGTAGGATTTGTTGCACTGGGCTTTGCCATCGTTGTAGGAGCAGGGATGGGTATGCTGGCTGGGTACTTTGGTGGCAAAATAGATACTGCCATCATGCGTGTTGTAGATATCATGTTTGCGTACCCTGCACTGCTTCTTGCACTCGTAGTGGCCGGTACCCTCGGCAGAGGCATCGACAAGGCCATGCTGGCTATTGGAATTGTCTATGCACCCAGAATGGCCCGGGTGATGCGAGGCGGAGTCCTTGCTGTAAAGGAGATGGAGTATATAGAAGCGGAACATGCAATAGGATCTTCTACATTTCGGATACTCTTTAAACATGTCCTTCCCAACTCATTAGCGCCGCTAATCGTTTACTCAACATTGATGCTGGCGACTGCTATACTTGATGCTGCAGCACTCGGGTTCCTAGGTGTTGGTGCACAGGCACCTTCACCAGAGTGGGGACTTGCATTATCCATTGCGAGAAAGTATCTCGTACAGGGTTCTTGGTGGGCGGCGACCTTCCCAGGGCTCGCGATATTTATTTCTGTGATATCATTGAATATGCTTGGGGATGGACTACGAGACGCATTGGATCCGCGATTGAAAGGAGGTGCGAACCTATGACACTGCTCGATGTATCGGATCTTAAGACTCATTTTTTCACGGATGACGGTGTGGTTAAAGCCGTTGACGGTGTAAGTTTTTCAATTGAGGAAGGCGAAACCTTTGGACTGGTCGGCGAATCAGGATGTGGTAAATCAGTGACAGCACTTTCGATCATACGGCTTATTCCGGATCCTCCCGGCAAAATCGTGAACGGCAGTATAATGTTCGAAGGGGAGGATATGGTAAAGCAATCGGAGAAGGCGATGCGGGAGATACGTGGAGATAGGATATCGATGATATTTCAGGAGCCAATGACATCGTTGGATCCTGTATTTACCATCGGTCACGAGTTAATAGAGATCATTCAGCTCCACCAAGGATTGGAAAAGAAGGAAGCGAGAGAAAAAGCCATTAATATGCTTAAAATTGTGGGAATACCTGAGCCTGCGAAAAGAATGAATGAGTATCCTCATCAACTTTCTGGAGGGATGCGGCAGAGGGCCATGATTGCCATGGCGCTTTCATGCAATCCAAAACTTCTAATCGCCGATGAACCCACTACCGCACTAGATGTGACTATACAGGCGCAGATTCTGCGGCTCATGGAGGAACTAAAAGAGGACTTCTCAGCTTCCGTTCTCCTTATTACTCACGATCTCGGTGTCGTAGCAGAGACGTGTAAGAACGTGGCAGTGATGTATGCCGGCAAAATTGTAGAGTATGCGAATGTGGAAGCAATCTTCGAAAATCCACTTCACCCCTACACACTAGGACTAAATGAATCTATTCCTCGCCTCGATCGCGAAGCCCGCAGACTCGAGATAATTGAAGGAAATGTTCCTGATCTCATAGAACCACCCTCAGGGTGTAAGTTCCATCCTCGATGTCGGTACGCGATGGAGATTTGTATGGGGGAAGAACCACCATTGAAAGAGAGGGAAAATGGTCATTTCTCTCGATGCTATCTGGAGGAGATGCCATGACCCTTCTCGAAGTCAGAGGACTAAAAAAGTATTTCGAAGTCGGTGGAGGATTCCTAAAAAAACCAGATATAGTTAAAGCTGTAGACGATGTATCCTTTACTATTGAGGAAGGGGAAACACTGGGGCTTGTTGGTGAGAGCGGATGTGGGAAAACTACCTGTGGAAAAACGATTTTAAAGTTATACGAGCCAGATGATGGTGAAATTCTCTATCGGGGAGAGGATATTACACCGCTAACTAGGGCCGAGATGAGAAAGTACAGGAGACAGATGAATATAATCTACCAAGATCCCTTCGGTTCACTGGATCCTCGAATGACTATTAGAGGGATTATCGCGGAGCCCATGGAGGTTCACCACCTTTATTCCTCAAAACGAGAAAGGGAGGAAAAAGTCCTCGAGATCATGGAACAGGTTGGACTTACCGAAGAACAGATGAATCGATACCCTCACGAGTTCTCTGGAGGACAGAGACAACGAATTGGTATTGCACGCGCTTTGGCCGTGGATCCTGAGTTCATTGTCGCCGATGAGCCAGTGTCTGCATTAGATGTTTCTATTCAGGCACAGATTTTGAACTTGATGATGGATCTTCAGAAGGATCTTGGACTTACCTACCTTTTTGTGGCCCACGATCTAAGCGTAATAAAACATATTTGTGATAGAGTTGCAGTGATGTACGTGGGAGAGGTAGTTGAGTTAGCAGCGAAAAAAGAGCTTTTCAACAACCCACTGCATCCCTATACCAAAGCGCTACTTACCGCAGTGCCAGTGGCGAACCCGAAGGTGAAAAAGGAAGAGATAATCTTGGAGGGGGATGTACCAAGCCCGATCAACCCACCGGAGGGGTGCAGATTCCACACCCGGTGTTTCAAAAAGATAGGAGACATCTGTGAAAATCAGAGACCTGAGTGGAAAGAGGTAGAGAAGGGACACTTCGTGGCGTGTCACCTGTACTAAACCTTCGTATATCTGTTTATTGTTGGCTCGAAAATCGTGCCTTCTGAGAGGAGTTCTCTCACTGCATCCTCTACCTCCTCTGCTGGAAACTCTGTAATTTCCGAGACTAGGGTATCGAGCTCTACCCCTTCCCCCTCATCGAGCCTTTCGAGAGTGGAGAGCACCTTATCTTTTATTAACGCTGTATCTATTTCATCCTCTCCTTCTTCTACATACTCCATTTCGTATAATGCTTCTACTATTTCTGGTTCTACTCCTTCGCTCTCTGATCTTTCTTTTGCCTTTTTCAAATTTTTTTCTTCGTTTTTTATTTTTTCAGCTTTTTCTAACTGTTTTTTAAGTTTTCTATTTAATTTTATCAGTTCAAGTCTGTGCAATATCCAGAAATTTGGGGATACCGTAGCAATAGCTTCCCCATTCAATCGGTTTTCATTTCGCCATTGACTCACCTTTCCCACGACCTGTACGAGGTTCCCTTGGGAGATATTCTTGAGAAGTACTGTATTTTCCCTGAAGAAGTATGTCCACATCGTTTCTGTTGTGTCATCGAGGAGAATTCTCCCATAACTTTCGTCTTCGGAGATGAAAGGTTCGTTGAGTACTGTTGCTACTATTTTTGCTCTGTAGAGCTTCTTACAGTTTTTAGTGACGAGATAATTAGGAGAAAAATCTCCTTCTCCTTTGAAGTAATATCCTTCTGCGATTTCTTTGAGATTTGTTCGTGATGAAGGCATTCTTTTTTTCATATGCTCGCCTCCATTGCCCTCGCTCTTTTATAGAGTGAGACGTCGAATCCGGAAAAATCTTGGATTATCTCTGCGTTGATACACAGTTCTAGGTCGCTGTTCTGAAATGTTTTTCCAATAACTCGTATAAGCGATCCGATCTCTGGTAAGTTTTCTGCATAGATTTTTATCTCACCAGTACCGTCGTCAAGGACGAGAGAGTACTTCGTCGTATTTTTTCTGACCACCGTACCTACCAGGCTCACCCTTCTATCATCTTCCTCTATCTCATCGATCTCCTTTTCTATACTGTGAAATCTCATTCCATGCCCTCCAAAATGCTGTATGCTTCTTTAAGTTCATCGAATTTCTTCAAAGAGTAAACTCTAAACTCAAGGCCAAGGAACTCATTTTCCTCAACCTTTCCGCTCATGAGTATTTCCTTTCCAAGAAGGTGGTGATACTCCTCGAAAATGAAGTCTTCTTCAGCTTTTTTTAGTGAGAGAGTATCTTCAGCAAACGATTTGAGCAATGAGTAAAGCATATCTCCCTTTTTTCCAAGAAGCTCCTCTGCCGTATCCCTAAATAGGATACATTTTACATAACCTGTGGAATCGTCAATACCGATCTCACAGATGGGAATATAGATACGCTCAACGATTTCTTCGCATGAGGGGCAGTACGTTTGTCCGTCCTTGAATTCTACTCGTTTGAAACACTCTGGACAGCCTTCGTAGATTCGTACCCGGTAAAGCCGCACGATGGTACCTCGGATCTCCGTGTATTTATCACCCTTTTTTAACTCGCTGATGGATTTTCTCGTGGATTCCCTTCTTTGGACGGTCACTTCTTTTCCTTCTGGATTTACTATTATTTTCCCCTGATACCCCAAAGAAAGTTCGGGATTTTTTAATCCTCTTTTTGAAACTGCCCCTACGATATCTATTACATCCCCTTTCTTCACTTCCGAAAGATACTCACACTGTTCATTCCATAGGCTCAATCTTGTTTTTCCCGTCTCATCGCCTATCAGGATATTTGCCACTTTTTTATTTTCATCCAGCTCTTTCACCGGATACACAGCCAGAACCTTAGCGGTGAGATTCACATCCTTCAATCCTTCAGCAAGGTCTTCTATTTTGAGTTCCTCCACTTCAGATTCCAGCTCGATACCGTATTCATTCGCGATTATGGAGAGAATCCCCTCTTCTGTTAAGAGTCCTTCCACTTCTTTCTTTTTCTCCTCTACTTTCTTTTTTATCTCTTCCTCAGTCAGCCCCACACTCAGAAGTTTTTCCTTAATCTCGGATTTCATTCCAATCTCTATCCTTTCTCTGTCTTAGTATATAAAAACTTATCTCTTTTTCCTACTTCCATAGTATTTCTGAACTTGATTGTACCTACCCAATAATCAAGGAAACCACAACCCAACATAGTATATCTTTACACTTTTCTCCGAAAAGTTAATAATAGGGTTATACATAGTATTCATAAAAGGAGCAGATTTTATGGAACCGAAGGAAGTTATAAACATACTGAAGGAGTTTGGATTAGGAGAGTATGAAGCCAAAGCCTATCTGGCTCTTTTAGAGAGGGGGAAGATTTCTGCGAGAGTGATAAGCGAGGTTACACGGATCCCCTATACTAAAATATATCAGGTACTCCAAAATTTAGAGAGATACGGATTTATTATATCTATATCTGGGAAGCCAAGGAAGCATGTGGCAGTATCTCCTGATAAAGCCTTAGAGAAGAAAATGGCACAAATAAGAAAGCAATATAATGAAGAGGAAAGAAAAAGAAAAAACCTGAAAAAAAAGCTAGTAAATGAGTTGAATCCCCTGTTCGAGAGCAATGTTGAGGATATCATGACAGAAACGGGAACCCGAACCATCGTAGGGAGTGTCAATGTTACCTCCCATATAAAAAACACAATTCTCAATTCAACAGTTCTTCGATGTACCGTCTCCGATCTGGATTCTTTTATGGAAGCTTATGAAGAAGAATTACAACGTACAGATGCTAACATAATAATACGGGCTCCAAATGCATATTTCGTCGATGGGGTCTCTGTGTACAAGTATCCCACATACGAAGGATCAGATATACTTATTAAAGACGATAATGAAGTAGTATACACATTTTTTGTGGCATCATCGGGCATGTTCACCTTTAGTGAAATGAAAGTAAGAGTTGTGGCAGATAAAAAATTTGTGAAAGGCCTGATACAGGATTTTGATCAGAGCTTGAACTGTTTAGAGGAGGTAAAAGAATGAATCTTGTGAAGACAGGAATTTCAGGATTAGATGAGATGCTGATTGGAGGTATTCCTCAGGGGAGAACAATATTAGTTACAGGTGCTACAGGGACAGGAAAAAGTACATTATGCGTAGAATATCTTGTAAGAGGAGCACAAAATGGAGAAGCAGGAGTTCTTGTTGCTTTGGAGGAAGATCCAGAGGATATTTACGAGGATTATATGAACTTCGGATGGGATCTGAAAGCCTTTGAAGAAGAGGATTCTCTGAGGGTGATCACACCCCCCATCCCATTGAAAATTGGAGGGGCTGATATCGATATAGATGATCTTATAAATACAATACAGAAGTCTGTTTCTAATATAAATGCGAAGAGAGTAGTGATAGATTCTCTTTCCGTCCTCACTGCTGGCACAAGAGAAAAAGAACAAAGAAAAAAGGTTTTAAAGCTTTCCACACTTTTAAGAGAGCTTGAATGTACCTCACTCGTTATTTCTGAAGTTACAGAGTCCGAAGAGGAAAACTCGGACTATGGTGTTGCAGGGTATGTATTTCAGGGAATAATATCATTATACTATAGAAAGAAGGGAGCGGCACGAGTGAGAGGAATCGAAATCCGAAAAATGCGAGGAATGGATCACTCTACAAAAACAAAGACAATGGAAATTACATCGGAAGGCTTAAAAGTATACTCTGAAGATTTCATTTTATGAACCTACGATATTTGCCTGTGATAGAAGCAGACGGTGCATATCAAATGGCCTTGGACGAGGCCATATTGCGCACAATTGTTAATGGAAACGGGGAGAATACATTGAGATTCTATAGATTTAAACCCTCTTGTGTTTCCATTGGCTATTTTCAATCGGCTAATCAAGAGATCAATATGGAGCGTTGCAGTGCACAGGAAATCGCCTGTGTAAGGAGGATTACTGGTGGAGGTGCGGTATTTCATGATTACCATGGAGAGATCACCTATTCTATTGTGTTACGGGAAGAAGAGTTTCCCTACGGTATAGAAGAGGCCTATGAAGAGATCTGCACATGTCTTGTGAAGGCACTTGCATGTTTCGGATTGAAAGGAGAATTTTCTCCTATTAATGATGTGATAGTCAACGGGAAAAAGATATCTGGATCTGCCCAAACTCGAAAACGAGGGACAATTCTACAGCACGGAACGTTCATGTATTCTACAGACATCAAAACACTCTTCTCTGTACTCAAGGTTTCCAGTGAGAAAATACGAGACAAACTAATAAAAAGTGCTGAAAAAAGAGTAACAACTCTTGAAGAGATTTTGGGGAGAAAAGTAGGTGTTCAGGAAGTTTTAAAAGCATTGGAAGCTGGGTTTTCTTCAAAATTTAATCTTAAAAAAGGAGAAATAAGCCAATACGAAAAGAAGATACTTCCAGATCTGAAGGAGAAATATGCTAGTAAAGAATGGCTTTTTAAGCGGTAACACGGCCTCATTATATACTAATAAGATCTTCCCCAATGTGTTTGGTACCTCGAATAGATTTTAGCTTTTCAATGAGAGCAGTTACCTCTTCTCCCTTTCCTTCTATAATCCAGATGTCAAAGCAGTTTCCTTTATCGAAATGAAGGTGGAGGGCACCGTACACCAGATCATCATTCCGATGGTGGATCTCGTGTATTTTCTCACTACACCAGTCATCTTCTACTTCATACATTATCGATATAACTCCACTAACTGAGCCCTCTCGATTTTTTCTGAGCCTGTATTCATTTAGATAGTCTCTTATGGACTCTCTGAATATTTCAGAACGGCTTGCATACCCTTCGTCTTCTTTTACTTTCTCAAGTTTCCTTAGTATTTCTTCTGGTACTGCGATACTTACCACAGTCATATTAAAAATCACCTTTTTTATTGATAATAATTATTATTACCTTAAAAGTTTTTGGCAGGAAGATTATTAAAATGCGTGAATCACTGGAAAGATATGACAGATGGACTGGAGCACTGTCCCTACTGTGAGGCCCGGGTAAAGAATATTGAACGTCACATTACGATACAGCATAAGAAATTTACTCTGAAGAATTTTTTAATAGAGTCTAAAATCACTGTGATCACCGGATCAATTCTTCTCAGTGCTCTTCTATTGGTAGTACTAGATTTTCATCCTCTGATCATAAGAAGAATACACCTTCACCATATTTTGATGGGGCTTAGTATTACTGTGGGCGGTGTACCTCTTGCCAAAGGAGGGATTACGGAACTTATAAAGGAACACGCGTTTGATGTGGATTCACTTGTTGTCATTGCTGCTCTGGGTGCTGTGGCTATTGGTTATTGGACTGAGGCAGGGGTACTGATATTCCTTTTTTCCCTGGCTGAAACACTGGAGGACTACTCTGTGTTCCGTAGCAGGAGGTCCCTAAAGACACTCCTCGATCTCTCGCCTTCAACGGCCAAAGTACTAAAAAACGGAGAGCTAGTGGAAGTACCGCCCACAGAGGTGGACGTAGGCGAGATTGTTGTGGTGAGACCTGGAGATCGGATCCCTGTAGATGGGAAAGTACAGAAAGGGAACTCTGCTCTGAATGAAGCACCGATTACCGGTGAATCGATACCAAAACAGAAGACAAAAGGGGACATGATCTACGCAGGGACACTGAATATTGATGGCGCACTGGAGGCAGAGGCAGTGAAACGAAGCAGTGATTCAACCCTCTCACGGATTGTAGAGATGGCAGAAGAGGCTGAGATGGGGAGAGCCAAGGCGGAGCAATTTGTCAATACGTTTGCAGCATACTATACTCCTGCAGTGTTGCTCTTTGCCGTGGGAGTATTCCTTATCCCCCCTCTTGTATTTTCAGCACCGTATATTCCATGGCTCTATAGAGCACTGGTGCTCCTCGTGCTTTCTTGCCCTTGCGCGTTCGTGATTTCCACCCCAGTGACAATGTTATCAGCGGTGACCACCGCTGCGAGACACGGTGTCCTCGTGAAAGGCGGTGTTTATCTAGAAAAAATAAAAAAGACCAAAACAGTGGTATTCGACAAAACGGGGACGTTAACCACGGGAAATCCGGAAGTAACGAGAATTGTGATGTGGGATAACAGAACAGAGAACGAGATTATTCGTATTGCTGCAGCTCTGGAGACGAATTCTGCCCATCCCTTCGCTCGCCCTATAATAAAAAAATCCGGAGAATTTGGAGATACTCCTTATGATGTAGAAAAATTTAAGTCTCTGACAGGGGCGGGTATTGAAGGAGTGGTGCAGGGAACAAAATATGTTATTGGAAGTCCCACACTCTTCGATCTCTCTCTGGAGGAAGAAAAAAAATTAGATGAAATGACATCAGGAGGCGAGACTGTTGTTGCGCTCGGTGAGGGTAAGGACGTGATTGCGTACATCGGTCTCCAAGATACAGTAAGAGAAGGAGCAAAAAAGATTGTAAAAGTATTGAAAACCCGTGGAATTCAAACGATAATGCTCACAGGCGATAATGAAGCGAATGCCAGAGCTGCGGCCAATGAACTTGGAATAGATGAGTACATTTCTCAGGTACTTCCAGAAGAAAAAGTAGCCACAGTGGAACGCCTCCAGCAACAGACCGGACCTGTTATTATGGTTGGAGACGGTATCAACGATGCTCCTGCACTGGTCAAAAGCGATGTGGGGATTGCCATGGGGGCTGCAGGCTCAGATACTGCTATGGAGTCTGCAGATATGGCGTTGATGGAAGATGATCTCTCAAAATTACTCTATCTTTTTGACCTGAGTAACGATACCATGAAGACTGTGAAAGAGAATATTTACATATCAATTGGAGTAAAAATGCTGCTTGCTGTCCTCGCGTTCTTCGGGCTAGTGACGTTATGGATGGCTGTGGGTGCTGGAGATGCCGGCATGGCACTTTTCGTTACGGTCAATGCGATACTACTCGGTAAAAAATAATATTTTAGAATTTTATACTCGTTCCTTCAATGCATTAGATAACTCTTCTATTGCACGGTTTGTCAGCGCTCTGTAGGGTTTGTAGGGTGGTGTGACGACCACGAGGATAAACATTTTCTCCTTTACTACAAAGGGTCTGCAAACAAATCTCACCTTGTTGTCATTCACGAGAGAAACTTCATCGACCGACTCAAACCCGATATCCCGTTCAGCTCGATCTACTACTGTTCCTACAAGCGATGAAAGTGCCGATATCTCCTCTGGATCATACTCCGAGTCTGTAGAGGCAAGTATCAACCCTTTACTATCACAAAGAAGAGATATTCTGAGTTTTCCCCCTTTGTAGTCTCCCCCTTGATTTGTTTTTTCTAGAATCTTCTGCAAGGTTTTCATTCTTCAGCCTCCTCTAGTACTTTATAAAGCAGTGTCAATAGTACCTCTTTCACACTTTCCTTTTCAGTGGCTACACACGGCAGCACTGTCCCGTTGTTTAAACGCTTTTCTATGGCGTCAACTGGATGTGAGTCTTTTCTATCTTGTTTGTTCGCTGCGATGACACGGGGAACGTTATGCTCAGAAAAAAAATTCATGATTTGTTTCGCTTCAGACACGTGTTCCATCTCACAGCTATCGATAAGGAGTACGTAGCCCAGCATATTGTACGAAAGAATGTCCCACATGAAGTCGAAGCGTCGTTGGCCCGGTGTTCCATAGATGTGTAGTATTAATTCATCATCAACTGTGAGCCTCCCAAAATCCATTGCCACTGTTGTTTTTTCCTTTTTTGTTGATTTTGTGAGCTTTTTTTCTGTTTTCACAGGATCAATCTCACTTATCTGTTTTATAAACTCTGTCTTCCCTGCGTTAAAGGGTCCAGTTACTATCACTTTGACTATCATTTTACAACCTCTTTATTGCATCGATAAGTCTCCTAATGTGGCCTTTTGTTACTCCATTTCTCCTTGTTTTTTCTTGTTCTCTTTTCTTCTTTATTTCAATGTGAACTTTATTTTTTACTGTTGAAGGAAGTACAGTTCGTATCGTTTTATTGACTCTGTCTCTGATTACGATATTCGAGACTTTTTCCGTTGGGTAAATATTAAGCGTCCCTTTCAAAGTTTTCCCTGCAAATATCAACGATTCTTCACAGGAGTATCCGTGGTCATTTTCCAGCTTTTTTATTAGCGTTGTTTTGATTTTCTTCGGATTTATTTTTTCCTCAAATCCTTCAAATTTTGAAAGTACCTTCTCCATGTCAACATCTGTTTTGATCCGTTTGAGCAGCTCTTCTCTATCTATTGCACTGAGGAAGAGTATCTTTTCTTCCAGCTCGCAATCTTCATTGATCTCCTTCGCTACTTCCATCTCTCTGCTACCGAGCCCAAAAATTGATATCTCGCACTCTTTGTATTCCTTTTTAAACTCATCTACGACATTGTCTTTTATTGTTCGTATTTTCCTCTCGATTTCCACCTTTTCTGCGGCGACTATTGTGCCTTTATGTATGAGAAGGTAGAAATCATCATGAGAATCCTCATAATCTGTGCAAAAAAGCCGAATATATCCTGAAAAACTCTTAGTGACACCTAATTTCTCATCTTTAAGATTTTCTAGGGCCAATATAAAATTTTTCTTTCGCACTCTCTTTTTGAGGATTCCTTTCGGCATGTATATAGAAATCACCTGCGGATCGGTAGTATTGAAGAGCGTCCTGTTTATACGATCTTCGCTAACTCTTCTGCTGTCCGTTTCATGTCGAGGAATACGAGCCC
>CAZQQT010000011.1:0-92399 GCA_964595645.1 uncultured Thermococci archaeon
GGGCTCGTATTCCTCGACATGAAACGGACAGCAGAAGAGTTAGCGAAGATCGTATGAGGTGAGAATCATGACAGAATTCAAAGCAGCAAAGGTACCGTCTGAGATGGAAGATGTCTTTAAAAAGGCGGAAGATACAATAAGTGACTTTTTCGAAAAGGTAACGCCTCACCCAGAGAAAGGGCGAATTGAGATAGATGATGAGCGATATATGTGGGTTCGGGCAAACTCCCTCGCGTTGTCCTTCAGAAACATTCTTGAGGATGTGTATGGGGAGAAAGGAACGGATCAGATTCTCTACAGATTTGGGAAAGCGGTAGGCCACCGAGAAGCCAAAGAGTACCACGAGAAGTTTGGTATCACTAATCCCATGGAGAAACTCTCCGCAGGGCCCGTCTATTTCTCGTATAGTGGGTGGGCATTTGTAAACATTCTTCCGGCCTCTGCACCTAGTGCTGACAAGACGTACCTTCTCGTCTACCACCATCCTCGCTCCTTTGAAGCAGAAGCGCTTAAAAAGGAAGGTGAAACAGCAAACAGACCTATATGCCATATCAACGCAGGATACTCCGCGGGATGGTGTGGAGAGTCTTTTGGTATCTCACTGGAAGCACGAGAGATCACATGTGAGGCAAAAGGCGATGAGAGATGCACGTTCCTCATGAGCCACAAAACCACAATAATGAAGAGGCTCGAAACACTTGAGGAGCTGCTTTCCAATGGGAAAAAGATAGAAGAAATTGGGCCAGACGATTTAGCGGTATAATTCTTTTTATTTTTTTTAATATCCTATTTTCTAGCGAAAATAAAGTTATATCCTCTGAAAGGAGAAAGCTTAGTCATGTAGAAGTTGTTGCTCTTCTCGAGAATATACTTCAAATCAGTTTCCAGTATAAAAAGTTGAACTAGAAGGACAACGCCGAGGTAGGGATTTGAACCCTAGTTCCCCATCGGGGGAACCGGCTCTCAAGGCCGGCGCGTTTGTCCACTCTGCCACCTCGGCATCACATACAGTGGTGTTGAATTTTATAAAAATGTTTCCTCTTGTAGAAAAAAGAAAAGGAGGAAAGTTAGAGTTCTTCTCCAGTGATCGGTGGTCTTTCATCGGTAAGCAGTGACATATAGCCTTCTAAACGATAGTAGAATCGTATGTACCCAGCGATGAATTCCCAGAGACTACCATGTCGCTTTCCAAGTATTAGAATATAGAACCACTGAATAGCAGCTGCAATCTCGGCAAAAAATCCCCATATACTCGCGATAAGTCCTAAAACAAATCCATAGACGATCCTGATAAAGAGTTCCAGTCGTGATGCATTTTCTTCATAGACAGAAGAAAACTTTAGGGGGTATTCCTTCTTCTCACCAGAGATCGGCGGTCGTTCATCGGTAATCAGGGCTATGTATCCTGTCATTCTCATCGCAAAGCGAAGAAATGCTGTCACAAGCACCCATAGACTTTCATGTCGCTTTCCAAGTATTAGAATATAGAACCAGTGAATAAACGATACAATTCCAACAAAAAAGCCCCAAATACCTGCAATGATCCCGAGGACAAATCCATAGACGATCCTGATAAAGAGTTCTACTCTCGATGCTTTTTTTGACATTTGCGAAATGCTTGCTGTGATTGGATATTTTTCTTGTAGCTTTGCACCACATTGTTCGCAGTACAACGCGTCTTGATCATTTTCATAATCGCATTCTGGACATTTCATATACTCACCACACATGGATTCATATATTTTTTTAAATATCTTTTGGAGTATCTTGTCGTGTCGCATAACTCACAAAATCTTGTTTTGTGATCAGATCGCAGAACCAAAGCTTCTGCGAGTTATTTCTACCGAGAACAGGAACCTACACAAGTTGTGCCACATTGCAGGAAGCTCACATGACTACATGTGAGTGTTTACTGAGGGTAACTCACTGATGTGAATTGTGAAAACTAAGTACTAAAGGATCAGGCTTCTTTCAATCGTTCCAGCACCCGCTCAAAGATTCTCTTCTTTTTATCCCGCGACTGTTTGGAAAGTTTCTCTACGATAAGCTCGGGTGTAGACTTCCCCATCCTATAGAATATCGGCTGTCTATCGACGATGAGGTTGAGATCCTCATCAAGTCCAGAGGCCTCAATACCATCACACCGGACATCAGCTATCTTCAGAATCTCCTCACCGAGATGGGTCACGAGCACCACATAACACCTGTCATTCTCTTTCAAAATGTTCAAGAACTCACCGATGATCTTCGCAGCCGAACCAGGCTCGGTAATTGCCTCAAGCTCATCGATAAGTACAAGATTCTTATTTTTTTCCATAGAAAGCGTGATTAAGTTCATAAGTGTGGTTTCGAGCGCGCCGGCACCACCACTTTTCTGTTTCTCCAAGTACTGTATCTCATCAAATACTGTGGTATATACGAGATCCGCTGGAACATAGAGTCCTATCTGTGCTAAAATCTGTATCTGAAGCGTTGTCTCCAGAAGCGTAGTTTTTCCTCCGGAGTTCGCACCGGTGAGCACAACAACGCGTTCATCACCTGTAAAAGTGTGAGGCGTCTCTCCTACTTTATATGAGACTCCTACAGGATTTTTCAGAAACAAATTTCTCCCATTCTCAAAACTCATTCCCTCGTTCACAAACTGCGGCTCTGTAAGATCATACTCGTGAATGAACCGAGCAAGCGCAATCTTGAAGTCCATCTCGAAGACACCTTCAACAAGTCGCTCCACCTCATCCCAATACACTCCTATCTCCGCTGCCTTTCTCATTTTCTCGTAGCGTTTCCTGAACTTCTCCCGTTCCATCTCTGTCTTTGCCTCTTCAAGTTTCTCGTAGTCCGCTTCAACGGGAAAGCTTATTTCCGGTGGAAATAGATCGAGAAGACTGATACCCGTCTCCTCGTACACCTCGTCGAGATGCTCTTTGAGAACCTCATTGTAGATCTCATCTATCTTTGAGGGCATGCTCCGTTTCACCACGTCTATTGGTGATTCTGAATCTTTGAGCTCCTCCATGATCGCCAGAAGATTCCTCCCGCCAAGGGAAAGATCTTCTTTCTCTATTTTCTCCTCGATATCACTGTTAATCTTCCTCTCTATCTCCATCACCTTCTCATCGAGATCGATCTCCTCCTCTTTATCCTCATCGAGGGTAGCAATGCTCTCTACAACCTCATTCAAGACGGTGTGCTCTCCAAGGAGGGAGTATATCTCTCGCGCCGCATCGAGCGTACTTTCATTTATCAAAAATTTGTTCAGTACAACCTCAGGGATTACATCCTCGATATCAAAGCTTCGTGCATCCACCGCTGTGTCCACCTCGCCGATAAGCTCCTCATAAAGGAGGGAGTTATCGGAGTA
The DNA here is from genome assembly GCA_964595645.1 of uncultured Thermococci archaeon. Taxonomy (GTDB): domain Archaea; phylum Methanobacteriota_B; class Thermococci; order Methanofastidiosales; family B48-G16; genus JAYEIH01. The sequence continues at coordinate 3,362 of CAZQQT010000011.1, forward strand.
CAGATATACAATCCGAAAGTAGTTTTCTGCATAGTAGTCTATCTCCTCCGGTGAAGAAATGAGCATCGTATCACAGTATGGGATTTCGAAGGTTTCGTACAGCTCTTCATCATCCGTCACTATTACATACTCTCTATATGTCTGTTTTTCGGGATAGTGAAGTTCTTTTATATCTCTTAAATTCTTCAAAAATGCATCTACGTCTTTCACCTTCGACAGAAGCTCCTTTGACTCCTCACAAAGATCCAATCTCTTTTCTATAAATGATTTATTATTTGTAGGATAAAACAACAGAAACTTATTTTTTGCCTGCCGTGTCACAGGATACTCCTGTAGTTTGGCAATGATTTTCGAGTGTATTTTTTTAGAATCTGCCGAGAGTGTCTCCTGAAACGGAAATCCTGTTTTTTCCTCGTATACAGACCGCAGGATCTTTAACGCCCGTTTCTCACCGAGCCCATCCACCTCCATGAGTTTCTCCAGCTCGAGGTTATCGATGATCTTCTCTATCTCATCACCGAACTTCTCCTCGATCCTCTCACCGAGTTTCTCTCCACAGATTTCTTTGAGATCGATCATTGTAACCACAGGATTGTATTATAAAAAGTATTTTGTTTCTTTCTTAAAAGCTTTGCCTCCACATACAGTGTGTGAATAAATGTTTTATTCTAATCGTATTCTTTTTGGACGGTCTTAACACGTGCAAAATCATTTGTTCGCCTCGTAGATCTCTTTAATTCTTTCTACTGTATCGGCATCCTCCGGTCCTTTGTCCTCCCGTATTCTCTTCACCCGGGGAAATCGCAGAGCAAATCCACTCTCGTACTTCGGTGACCGCTGTATCTCCTCGTACGCTATCTCCACAACGAGTTCGGGTTTCAGCTCAACTTTTTTCCCGTCTTGAGAGATGATATCATCTTTCAATCGCTCTGTCAGTTCTTCAAACATCTCATCGGTGATCCCGGTACCTACTTTGCCTACAGTAGTAAGGGCATCTCCCTCACCTCTGCATGCCAGCAAAAAGGTTGCCAGCCAGTGGGCTCTCCTTCCTTCGCCCCATTCTGCTCCGGTAATCACCAGATCCAGCGTTTCGAGAATAGGCTTGAGCTTTATCATGTACCCTACCCTGGATCCAGGTTGGTAGGGCGCAGTGAGATTCTTCATCATGACCCCCTCATTCCCCTTATCCAGAGCCTCCTCGTAAAAGGTAGTTCCCTCCTCCTTTGAGTCTGTCACAAGCTGGTTTGCGAGGGCGAGATGTGTGTTACCCTCCTCCACAATCTCCTCCAGTATCTCTCTCCTCTCTTGAAACGAAGTATTGAGGAGGGATTCACTCTCATAATACAGTATATCAAAAAGGTTCAACACCACAGGAATGCGTTTGGCCATCTCTTTGATGTGGTACTTTCTTTTTATCCGTCGGGATATCTCTTGGAAGGGAAGATACTTGTCTCCCTTTTTTCCCACTGTCTCTCCCTCGATGATACAGTCCCCTTCCACATTCTCCTCAACAGCCCTTTTTATCAGCGGGAACTGTTCCGTTACTTTATCGAGCCGTCTCGTGAAAATTTCCACTTTCTCCCCTATCTTGTGGACCTGCATTCTGAACCCGTCATATTTGTACTCCAGCGCACAGGGTTTTCCGACCTCTAAAAATCCTTCTTCGATTGTTTTCACCTTCTGTGCGAGCATGGCTTTTAGCGGTCTGAAGGGCTCGATTTCCACCTTTTCCAGACCGTTCTTTTTTGCCGCATCTACTACCACGCTCCAATCGTTCACGAGGGAATGTGCACCCTCTACTTTTTCCGAAGGAACATTGTACGCTTGAGCTATTGCATCCCGGACAATCCCTTCACCAACGCCTGTACGCATCTTCTCCAAGATAATTCGCGAGAGATACACAGCTTCTTCATGGTCGGCGGCACCAAAAAGACTTGCTAAATAGTTCAGCTTCTTTTCCTGTGATCCGGTCCCTTCAAAGGAAACAATCTTATCCAGAGTCTGGCATATCTTTTCCACGGTAAGCTCTTCAGAAAAAAACGATACCTGTGTTTTCTCTTCCACTGCCTTTCCCACAGCACTTCCTACATCGCCCTCCTCTCGGATGTGATCGGTGATAACAGACTCTTGTATCCCTGTTACATTCGATACACTTTTTATCAGAAGCTGTGTTCCGATGCCTATCTGTTTGTCCATCCACTTCGGAAACACCTCACCGAGAACAAGCTGCACCACGATGCTCGTTAACTCATCGGGTGTTTCCGTGAGGAGCTGTGCAACTATATCAGTTTTCTCCAACATTGCCGGTGTTTCTTCCAGCTTTTTGTACGTCTCTACTACCTTCTTAAACTTCATGGTACCACTAAAAGAGACTTAAAAGATACGGGAGTGCGATAAACGTACCGATGACACTTCCTATGTTCGCAAAGGCGACGACTAAAAGGATCCGTGTCACATTGTTTTTCCAGTAGTCCCTCACCCGCTCCAGGTGTGAGAGATCTTCAAAGTCCTTTACCATTGGTGTTCTCATCTTCGCTTCGGTTAATCCCGCGAACCATCCTGCCGCTAGTGCAGGATTTAGCGAGGTCACAGGCGCAGCAACCAGTGCAGTGAGGATGGAGAGTGGATGTCCCAAGGCTAAAATAACACCAAGAGCTGACAAACTCCCATTGATAAGCGTCCAGAAGAGGAGCATCGTCAGTGTAAAACTTACTCCTCTCGTATAAAATCCGTAGATCACGAGCCCAACAAAGACCGCAGGAACTGCGTAGGCGATAATTTTCATCTTGCTCCTCTGCTGAGGAATCTCCTCCAGTGTCTTTCGACGTCCCATAGAGGATTCTTTAGGAAGATTTTCCTCAATAATTTTTTTAAGACCTGTGAGATGGCCAGCTCCTACCACCGCCACAATTTTCTTCCCCTCATTGTACCGTTCGAGAATATTCATGGCGATGTACTCATTTCTCTCATCGATGAGTGCCTTTTTAATGCCTGGAACCTCCTCTGATATCTCTTTTAACGCTTCATTAAGGAGATCTTTGTCCTTCAGATCTTCTATAATGTTCTCATCGACCTCCTCAAAAAAACCGGAGAATATGTAGAGAATAAATGTTAATTTCTCTTTGAGGGACATGGCATTCCAGCTTCGTTTCATTGTAACTTGGATATCTCTATCCATGAGGAGTATCTCTTTATCGAACTCTTCGGCCAACTCCACAGCTTTGAGCATCTCTGAACCAGGGGTGATCCCGAACTCGGCGCCGAGCCTGCTCTGATAGTTGGACAAAATAATATTCATGAGGAGGAGGTACGTTTTTCCTTCTCTGATCACATCGGGCACACTCATATTTTCCCATTTGTTCTTATTTTTCAGTGCGTTGAATCGCTGTTCGCATAGTTCGACGCCAACACAATCAGGATCCTCCTCCATGATCATATATTTGACTAAGTTGACACTCTCCTCAGAGATATGGGATGTACCGATGAGAATGATCCTCTCGTTGAGTTTCTCTACAAACATACTATTCCTCACAATTATCGTATAGAACGTCGAATAAAAAATAAAAAGGAGTTATTGTTTTTTCATCACCATGCGTACCGTATAGATAACCACAGCTGCAATACCCACAACAAATAGTATAAGGGGGATATACTCAAATATCCCTACCATTTTCTGGTTGTCCTGAAGCTCCGTGATTTTCTGTGTACAGAGATCGGCTTTTTCCTGGTTGATATCCTTGTAGAACTCTCTGGCCTGTTCATAATCCTGTATGGCACCGTCGTAATTCTCTTCTTGTTCTTTTTGTTGAGCCTGTGAAAAATACATATCTCCATTGATTCCTTTATATGCCTTTGAAATAAACGTATCGCAGACCTGTACCATTTCTGTATCGCCTAGTTCTTCGTAAAGTGCTTTCGCCTGGGTAAACTTTTCTTTTGCATCTGTATACTTCTTCTGGTTGAAGAGTGCTCCTCCCTGCTTGTAAAGTGCCTGTGCCTGATTCTTTTTTGCTTCGATATCTTCTTCCTCCTCTTCTTCCTCTTCTTCCTCCTCTTCTTCTTTCTCCTTTGGTTTCTCCTTTTCGTACGTGAACACATTTAAAAATCGCCAGCTCGAGGCGAGAATCTCCTTTTTTCCATCGCCATCAAGATCTTCAGTTTGGATCTTGAACACTTCATCATTGGAGTAGGTGGTGTTGTACTGCGCGACCCGTTCTCCGTCCTCTACCACAACGAGGGTGTTCCCTAGCGCCAGCAGTACTTCAGGAATGTTGTTTCCATCGAGATCCTCGATATATGCTGTAGTAAAATGCTTGGCACTCGGATACTCATACTCCCACTCCTGTGTTCCTTCCTTATCATACGCAGCAATTGTATACTTGTGAAGGACAACTATCTCATCAACACCGTTGCCATTATGATCCGCCAAGAAAGCGTCGATCGCCTCATTATCAAGAGGATGTTTCCAGTACAGAAGCCCATTTTGTTTATAAAAACGAAGCTCATCACCGGCAAGGACGATTTCCTGGACACCATCACCGTTGAAATCATGGACAATGAAGGCGTTTGTATCTGTACAACAGTACCAGAGATCATTGAGATCTTTATCAAGAACGTAAAACTTGTCGGCGGCCACAATAAACTCGAGATTTCCGTCGCCATCGAGATCCGTGCACGCTACTTTTTTTATTTCTGGTATCTCTCGAGAGTGCTTGGGATTTCCATTTCTGTAGAATGTATATATTCTCTCCTCAGTAGCAAAAATCAATTCCTTTCGTGCATCACTGTCAAGATCCCGTATCATAGCGGCCTTTACCTCTCCTTCTAGCACGCACTGGGCTTTCATATTCCCTAAGTAGTCGATAAGGTAAGCAACATCTTTTCCCCCCACAGCAAAGGAAGGCGTAAGATAGACCTCTGAAAAATCAAAGGCATTTCCCGGGTACTCAAACTTTTTCAAAGAGTTTCCATCGAAGTCTACAATGTGCAGGAATTTACTCCCTATCGCTATCTCCTCCTTGCCATCGTCGTTATAATCTAAAACACAAAAGTCGTATACCTTCTCCTTCGTCTGAAAATTCCAATCTGCACTCGCCATTGGCACTACTAGAAGTACCACTACCACAGCTAACCACTTCTTCATATTATTCTTCCTCCATAAACTTATCCAATCCTTCCTCTATTTTCTCGTTTTTCATGTAATACTCCAAGAGATCAACCCACGCCTTTTCATAATCTCTCTCTTCATCTCTCCTGAACTCGTCTGTATATATTTTCTTACTCCTCCTATATAAATCTTTTACTTCTTTTTTCGTCAGTTTACCGTTCAGGATGCGATACACGGCAGTACGATGATCATTCTCTTCAAGGGCAGTGATAAATCCCATGAGCGCCTTTATGTACCCTCGTGTAAGTTCGGGCTCTTTTTCTTCACATATTTCTCTCATTCTCGAGGTATCTTTATTAATTAAAGCTTTAAAGAATCTATTCATCTATTTCACCAGAGTTTCTGCAACTTCCATTGCCTTCTTGCCTACGTCTTCTGTGATTCGTCCACTCTGTATACTTTCTTCCAGTTTTTCCTGATCGATTATCTTTCTCTCACCCTCAGGATTTTCCACCACATCCACCTCCAGATCAATATATCGAATTCTGCGGGGATAGATCTCGACAGGACTGCAGATATTGTAGTACTTCCCTTTGAGCTTTCCATCCTTTGAGTAGTACTTATGGACAAAATACCATTTTTCCTCTTCTATCTCTGTTATCACATAATCGTTATGCTCCTTTTTCCTATTAAGTCCATCGTAGTAGCCTCTTCCATATATCTTTCTTTTCAAAACAAGCTCGGGGGGCTCAAATTTAAGTACCTTCGCATCGCCCAACTTCACAGGATACTCTTTTATGTGTTCTATCTTAACATAATCGTGTATGGAGGATTTATACACATCGAGAAAGTTTTCTTCGACAACATCCCTGTCCTTTCCATTTTCAATGATCTTTTCACCGAGATCCACAGCTTTTGAAAAGCCTCGTGAATTCTTATAGAGGTGATGGTTTTGCATCGTGGGCACAACATCTTCTCTCAGTGAATCCAACTTTCGTTTAGCGTCCCATCCAAAATATATTTTTAATACATCATGCCCCTCTCGTATTACACTTGGTGTAGAGAAAAGCTCATAACTATTCATTATTTTCTCAGTTTCATTATAAAGTTCTTTTATTTCTTCAACAAGCTCTTCATCTTTTCCTACTGCACTACTCCTGAACAGGATCCCAAAATCTTGCAGATGTTTCTTTCCAAGATCGTACAGTCGCTCCCGTTCTTCGGGTTCTTTTATCTTTTTACTCAGCTTTACAGCTCTATTAGGTATTAGTACAATATTCTTTCCGGGAAAGGTAAGTTTCGTCCTTAAAATAGGTATTTTTTTCATATCAAAAACTTGTAGTAGAGCACCATCCTTGATAGATTCGTAACATATTCCTCTCCCATCTTTTATATCGACTATTGTCTTTTTTCCTTTCTTTTTTTCTATTTTTCCTTTATAAATCCCATAAAGTTGCACATTTTCCATTCTATAACAAATATCTAAGAAATTTTCCTTTAAAAGGTTTTTTAATTCTTCAAGATCTTCTCTCTTGCCTATTGCCATCAACCCATTGTTTTTATTCTGCCTGAGATCAATATCGGCAAGCTCCATGGCTGACTCGACTCTAAACCTCTCTTCCATCGTTTTGGACATCTGCAAAATTTCCCAGTCTCTGTCCAGCAAAAATTTTGTCATTGCTGTAGCGTATACACCTCTAATCCTTACGGTAGGAGTAGACATTAATTCCACCTCGTTTTTTTCTTTTTAAAAGTCCGTAATCGTAAAGTCTTTCTAAAATACCGGAATTTCTACTTAAAAAGCGCGGTTCTATCCATTTCATTCCTTCATCATGGAGAAGTAGAATCTCTTCCAACACAGAGAGCTCCTCGGCATCCAAAAACATCTCTTTCTCCTTTGCAATTACATCGGCGATACGATCTTCCAACGAGGATATCTGTGTTTTTAACTCATCTATCTCAGAACTCATTTCCTGGATTTTTTTCTTTAAGAACTTCGCATCGCTCTCCGTGACCACCGGTTCCATCATGACTTTCATGATCTCTTTCTCTATTTCGTTGTACATCTGATTAAAATAAAATTCTGACTCGTTCAAAAATTTTCTATTTTTATCGTCTTCTAAAGAGAGTTTAAATTTATATATTTTCTTAATCGTTGAATCTCCATAATCTTTTATCTTCTTGTTATCGAACACAACAGAGGTGAGGTTTGAAATCTTCCCTACCTCAAAACTAAACTCATTTAACAAGTTTGTGATCTTTGACATCTCCTTTCTATCTCTAGGATCGAGGCCGAGGCTGCGCTTTCGTATCTCTAAAAAGCTGTTTTTCACTGAAGCAAGTTCCGTCTCAATCCTCTTCATGGCTTCTTCTTTCATCTATGATGGAGTAGTATCGTACATTTATATTTTTAATGTTCCTTACAGACGTCAAAGCCCACTCATCACAACAGTTCCTACCTGCTCATTGTTCACTGCCTTCACAATGTTCTCGGGATCGTGACCCGAAATGAATTTCAACAGGATTTTTGATCGTTTGATGATCTGTGCCGCCGTAATATCGAAGAGTTCGTAGGTGCCAGCTTCTCCAGAATTTTCTATTATCAGATCAATGAAATCATCTATTTTTATTTCCTTGATGGGTTCTGCCTCGGGACTCAGTTTTGGATCATCTGTGTACACATAATCAACATCCGTGATGTTAATGAGCTGATCGGCTTCCATTTCTTCAGCAATAAAGCTTGCAACTGCATTGGTAGACTGTCCCGGTATCAACCCTCCGCAGACTACAATCTTTTCCGAGTCTAGTGCCTCCACTACATCGTCAAAACTTTTCGGTGGCATAGGATATGCAATCTCCTTCAATGCAGAAATAAACAACTGTGCATTAATTCTCGAGATCTGTATCCCCGCGAGATCCTTGAGAGATTCAGAAGCGCCCAGATTGCCCAAAGCTTCTATATACTTCCTCGCGTAGCCCCCACCACCAACGACGATATTTATTTCATGATCTTCTTGTATTTGATTGATGATATACGCATACCGCTTTATCATTTTGGTATTTATTCTCCCATCATCTAAAAGGACCGATCCTCCGAATTTCAACACTACTTTCATGAAATTGACTGTGAGGAGAACCTTAAATACCTTTCTACTTTTGCCTCACCTTGTTCTCGTCGTAACTTAGTGGATGGAGACAACGAAGGTAAGCTCCCTCTTCTCCGACCCGTCATCTGCAGTGATCACAATCTCAGCTTCAGCTCCACTTTGTGCATTTGAAGGCGGGATTACCGTGACGAGTATTTCCTTAGAAAAATAGTTGGACGAGTCTATCGTGATCTCATCATTGGAGAGAAAAACCTTCCACCCTTGAGGAGCAGTGATAATCAATGAAACACAGTATTCTTCCGGGCTTCCGTGCCAGTCTTCTCTCTCAACGTAAGCAAAAAATGAGATGATATCTCTCTTATCAATAGATTCCGATATCTCGGTCTTTTTTTCTGGGAGAGAAGAAACTTCCCGCGTTGAATTATGTGCTTCATTGAACGATCCAATATTAGTGATCCCGATATTACTGGGATACTGTATATGTTGTGGCATGAGTACCGTTTCTGGCACCAGGCTCGATCGCGGCATCCAGTACGAGGACTCAAACTCGATAAATCCTTTCTCTGGAAGATAGACTGAAATCCACGCGTGAGCTGCTGCTGATTCATAATCCGAGTCTGCAACGTATCCATGCGACATCTTTGCTGGGATCCCTACAGCCCGCAGTAATGCGATAGAGAGGTTCGCAAAGTTCACGCAGTTGCCCTTTTTGTACGTGAGCGTTCGTTTCGCATCGATGAAGAGAACTCTCTCACATTTCATGAGATCTTTTGAACAAGTATACTCTATGTGATACCGCACCCAGTTTAATATTTTTACTGTCGCGTCCATCGCTGACTCCGATCCTTGAACGAGACCCTCTGCGAGCGCCTCTATTTCGGGATCATCGGACTGAATATTCGGTTCGGAGTTGAGATATTGGAGGATATCTGTATTCAAAGGATAACTCGACTGTGTAATAAACGGAGAGTATCGAACAGTATTTGAACACTTTACCTGCCGTGTCACCGTTATCTCCGATGGTGGATCTGTCCATTCTGCTCTTTCGTACCGTGCATCGTCTTCCTTTCTCGTTGTTATACTATCGGGATCTTTGCTGTACTCAGTAGTCTGTTCCAGTACCTTCTGTGAGAAGTGATACCTCGATACTGAGGGAACAAGAGGGACGTTTACATACACATTGTTTTCGTTTCCTGGCTCTAGAGAAATAGTATATGTATAATCTGTGATCTGTACAAAACGACCGTCCAACGTATAGAAAAACGATGTCTCTGGAGAAGGTGTAGTTGTGGGAGAAGGTGTAGTGGGTACTGGTGTTTCTGATGAGGTCACCGTGATCTTCTTCGAAAAATGTCCAGTTGATACCTCCATCTCTCCTGCTGTATCCAAAACCTCCTCAAACATGACTGTTTTGTAACTCTTCGCCTCCAGTTCTACTTTCTTATTTCTTATTTTTATCCCAATGCCCACCACAATCTCACAGGACACCGCTGAGTCTTCTCTATTTTGTACATCGACGAGAATAGTGAGTGTATCTCCTACCGTTGGATTTTCAGGGCTGACACGGAGATCAACAATTTCATAATGTGTGGAATCGTCTTCAGTTCCTTTTGGTGATTTTGTTGGCGTTTCAGTTTCAGTCTGTGTAGATATACACCCTGAAAGGACAATAAATGTTATAAAGAATAGTGCTACACTTTTTTTAAAAATAGTTAGTTTTTCATTCACAACAACTGTGTGTACCGTATATTTTTATATTTTTCGAAGATATGGCAACGTTATACTTTGTCACTTTCTCTTTTTGAATAGTAATAAATATCATCGTGGAACGTGTATCCCAGTCTTTGAAAGAGTTTTTTCGATATATCGTTATAATCCTCAATAAGTACAGCCCAGATCTTTATTCCTTCCTCTTCAAACCACTTTTCCCCATGTTTCACGAGCTGCGAGGCGACTCCTTTCCTCTGAAATGATGGGAGTACTGCCAGCCTATTTATCCATCCTTTTCTCCCCTCGTGATTCACAATCACAACACCTATTAACGTCTCCTTCTCAAAAGCACCTAAGAAAAGAACATGATTATCACTCATCTGTCGCCGGATATTCTCTCTGCTGTCCCTCCCATACGGTTTGAACGGAAGTCCAGATTCCTTCCATACATTGATTATACTGTCATAGTCCTCAAACTCCAGCGCTCGTATCTCCATACCGCAAATAACAGTTCCTACAATATAAAGTTACTCATTCTTTTTCTTATTGAGGACGCCCAGAACTACAAAGACAAAAAGAAGCGAGAGTACAATGAGGCCGAAAACTGTTTGCGTCCCCGTGATTTTCTCAGCGGTATATCGCAGTATAAGGTACGCAGACGAGAAGCTCACAAGCCCGAAGAAAAACAGAACCACATGATACCAGTAGTGTATAGACTCTTTGATATACGCTCTTAATACATTGGAGGTGAGTGCCATAAGCACACCAATATACAAATACGGGAAACTGTATTCAAGAATAAATCCCACAGCATACACAATGGCCTTTGTGCTTATATACGGTAATTTATCCCACGGAGTAAACGCAACTCCTCGGTATATTCCCACAGCGCCTAATACGCCGCTGGAAATGTAAAGGAAATAGTTAAAGTTTTTAGGCGTGAGGTATTCCTCCAGCCCAAATCCCTTCATGAAGAGAAAGATTCCTGAAACAATACCCACTCCCACCCATCCAAAGGCGGCACTCCATGGAGTATCATAAATAGTGAAATTTATTTCCTCAAGAAAAGACGATATCGCGATTATAAGGAGTATCACACCTGGAAGTCCAAAAACCAGTCCGGCTGTTTTTCTATCCTCGAGAAGGTTCTCTAGGTATCGTTGAAGAATAAAGTAGGTGTCCTCAATACTCTCACTCTGCTGAATCACAAGCCGCTCTTTTGAAAGAATATCCACCCTTGATTCAATAATGGGAATCACATTTTCGTCCTCTCTCCCGTCGGACACGAAGATAACAGCATCGGCATCAAACTCTCGTAATACTTCGTCCAACTGCTCAGAAATGATGGTATCTGATACTATTCCGGTCTCTTTATCCCCGGTCAGTGCAGCAATGTCCATTTTTCTAAATTGATCCTTGTACTCCTCGTATATCTTCACTGAGTCAAAAAGCACGTTCATATCAGACTCCGTTGGATCCTTCAAACCGAGGTTAACAGCGGTATTCATAACGTTTTCCTTACCAATGATGGGGCCTTTCACGCCCGCTTTTGCCCCAATATCGTTGTCTCTGTCCACGGAGAGAACGAGGACTTTTTTGTTTGACCTCATCACGCTTTTTATATTTCCTATATTTAAATAGTTTTTTATTTGAAATTACACTGACAGATATGTATTTACAGCCTCTTGCCCATATATGGTCCAACTCTCCTGTATCCAAACTTCCGATAGTACTCTCTTACACCTATTCCTGACGTCACAAGGATTTTCTTCATCCCCTGCTGCTGACCTACTTCTTCTGCATTTTCCAAGAGACGTTTACCGAACTGTTTGTGCTGCCATCCCCTCGATGTTCTTTCTCCAAGTGAGAGCATCTGCCCATACACATGCAGTTCCCTCACCAGGCAGGTATCTTTTGTAATCTCATTTCTAAAAGGAGCGTAGGGGATCCTGAGCCTCAAAAATCCAATGAGAATATCCTTCTCAGCATCCTCAAAACTAATGAAGAACTCCCTTCCTCCAGAGGCAGTGTACTCCTCCACGAGAAGCTGCACATCCTCAGGGGTGACACCCTTCTTGTAGTGTTTTAAGCCTGCCTCTCTACAACGGATACAATTACACTGGATGTTCCGCGCTTCGAGTTCTTGATAAACGAGAGAGCCCAAATCCGAACGGTCGACCCCAGCATCGATCTCCTGTGTTGGGATATCCCGCTGGATCCGCATAGTCCGCACCCACTTGGGCATGACTTTTTTCACTTCTACAATCACCTTTCGTGCTTCTTCCGTTGTATATGGTTTAAAATTCCCTTTTTTCCATTCTCCGTAGATTTCTGTCCCTTTCACCACCAAGCAGGGATAGAATTTTACCATATCAGGTTTAAATCGTTTATCGGTGAAGATCTGTCTGAATGCTTGAATGTCTCGTTCTATAGTTGATCCAGGGAGACCAGGCATGAGATGGTAGTTTATCTTAAGACCCGCGTCTTTGAGTAACTGTGTTGACTCCACCACATCCTCTACCGTATGACCCCGGTCTATCCTCCTATAAATGGAATCGTAGATGTTTTGAACACCTAACTCTACACGTGTCACGCCGAAATCGAGCATCCGCGAGATATGTTGTTCTTTACACCAGTCAGGTCGTGTCTCAAAGGTGATGCCCACACAGCGTACCTTGGAGTGCTCGTTCTTTCTCTGTGCTTCCTCCAGGATTCTCGAGGTACGCTCATTGTAAAAGGAATTCATGGCATCGAGACACCGTTTCACAAAGTACTCTTGATAATCCAGACACTCAGAAGGAAACGTGCCTCCCATGACGATAAGCTCTACTTTATCGATGGGGTGTCCTATTCTGTCCAACTGTGCCAGTCTGTCCATTGTTTGGTCGTAGGGATCGAAATTATGTTGTATCGCACGGAGTGAAGCTGGCTCCTTCCCTGTATAACTCTGACACGCGTTCTCTCCTCGGGGACAGTATGCACACCGCCCGTGGGGACACTCCTTCGGTCGCGTCATCACCGCCACAACAGCAACTCCTGAGAGCGTTCTCATTGGCTTTTTTCGCAGAACTCTCACTATCTTCGGATCATCGGTGAATTGGAGAATCTCTGAGTTTTTCGGGACTCTGTCGAGATGAAACTTTTTGCACGCCTCTATCTTCAGTTTTTGAACGTCTACATCGTAGTCGCGTTCTTCTATCCTCTCGAGGACATACCGAGCTACTTCTTCACTCATAGACATACTCCGCACCACACTCTGTACACACAAATCGGTCGTCATATGCCTCTAGTACGCCCCCGCACTCAGGACACTGTACCTCCTCTTCCTCCTCCCGTAGATAGGAGAGTGTGATAATATTTGCAACAAGAGGTAACACGAACATCATCATGAGGGGGAAGTACAGTAGCTCATAGAACACAATGACCACACTGAGAATGAGGAGAAAGAGTGACGACATATACACAACAAATGACCTAAAAGGGATCTCAGTAACCCTCCGTACGCTCTCAAGAAACGCAGGAATAAAGTTATTCTCGTCCAACACAATGCTTGGGAGCGTGTAGAGAAAAAAGAAGGTGAATGCAAAAATTGTGATATGTGCATATTTTCCTGGTAAGAGAGAAATTGTGAGATATGCAAGTAGCGCGTAAAAGATTAAAAGTAAAACAAACGGTAAAAAACTCTTGTATGCCACCCTCGTTGCCTTCTCAAGGGAAGATACCCCCTCTATTTCTTCCTTAATATATCCAATTGTGACTCCTACGCTAAAAAGTAAGAATAAAAGATATGTAGAAAGGTAAAGAAGAAGCATTCTTAGTTCGAGAGGGAAAGTGATATCGCGTAACGCAGAAATAAGTGTTTCCCACCGCACCAGCATCTTTAGTTCGAACGCCACTCCTGTCTCTACACCAGTGATGTAAATAAACCCGGTCATGAAAAGAGTTGGCACAATAAAAGGAACGAGAATTTGTAGATTCTCGGCATAATTTATGAGGGACACGAGGAGCGTTTCTTTAAGGTCCATGTGCTTCCATATTGGGTTGTGCTTATTAATATTTTGTTGGGTACAGAAGAAAAGATTCTCTACTCTAACGGTTCAATGAAGATCGGTGTATCTGCAACCGTCACTGCATCTACACTCACTTTCTGTGTATGCCCATAGATATCGGTGACGAGAACCGTACCTTCTAGCGCTTTCGGGAGATCTTTTCCGCCCCATAGTACATACACTGGTTGTCCATTAACAGTGAATTTGTACTGTCCTTCGGTCACACGTATGTTCCATGTGCCGTCTTCTTCATGACCTCGAAATATCTGTTCGTTCAACACCTCAACAGTCTCAAAGTGATCTAACATGTGAATGGTTGTTTTCACTGCGTAAAAAAGATCTGTCTTTTCATCATTCGAATTGATTAATGCGGAAGCATCGCCGAACGGTGGATTCGCGTCCGGAACGCCTGGTATTGGAGATTTAAAATTCACAATGAACAGTTTATCGTATCCTTGTGCAAGAGCATACGTTATATACTTGGTCATGATCTTTGCGTATTCTTCGGAGGATAGACTCGGCGTTTCGTTGGTATTTTCAAATTGGGTTTCGGTAACCCACCACGGGATATCTGTAAGTTCTCTTTTTGACATCTCTTCCTTAAAAGTACATATTTTAAGAACAGACCCCCTCCCACTAACCTCGTGGATATTCGCGATATCAAAATACGCTGTTGCTCCCATATCAAATAACGTATCCCAGTACGGATTATCAACGGCTGAAACCATTCCCGATTGTACTATTTTGCCATCAAGATTAGCTTCTCTTATCGTTTCGTAACTCATTTTTAGGATACTAAAGTAATTTTCCTCCGATCCACTAAAAAAATCTTTGACTTCTACTTCATTGCCAATCGCAAAATACTCGACGGGATATTTCAGGCATGTCATGTCATCGATACCGTCCATATCATACCGTTCGGCAAATTTTCTCAATCGTTCTTTCACCGGATTACAATTCTCTACCAGCTGATTCACAAAAACTTCCTGCACGAACCAGATGCCATTCAGCTGCGCTTTCATAATATACATGTCAAATTGTTTGAGTAGTTTCTCGAACTCATTGTCACTCATTGTTTCGAGAGCATTCATATCCAACATCATGGAAATTGTTCTTTCCCAGACGAGACCAGCATCTACCAAGTCCTGGTGATATGCAGGATCGGAGTGGATGATGTCGAAATGGGATGCCTTGTTCCTCTCGATTGTGTGCTGCGATACTGACGTGCTGCAGTACTCATCGAGAAGTCGATCGTTCTCCTCCTGATTGACTGCATATCTCTCCTTAGTATCTTTTTCCATTATATCATATTCCTCTTTATTGGTGGTAGCCCGTATAATCACGAGTACCAAAATTAGTGATGCAAGAAAAATAACAAAAAATGGCTTTTTCCGTTTCCCTCTACCGATTTTAAGATACAAGAGGAAAAGAGCAATTACTATTCCAATTAAGGCGAAGTACGCTTTATTGCCAGATTTATCCGGTTCCCTGCTGGGTGACGGTGTTTTTTGCGTTTCTTTCTCATCCTTTTCTGGAGGTGCTGTTTCCTCTGGTTCTGGGGACTCCGTTACCACCTCTTTTGGTGGGGCTGTTTCCTCTGACTCTTCTTTCTCTTCGGGTAATCCCGTTACTTCCACCCCATCGATGGTATTCGTCCCTACCTCAAACAGATCAATGAACCTCTCGTCTTCCACAAGAACGAGTACCGATTCGCCCTCATACTCCCAGTCCTCTGGGTGTGCTGTGGTATCATGATCCTCATAATCCTCATAATGAATGGGATCGCCACCGTTGTGAGTAATCGTATTGCTTTTGATAGTAACCGTTCCCACGCGCGAAGTGAACACATGAAATACAGACACTCTATTGTGGTGAATGGTGTTATCTCGTATTGTAGTATTGGTAGACTCACCATGTTCAAGGTAAAAATGCTCGTCCCAGCAGATCGCTCCCTCACCGTTATGGTGAATTTCATTGTTGCACATCACGGTATTGGATGAGGATGCAAGGTAGATTCCAAACCTATCGTTGTAACTGATCTCATTATCGCGTATCTCAAAATTATGAACCCTCTCCTCGAACATAATGCCATTACTCCCACCAGTAGTATCTCTGCGATGTCTGTTCTCGCTGATAAGATTGTCGTGTATTTCGCCATTCCGCGCTTTGACAAGCCAGAGACCTTGTTCGCCGTTACGTAGTACTGTATTGTGCGCGATCTCGATGTCCTCCACGTACTCAAGCTCACCGTGTGTCACACCGATGCCATCGCTGTTCGAGTTGATCACCGTGTTGCCGATGATTCGTACATGGTTGCAGCCGTCGGTGCGTATTCCCTGCGATCGTCCGTCACCATAATCTTCTCCTTGCTTTAACGCCACTAACAATGCTTTATTGTCAAAGAAGATACTCAGACCGTTGTCTTGCACATGGTTGTCTCTGATCTCAACGTTGTCAGCATTAAATACACTGATAAAATAGGAACGGTGACTCTCCCTTACCGTATTATTGCGAATAGACACGTGGTCCATTCTTCTATCATGGCTACAGACACGGAATCCATAATCATTATTACTGATTGTATTATCGTAAATTTCTACGTGTTTTGCGCCGAAAACAAGAATTGCTCCCGTCTCGAAGGGGTCTCTCATCATTGCTAGGTTCGCGTCGCCCTCGCCTCTCCGTATTCTTTCCTGGATCTTCTCAGAGATCGCCGTACCGCAGTCGTGGACGTAGTTGTTCCGGATCACGACGTACTCCACATTCCTTATCTGGATTCCTGGACCATCGGGGTTACTGATCTCGTACCCTTCGACGATATAGGGATTATCGAGGGAGCTTGGTACATTTTCTATAATAATTGGATCATGGAGCCGATATGAGGAGTTAGAAACAGTCGAAGGGACAGCAGAGAAGACAATGATAAAACTTATGAGCACGCAACGAAAGCATTTCATAGAAATCTTATCTTCAAGAAGATACATAAAAATCTTGCTATTAGCTCCTTTTTCGCCGAATATAAAAGAGAACACCAGCGAGTAGTGTGGCAACTATAACAAGCACGATGAAATACACCGTATTGTCTGATTCGTCTGTTTCTAACGGCGGTTCTGGTTCTTCAGATTCGTATGTAGGCGTTTCTTGCGTTTCTTTCTCATCCTTTTCTGGAGGTGCTGTTTCCTCTGGTTCTGGGGACTCCGTTACCACCTCTTTTGGTGGGGCTGTTTCCTCTGACTCTTCTTTCTCTTCGGGTAATCCCGTTACTTCCACTCCATCGATGGTATTCGTCCCTACCTCAAACAGATCGATGAACTTTTCATTTGCTTCGAAGAGTATCACAGACTCTCCCTCATACTCCCAGTCTTCTGGGTGGGCGGTCATGTCAAAGTCGTCATAAGACTCATAGTGTATTGGATTGCCACCATTTTTTGTGATGATATTACCTTCTACAATTATTTTTCCTGCAAAATTTCCTGAAAAATTGCTTAGAAAGTCAAAAACAGCTTTTCTATTATGGTGTATATTGTTGTCCCGCACTATTATATCTCCAGAGATATCTTCCTCTGCATAGTACTTATCATCCCAGTAAAAGATTCCACCCCATCCAATGGCACCGTCACCATTGTGGTGAATCTCGTTATCGTATATCTCATTGTTCGATGAAGTTATAAAGTATAAGCCATACATATCGTTGTAGCTGATCTCATTGTTGTATACTTTGAAATCAAATACCTCTCCTTCAAATTCGATCCCGCTACTCCCACCAGTAGTATCTCTGCGATGTCTGTTCTCGCTGATAAGATTGTCGTGTATTTCGCCATTCCGCGCTTTGACAAGCCAGAGACCTTGTTCGCCGTTACGTAGTACTGTATTGTGCGCGATCTCGATGTCCTCCACGTACTCAAGCTCACCGTGTGTCACACCGATGCCATCGCTGTTCGAGTTGATCACCGTGTTGCCGATGATTCGTACATGGTTGCAGCCGTCGGTGCGTATTCCCTGCGATCGTCCGTCGGGAAAGTCCTCTCCTCGTTCAAATGCAGCCTGGAGCCCCTCGTTATCGATATACATGCTCAATCCATTGTCTTCCACATGGTTGTCTCTGATCTCAACGTTGTCAGCATTAGACACACTTAAAAAAAATGATCGATGGCTCTTTTTCACCGTGTTATCATGGATAGAAACTTTTTCTGCACGGAATCGATGCCCCCATACCTGTATACCATAATCATTATTGATAATCGTGTTGTTGTAAATTTTTACATATTTTGCATCGAAAACAAGAATTCCACCTGTCTTAAAGGGTTCATTCATCGTTGCCAGTCTTGCATCGCCCTCGCCTCTCCGTATTCTTTCCTGGATCGCCTCGGAGATCGCCGTACCACAGTCGTGGACGTAGTTGTTCCGGATCACAACGTAATCTACATCTCGTATCTGGATTCCAGGACCATCGGGGTTACTGATCTCGTACCCTTCGACGATATAGGGATTATCGAGGGAGCTTGATACATTTTTTATAATAATTGGATCATGGAGGGTGTACGGGTCCGATATGGTAGGATGCACAAACAATGTAGAGAAACAGCCGCAGAAAAACAATACTAATAGAGAGATACTCTTTATCGTTTTCATTAATTTTTTCTTTTGCTCCCGTATTATTAAATTTTGCGCTACCTTTAATAATCCTGATTACAACGGATATTCAATGAACATGATTCCTCTCGCTTTTGATAGCTTTGGCGCACGGTCTATGGCAACGTATATTGAGACTGCAGAGGTAAATATTCTTATCGATCCAGCGGTGGCACTTAGCCCAAAGCGTTATGGTCTCCCTCCTCATGAAAAGGAAATAGAGAGAAAAGAAAGACTTTGGAAGGAAATAAAACAATATGCAACAACTGCTGACATTTTGGTGATCACACATTACCACTACGATCACCACAATCCGTCGGCACCAGAGATATACAAGGACAAGATAGTTTATATCAAAGATCCAAAAAACAACATCAATTACAGCCAGAAAAATAGAGCGAAACACTTCTTGAACGCGATCAATAATCGTGCAGCGGAAATCACAGTGACAGATGGTGCTCAGTTCTCTCATGGTCCTGTAGAGATTGCATTCTCAGAGGCAGTATGCCATGGAGTCTCGAGCAAGCTCGGATATGTTGTTGAGACCTTCATAGACGATGGGGGGGAACGGTTCATCCACACGAGCGATGTGGAAGGTCCAGCGCTGGATGATCAGACGACATTTATTCGTGAACATGCTCCACAAACGTTGATACTCGATGGCCCGATGACATACCTCCTTGGATACGCATATCCGTCAAAATACCTGAGAAAAAGTGTTGAGAATCTTATAGAAATAATCCAAAAGACAAATATCGAAACAATTATTCCTGATCATCATCTCGCCCGGGATCTCGAGTACAAATCCCAGATACATGAAGTGTACGAAAAGGCAGAAGACGCAGATGTGGATATTCTCACTGCTGCAGAGTACACTGGGAAAGAGGCAGATCTGCTTGAGGCACAGAGAAAAGAACTACATGCTACATCTTCCTGACTAATTTCATCATCTGCTTCCGTACCTCCAGAAACTCTTCTTCGTCGCCCTCTTTTGCATCTTTCGATAATTTTAAAAGTTTTATGAGAATATCTGAGAGCTCCACCGGTACGAGATTCGCGTAGATTGCTATGAGGATCGTGGCCACCGCTCTATCTACATTGCCTTTCGCAAGCCGTATATTGTCTGAAACAGCTTGTTTTGTGATTCCTCGCTTCTTCCCGAGCTCTTCGTACGTAATCGCACGATTGTTCCACACATAGGCGACGTAGTCTTTCAACTGCCGCTCTGTTAGGTTGCTCTTTCCCAACAGTTTCTGCGCAAAGGTGTCGGTCTCGATCCACTTATCGATATACTCAAGGTCATACTCCATGTCTGATAGTGCATCTTAATTTTTATATAACTTTGTATAACAATTTACAGTACCGATATTGTAGAAAAAGAGAATAACTTTATATTCCGTAGAACGAAAGAACACATATGGCCTGGGTAACAGACGAGATCGTGGATGGGAGAAGAGGAAGGGTGTTAAATATCATTCTCCCTACAGAGGGGTGTTCATACGATAACTGTTACATGTGCTCATATACTCACAATGTGGAGCCAGAGGAAGACCTGTTGGGGTATATAAAAAAAGAGTTAGATGGTAAAGACGTAAACAAAGTAAAAATATTCACATCGGGGAGTTTTCTGGACAAAAAAGAGTTGAAAGTAAATGATCAAAAGGAAATTTTCTCATATCTCTCTCGCACGGATGTAAAAGAAGTATCAATAGAAACACGTCCCGAGTTTGTAGACAGGAAGAGACTGGAAGAGTTGAAAGACATCCTTAACAAAACATTAGAGATTGCCATAGGCCTGGAATCGGCAAATAACCATGTGTTAAAGTACTGCATCAACAAAGGGTTTAGTTACAGTGATTTTCTCACTGCAACTGATATACTCTCAACAATAGGAATAAAAATAAAGGTTTACGTATTTCTTAAGCCACTGTTTCTCACGGAGTATGAAGCGATCCTCGATACCGTGAATACATGCGAGACGATAGAAGAGATAGCTGATTCTGTTTCTATCAATCCAATGACAATTCATAAGAACACCCTCGCAGAGTACCTCTGGCGTAGGCAGGAATATAGACCTCCGTGGATCTGGAGTCTAGTGGAGGTGCTCAACGCGATTGCCGATCTGAAATTTCACACCATCTGTCATCCTGTGGCATTAGGGAAAAGGAGAGGTGTGCACAACTGTGGCGAGTGTGATCACAATCTCAAAAATCATATCGCCTCATACTCATTGAAAAATCAAGAAATCGAGTACTACCATGAGTGTAAGGAGAAGTGGGAACAACTTCTAAAAAGAGAGTGGTAAGATGATAGATGAGACAGATAGGAGAATACTACATGAGCTCAACGAAAACGCGCGGTTGAGTTTTAGAGAGATTGCAAAAAAGCTGGATATCTCCGTTGCGACGGTTTCCCACAGAATAAAAAAGATGGAGGATGAAGGGGTAATTCGAGGATATATCCCTGTAGTAAATCAAAAGAAAGCAGGATATGATTTCACTGCTGTAATAGAGATAGCCATTGAAAAAGGAAGGTTAAAAAACGTGGAAGAAAAACTGGCAGCCTCACCTAACACCATTGGTGTGTACGATATCACCGGCACATACGATGCCCTCGTCATCGCTCGATTCAAGAACAGAGATCATCTCAACACATTCATAAAAAAGATTCAGCGGTTCGAGTTCGTACAAAAGACCTACACGTCCATTGTACTCAACGTTGTCAAAGAGGATATACGTATTCCCTTCAATCAGACACGGTAGCAATGTCAACGACCGAATCGTCATCCACGCGAATTACCCTCACGCCCTGCGTAGCTCTTCCGAAAAGGGAGACATCACCGGCTTCTATCCGTATCATTATTCCCTTCTCTGTAATCACGAGGATTTCATCCTTCTCTTTTACACATGAGGAGCTCACCACGTCTCCGTGACGTAATCGAATATTGATAACACCCTTTCCTCCCCGCCTCTGCAGAGGATACTCCTCTACTTGCGTTCTTTTCCCGTGCCCCTCTTCTGTAATCGTAAAAAGCGTCTTATCTCCTTCAGCTACATCAAGACTGACTACTTCATCACTTTCTCCGAGCGTGATACCTTTAACACCCATAGTGTTCCTTCCTGTAGGTCTTACATCCCCCTCTGAGAATTTGATACTTTTGCCCTTCTTCGTTGAGAGGATTACTTCCCGGTTGCCATCTGTACGGACGACATTTACCAATTCGTCCTTTTCTCTCAGATCAATGGCAATGATACCAGTTATTCGTGGATTGGAATAATCTTCAAGTTTTGTCTTTTTTACAGTACCATCTTTTGTTGCCATAAAAAGGTAGCCCTCTTCAAATTCGGGAACCGGGATCGCGGCACTAATCTGCTCATCTTTTTCCATCTGGAGAAGATTAATGATGGCTCTTCCTCTCGCAGTTCTTCCTGCCGTGGGGATACGATACCCTTTCAACCAGTACACCTTGCCTTTGTTTGTAAAGAAGAGGATATAATCATGAGTTGAACAGGTAAACACAGCTTTAGTGAAATCCTCTTCTTTTGTCTCCATTCCAATTACTCCCTTTCCACCTCTCCGCTGGAGTTTATACTCGTCCACATTTATTTTTTTGATATATCCCAGGTTCGACAGTGTAACTACCACATTCTCTTCAGGTATCAGATCTTCTTCCTCTATTTCTTCTGTGGTGTATGTGATTTTTGTTCGTCTTTCATCGCCATATTTCTCCTTTAGTTCACGGAGTTCATCTTTGATTATCTGAAGCACGCGTTCTCGAGAGGCAAGAATCCCCTTCAATTCTGCGATAATCCCTTTTAGCTCTTTTAATTCTTCCTTTATCTTTTCCCTCTCCAGACCTGTAAGTCTTCGAAGCTGCATCTTTAGGATGGCATCACTCTGCGCTTCGGTGAACCCAAATCGTTCTATAAGCCTACTATTGGCTGTCTCGACATCCTCACTTTCCCGTATGATCGTGATGATCTCATCGATATGATCCAGCGCCTTCACAAATCCTTCAAGAATATGTGCTCTTTTCTCTGCTTTTTGCAACCTGTATTTTGTCCTTCGAACGATAATATTCTCCCGGTGGCTTATATACTCATTAATTACTTCTTTGAGGTTCAGTACATGCGGGACACCGTCCACCAGCGCCAACATCCTCACGCCGAATGTCTTCTGAAGTTTTGTATGTGTATACAGCTGGTTTAAGATCAAGTTAGGGTTCGCATTTTTCTTCAGTTTGATAAATATCCTGATACCTTCTTTATCAGATTCATCTCTAATGTCTGAAATACCCTCTATTTCCTTTTTTTTCACTAAATTGGCTATTTTTTTTATGATTCGAGCTTTATTCACTTGATAAGGAAGTTCCTCAACGATAATATTGTTTTTTTCTCCCTTTTCTTTTTGTTCTATGGATGTCTTCGCTCGTATAGTGATCTTTCCTTTTCCCGTTTCATATGCGTTTACTATTCCCTCCCTCCCATAGATAATTCCTCCAGTTGGAAAGTCCGGTCCTTTCATTACTTCTATGAGTTCCTCTAGTTCAGCTTCAGGATTATTTATCACTGTTATTATCGCATCTACAACTTCTTGTAGATTGTGAGGAGGAATATTGGTGGTCATACCCACTGCAATTCCTGAAGAACCATTTAACAGGAGATTCGGGAGTTTGGCAGGGAGTACCTCTGGTTCCTCCAACGTATTGTCGAAATTCGGTTTGAACTCTACAGTGTCCTCCTCTATATCTGTGAGAACCTCTTCTGCAATTTCTGCCAGCCGCACCTCGGTATATCGCATTGCCGCTGCTTCATCGCCATCGACACTTCCAAAATTACCGTGACCATCGATCAGTGGGTACCGGAGAGAAAAAGACTGAACCATTCTCACAATAGAATCATACACCGCCGCATCTCCATGGGGATGGTATTTACCGAGCACTTCACCCACAACCCTTGCCGATTTTTTATGGGGTTTGTTGTGGAACATCCGCATGGTGTACATCGCGTAGAGGATCCTCCTGTGCACCGGTTTTAACCCATCTCTCACATTGGGAAGTGCCCTATCGACAATTACACTCATGGCATAATCCAAAAAGGACGATTTTACTTCTTCCTCTATTTCTCTTTCAATTACCTGCTCCATTTAGACACCCATAACAATTCGCGAGAGATTTCGTGTTCCCGGTGCCATACCAAGAACGAAAATCACGAGTTTCAGGAAATTTGTGGTACTCTCATCCTCGATATCCTTGGCAATATACACGGCAAGGGCAACTATGGCAATCTTAATGGGGAACATTATCCAAGGACCGGCGATATCGATGAGAAAGGAGGGGAGAACATGCTGTTCCCAGTAGTTGTAGAACTGTATTCCTGTGAACGTCGTGGATGCATCGAAGACATGCGCTGCAATGAGATACACATTTCCATCTAAAAAAGTACCGTACTTTCGTGTGAAAAGGTATATAGGGACTGTGATGCCACCTGTTATGCCAAATGTAATGAAAAAAGGTCTAATCGTTTCTATATTGATAATAACGAGAGCTGTAGTGATAGCTGCAAAAATACAGCCGGAGATAAACAGGGTCCTATTAAAATCGTATCTGTCTCTCCAGAGCAATGCAATACCCATACAGGCCAGTGTGAGCAATGCAATGGTGAGATATATTCCCGGAGTTATCAGCAGTGGGGTACGGGGAAATATCTCTCCGTCTACCAGTGCCCGGGCCGTTCCACCGAGCACTATGAAGGGAGAAAGCGCAAAAATGAATTTTTTATTGATCGTCACATCTAACTTTTCCAAAAGTTTAAGAAGGAGAACAGCTGCGATGAGTAAAATAACAGCATAAGTAAGGGTATTTACGATATTGTATCCAGTTCCATGTCGTATTGGGTCTATGTAATACTTCCTAATGAAATCAGCTATGTCAAGGTACCGATGCATACTAAGGTTTATAAGAGTCGTGTATATAAAGTTTATTATGCATATTCATGAGATGGAAATACCCAGAAAGGTAATTCTGGGAAGCCGTATCCTAGAAAAAGTGAAGGATGTCTGCGAGGATCTTCACCTGTCAGATCAACTGGTAATCAATGACTCACTGACGAAGGACATTGGTGGGGAAACAGTTTCAGACTCATTGGACTGCGAAAATCTCATTGTAGAGGGAGCGGTGTACGAGGAGGTACAAAAAGTAACAGCCTACGTACGAGAAAACGAGTACAGAAGCATTATCACTGTTGGAGGTGGGAGTGTCATCGATATCGGAAAATTGGCATCATATAAAGAGGATATTCCCTTTGTCTCCGTCCCCACGACGGCCTCCCATGATGGTATGGCATCCTCACGAGCCTCCATTGTAAAAGACGGAAAAAAGACATCCTTTACTGCCCATACCCCTACTGCAGTTATCGCCGATACGAGCATCGTCGTCCAAGCACCATACAAGTTTTTAGCCGCCGGTTGCGGAGATCTTGTCGCAAATTATACTGCAGTAAAAGATTGGGAACTGGCACACAGGCTAAGGAATGAGTACTACAGTGAGTACGCATCCTCATTATCGCTCATGTCTGCGAAACTCATGATAGAAAATGCAGAAACAATAAAAGAAGGACTGGAAGAGAGCGTGAGGAAGGTAGTGAAAGGATCCATCTCCAGTGGTGTAGCAATGAGTATTGCAGGGACTTCCCGACCCGCATCGGGTTCGGAACACCTCTTCTCCCATGCGCTGGACAAAATCGCAGAAAATCCGGCACTTCACGGCGAACAGTGCGGTGTGGGGAGTATTATGATGATGTACCTCCACGGTGGTGACTGGCGGGAGATCCGGGATGCACTAAAAAAAGTAAAGGCACCAACAACCGCCGAAGAGCTCAATCTCGATTCGGAAGAAGTGATTGAAGCATTGATGATATCTCCAACCATTCGGAAAAGATACACTATCTTGGGGGAGAAAAAGCTCACGAGAGATGTTGCTATCAACATAGCGCGAAAAACAGGAGTGATAGCGTGATATACACGCTTATCGGGCGAGAAATGGCTGAAGAAGGAGTTGAATTTATCGCGCAGGACAGTGAGGCTTGTAAAGACTGTAAACGGTATCCCACATGCGTTAAGAATCTGGAGATAGGACGGCGCTACGTCATAAAAAAAGTAAGGAACAAATCCTTTAAATGTGTAATCAGCGGGGAGGTTGTACTGGTGGAGGTGATGCCATCAGAAATTCCGTTGCTCGTGGAAAAAAAGAACGCTATAGAAGGGATGAAATTCACATTCCAGCCCCTTTTGGATGGAAAGGACGAACTTGTCAATCCCTACGGTCTAAAAAAAGGTGACAGAGTAGAGATAACAAAGGTGCTGGAAAATCATAACGATAAAAAAAAGGTGATGGTGAAGCTCGTATGAAGCTCTTTGGATGTACATTTCCCACACCTGTACTCCCTGCCTCGGGGGTATTAGGTATCTCACGGGATCTTTTTCTACGGCTCGAATCGCTGGGAGTGGGAGGAATTGTGACGAAATCTATTGGACTCGAACCGAGAGATGGATATGAAAATCCCACCGTAGTAGAACTGGACTGCGGCGTTATCAACGCTATGGGACTCCCAAACCCGGGCGTTCATGCTTTTATAGAGGAGATAAAAGATATCAAATTAAAAATACCTCTTATTGTTTCCATCTTCGGAAAAAACCGGGAAGAATTTGTGAAACTTGCACAAAAACTGGAGTCTCACTGTGATGCATTGGAGCTAAACCTTTCCTGTCCACACGCGAAGGAGTACGGCATGAGCATCGGGCAGGACAGCGAAGCCGTACATGCCATCACAGAAAGTGTGAAAAACGCGGTAGATATCCCAGTGATCGTAAAACTCACCCCCAATGTGGACGATATCGTTCCTATCGCCAAAGCCGCAGAAAGAGGGGGTGCCGATGGCATCACCGCGATCAACACGGTGAAGGCGCTGGCAGTGAATGTGGAGATGAAACGTCCCATTTTGCAGAATATCTATGGTGGACTCTCAGGGAAATGCATCAAACCTATCGCCCTCCGCTGTGTCTATGATATCTACACAAAAATCGATATTCCTGTAATTGGTGTGGGTGGAATCTCCTCCACAGAGGATGCAGTCGAGTTCTTTATGTGCGGCGCGTCACTGGTGCAGATAGGCACTGCAGCACAGGAGATCACCGTATTTTCACGTGTATCGCAAGGAATAGAGGGGTATCTAAAAACACATAGTTGCTCCCTCCCGGATATTATCGGAAGCGCGACAAAAAATATTTAAACATTCGATGGAGGGAAGGAATAGGGGCCCATGGTCTAGTTCGGTTATGACGTCGCCTTCACGAGGCGAAGTTCCCGGGTTCAAATCCCAGTGGGCCCATTGTTCTCATCTTTTTAATCATTATAGATCCTTCGAAAACTTCTAAATCATTTCATGAAACGGCAAAAGAAAAGCGCTTTTTTATTATAAAGACGGATAGAGGAGTTCGGTCACGAATATCTAAGTAGAAAAAATAATAACGTGCAAAGGAATGGTAGAAACACCAAGACAGAGAATATCAAGAAAAAAGAACAACTACACAGGCAAGAATAATAAAATAAAAAGAAGATATTCGGACTTCAGTTTGTTCCTGAGACTTTCCTTTCTTGTTGGGCGTTTTCTGTGAACCTGAGGGGCATGGGGGTGGGAACATTAATTTCCCTCGCACAGTTCATTGCAACGAGGAACGCCCGTGACATTAAATTTGCAACGATCTCTCTTTCTACACTTTGGGCAATCCTCTGCGAATCCTTCCACGTAGAAAGGATCTCCTGTCGCACTTTCTCGGGAGCATGGTAAACCACCGTCCCCTTCAGTCGTATCTCGCCCACAGAAGGATTGTAGTTTATCGTGAACTCAAAATCAAGCTCAACAACAGTTGCTTTCCCAGTGGCACTGTCCATTTTTCTCTCCTTTACGTTTGTGATTCGTTGAGAAGGAGCTATCTGGACTGACCCCTCGGGAGTCACATCTTCATTTTTTGTAGCTTCTACTCGTTTTATTCTTACACCGAGTACTGGCATTTTATCACCTTGTACAGTTAGAGAGATAGAGTTTTTAAATGTATTCACGTGAGGTATCCGAGACTGAGTACATCTGCTCGGGTCACAATACCCACAAACTCACCCCTCGATTTCACGAGAACGGCGTTATTCTCTCTCAGAAGTGGTAGTAATGCGTCCAATACTTCATTTTTCGGTACCACAGGGAAGGGTTCTTCCATCAACATCTTTACCTTCCTTCTCGCAAATTGTTTTATTCTATCTATATCCAATCTTTTCAATACGCTTTTTTCTGTGAGACTTCCTTCTGCGATGTTATTTCTAATGACAGGGAGTTGTGAAATATTATTTTTTTTCATGAGATCGATGGCATGTGTCAGTGTATCTTCTGGAGCCACAGAGATAATAGGTGAATTCATCACGTCCTCCGCTTTTTTGACATCTTTTTTAAAATGATCCAACGCTCTCAAAATTTTATTAAATGTGGATATTTTGGGGTCTATTTTATTTCCTTCTATCTTCGCAATATATGCCTGAGAAACTCCTGCCTCCTCAGCTAACTCATTCTGAGTAATACCAAGTTTCTTTCGTAATGTTTTGATCTCGCTTATATCTATCATCTGCATCTACTCTGTACGTGGAATATATAAATATTACATCTGCTCACAGGAAATTTTTCTTACTGTCTCCCCATCATAGACTGTTTCCCCTCGTAAAATAACTTTCTTTACAGCTCCTCTCACCTTCCTCTCATTGAAGGGAGAGAACTTTGATCTAGAATAAAAATCTTTTGAATCAATAGTCCATTCCTTCTCTTCGATAAAGGTGAAATCAGCGTCCTTTCCTACAGCAAATCCCTTTTTATTGCTTACTATTTTTGCTGGATTTTCCGAAAGGACAGATACCAATGTTTCAAAGGAAATTCTTTTATTGTAGGCAGCATCGAGAAGAAGTGGTAATATTGTTTCGATGCCGGGAACGCCATATGCGCCTTTTTTCTTTTCTTCGATGGTGTGAGGCGCGTGATCGGAAGCAACCACGTCAATTGTACTCCCAAGTTCCTTCCATAGTGCTTCTCTATCCTCTCTTTTTCCAAGTGGTGGTTTCATTACCGCGCTCCCCTCAGAAAGCAACAGATGATGGGGGGTGACCTCTACTGTAATATATTTATTTTTATGTTTTTTGAGAAATTTCAATTCCTCCTTCGTTGCTACGTGGCATACATGTAGCTTTGTTCTGTATTTCGTCGCGAACTTTACACATTTCTTTATACCATCGATACCCGCATGTATGGCAATCGGTTTCCTATATGAGAAGAGTCTGTCGAGATCACCGGTAAATAGGAGTTTCCCTGTACTCTCCGTTAAAAAGATCTTGATAAATGTATACTCGTTAAAAAAAGAAAGATCTTCCGTCACAGAGAAATTTATTCCATAGTCACAGTACGAACTCTCCTTAAAAAGTTCTTTTCTTCGTTCGAAGAGCTTTTCATTGTTTACTGGGGGGACAGTGTTCGGCATATCCACAACTCCTGTAACTCCTCCAGCTACGGCTCCCTTCGTCGCTGTCCCTACCGTTTCTTTGTATTTCTGCTCAAAATCTCTGCAGTGGACGTGCATATCAATAACGCTCGGGAGTGCCATGCTTCCCTCACAATCGATACCCTTCGCAGAGATTTTGCCAATTTGCGCAATCTTCCCGTTTTCTATTAATATATCACAGTTTGTGATACCCGTAAATGTTACCACACTCAAATTTTTAAGGAGCATTGAATATAGTTGGCGCATCAACATTTTTATTCTTTCTGTCACAAAAACCGAAACTTTTATATGCTGACTTCAAATGGGCGTGTAATGATCGCCACAACATGGATTGGATTCTTTATCGCCGTGACAGTATTGATGCTCATGGCACGAGTAAGCATCTGGGCTGGTCTTTTCATGGCCGCACTCATTCTCGGCGGATTTAGTCTTAGTTCCACTCAAATCATTCAGGAAATTCTAAATACAGTAAAAGAACCCTCTATTCTTCTTTTAGCACTGGCAGTAGGTATTATTCCAATAATAGGGGGCGCAATGGAAATTTCGGGACTGATTGAGGATCTGGTAAGTAATTTACGGCTAAAGAAGAGAAATTTTGTGGCATTTTCCCCGGCACTATTCGGATCTCTGCCTATGCCAGGAGGTGC
Source organism: uncultured Thermococci archaeon (assembly GCA_964595645.1). Lineage (GTDB taxonomy): Archaea > Methanobacteriota_B > Thermococci > Methanofastidiosales > B48-G16 > JAYEIH01. The sequence continues at coordinate 33,204 of CAZQQT010000011.1, forward strand.
ACTGCTCTCTGCACCCTTAATAGAAAAAGGTGGAAAAGGTATTTCCTCCCATAAAAAGGCAGCGGTAAATGTCTGGTTCAGACACGTACTGCTACTGGTTTACCCTCTGGGTGCACTTCTCGCCACTACAAAAATAGCCGGCGTTGATCTCTTTGTGGCGATCCTCTACCTCCTACCAGCCTTTGGGGTGGCACTGCTCCTGGGATACTTATTCCTGCTGAAGGACATCCAAGGAGACAACAGCTATGTATCTGATTTTGATGCAAAAAAGCTGGCAATTCCGCTGAGTGTCATACTCGCAGCACCTATACTTGACCTCCTATTGATTAACATATTTGAGGATGTCATGAAAGAGCTTCCATTAGTTATTGCCGTATGTGTGAGTCTGTTCCTCGCATTTTATTTTGGTGGGTTAGGCGTGAAAGACATTAAGACAGTAGCAAAAAAAATGGAGCCATGGAATTTCTTCTTAATTATTATCGCGATGTTTACCTTCTTAAATGTGTTCAAAGCCTCAGATGCTCCATCGCTCATTGCTGAGCTCTCGGTCTCAAAAACAGTGTTAATCGTCGTGATCGGTGCACTGCTGGGGTTTGTCACGGGCAGAGTGCAGGTTCCCGTATCGATCATTGTCCCTATTTACCTCACAAAGTATGGTGAAACCGCTATGACTCCTGTTGCTTTCGCATTTATCTATTTCAGTATATTTATGGGATATATGGTCTCACCGGTACATCCCTGCGTCTCTGTCTCTCTTGAATACTTTGATTCGACGCTGAAAAACTTTTTTAAGACGTTGGTCCCCCCTGCAGTGGCCGGGTTGATTATCGCGTCATTGGGGGCAAGCATGCTGTTATGAGTATCACTTAAAAGAAGCGTGTGCATAGTAATGCAAGGTGTAATTATGGAAGAAAAAGACAGGTTAGTAGTGGTATGGACAAGTGGAGATAGAGACGTGGCCCAAAAGATGGTGTTCATGTACACCCTAAACTCGAAAAAATACAAATGGTGGAAAGATGTTACTCTCGTTGTCTGGGGTCCGTCCTCAAAACTACTGAGTGAGGACAAAGAACTCCAGGAGGAAATTGCGAAGATGAAAGAGGCCGGTGTAGTGCTCGAGGCATGTAAGGCCTGTGCCGATCGGTACGGTGTATCCAAGGACCTTGAAAAGATGGGCATCGATGTGAAGTACATGGGTGAGCCGTTGACAGCCTACATGCAAAAAGGAAGACATGTACTTACAATCTAACATGACCAAAACATTCTTTTAAATCCTCTTTCCATTATCTATACATATGAACATTCTCATGGTAGGATTGTACCCACCCCACATTGGAGGTGTGGCAACTCATATATACCACCTCAAAAAAGAACTTGAGGAAGATCATAATATTTACGTACTTACCTATGGAAAAGCTCAGGAGGAAGACGTATTTTCTACCTATGCGCCTGATACGTTCAGAGGTTTCTTTTTTTTGGCGAGTGGCGGCATTAAAATATCTCACGTCTTGAAAAAGTGTGATATCGACATTATTCATGGACATTATATTCTCCCTCCCGGTCTCCTCGGCGTCTGGGGAAAGAAAATCGGTCGAAAGAAGCTCGTTGTCTCTGCTCATGGGACTGATGTGAATGTCCTAATGAAAAAACGGTATACGCGATTTTTATCTGAGTACGTTCTCAAAAAAAGCGATTATTTGATCGCAAACAGTACTCACGTCGCCGAAACACTCTCACAGTACAATAGAACAAAAATCGTGTACAATGGAGTGGATTTAGATCGATTCTATCCCAAAAACTACGAAAGAGAAGGAGTCACGTATGTTGGTGCGTTAATCAAGGGAAAAAGTGTAGAAACTCTCTTAAAGACGTGGGATAATCCATGGATCGTGGGAGACGGCCCCGAACGGCTGCGATTGGAACAGTACCGTGGTACATTCTTCGGGTACAGAAAGGACGTAGAGGAGATCCTCAACCGAAGCAAAGTGCTTGTGCTCCCTTCCAAGAAGGAGGGATTTGGGATGGTGTTGCTTGAGGCCATGGCGTGTGGCACCCCTGTGATCGCCCGGGATATTCCTGGCGTCAATGAGATAGTGGAAGATGGACATAATGGTCTTTTATTTAAAAAAGATGAAGAATTAACAGATTTGATAGAAAGAATCATAGAGAATAAAGATTTAAGAGATAAACTTGTAAAAAACGGACTAAAAACAGTAAAAAACTTCACCTGGACGAAAACTGCGGAAAGAGTGTTAGAAGTCTACAGAGAGATACTCGAGTAATTCAAAAAGAATTTAAAGCTACACATCAAGGATGTTTCATGAAGATCGAAGAACCGTGGACCGAGAAGTACAGACCGACAACACTTGATGAGATACTGGGATGGGATTACATTGTCGAGAGACTCAAGTCATACGTGGAGAGTAGATCCATGCCTCACCTCCTCTTCGCCGGCCCGGCGGGTGTGGGAAAAACAACATCCGCGCTATGTCTGGCCCAAGATCTTTTCGGTGAACACTGGCGAGAGAACTTCCAGGAAACAAATGCGTCCGATGAGCGAGGAATACAGGTTGTGAGAGAGAAAATAAAGAATTTCGCCAGAACAAAATCAATGGGGGGAGATTTTAAAATAATATTCTTGGATGAAGCTGATGCACTAACACCGGATGCGCAGAATGCGTTGAGACGAACGATGGAGCTTTTTGCACGTTCATGTCGATTTATCCTCTCATGTAATTACTCTTCAAAGATAATATCACCGATACAGTCGAGATGTGCTGTATTCAGGTTCGGACCCATCAAGGATGATGCCATTCTCAAGATGATCGAGAAGATCGCAGGGGAAGAGAACCTCTCCCTCACTGAAAGCGGGAAGGAAGCCATTGTCTACGTCGCAGAAGGAGATATGCGAAAGGCAATAAATACACTGCAAGCTGCTGCATTCCTAAAGAAGGATATCGACGAAAAACTGATATACCAGGTCGCTGCCAAGGCAAAACCGGATGAGGTAAAAGAGATGCTCTCCCTGGCATTGAAGGGAAACTTCCTCAAGGCACGGGACAAACTTGATACCCTTCTTCTCACCTACGGACTCTCTGGGGAAGATGTGCTGAGACAGGTGCATAAAGAAATTTTTAACCTTGATATAGACGAAGAAAAAAAGATAAAACTCGTTGATATGACGGGTGAACATGACTTTAGACTTGTGGAAGGAGCCAATGAGAGAATCCAAATAGAAGCACTTCTCGCAAATTTCGCCGTGGTATAAATGCTCGTTGAAAAGTACAGACCCACAACTTTTGAGGAAATAGGAGGACAAAGAGCGGCCATCAAAAAGGTACTTTCCTGGATAAACACGTGGGGGGAAGGAAAGAAGGCCTGTTTAGTCTATGGTGAACCAGGTATTGGAAAAACAGTATCCATGCACGCACTCGCAAAAGAAATGAACGTTGATCTTATAGAAATGAACGCCAGTGATAAACGCAATGCTGATGCAATCAAACGGATTGTGGGTAACGCCGCGCAAACGTATACGTTGAACGGAAAAAAGAAGATAATTCTTCTCGATGAGGCCGATAACATCTACGGTAATGCAGATAGAGGAGGAGTACAAGCGCTCTCGAAGATCATTGATGAGACCAAAGTCCCAATTATTCTCATCGCCAACAAGTACTGGGAGGTCTCTCAAAGTATACGGAATAAATGCAAGATGATAAAGTTTCCAAAGCTTCGGTACACCAGCATCCGGAAGGTCTTGGAAAAAATTGCGAAGAAAGAGGATATCCACGTCTCGAAGGAACAGCTCACAACCCTGGCAAAAAACTCTGATGGCAACCTTCGAGCAGCCATTAACGATCTCGAGACGTACAGAGGTGACATAGACAAGATAGGAACCCTGAGAGATACTGAAAAGAGCATATTCCGTGCACTGGGGAGAGTTTTCAAGAGGCAGAGCTGCGATGTGAGGCAGGAGTTTTGGAATATTGACAAGACCCCGGATGAAGTAATTCTGTGGGTCGACGAGAATGTTCCAAAGGTCTATGGGAGAGAGGATTTGGAGAGAGCGTATCACATGATTGCTAAGGCGGATATCTACCTTGGAAGAGCCAGAAGGAAAAATTACTACAAGCTCTGGGGATACGCCATGGACCTGATGACCTCCGGTGTTTCTGTGGCACGAAAGGGAAAGTTCCACTACCAACAATTCTCCTCACCAACATACTTCAGAAAGCTGGGCAGAACAAAATCGACGAGAAGAAAACTTGAAGCTATTACCACAAAAATAGCGGAAAAATGCCACTGCTCAACGGGAAAAGCAAAAGAGTATCTTCTCATTGCAGAAAAACTTAGTGAGTACTTTGAACTCGATGAGAGCGAGGTAAAATTTCTGAAGTCCCGTGACGCCTACTCACTTTAACATATTGCCCAATCACAGTTTGTGAGTCATGATAATACTTTTATATCTTCAATGTGAAGAACAAACATGAAAAAATCCAAGAAAATCTGGATGGACGGCACATTTGTAGACTGGGACGATGCGAAGGTCCATGTGTTGACCCACGCGTTGCACTATGGATCCAGTGTATTCGAAGGAATCCGCTGTTACAACACAAAAGAGGGCCCTGCTATATTCAGATTGGACGATCACGTGAAACGCTTTTTTGAGTCTTGTAAAATTTACAGGATGGATCTGGACTATGCTCAAGAAGAGATCCGAGAGGCGATTCTTGAGACAATAAAAGAGAACGAACTAAAAAGCTGCTACATACGCCCGCTCGCGTTCCGAGGATATGAAGAACTGGGAGTGAACCCTCTGAACGCTCCTATGAAGGTAATGATAGCTGTCTGGGAGTGGGGATCATATCTTGGAGAGGAGGCCTTGGAGAAGGGAATCCGGGTGATTACTTCCTCCTGGCATAGGATGGCTCCCAACACATATCCCTTCCTCGCCAAGGCAGGAGGAAACTACCTAAACTCCCAGCTTGCGAAAATGGACGCAGTTCTCGATGGTTATGAAGAGGCGGTGATGCTGGATGTAGATGGCTACGTGGCAGAGGGAACAGGGGAGAACCTCTTTCTCGTCAGAGACGGAGAACTCTATACCCCTCCTATACACAACACGATTCTGCGGGGCATCACTAGGGACTCTATTATCACACTTGCCAGAGAGAAGGGATACACCGTGAAGGAGGAGAGAATTCCACGGGAGATGCTCTACATCGCTGATGAACTGTTCTTTGTAGGTACTGCTGCAGAGGTCACGCCGATAAAGGAAATAGATCACTACCCAGTACCGGAGAGAACGATCACCAAGGAGATACAAGATGCCTTCTTTGATGTAATTGAGCGATGTGATCCTGCGTACATGACGCCGGTCCAGTAACACAAGATTTAAATATACTGTGGAAATGGGTAACGTAAGCCGGGGTGGCTCAGCCTGGTGAGAGCGCTCAGCTCATAAGTCTACTCAGAGCGCTGAGAAACTGAGAGGTCGCGGGTTCAAAGCCCGCCCCCGGCACCTGAACAATTTGTTCTATGCAGGATCATAGTAAGTATCGCGATTTTGAGAGGTAGATACGAAGGGGGAAGAAGCGGGGAATGCGATCATCAACGCAAAAGGAGGAAAAAGTTACGAGCGGGCAATGTTTAGTGTCTCCGCACTTTTCCACGATCTGATAGTCTACCAGAAAGACGACCCAAGGTCCGATAGAGAACACGAGGAGAGCGCCGAAAGGGCTAGGGAAATCCTCGAAAGATTGGAAGGGTTCCCGAAAGAGAAGATAGACGATGTATGTAACGCGATAGAGAACTGTTCTTTCTTGAATGATTCCATGCCCGACTGGCTTGAAGCCACGGGTGTGATATCGATCATGCGGACTTATGCTTCTGCAGGATGGGGGGGTAGAAAATTATACAATCCCGATGAGCCTATCCCGGAGAAAAGAAAACCCGAATCCGACAAGTATGGCCTTGATTTATTTTCACAAGACTTTTGAAGATCAAAGAAAGGGTGCACACCAGCACAGCAAAAAAATGGCCGAGAGAAAGACCTCTTTTATCAAAGACTTTTTGGACGAGTTTGTAAAGGAGGTTGAGGAGTACTATTCCTGAAGTTCTTCAATTTATTAAATCTGAAAGCTCCGACCACCATGAGGGTCGGTATTATGATAAGCTCGACGTGAGAAATCGTCACGCCTGGCAGGTAGAGGACCTTGCTCACGGCTATGAGGGTTATACATAGAGCCATGAAAAACTTGAACCCCTTGGGCAAAGGTTCTCACCGGGAGTCCCGATAAAGATTTCTTTTGACGATTTTACAGTGGAGACAATGGAAGGTTTCGAGAAGACCGTACAATTATGAGTGAGAAGTGAAAAAATGTCCATGCTCACCTTTTTCGCAGGATCCATGCCATGATCCCCAAACTCATAAATACGAGGGCCGCCGCTGAGATCCAGAGGAGGTTGCCAATGAAATGGTAGTACTCCCAGACGATCGTCGCAACGAGGTAACACATATATCCAACAAAAAGGGTCAGCACAGCGTATTTGAATGTAGTGTACTGCAGGAAGATTCGAGAAGTTGCCAATTTCGCCTTTTCAGATGTGTGAAACTGGCGATAGATATAGTTAGCTGCCAGAAATGCGAACACGAGCAAAATAAACATTATTGTATCATACAGATCCATTTTTTCACCTCTAAATCTCCTCTTCTATTTTTTTACTTTTAATCGTGACTGTGAGTGTGTAGAATCCGTGAATTACAAGAAGGGGTGCAATAACAAGTATAATACCTGCTAGGTGCTTGCTATGATACCAAAGGACAATACTGATCAAATACAGTAGTATCGCAGTCATGATCTCGAAAAAAGAACGTCTCACCTTCCCATGGTTTAAAAACATCTTTGCCGTGTTTATTCGTGCTTTCTCTTCTGTGGTAAAAAGAAGAAAAAATTTAAATATCATCACAGCGCCTACTGTGCCCAAAATCACAGCCAAAGGATCATATAGATTCATGAAGACACCTCCGTTTCTTGAAGCTGAACTTTTATGAGAATGATGTAAAAAAACAGGAGACAGACAGTGCCTAGGGTATGCAGTATAGCATGAATAGGTCCATAGTTGGAGAAGGTAGAGTAGAGAAAGGACACTGTATGTATAAATATTCCTATCATCAAAATTCGAACAGCGGAGATAGTTGTGTACGTGTTGAGAAATAGTTTTGCAAGGAATGTTTCTGGAGAACGTTTGAATTTTATTAGGAGAACAAAGATTGAAGTGAGATGTAAGATCGCGAAGAAAAAAGTGGGGACACTATACACATTCATTTTCCCAACTCCAGAACTTTATTCAGCTGATAACTGAGATAAAGGAAGGAAAGCCAGTAGATCCACATAATCCAGCCGATCTTCGAGGGGCTCATGCCAGCAGTCCATAAAAATCCAAATGCAAAGAATACAGCTGTTCCTGCAAGAAGTGCAAGCAATCCATGATATATTCTCTCTTTTTTCAAGAATATTTTTGCTGTGGCAAGTTTTTTATTTCTCAGTTTCTGGTTTACCTGTACAGAAAAGTAGATAATTGTTATCCCTATAATAGCTGCCAGTACTGCCCTAATCTCCTCAGTCATCACGATTACCCTAGAATCTTCTCCACTTTTTCTGCAGCTTTATCCAGTCCTGCAAGAAGAGATCGTACATCAGTTTCTGAGGTCATGCAGACGAGGAATGCCTTCTCTCCTGCTCCCTCCGTAATAATTCGATATTCTCCTGTCTCCACGATAATTCTCTCAGGTAGTTCTGCCCCTATCTCGCTGGTAGCAGTCTCAGCAGCACCGAGTATTGTAGCAGCCATGGCAGCGAAGGTTTCAGCATTGATGTCCTGTGGAATATCGGCACAGATGGGCAGTCCCGATCGTGTAACAATGGCAGAAGCTTTTATCTCGAAAGTTTCTTCCAGCTCCTCTAAAATCTCACTCAATAACTCTTTCTTCATTTAATCACCCAACACACCTTTCCTCACCTTAAAAACGCAGTGATCATTTCCTGTGGCAATACATTCCTTTTCTTCAACCACAATCTTCTCTCCAAATATTGACTCGATTAATCCAGAAATATACCCAGCTATAAATACACAAACCGGGAACTTCTGATCTTTTTTCACGACATCGTTCCATTTTTTCCCAATGAATGAGTCGTATAAACGCACCTCGCCTTCAAAGGTGTCAAAATCTATATTATACTCGAATTCGCCCCATCCCCCTTTCAAATCCGTCTCCTGCGTTTTTTTTAATAATGTCACACCTTCTGATTTCGTAAGTTTTTTTTCTTTCCTCCCGAACAATCGTCCTGTTCGAGATCCTACATTATACAAAAGAGAATGAGCCCCATTTTTCCCCAATAAGTCGTAAATACTACCAAAAATTGTTATTATCGTTCTATGGTCAAAAGCAACAACATCTACGCCTTCTATCTCTAGGCTTTCACTCATGTTATTTCATCTCTCTATTACTATATAAAACTTATCATTGATATAGAAATTCATAAAAAATCTCGTGGATCTGTGATTTCTCCTGTGATTGCTGATGCTGCCACCGTTGCTGGCGACGCCAGATACACAAAGGCTTCCTTACAACCCATACGTCCTTTAAAGTTCCTGTTTGCAGTCGAGACACACACTTCGTCTGGGGCCAAAATGCCCTCATGTGCACCAAGACAGGGACCACAGTTTGGGTTCAAGATCATCGCACCTGCCTCCACAAGATCAGCAATTACTCCTTCATTCACTGCATCCAGGTAAACCTCTCGCGATGCGGGTAATACCAAAAGTCGTACACTGTCATGCACTGTATTTCCTTTAAGGATCTTCGCAGCTTCCTCCAAGTCCTCGAGTCGTCCATTGGTACATGTCCCAATCAGTGCCTGATCGATCTCCACATTAACATCGGTGACATCTTTCACATTATCTACAGTGTGGGGGCATGCTACCCTCGGTGTGATGTCTTCAGCACTGTATTCCAGTTTCTTCGTGTACGCATCATCCAGCGGCTTCACTGATGTAATTTCCTCAGAAACACGGCTTTTTAGCCACTTTTCTGTTTTTTTATCAGCTGGAACAATCCCTGTCTTGGCTCCCATCTCTGCACTCATATTTGAAAGGACCATTCTTCCTGGAATACTGAGGTGATCTATTGTCTCACCGTGGAACTCCACGGACATGTAGTTTGCTCCATCGGCCCGTACATCTCCAATGATATGGAGAATAAGATCCTTTGCATAGACACCCTCCTCCAGCTCGCCATCCACAATAATTTTCATCGACTCGGGGACCTTCAGCCACAACTTGCCAGCAGCCATTATTGATGCTGCTTCACTTCGTCCAATACCGGCAGAGAAGGCACCAAAGGCACCATAAGTAGTAGTATGAGAATCAGAACCGAGAATAAGCCTACCTGGCAGTACATGACCCTTCTCAGGGACTACCTGATGACATATTCCTTCTTTTATATCGTAAAAATGTGTGATACGCTGTTCTTCAACAAACTCACGTATTGCCTTGTGATTCTTTGCGTAACTTTCATCAGCCGCTGGTACACAGTGATCGATTGGAATTACTATTTTTTTAGGGTTCCAGACTTTTTCTACACCAATAGAGTAGAATTTTTTAGATATTGCAGCAGTATTTTCATGTGTCAGTAAAATATCGGGTTCAGCCTCAATAATCTCATTTTCTTTCACTTTTTTTCCCGTTTTCTCTCCTAAAATAGCCTTCGCTATTGTCATTTTTGACACCTCATTATGCGTATAGTAATTTTTTTTGTAAGATATCTATTTAAAAGTTCCGCGGAGAAGAATAGATTTAAATATTTAGGGAAACTATAGGGGTTAGGTGATTGAATGGCAACGGTGGATAAAACGCTGGGAGATATTCTAGACGAAACTGCTGAAAAATTTCCGAACAGAGAAGTCATCATTTTTGAAGACAGAAGAATCACGTACAAGGAATTAAACGAAAAGGTAGACCAATTTGCCTCTGGGCTTGTAAAACTGGGAATTGAAAAGGGAGATAGAATAGGCCTGTGGATGTCCAATTACCCTGAATGGGTCATTGCGTACTTTGGGATTGCAAAGGCAGGAGGAATTGTCGTCCCAATGAACACCCGATACAAAACCCACGAAGTGAAGTATATACTCAACAACTCACAAGCGAAAGGTATCATCATGTGCGATACTTTCGTGGGGATAGACTTCCTCGAAATGATAAACAAAGTAAAGGGTGATCTTCCCAGTTTGGAACATATTATCGTCTTTGGAGAGCCTGAGGAAGACATGCGTGGATTTTATGAGATATGTGAGATGGGAAAAGACTGGGAAAATGACACTACACTGCAGAAGAGAAGAAAAAGTCTCGATCCGGACGAGTGCGTCTTTATTCTCTATACCTCCGGTACTACCGGGGCCCCAAAGGGCGCCATGTTATCTCACAATAATATTGGTACCAACGCCCGGGACGTTACCGGCGTATTAAAAACAACAGAAGAGGATAAATTCCTGCTTGCTGTACCCTTCTTCCACTGTTTTGGCTGTGTCATGGGAATTCTCGGAAGCATAGTGTATGGGGCTTCAATGGTACCGATGGTCGTTTTTAAAGCGGAGAAAGCCATGGAACTCGTTGAACAAGAGGATATCTCAATACTCTACGGTGTCCCTACAATGTTTGTCCTGGAGCTGGAAGCCTACAGAAAGTACAAGTACGATGTTGACTCCCTGAGAACGGGAATTATGGCGGGAGCACCGTGTCCCGAAGAGGTAATGGAAGGTGTCATGAACGAGATGGGCTGTAATGTATCCATTGCCTACGGACTGACAGAAGCATCCCCCGTAATCACCATGACGAGGTTCGACGACAGTCTAGAGAAACGAGTGAAAACTGTTGGGAAGCCGCTTCCCGATATCGAGGTAAAAATAGCCGATGATCGACACAATGAAGTGCCAGTAGGCACCAGAGGGGAACTTGCCTGCAGAGGGTACAATGTGATGCTGGGCTACTACAAGATGCCTGATAAGACAGAACAGGCCATCGATGATGAAGGATGGCTGTACTCCGGTGATCTCGCAATGGAAGACGAGGACGGATACTATATTATTACCGGCAGGAAAAAAGACATGATACTTGTCGGTGGATTCAACGTCTACCCCCGTGAGATAGAAGAGTTCCTCTTCACCCACCCGAAGATCCAGAATGTTTCTGTAATCGGTGTGCCCGACGATGTCTTTGGCGAAGTTGTGATGGTGTACGCAATACCAAAAGATGGCGTGGACTTGAAACCAGAAGAGATAGTTAGGTTTTGCGAGGACGAAATAGCGAACTTTAAGGTGCCGAGATACGTGAAGATCGTAGATGAGATGCCCATGACAGCATCCGGGAAGATTCAAAAGTTCAAGCTTCGGGAGGAAGCAGAGAAACTGGTGAAAGAAGGGGCATTAGCAAAACTAAAGTAATTTCTCTAATTTTTTATTTAATCTTTTCAACTTTTTTCTACTTCTTTTTAGAGCATTATTAGCATATTTAACAAGAATTTTCAGGTGCTTTTCATCTGCAAGGAGCTCTTTTTCACCAAGTGGTACATCTATTCTTTCTGTTGAGAGTATCTCCACAATAGTCCTTTCATTAATTGATTTTATCCCACTATTCTTAAATCCGGAGGAAAAAGAAAGGTTTAGTAGCCTCCTAGCACTTGTGATATCCCGCGAGGCGATGTGCAGTATCGGAGACTGGGAAATAAGAAAGGTTACACCAGAGTCTCGAAACTCCAACGCGTCCAGCAGTTCCTCATACTCCACGGGGTTGTGCCACTTCCTGAGAAATGTCGCATTCTTTTTTCCTCCCAACGCAGGCAGCCAGATCAGCACAATTCTTCCTGCACAGCTTGAAGTAGTGTAATATGCCTCATGGGCATTGATGAGTTCTAGTGTTTCTCGTATCGCTGGATCCACCTTTCCTTCAGCAACAGCATTCTCGAGATTCTGCATGGTCTCTTCTTTTTCCCTCTCAAACATTCATATCTCCATAGGTGCAAGGTAGAATCGAAGCGAGAGTCCCCCATTTACACTTTCCATTCGTAATGGTGTGTCTTTTTTTCCAAAGAATAGATCGATATACTCAACAGACTTAGAAGTTTTTAAAAAGCTTTCAATATAATTCAGATTAAACTTACTCCTGCATGCCGTCTTCACGGTAAACTTATCCAACGCACTATTATCCTTGGACACCGTGACAGAACTCTTCACTCCATCTTCTTCAGAATAGAATGTTACCTCCTCAGGTTCTGCCTCAATAATAAAAGAGCTTCCTACGACTGCAATATCTTTCATAAGACTACTGAATACATCCCCGCGTATTCGTAGGGAAACAAGAGGATCGACACTTATCTGTGGCAGTGATTCTGCAAAATCCAACAGGGGGATTCGAAAGTATCGCTCTACAAAATTGCGAATCATGAACTCAAGATACTTGTCCTCGAGGGTGATGGAAATTTCATCATCAGTCTGCATTCTTCTCGCTATTTTTTTCATTAAATTCATATCAAGATGAAATTCAGAATTTGAATCTGTTTTATAATGAGAAAAGACATTTTTTTTCGCTTTAACTTCTATTTTACAGATGACGGATGGATCGGATGCCTCCATCCTAAAATGATCACTTGTCACATAAAAAGAAGCGGTGTCTACGAGATCAGAAACTCCATCAATTAGATCTCTCAATGTCACCGAATCAGACCACGCACACCTAAACATGCTATCACTTCAAATAAATCTTACGCATTAAACACTGTACGATGTACGGAGCCTGCATATTAAAAACTTTCTGATCACAAAAGGACAGATTGCATATATGAAATATATGCACTAATAAAATTGAAATAAAAAAAAGAGATAATTACTCTATTTTGGCTATGAAGAAGCAAAATGCACCTACGGCTATCAAAATAACCCCTATCATTCCTTTAAATACTACTTTTAGCTCCTCCCACCATCCTAATCCTTGAGGGATTATAGTATAAAGTCCCACAATCACCAGCACAATTCCTATTAGTATCCACAGTATTTTATTCATGGTATCACCTTTTTTTCTTTCTTTGTCTTTTTATATTTATATTTTTTGGTTTCCTTTTTCTTCTTCGTATTTCACAGATGACAAATCATGGGGTTTCTTCCTACCAAAAGGTTTAAATTTGCAGGGGTACTATGTTCTTTTCGTTGTAAAATAACGGTGACCATGATGAAGGAGTATAATATAGTGAGATTGAAAGGAAACAAGATGAAGATACCTGAAGGAGTTTTTGAAGCATTAAACCTAGATAAATATGAATATGTCCTCATAGAAACAGATTTAGACGAAAAAGAGTCGATAATATCTCCTTTGGCGGCAAAAGGCAGCAATTTAGTGGAGATGAATCTGGTGTTAAAAAACATTCCAGGAGCCATTGCGAAAGTCGATCTTTTCCTTGGAGAAAATGTTATTAACATCCTGTATGAAGAAGCTGAAATGATAAATGACGATACGGCTGCTGCCGTGAGACTCGTAGACATGTCAAAGAGCAAATCAAGTATAGAGGAGATTAAAAAGCATCTTCAAAATTTAGATGTTGTAAAGGATTTTGAAGTAATAGAAGTCTAAGATTCAAAAAGTATCTTTATCCTATCTCTAAGGAATTTTTCTCCTTCTGCTAGGAGTTTTTCTCCTTCTTCTGTTATATAATAATACTTTCTCCTCGGATTTGTATCCTCATCACCCCACTTTGTAGTGACATATCCTCCCCGTTTGAGTCTGTACAGCACAACGTATGACGTAATAGTGGCTGGTTCCCAATCAAATCGATCCATAATCTCCTTTTTAAGCTGATATGCGTACATTGGTTTTTCTTTGAGGATGGTCAGGACATACAGCCACATGACCTCCTTTGTCATTTTTCTCTTCAACCTGTCAAGGGGCATTGTACCACCATAGTACCATAAATTTATAGAGTTTAAATGTTTTATGGGCATAAAATATTTAAAGTCTATGGTAAGATAGTCATACCAGAACATCAAAAGGTGATTCTTATGGGTGAGATACGACTTGCAATAGCAGGAATAGGAAACTGTGCGTCCTCTCTAATACAGGGACTCCAGTATTATAAAGGTATCAACGAGAACGATGAAATTGTTCCTGGGTTGATGCATAATATCTTTGGAGATTATAAAATAAAAGATATCATCCCTGTAGCAGCATTTGATGTGGATGCACGAAAGGTAAACAGGCCTCTGGAAGAAGCGATATTCACAGGTGAGAACTGTACACTCACCTTCTCAGAGCCGCCGGAAACGGATGTTGTTGTTCAAAAGGGGGAAGTATTGGATGGTATTGGGAAATACCTCAGTAAAAAAATACCTGTGGATAAAAATCAAGAGCCTGTGAATGTGGCAGCAGTGCTGGAAGAGACCAATGCAGATATGCTTATAAATTACATGCCTGTAGGGAGTGAAAAGGCTTCCAGATACTATGCTGAACAGTGTATAAAATCGGGGACTGCCTTTGTGAACGCAATGCCTGCATTCATTGTTTCGGGAGATACATGGCCCGAAAAGTTCGAAGATGCTGGATTGCCCTGTGCAGGAGACGATATAAAGAGTCAGGTAGGCGCCACCATTCTTCACAGAGTACTCGCCCAGCTACTACTGGACAGAGGAGTAAAAATTGATGAAAGCTACCAACTTAATATTGGAGGAAACACCGATTTCTACAACATGCTGGAAGAGGAAAGGCTTAAATCAAAAAGAATTAGTAAAACGAATGCAGTACAAAGTCTTATCCCCTACAAAATCCCATTACGGATAGGACCTTCCGACTACGTAGAGTTTCTCGGTGATAACAAGGTCTGCCATATATACATGAGGGGGAAGAAGTTTGGGGATGTCCCACTCACTATCGATCTGAAACTTAGTGTGGAAGACTCGCCCAACTCAGCTGGTGTGATGATAGACGCCATCAGAGCAACAAAGATCGCGCTGGATAGAGGCGTGAGCGGCCAACTCACCTCAATTTCTGCATATAGCTTCAAGCATCCGCCAGAACAGTACCCGGACTCGATAGCAAAGGAAATGGTCGAGGAGTTCATCCACGGAGAACGGGAGAGATAGTAGAAATTTTCTTATATAATCTAACTGAGGAGAATGTCATGTCAGATAAAATAAAAATGGGGATTATTATCTGTGATCGTTGGAATACATGCGCCGGCGGTAAGTGTCTGCGGTCTCTTCACAATAGAGAGGGAGCGTTCAGTATCTACAAAGAGAAAGAAGTAGAACTGGTGGGATACACCACGTGTGGTGGATGTCCCGGCGGGAATGTCGAGTATGCACCTAAAGAAATGAAAAAGAACGGTGCAGAGGTAGTACACTTAGCCACGGGACTTGTAGTGGGATATCCTCCCTGTCCATACATCGACCACTTCTGTAAATTTATCCAGGAAAAATATGGAATGGACGTCGTGATCGGTACCCACCCGATTCCGCAAAATTACTACCTCACCCACACAAACCTGGGTACATGGGATTCGCCCGTGTGGAAAAAAAGGATTGCCCCCGCACTCACAGATAAAGAAACTCGAGTGAAGTATGACTAAGGAGAAAAAGCTATATATGAACTAAGTTTTTATTTTCATTATGAATCTCGAAGAGATACCAAGAGTAAAGATAGGAAGAATACCTACACCGCTGGAAAAACTGCCAAACCTATCAAAAGAGCTTGATCTTCCCAGATTGTATATCAAACGAGATGATATGACGGGTATTGGGTACGGTGGTAATAAAATAAGAAAACTGGAATTTCTTCTCGCAGATGCCATAGAAAGAGGTGCAGACACAATTATCACCACAGGAGGGGTGCAGTCCAATTTCACACGGGAAACCGCAGCCTGTACAGCGAAGCTCGGGTTGCATACAGTGCTTGTACTTATCGGCGAGGAACCAGAGGAGTACCGAGGGAACCTTCTCCTTGAAAAACTTATGGGAGCTGAGATACATTTTGTTTGTGCAGAAGGTCTCGATGAGGGTGCAAAAAAAGCGGAAGAACGCATGGCTGCATTAAAAGAGAAATACGAGGCAGAAGATCGCAGATGCTACATTATGCCCATGGGTGGTGCGACGCCCATCGGTTGTCTTGGATTCACCAACGCATTCGTAGAAATGGAGGAACAGGTGAAAAATCGCGACATTGATGCAGACTACATCATTCACGCCACAGGCTCAGGTGGAACACAAGCAGGACTTCTCGCTGGAAAGGCAATGACAAACTCATCTATAGAAATCATAGGCATCAGAGTAGGAGGAATGTTTGAGCCCTTTGAAAGAATGGTAGCGGAGATGGCACAGGAGACAGCCGATCTTCTAGATGTTGAGCGTCCCATCGCTGAAGATGACGTGATTGCATATAAAGAGTTCATGGGAGAGGGATACGATATCCCCACAGAAGAAGCAAACGCTGCAATAAAACTAATGGCACAGAAAGAAGCAATCTTCCTCGACCCTGTCTATACGGGGAAGGCGATGGCCGGACTACTGGAGTTGGTGGAACGCGGTGAGATTAACCGGGACGATACCATCATTTTCTGGCATACCGGAGGAGATCCCGCACTTTTCGTGGGCGAGGAACTGCTTGGGAAAACATTCATGAAGGAGCTGAAAACATGAGATCGAAAAGTTTAAACATTGCTATGTCTCATATAATACTATGGAAAGTTCTGAAGAATTGAAGGAGAAGATACGGCCGATCCTCAAAAAATGGGGGGTTGAAAAAGCAGCTATATTTGGCTCTTATGTGAGAGGAAAGGCGCAAAAGGGTAGTGATGTAGATATTTTAGTAGAAATTGATGAAGAATTAAGTTTAATAGACCTCATAGAGCTTAAAATTCAAATTGAAGATAGTATTGGAAAGAAGGTAGATCTCGTAGAATACTCTACCATAAAACCCGCACTAAAAGAAAGAATACTAGAGGAACAGGAAACAATAATATGAAAAAAAATTGCAGGGTCTATTTAGAAGATATTTTAGAATCTACTGAAAGGATAGAAGAGTATATTGATAAGATAGATGAATCTGAATTTTATAGGAATCATCAGGCACAAGATGCTGTTGCACGACGACGGGAAATAATTGGAGAAGCGGTAAAGAGGATGCCCAACGAAGTAAGAAATGAGTATTCTACTGTCCCATGGCGAAAGATAGCAGGATTACGAGATGTACTGATTCACGGATGCTCTACTGTAAACTTTAAAAGAGTGTGGAAGGTACTTGTGACAGACATGCCTGAATTAAAAACGCAGATTGCAAAAATCATTGAAGACCTGGAGGCATCGAAAACATGAGCCTATCAATGCGACCGGATGCCATTCTCTTCGATATGGATGGCGTACTAATTGACTCCTTTGAATCATGGCGACACGCGCTCAACGCAGCATTACAAGCTTTTGATCAAGAAGAAATCAGCGAAGGCAAGTTTAAAAGCACATATTGGGGTCACGATCTACGCACAGTCCTCGAAAATATGGGACTTGATGTGAGAATCGCCACATTCTGTAATACTATCTATACCGAGCATGTAGATGAAATTCACCTATTCTCCAAGACGAAAGATACGCTACGCAGACTGGACTCGTACAAAAAAGCGATTATCACCAATACACCGAAGCATTGTACGCGGCATATACTGAAAAAGTTTGGAATTGGAAAATATTTTGACACGATTGTCACGAGCGCTGAAGTAGAACAGGGGAAACCCCATCCCGATATGATCTTTAGAGCATGTGAGTTATTGCACGTCGATCCTTCCGACACAGTGTTAGTAGGAGATACGGAAAGCGACGTGAAGGCGGGGAGAGCTGCAGGATGTATGGTAGTAGGAATTAATACCGAGGCTGACTATACAATCTCTTCTATAGTAGGAATACTGGAACTGGTGGAGTGATTCATCTAAATTGTAATATTTGTACTCTCTTTTTAAATTTTATAAATTATTTTCAGTTCTTGCATCGGAGTTTTTATATGAATATATAAAATTTTTAGCCTACCGAAAAGCTTTTAAATACTAACATATTACAACATAAACAGGATATTTGTCTGAAAAAGGGGGTGAAAAAACATGGATAGAAAGAAAAAAGTGGTAGGGATTGCGGTGGTACTGTTGATGGCAGTGAGTTCTATGGTGTATGCGGGAAACAAAGAGGAAAAGGGATGTCCATGCGTGAAAGAAGTGAACAATGGGTGTATTCCAGCTGAGCCTCAGATGAGTAGAGAACCAATCGAGCCTAGGGACTGTGGAACTCGGACATATTATGAATACAGGGATTGTAAATGGAGACACGAGCCTTATGACACATGGGTGTGGCAACTATGTAGCACCCCACTTCCGCCAGCGATGCATTGCCATTTTCTCATTGACGGAGACCGTCTATATTGTAAGAAGTACAAGGTTTGGTATGACTCGTGCTTTGGAGAAGTTATAAGGGAAGAATACAAAGGGGAAGTTATAAAAGATTCGCGCAATGTACATGTGGTAAAGAGCTATACAGACCACCCATGTTGTAAAAAAGCAGTAGAAGGCTAATGGATGCCGCTACTTTTTCCTTTTTTATTTCCTGTGGTACTATGATACACCTCGAGAACGTAACAAAAATATACAATCAAGGAAAAGAAAGTGAAGTAAAAGCATTATCCGAGATCACCTTGGAGATAGAAGAAGGACTGTTCCTCGCGGTATCGGGTCCCTCCGGCTCGGGCAAAACAACGCTCTTAAATATTATAGGGTCGTTGGACAGACCCACGGAAGGAAAGGTGACCGTAGACGGGACGGATCTCTCCTCCCTCCAGGACAGAGCACTCTCCGAGTTCAGGAGGCATACCGTGGGGTTCATCTTCCAGCTGTACAACCTCATTCCCTCACTCACAGCCCTGGAGAACGTGACGCTCCCATTAAAACCGTATACAGAGAACGTCGAGGGAAGGGCGAGGATGGTACTGGAGGAATTGGGACTCGAAGGACGATCTAACCATCTTCCCGCCGAGCTCTCCGGAGGGGAGAGACAGCGGGTGGCCATCGCGAGAGCATTGATCACCAAGCCGAAGATACTCCTCGCAGACGAACCCACGGGGAACATCGACACGGAGACGGGGAACAAAATAGTGGATCTCCTGAAGAACTTGAACGAGGAGAGAGGAATGACCGTGGTACTCGCCTCCCACGATAGGAGAGTCGTACAAAAAGCAGAAAGAATCGTAGAGCTGAGAGATGGTGCGATCCGATGATCCTGCGCTCTTTACTCAGAAGAAAAAAGAGAGCTGCCCTCACGCTCATCGGCGTGGTACTTGCCTCTTCAGCCTTCTCCATCTTCGTGACCCTGTCGGAGAACATCTCCCTCCAGACCCAGGGGGAACTGGAGAGGAACTGGCGGTACTCCTACGATATTCTCGTGAGGCCGAAGAACTCGCTCACTCCCACAGAGAAGGAGCACGGCCTTGTTCGGCCCAACTTCCTAAGCAGTATCTACGGCGGGATCACGGTGGACCAGTGGAGAACGGTACGGGAGATCGACGGTGTGGAGGTGGCTGCTCCCATTGCAGTGATGGGATACACCGATATTACAGTGCCTATAGGAATAGAGCTTCGGGAAGGACTATATAAAATAGAAAGATCTTGTGCCATAACAGATGGATATAAAAGGTACGATTATCCAGAGGGACTTCTTAGACGGACAAACGAACAAGAAATTGATGGAAAAGTAGTAGGATGGGTGTATATAGCCGATGATAAGTTCATTAAAAAGTTTAAGGATCGTGAAGGAAGACACCCCGACAAAAAGTTCTATACCGTTTATAGAAAAGGCCCCCATGTAACGGGGGAGCTTTTTTCCGGATACGCAGTAGAATATGTTATAGATTTTCTATCAGCGGCAATTGATCCAGAGGAGGAAAGTAAACTTCACAGCATCGAGGAGTCAATCGTAAAAGGGAATTTTCTAGAGAGGGCTAAGAGAGAAAAAAGGATGGGTACCAGTGGCATCCCCTTTATTGTCAATATAACTCCCTACACCGACCAAAATCTTGCTTGGAAGGCTTACAGAGTTGATCTCCCCTCAGATGCGAGTGCACTAGCTCTAACGAAAGAAAAAGCTGAGTCCTTGCCCAGAAAATTTTTTATGAAGAAAACACTGACGAAGAAAGATGTGGCTACACGGTTTATTAATAAGCCCCTGAGAGAGATTTTCTACGTTCCGAATTGTTTTACCCATCTTCAACCTGTTGAGTATGAGTATCTATCCGATCCTACCTTTTCCCAGAAATACGATATTCTACTGAGGGCCTTACCCCTTATATCTCTGGAAGAGAACGAAATTACCAATAGCGAACTTGGCCATGATAGACCCTTACCATTTAAACCCTTATTTGAGGGGGACTGGTTGGTGCCTACAAATACTTACCTTCCAAAGAATGTAGGCCTATTCGATATAACGAAGATCCCCGCACCAAAGGTAAAAGGAATCCCCACCCCTCTCTACACTCCCCCCACGGTGACACTGAAGTACGACGAAAACAAGAACCCCATCGATCCCGTGAAGCTTAACCCCACCGATCCGCAGGGCTACATCACCGAGCCCCCCTTCATGCTCACCACCATCGAAGGGGCGAGAAAGATCGTGGGCGACGACTGTATCAGTGCCATTCGAGTGAGGGTCTCGGGTATCGAGGAGATCAACGAGGAATCATTTAAGAAAATTAAAAAGATCGCCAGAGAGATCGCACAAAGCACGGATCTCCACGTGGACATCATGGTGGGATCCTCGCCGAAAGAAGTGCTGGTCCACCTGCCAGGTCTCGGCTACGCCGAGGAGCAGTGGGTGGAGAAGGGGGTCACCGTGGAGATCTTCAAGTACACAAAAACATCCACCCTCCTCATCTTCTCCGTCTGCCTCGTGGTATCGTCGCTCTTCATTCTTAGTACAATGCTGATCTCGACGCAGTACAGGAGGAAGGAGATAGGTCTCCTGAAAAGTATCGGCTGGTACAACGCGACCGTCTTCAGCACGATACTCGGAGAGTCCCTCCTTCTCGGGGTGGTGGGCGGGGGCATCGGCATCGGTCTCACCGTCGTGTTACGCGTGCTCGATCTCCTCATCCCACTATCGAGGGTACTCCTCATCCTCCCCATCGCCGTGCTGCTCTCGGTACTGGGAGGGCTGTACCCCGCGTACAACGCGGCACGGATGGATTCGGTAAAAACGCTGCGAGAAAAGGACGATACAAAAAAGAGGAAAGTCCCGGTGCTCATCTGCATCGCGGTGTCCACCGCCCTCCTCTCCGTGCTACTCTTAACGACCATGAACCTCGAGAACGTCCTGGAAGGGACGATCCTCGGAGAGAGGATCTCGGTGACCGTAGGGAAATACCACTACCTCTCCGTGGGTGTCTGTCTCGTGCTCTCCTCGCTTGCGGTAGGAGATGTGATCTCGAGAACCGTGTATGAACGAAAAAGGGAGATAGGTCTCCTGAAGAGCATCGGCTGGTACACCGGGGACATCGCAACACAGTTTCTCGCCGAGGCAGTGGTACTCGGTGGTGCCGGAGGTGTGATAGGTGTCCTCGCCGGCTGTACCGTGTACAGCGTGGTGTCTCAAGCATCCCTCCGAAGTCTCCTCATCACCGTTGCCATCGGTATCTCTGTCTCGCTCGTGGTCAGTGTTCTCTCCTCCCTCTACCCTGTGAGGAGGATCGCTGGAATACTACCCGCTGAGGCAATGAGGAGGTGAAAAGTTGGGGGATTGAAGGAATTCACTCTTCTATCTCCACAATCTTCTTTATCAACGCCGGATCGTCAGGAAGCAATCCTGTTTTGGGCAATCGCCCCACAAAGTTACGCCATCTCGGCTCTTTTTTGAATACATCGGCAAAGATTGGCTTTGCCTCGTCAAATTTTCCTGCAGATACAAGAGAAACTGCCTGCCAGAAGGGAAGCTCCACAATTTCAGGCGCCAGTGAAGCAGCTGTTCCGTACTCCTCATTCGCCTCTGCAATGTTTCCTTCAGCAGCAAGATCGTCTCCTCGACTTGCATGTTCGTATGCTCGATTCAGTTGAAGCAGCCGCCGAAGCTCAGTAAGCGGCTCTTTGTGATCTTCCACACGGAGATCGAATCGCCGATCTGCCCACGATTTTCCTGTAGCGTCTCCACGAACGACAAGAAGTGCTGCAGACTGTTTTCCACGGGCATCTCCTCCTTCTCCCTGTGCGGCCTCAAGTGCGGTCATGATACGTTCGGCAAGATCGCCGTCACAAGTTTCAAATACCGCCTTCATCGCAGGCCAGACGGTATCCTTCGCCATCATGTTCGCCTGGACGGAGAAGTTCTCTCCCTCTGCATGACCTGCTTCAGCAACACATCGGGATCCCGTGTGTACTGCTGTACTTCCCTCTGCATCTATCATTGCTACCTGTCGGGTTTCTTTTTGGGAATCAGCTGCCAAAAGTGCATCCAACGTTTCCTGTGCAGATTTTCCAGTACGCATAAGTGTGAGCCCCAACGGACCGTAGGAAGGCTCTACGAAGGACTGTGTAGCCACCGCACCAATTTCTACCTCTGCCCACGGTACCGCAGACCCCACTGAAAACCAGTGCGACTGCACGCCTACACCGTACTCTCCTGTCTTCGGATCGTACGCCACAATAGAGTACGTGGCAACTGGACGATGGAACCTATTCTTTCCATTCTCTCTCATATATACACCCTCACTTCTTTTTATGGTCTTTGTACATAAATGTTTCTGTCGTTACCGTACTTCCGTGTCTACATACGGCTGTAGAATCTCCGCAAACTGCTGCAATACGTGAGGTGGATATGGAGCTATTTCCTCAAATTTTGGGTCCAGTGTGTTTTTCGGCACAAACTGCTGTAAATAGTACTTTCTTGCATTGTTGATGAGCTTCCCAATATTCTCAGCGATTGTTGCGTTGTAAAACGGAGGAACAACAGTTGTTCTAAACTCATATGCGATATCGGAACTCTTCAAAATGTCTATCGATTCTTCTATTACTGCAGTGTCCACCTCTACTCCTGCAGCTTCAGAGTATGCCTCCAGATCCGATTTTATATCCATGGAGACATAGTCCAAGAGTTCCTGGTCCAGCAGATTCCGAAGCATTGAGGGATTGCTCCCATTGGTGTCCAGCTTCACTAACAGCGAGATCTCCCTTATTCTCGTAATGAGATCGGGGAGATCGTTGTAGATAGTGGGCTCACCTCCTGTAATCACCACCCCGTCGATATACTTTTTTCTCGCCGCAAGTTGGTGAAGTATTTCTTCTTCATCCAGCGGAGGAAGCGTGTCCAGTACAAGATCTCTGTTATGGCAGTACGGACAGCGGAAATTACATCTAGATAAAAAAAGAACAGAAGAGATATTTTTTGGATAGTCTATTAGTGACGTTTTCTGAAAACCAGCGATCTTCATATACGAGCCTTCACCTTATAACGAGCATTTTCTTTGCCGAGAGCCTTCCGCTCATGGAACTCCTGCCGTTCTCTGAACTCCTCCTTCTTCCCCTTGTTCCAGTTCTTCACAGGTCTGAGGTAACCAACTACGCGCGAATATACCTCTGTTTCGCTATTACATTCGGGACATATAGGTGTTTCACCTGAAAGATACCCATGATCCTGGCATACACTGAATGTAGGCGAGATCGTGAAGTATGGGATTCCAAAGTTGTACGCAATTCTCTGTACAAGTTTTTTGCAGCTCTCTTTCGACGATACGCGCTCACCTAAGAATCCATGGAATACAGTACCGCCGGTGTACTTTCTCTGGAGGTCCTCCTGCAGCTCCAGCGCTTCAAATATGTCATTGGTGTGCTCCACAGGAAGCTGTGTGGAGTTTGTATAGTAGGGCTCTCTTTTGCCAGCTGTGATAATATCAGGGAACATCTCTTTGTCTATTTTTGCGAGTCGGTAGCAGGTCCCTTCGGCGGGAGTGGCCTCTAAGTTGTAGAGGTTTCCTGTTTCCTCCTGGTACTCCTTCAGTTTTTCTCGCATGAAATCGAGGACGTTCAATGCGAACGCTCTGCCTTCTTCTGACACAATATCGACACCTAAAAAGTTCAGCAGTGCCTCATTCATCCCGACCAAGCCGATTGTAGAGAAATGGTGATCGAGATCTCCTAGATAGCGTTTGGTATAAGGCAGTAATCTCTGGTTAATGTTTGCGGTCACCGCTTCTCTTTTTATCTCCAGGGACTTCTTGGCCAGATCCATCAGGCTGCCCAGTTTCCTGAAGAACTCATCTTCATCCTCTGCAAGATATCCAATTCTTGGTAAATTGAGCGTGACGACACCCACACTGCCAGTGGACTCACCGGCACCGAACAATCCTCCTGTTTTATTTTTCAGGTCACGCAAATCCATCTGGAGTCTGCAGCACATCGATCGTACATCTCCCGGTTTGAGATCACTATTAAGAAAGTTCTGGAAGTAGGGAAGTCCGTACTTTGCAGTCATCTCAAAGAGATGATCAGCATTTTCAGAGTCCCAATCGAAATCATGAGAAATATTATAGGTGGGAATGGGGAAGGTGAACACCCTATCTTTATAATCCCCCTCGTACATGACCTCCATAAATGCCTTATTGATAAGATCCATCTCTTCCTGGAAATCATCGTAGGGTTCTTCCAGGAACGTATTGCCATGGATGGCTTGCTCACCCTTGAGATCCTCAGGGACTGTCCAATCAAGGGTGAGGTTGGTAAACGGTGTCTGGCCGCCCCATCGGGACGCCACATTGAGACTGAATATGAACTGCTGAATCCGCTGTTTCACCTTTCTGTAGGTGAGATCGTCCTTTCTCACATAGGGAGCGAGATACGTATCGAATGAAGAGAATGCCATTGCTCCTGCCCATTCGTTCTGTAGTGTTCCTAGGAAGTTTATCATCTGTCCTAGTGCAGTGTCCATATGTTTCGCCGGTGCACTCTCTATTTTCCCTGGAACGCCGTTGAAACCTTCCATCAGCAGTTGCCGGATGCTCCAACCGGCACAGTACCCTGTGATGCCCATAGAGAGATCGTGAATATGAAACGCGCCATCCTTGTGCGCCATGGCAATCTCGGGAGGATAGACATTGTGAAGTGTGTAGTTCGCTATCACGCTGCCTCCCACATGCATCAGCAGCCCCGAAAAGGAGTAGGCGATATTACTGTTCTCATTCACGCGCCAGTCGGACTGCTTCAAATACCCTCCCATAGTCTCCTCGATATCCATTAGGAGTTTTTTTGTTTCTCTAATTTTCTTATGTTGTTCTCTATACAGAATATACGCTTTTGCTGTTCTGTAATGACCATTTTCTGTTAATACTTTTTCTACCGCATCCTGTACTTCCTCTACATGCGGTATTTTATCAGGAAATTTCTCCTCTAGAAGACGAACTACCTTTCCTGACAGTTTTTTGGAGAGTTCTCTATCATCTCCTCCAACTGCCTGTGCCGCACTAAAAATAGCATCGGTAATCCTCTCCCGATCAAAATCCACTATTCGTCCATCTCGTTTTTCAACTTTTTCTATTTTTGACATATTACTCCACCTTTAATTTCTTTAATTCTTCCTCAAATGAGCGTAAATCCTGAAATTCCTTACACACAGACGCAAACCGTACATAGGCCACATCATCCAATTCTTTTAATTTCTTCATTACGATATTCCCAATGGTCTTACTTTCTATTTTGCTTTTTCCAAGCTCTTGAAGCTCGTTCTCTACCTCATCAACAAACTTTTCGATCTCTTCCTCTGAGACCGGACGTTTCTCGCATGCCTTCTTGATGCCGAGCGCAAGTTTGTCCCGGTGATACTGTTCCTCTCGCCCATCCTTTTTCACTACAGCAAATCTCCTTTCTATTCTCTCATACGTGGTAAATCGTTTACTACATTTTATGCATTCTCTCCTTCTTCTTACAAAGCTACCATTTTCGCTTTCTCTGGTATCTACCACTTTTGTTTCGCCGTAGGAGCAGTAAGGACACTTCATTCCACCACAACATATAGTATTGCAATACAATTTAATACACTATATATAGTTTTTTACTCCTTTAAAAACTTTTCTATATACCTTAAAAACGTACGAATCGAATGCTTCAAAAGAAACATATAATGAGATCTAGATGAGAGTGAGAAGGTACTCTATCAGCGCAATTGTAAACTCTAAATTATCTCCATATTTTATTCCTGTGGTAAACATCTGGGACGATCCCGAACACACAAGATACCCGTCCCCTACCTCCCTCAACGTAATGATCGCAAAATCCTCTATCCTCCCATCAGATGTTGCTGCATAACTACTCTCATTCCCCCGTAAAAGTACAGTAGTCTCTCTATAGTTCAGTACACCACCAGAAATATTTAACTCAGAGACATCTTCATAAAATGGGAAACTCGGAAACTCTTTTACCCGCACATAGTATGATCTCCCACTGTTGCTTTTATCATCGCGAAAACTGGATTTGATGAATGTTGTGCCGTACTTCTTGGAGATTCTATTGAGATCTATGTTTAGATACGTATGGTAGGTACCGCAGAGTATCAGCACGCCACCGTCCCTCATATACTCTTCAAGTTTCATGACTTCCTTTTCATTGAAATCTTCCCCGGGGTTTGTAACGATCACAATGTCGTACTCATCTAATGCTGGAAACTCATTGGTGGTATACGTCCCAATGTTATTCTCCTTCAAACGGTCTTTTAACACTTCATTTAGAGTATAGTATTGATCTTTGTTCTGCAGAAAAAGAACTTTAGCTTTATATTTTTCTACATCCTCTTTATACGGTTTTAAAGCGTTTAATCTCTCTTTTATTTTTTTCAATTTTCTATTTTTTACTATAAACACGGAATTAATATTTTCAAATGTCTTTTTTATAGAGAGGAACTCCTCTGAGTCACAGAGTACTGTGTTTTCTAGTTCTTCAATTTTCTTGGCGATTTCTTCCTCCAATTTTTTATTGGTGCTAAATATAGAAGAAACGTATACCCTCTTTTGTAACTCCTGCGGATCCTCTGGTTCTTCTGGCTCCGGTATATAGCCTGGAGTGCCCCCTAAGGGACCGTATCTCCACACTCCATTGATTTTTTCCAGTGAGTGTCCTTCTTTTGCATTTCCACTATACTTTACCTCATCCAATATCACCTCTCCTTGCATAATCACGACGTGGTCGCCGGAGTTGGATAGAGAGAGATTCCCGTTGACCCTCAGTTCATTCTCTACCTCCACCTCATCGAAGACATGTGTATACTCATCCGTGATCACTGCACATTCTCCTGGAGGGATTGGATCTCCTAGTATCTCATCACCTCCACACTGCAGATTTGTGGGATCGTACAGGGTATCACTGGAATTGTATACTTCCACCCACTCGTAATAATAGTCAGATTTTCGAGGATTGTACATCACTTCTGTGAGAATTATTGGAGGATCGAGCGAGTACAACCTGTTGTACTCTCCGGGCGTGGGCTTTGTCTCTGCAAAGGACGTATTTGAGAGTATTGGAAACCGTGCTAGTGTCCCGTGATTCCACACTGCGTGGTCCATCATTCCGTTATACTCAAGCAAGACTTCACTGAATCTCTCATTGATCACAATATCTGGGTGAAATCCAAACTTGCTGAAAAACGAGGATTCATCGTTGGATATCACTAAAAATTGATCCACATAAGTAGTAAATGTTCTTATCGTTTCCAGTGAAAGAGAAAAAGATACCTCTCGCGGTATTGGCGTGTACAGCTCTATAAAATTCTCTGAAATCTCACTAATCACAAAAAAATCGTTGATAGTGCCCAAAGACTCATACGTATCGTGGAGATCGGAAGTATCCCATGAATACCCATAGACAACATTGCCATCGGGAATCCGCTGAATGCTCTCCTGGAGATCATGGCCGTAGTACCCTACCATATCAATGAGCTCTCCTGACGCATTGAAGAGATAGAGAACGTCCTCTTCTTGGAGGGTTATTGTCGACTCAAAAACGCGGACGTTTCGGGAATCTATCGTCCCTGTCAGATAAAATATCCCATCGCCATCAGAGAGAAAGAAATCGTCAAGATCTATCGACACTGTACGAGGATTGTACACCTCTATCGATTTTTCGTAGTACTCGTTAATCCGTATGGAATTTCCTAGATTCACTGGAGGAGCATCGTTTTCCATTCCTTTTGTAGGTGTGAGATCAAGATTCCACTCTCCATTTACAAAGACACAGGACTCGTAACTCGGTGGAGCAGGAGCGTACCCTCTGTAACCGTAGGAGACACTATCAATGACACTATCATTATCCTTCAGTACAATGGTATCGCCGTTATTGTCAAGAAATCCAGATGGTTCGAGGATATGGTATCCATACGCGGGTATTTCCTCAGTCGTGAACTCAATTATTCCTTCTGATGTTTCTATCGAGTATCCATCCAACTCAACAGATGCAGAAGAAGGATTATATAATTCAATCCATTCACCTCCCTTTATACAGAACTCATTGATTCGTATCTCCTCTTGCGATGCTCCAATATCTATTAAAGAGCATACAATGAGGATTATTACTATATACCTCCTCATTTTCCCCCTCGTCCATGTTGTTATCTTTCTACACTGACGCTTTCTCCAAGCTCACGGTGACTAACGCCACAGAGATCTTTAACTCTTCAGCTATCTGCTCCGGTGTGTACCCTCTACCGTGCAGCCGGATAACATCACTGAGATCGGGAAGTTCGTTATTGCTCTTCAGTCCAAGACTGGTTCGTCGGTAGTGGATGGCTGGTGGTGTGAGACCCATCTCACGCGCTATCTCCTTATCGGTGTACCCTTGATGATACAGCTCCAAAAATGTCTCTCTGTCGAATTTCTTTTCTTTTTTATGATAGTTATTTTCGAGTCCAAGCCGTTTTCTTCGATAATTCACAGAACTCTGAGAAACCTCCAATTCCTCAGCAATCTCCCGATCGGTCAACCCCCGTGAGTGGAGCTCAATGATCTCCTCATCCGTGATCTTGGGCATATCTTCCTTATGAAGAGGGTAATAAAAACTTTACTATTGGGTTGCTATGTTACCGTGGTCATCATCGCAATTTTGAAATACTTTCACTTCTTTCTTCTCCAATCGCTGATCGACTACATTACCAAGATCAGAAGCAAGTCTTTTCTATACCTAATAAACTATTAAATTGTTCCATTCTACGTGGCCATGCAGATAATAATATGGCACAATAAAAATTATATAGAACAAGAAGACTAAATACTGGAAAAATATAGAGAATATCTCCTTCTTCTCTTTTATATTTATATATTATTTGCTTTAAACCTAGCAACAAAACTATCCCCACAAGATAATTCCGTAAAGATTCTAGAGAAAGCCAGCTATAAAATACATAAATATACAATCCGAAAACTACAATTGCTATCATAGTATACGAAAGATATACTGTTTTCTTATTCCGTTCCCATAGTCTTACAAAGTTCATAATATTTTTCCTATATTTTCCTTTTTTTCTATACTACGCAAGGACATATGTCCTTTATGTGGTCAGTGACATCGTTTATTTGTCTTTTTAAGTCCCTGTTTTCAGTTTTGTACCATTCTATTGCTGGTGGGATATTTTCAATAGATTTTCTCTGTCCGTAGAGATGCATTTCGTTCCCTACAGCATATGTGACTATGCCCACAACAACAATATCTACTTTTATTACTGCTTTTACCCCCTCTTTGATTGCTGTCCAAACAGTCCGCAGTGTCCATAGAGATTTAACATCTGTTCTATACCAATCTCTATTATCAAGAGTATCTTTCATATCCTTCCTCAGTGATCGAAGTTCATCCTTCCAGTGCTCTATTAACTCGTTATTTTCATTGATTTTATTCTTTCCAGCTTTTAAGGATCTCAGCAATTCCCGTACCTCAGGATCATCAGGTGCTGGTGTCTCTGTTGGCGTCGGCGTCTCCGGTGGACACTCTCCATAGTCTTCAGAACGCGAGTCATCTGTTTTATTGTATCCTTTTTCACCACGCAGGAGAGATCACATAGAGGAGCAGAGCCATGATAGAGTTGACAAAGTTATTTCATAATTTATGACTTTATTGATTGAAAGAGTATTTTATTTCCTTCTAAAGGTTGAAGCCGTTTTGTAAAGATCGAGTCTCCCATTTCTTGCAAAATAACTAAAGATAACATTAGCACCCACTATTGTTGCGATCCTCTTTGTATACATTGAGTCTACCCCCACTGTAGAAAAGAAAGGGAAGAAAGAAAGCACCACCATAACATCCAAACAAAAACATTGACCCGCCCCAATCTATTAATACCAGCCCTAAAAATAAAGGCATCGCAGATGCGAGAATATATCCTCTGAGATCTTTGCTGACCTCTTTCCACTCTACATGATATTTTTCCTTTTTGTAGATACCAATTCTTCCTGTGCTATAAAGATATAAAAACGCCAGCAGTGCGCCCGAAAATCCACCTAATAAGAGATAACCAAAGAAGTACATAGACATCCATGTGAATATAATACCAAAAGATAATAAAAAAAATAAAATAAGGAAAAAGGTCTTTGTGTCGATATTTAGGGTTGATATATTTTTGGTTGTCATGTTATCCACCACAGTACTTGCTACAATCTTGTGTCTGATCATCTTCACAATCTTCAACTGCATCTTTCCACTCTCCAATTTTTTCTCCCAATTCTTGAACCTCTTCCCAGTACTCATTCGCTTTTTCTCTAAGTTGCTTTGCTACCAGCGGATTGCATCCTTCACTGTACTCACACTCACCGGCCACACCGTAGTACTCTCTGTACATTTGGTAGACATTGCCATACTGTGTCTTAGTGCTCATTGTCGCGATCCTCGTTATATTTCCTATTCTTAATCCACATTAGAACTGGTGTCCCTATAAAAGCCATTAGCAGTACGAGACATACGAGTATTACTCCGATCAATTTGATATATCTTACGTAAACTTCACTGAGGTATCCCATCTTTGCACAGACTTCGCCTAAGCTGTAAAATAAGAGTCCACATCCTAAAAGGGTATGTTCATAAAA
This sequence comes from uncultured Thermococci archaeon, assembly GCA_964595645.1. Lineage (GTDB taxonomy): Archaea > Methanobacteriota_B > Thermococci > Methanofastidiosales > B48-G16 > JAYEIH01. The sequence goes on from CAZQQT010000011.1 coordinate 64,356, forward strand.
CTCCATATTGGATATTTCATCCTGTCCCAGAATAACTGCCAGAAACCATCCTCCCGAAAGAATAGGAAAAAGCATCTCTTCTGTGCTCCAATCAACATCGCCGATTTTCCAACTCCAGAATATGGCAAAACTCATTAAAAATATAGAAAAAAAGAATAAAAAAATTCTTCTTCGTGTTCTTTTAAATCTCATCGTTAATCACCTAGTTTAGTATACAGCTGCAATGCTCTTCTATCCACACTTGTAACTTATCGATCTCAAAGTTCAATCGAATAATCTGCTCCTCCGTCACCCTCTCTTCCCCGGTGTACTCGCACTCGCCGTCCTCGCAGTACCAGTCTCTGTAGGTCTGGTAGACCTTGCTGTTCTTATCAATCATTTGCTGCACCCTCGTTCCCATACACTTGCCAGGCCTTGCAGGCGTTCTACATTATTCTCGAGGGCCTCTGCTCGTTCAATGCATTCATCCTCTGACTCACCTTGTTCATATGTTATATATCCAATTAATGAAGTAAGACCTAATGCTCCTGCCGCAGTACCAGGACCAGGACAAATGCAAGTTCCTATGAATCCACCAACACCTGCACCTAATGCTATTAACTGACTTCTAGTCTCTGCAGTATCATACGTGTCAGCTAAACTCCTCAATCTCTTTGCCTCATCTCTCATAGCTGTAGCTCTTTTCCTGCATTCTTCTAACCTTTCACGATCACACGGACATCCGTTGCCTATCTCTCCAGTGCTTCCGTTCAGATGTGGGCAGGTATCGCATTTATTTCCGACTCCATCGTTATCTTTGTCCCACTGATTCGCGTTGGGGTTGTTGGGACAGTTGTCCTTGTGATCTGGCACACCATCACCATCTGAATCCTGTTCCGGCTCCGGACTCGGTGTCGTTGTTGGTGTCGGCGTCTGGGAGGGTGTCGAGTCGTCACTTTCTTCGTAGTCCTCGGGACAGGTCAGAAGTCATCGTTGCCTTCGGATTCCATGGAGTTATACATAGAGGCTGTTGATTATCTCATCTCTCTTCTATTTCTTTTTTATGATCGTTTTTTCTATAAGTCTTTTGTTTTTTAATCTGCGTTAAATATATTTTTTATATGAAATTAAAATGATGAATATCGCCAACAAACTCAACATGAAGACTAAAACATAAATAATATCAATGTTCAAAATTTCTAGGATTAGAAAACTTATTGGGAGGAAAAGAACTAAAAAAAAAGATCTTTTTGGTGTTTTGATACGTTTGTATTTAACTGTCAGCACAAAATATAATTCCGCTATAGAAATTGGAACTGCAATTCCTTTCTGAAACAAAAGTGAATATAAAAAGATAAATATAAGGATTCCACTCAAAATTGTTATATGAATCCTCTTTTTGGATTCCATTATGACCCTCCTACTTTCAAGGCACATGAACACGTTTCTAGTAGTTCTTTTGTGTATTTTTCAGCAAGATCGCCATGATAATGAAGAAGCTTTATATGTTTATTTATTTGTATTTCTATACCGTTCGCTTTTATTTTGTTATATGCATATAATGTTGCATAAGCATCCAAAGTAAGAAATTTTGTCAATAAAGTGTCCTGTAGAATCTCTTTTGGATCCACTTCTGCACCACCAAGTTTCTTTATTGCGGATAGTACAGGTCCAGCTAGTGTCGAGATCCACCACTCAACGTTATCGGGCGAAAAATTCTTATTAAAATTTCCTGCCCATTTCTTAGCGTCTTTTTCGTATTTCTTTTTTTTATTCTCGTATTCTTCCATATGTTTACTAATGAACTCTTCTTCTGCATCGATAAGGTACTTTTGTGTATCTATATCCTCCATCAATTTTCTCACCTCAGGGTCATTCTTACATCCACATTCATCCGGCGGTATCGTGGTCGGACTTGGGGTACTCGTTGGTGCTGGTGTTGTAGTAGGCGTCGGGGGACACTCCCCACAGTCCTCGTTCCCGTTACATGACCCATCACCGCAGTAGGGATCTGGATCATCGCAGTCCCCACAGTCTTCGGGGCAGTCGTGACACCCCTCGCCTCTATAACCATCGCACTCTCCATCGCCGCAGTAGCAGGTGTCGGCGCCAAGAGCGAGTTCTTTGCCTTCGGGAGGCGGTGCCACATGAGGCAGGGGGAGTCTCTAAATCCTGCGGATTTCAATGGGAGGTAGGGGACCGGTCCTATAATCAGGTCCTTGTCCGGATCCTCCGGTTCTATCACAATTTCCGGTTGGATGTCGTTGAGCGTCTGGTACCTGACGGTCCACGCGTAGTTAAATGTGTCCTGCCAGGTGGGATCCTCTTCCGTAGCTTGGGATGCGGTCCACTTCATACTGTTGTTGTACAGCTTCTGCGTGAATGCGTCATCTCCTGCGATGGAGAGGTAGAGGTAGACCAAGGCAGCGTAGAAATCGTCCTTGTACTCGATGTGCCCATGCTCTACCAGGTAACTTGCGTTGTTGAGGATATTCTCTATCTCTGTACGACTGGGGTTCTGGATATCGATGTTCTGCCATGAGCTCTTGAGGTTCTCCTGGACCGTGGTAATCTCTGTGCCCGTCGTCCTGCCAAACTCGCTTTCCCGCGTGTAGATGCCGAAGGTAAACATCACAGAGTCGATCTGGAGGAGGCCTAGATCGCTGTAGACATTTTTGAGGTCTACGAAGTTTTGGAGGATACGTTTCTCCTTTATTATTGATTTATTGTTCAAAATATCGGTCCTGAGCTGTTCTATCTCGCTATCAGCAAGGCCGTAGTCGCTGAGGAGTATCTTCACCTCCTCTGGGAACTCGTTCTCTATCGTGGTAAAGGCTTCGTCTAGTTCTGTGTTGCTAAGATGCTCGAACTGCTGTACTGCCTCTCGCTGCGAGGCGAACCCACGAATCTCATTCATGTACCGGTGGTTCCACGCCGATTTCTTCACGAGATCTATCTTCGTGTCCAGAAGGTCGGCGAGAATCGCTGGATCTTTCTTGTCTTGGAAGGTAGTACTGATCGATTCTTTCTAACTCCTCATCGATGAGCTGTGACTCCTCCGTCACGTTTGCCTGCCACTCACTCATCTTTTTTTCCAAGGCGCCTACGGTAAGAGATCCTTCCTCCGGCATGCGGATGGGCTCCTTGCCGTTCTTGAACAGGAAGTAGTACTCGCATTCCTCGTAGGGAAGTGTGATGCTGTACAGCGCGCCGTTCCACTGGTACTCATCGTCATCCTCACAAACAAGATCGTAGGCTACATTGTTGAGATAGACCTTTGCACTGGATGGTGGATCGTTGTTGCGATCGGTGTATCGAACTTGGAATGTTGTGGTTTCATCTTCTACACGTACAACCGGTAGTGATAGTCGCGCCGGCGTCTCGGGGACCGTGTGGAACGACTGTAAACTCCATGAGATTTTTGTTCCTTCCACGGTGCTCAACGTGAGCTCCGTGGCACCGTTTATTTTTTCTTTTGGGATTTTTATGGTTGCCTTGCCGTTCTGGAGGTTTGCTGCAACGGTTTCGGAGGAGTTCGTTCGATCCGTACTGTATCGTACCTCCGTCGGGTACAGTGTTGTCTTTTTCCTGTAGTAGATCCTGAAACAGAAATCTTTGTCGGGATCGAAACCGGCACGGCCATTGGCATAGCCTGAGCCGTAGTACCACTGCACTCCCCGGAGTTCCAGGGTGTAGGTTCCGTTCAGTTTGAGGTTTGGGACTGCGAAAGAAAGCCATTTCGTCGTTCCCGCGGGAACTGTTACCTGATCGTGGTAGAGTGTGGTGTCGCTTTTTATTGAGAGGGATACTGTAGAGTCAGAAGGTGGCTTGGGAATCGGTGTGATGGGAACAGGTATTGGATCTCCGCTGAGGGACGAGGATAGTCGTAATGGTCTTGGTACCCGTACGTACACTTCTATCTTTGTTACCTCTCCCTTGCAGGTAAATGTTTGAGTGGGTGTTCCCCCTCTACAGCTCTCCACAGTTTCCTGTGTAAGGATGCGTTCTTCGTACCTCTCTGTAGCTTCACCTTTCACCGTGAGAACAGCATGATCCATATCATTCGCAGTGATGGTGAATGTCTCAGTGCCAATACATTCGCCACTCATTTCATCAATATACTTTGCTGGTCTATCAAAGGAATAGACCGGTAGAACAGCAACTAAAAGTATCACTACAACAAGCAACGCTGTAATCTGTATCCTCCCACTTCCCTTCATACTTACAACTCCTTAGTTAATAGGGATAGAGGGATTTAAAAGTTTTTCTATTTATCATGACAAATATTTCCAAATACTTGAAATGGAAGGTTTTTTTATCCCTGCCAATCTTTTGTAAGAAATCGAAAAGAAGAAGAGTGGGCCCGTCGAGATTTGAACTCGAGGCCTCCTGGTTATCAGCCAGGCGCTCTGACCAATCTAAGCTACGAGCCCATCTAAAGTATGTAAAAATAAGAAAATTTAAAAAGGTTGCGCTTGTTAAAGATCGTGTTCTTCGATAAATTTATCGAGTATCGTATCAAAACTCGGTCCTTTCTCTTTAATTTCCTCGATCCGGTATCGTGCCCGCTCCGCCGCCTTATTCATAGTAATGAGATTCTTCATATCCATAGGGGTACCGTAAAGTATGGCATCGCACTTGACACTGTTGACCGTATCCTCAAGATCCCTGAGCTGCTGCTCATTGTATCCCATTGCCGGAAGCACGTTTCCTATATGCGGGAACTCCTCAAAGACGCCTTTCATTGTCCCTTTCAAGAAGGGTCGTGGATCGACCGGTTCGGCGCCATACTTCTCGGCAGCAACGTAGCCCGCACCGAAGGGCATCTCACCGTGAGTGATTGTCGGTCCATCGTCAACGACGAGCACTTTTTTTCCTTCGATTATCTCTGGATTATCCACTTCCACCACGGAATTTGAGTAGACAATCTCAGCGCTTGGGTTCATCTCTTGTACAGTCTTCTCCAATGTTTCAACGTCCTTCTTTTTTGCCGAGTTCATCTTGTTCATGACGACAATGTCCGCCCGCCGCAGGTTTATCTGGCCTGGATAGTACCGTGTTTCATGCCCTACTCGTAGAGGATCGACGAGAGTAATGTAGAGATCAGGAATGTAGAACGGGATCTCATTGTTTCCGCCGTCAAAATGGATGACATCTGGATTCTCCTTCTTCGCATCTTCCAAAATTTTTTCGTAGTCAACACCGGAGTATATCACGTGTCCTTTCTCTATATACTGTTCATACTCTTCTCTTTCTTCTACGGTACAGTTATGTCTAACAAGATCTTCTTTCTCGGCAAATCTCATGGAGATCTGTTTACTGAGATCACCGTATGGCATGGGCTCTCTGATCGAGATAACATCCAATCCTCTCTCTTTCAATATATCAACGATTTTTGTAGAAACTTGGCTCTTCCCGCAGCCTGTTCTTACAGCCGTGACAGAGGTGATGGGAACATCGGTCTCTATCATTGTATCATCGGGATCCGGAAGCACGTACTCTGCCCCTGCTGACTGTGCCCTCTGACCTACGTACACCACATGTTGTGCAGAAAGATCAGAATATGCAATATATACGAGATCCACGTTGTGCTTCTTGATTAGCTCTTCAAGCATCGGCTCTGGATACATGGGGATGCCTTTGGGATACATATCTCCAGCGAGAACTGGCGGATACCGCCGTGCTTCATCCGAGGTTGTACCCACATTCTGTTCCACAGCGTAGGTAAAGGCTACCACTTCGTAGTCTTCATTGTCTCGAAATTTTCGATTGAAAAGGTGGAAGTCCATTCCCAGTGCTCCAACTATTATAATCTTCTTTTTCTCCATCAGATCACCTTACCAGATATACCGGATGATACTTAAAAAGGTTTGCAACTTCCGAAACAACGCTTTCTACGTTCGCTACATGGTGTAATTTTGCAGTGGAAAAGTTTTTAAGCAACGAGGGAAAACTAAGGATAGGTGAAAAGATGAAAAAGATAACTATTGTACTTATATGCTTTCTTATTCTTTCTGTAGGAAGTATAGAAAAAAAAGAGCTTTATACGACCAATGGGAAACAGATCGTGGAAATCACGATGGATAAACAGCACGATCTCACGTTTGTTCTCGACGTCGAAACTGGAAAGGGGTATATTGATGGAGCCTACGATCTGGGGATAGATATCACAAAATACAATCAGCGGGGTGTGTTCTACATCTGTAGCGATGACTCGTACGTGTATGTTGTCTCCAATGTTGATTTAAAAAATGTGATAGGAGGAACAATGCCCACAACCATGATCGATGCAGAGTTCCTCACAACGGAGAAAAAAAACTTTTTAAACGCAAACGTTACAGTATCCAAAGAAATAAAGGAATTAAAAGAACTGAGTATTGAATCAAATATTTCAAAACAGATTAATATTAAGGTAGATGCGACTTTTTTGTATGAAGATAGTGTAGACATAAAAAACCTAACAGCAACAATAAAAAAAGAAAATAATACTCTTATCATCGATACAACGGGGACGGTAGCAGCGAAAGTTCCTGGGTTAGAATTAATGACAGTCTCGATGCTTGAAACAGTACTTAAATCCCAGTACAATCTCGATGTGACCATCCACGAGTTTGCATACACAAATAATGGAATATCATTTGATGCATCGGTAACGATGAAAAAAGAGGATCTCGAAGGATATGGAGATCTTCTTGCAATACTGCACGATGGATTGATTGAAATGGGGAAAGAAGGGAAGTATTATACTCTGACAACGGATCTCACACTGGAATCCGAGGCCCCAAAGAAGATTGCCACATACATCGAGCAGTACACGGAGGGAGAAACGTCGTATGAAGAATATATTACTCGTCTCGAAGCGATAAAAGAGAGTGGGGCTGTATGGAGTTCAAAAGTGAAAGTAGACTGTAAAGACACTATCCAAGGAGATGTGGAGATGGAATTCCAAGACTTCGACAGCTACTACAGAAAAGCAAGAGAGATGGGTGTGAATGTACGGCTGAACAAAGGGAAAATCGATGCAGAAATCAATAATAATGTAAAATCAGACATTGCCGTAAAATATGAATCCCAATCCACCATAGAAGTTGCTGGGGAAGTAAAAGAAAAACTTTATATAAAGGGAAATCTTGATCTTGCTACAAAAGATATAAAGTCCCTAAAAGACGCAGGAATCACGTATGTTGCGTTTGACGGGAGAAAACTCTATATAGAGTTTGAAGATATAGAGAAAATAAAAAAAATACCCTTCATCGACCTACCGTTTCTGCAAGAACCGACAAAGATCGATCATTTCGAGCATATGGAGATAAAACAGGTGAGGGTAGAAAAACCAAGCGGTATAGATGATGAACTGGAGTACCTTGGGTTTGGGAAAGACAGAACACTGCTTATTGTAGGGGCGTTGATCGTATTGATTGTCGTAGGGAGTATTGCAGCGCTGTATCTACTTAAAAGGAAAGGAAAAGAAGAGAAATACTGTGAGTACTGTGGATTTAAACTAAAGGAAGGAGCTGAAGAGTGCCCCAACTGTGGAAAAAAAGTTTAATTATCTATTTCTTTCATTTTTTCCTTTATAAATCTGAAAGCTTTATCAATGCCATCTGGGTTTGTTCCGCCAGCTTTCCCCATATGTTCACTTCCTCCGCCCCCACCTTCTAAAAAGCCTCCAATTTTTTTCATGACCTCCCCAATATCAATGGTTTCTACTTTTGAAAATCCAGCCACCATATTTGTCTTCCTATCGGCAAGGAACACAATAAGATTCTCTCGATCGAACTTTTTTATAAGATTTTCTATATCCCTATCTTCGTATATTTCCATTATTAGTTTATAATCTCCTACTTTCTCTGCATTTTGTATGATTTCTGGAATTTCGTACGTTGTCAGCTTTTCTTCTTTCTCCCGCAGTTCTTTCTTCAGTGATTCCCTCTCCTCCAGTATTTTTTTAATTTCCTCTGCGATTGCTGTGGAGTTAAGGAGGTTCACGGCTTCTTTGAATGTGTGGAGTCTATTGCTGTAATCCCTCAGTGCTCTCCATCCGCAGACAAATTCTACCCGTGTAAACTCACCCTTTTTTCTGAAATTGGTGATCTTTATGATGCCTGTTTCACCGGTTGTGTGGAGATGCGTACCACCACAAGCGGTGAGATCGAAGTTGTCTATCTCCACGACTCTCAGCTGCGCTATGCCTTCCGGTACCTTTCTCAGTCTTTCTGCAATGTCATCTCGAGGAGCAGTATATGTGTGTACCTTTCTATTTTCGAAGACTACCGTGTTTGAGAGATTTTCTACTCGTTCTATATCTTCTGCTGTATACTCGCCGACAACATCTATTGTATTGTGAGATTCACCAATGTGGAGAGATGTAGAACGTGCGTTTTCGCCAAATAACTCTATGAAACTCCGGGAGAGTATATGTTGGCCAGTATGCTGCTGCATGTGTTCGAATCGCCGCTGCCAGTCTATTGTCCCTTTCACCTTCGTTTCCTCGATGTTGCCTTCCACCACATGGACAATGTCCTCACCATCTTTGTACGCATCGAGGACTTTTTTTCCGTTGAGGTACCCACGATCCGCTGGTTGCCCTCCAGATAGAGGATAAAAACAGGTTTGATCAAGAATAACTTCATCTTCATTAGAGGAAATAACTTTCGCTTCAAATTCTTTTCTGTATGGATCCGTCATATACAACTTTTTTGTCATGTTGACAGTATCTCAGGGAAATTTAAAAACTTAATTTAAGCTACCTCTCCGATGAAAAATATAGAAAAGAGGTATCTGCGGAATTATATGGTTAAAGTAACATTTTTAAAGAAATGAAAACAACAGAATACATGCCTAAAGAAAAACTACCGCTTGATCCCTTCTGGAAGCTTCTCGCACGAAAACTCAGTGAAACATGTGAAAAATGTGGAAATTCTCGGTTGTACTCGGTATTTGACGCGTACATCTCTGAAAAAAGGCCGAACTGTATGGGCTGTTCGGCATTATATACACTTTCTCTCCCATTTATCAAGTACCTTTTCAATAAAACTAATATTGAAAAATCCCGTGTGAAGGCACTACTGAGCGACACACTTGTGAGAAAAAGCATGCTCAACGTAGTGAGAGGTATCCACCACTTTGGAATACGAATACCACAACCCACCGCTGTTCCGACGGTAATCGTGTGGAACTACACTAACCACTGCAATCTCAACTGTCTCCACTGTCATCAAGACGCGGGGGAAGATGGGGAGGAAGAGCTCACCACAGGACAGCGATTTGAGATTGTCGATAAAATATCTGATGCAGGAGTCTCCATTCTCACATTCTCGGGTGGTGAGCCGCTCGTTCAACCTGATATTTTCGATATCATCGCATACGCGAATGAGAAGGGCCTTCTCTGTACAATCGCCTCCAACGGAACGTTAATGACAAAGGGTGTCGTTCAACAACTGAAGGAGTCTGGAATCACACGTGTTGAAATTGGACTTGACGGATGTAATGCAGAAACCCACGAATTCCTCAAAAACAGTCCCAACTGTTTTGATGCGACGATTCAAGGCATTAAAAACTGTGTGGAAGAAGAATTCGATGAGATATGTGCTACAATGACACTTCATTCCCAAAATGCAAACGGACTCTCCGAGACGATTACTCTAGCAGAGGAACTCGGGGTGGAAAGGTTCTACCTAAACAGACTCATTCCCGCAGGAAGAGGAAAGGATATTCCTGAGCTTGATGTCACAACAGAACAGAAAATTAAAGCATTGGAGTGTATTTACGAAAAATTTTATCAGAGTGCGATCAATGGAGAGGGAATCCAGTGCTACGCACGGGGTATGACGTACTACGGAAGAATGGGCTATGAAAGATCGAATGGCAGAGTCTTCACTGTCAGCGAAGCGCTGTCGGGGTACAGCAAAATGTGGACGGAAAAATTCGGTGACAGTATCTCCAAGCTCGTAAAGAAGTACGCCCCTTGGTTTGGAGGATGTTCTGCTGGGATCACCTACGCTGGCCTCACAGCGAGTGGTGATTTACTTCCCTGTGTACCTGCACCTATCCCTCTGGGAAATCTACTCCAAGAAGATCTGGAGGATCTCTGGGTCCACAACAAACTCCTCAACTATATACGCCAAAGAGATGAACTAAAAGGGGCGTGCGGAAGATGTTCCTACAACTCACTGTGCGGCGGCTGTCGATATACTGCCTACGTCCTGAACGGAGACTGGTTAGAGGCCGATCCCAGCTGTCCCTTTGGACCGAGTGATAAGAACTTCTCTTAATTTTACTTTTTTTCTCCCATAGATCATCTATATAAAGATTCTTTGTCTAATAAAGATATAGGAAGGAGAAACGATACCATGACTACTGGTATAAAAAAATCTATCTATTATTTTGATTTCTGTGGAGAAGAGAATACGAAGAAAGTACTGGAACTCTCAAAAACACGTGCGTCGGAAATGGGTATTAAAAAAGTAGTGGTGGCATCCGAAACGGGACTCAGTGGCTTAAAAGCAATTGAAGTACTCAAAGAGTTTGATATTATCGTTGTCACTTCTGCATTGGGGAATCGAGTAGAAAACACAGGGAGAGGAGATCTCACTGTCGGTATCACCGATGAAGCGATCTTTGATCGACTGAACACGCACTGTACCCTTGTGAGGGGCACGGATCCATTCCACAATATTAACGCCCCTTTCCGTGATATGACCACTGAAAAAATCATCAGGGCGATTCTGTCCTGTATTGCGTCAGGTATCGGTGTGTGCATACTCAGCGTATTAATGGCAACAGATCAGGGAGTATTAACGAAAGGTGAACGGGTGATTGCATGTGCTGGCTCCTTTGTGGGACTCGACACTGCGTGTGTCATTCGCGCATCGAACTCTGTGGATCTTTTCAAAGAAGACGGACTGGTAGTGGAGGAAATTATATGCAAGCCGCGGAATCCGAAACACGAATGGCCCATTGAACAGAAAAGGTGGAAAGGCAATCTGGAGAAGTACAAGAAATTTATAGGGGGCGATTGAATATGGATCTAGAAAAGATATTGAATCATATCAAAAATAATGGAATGACATTGGATGTATATAGGGTGGTTTATCTTTTTTATGGAAAAAGGAACGATGATATTCCTCTCCAAATGCTGTCAGAGAAACAAAACAAGGACGGTGGGTTTCCCTATACTTTCGAGAAGGGAAATGTGTCTGGGTTAAGTGAAACATCCGTTCAGTTCACTAGGTTGGACGAACTGGATCTGTTGAATTCCAAATCGGGAAAAGAATGGTAAAATATTTTATAAACAATCAGAAAAATAATGGACGATGGGGTGAGGGCCCAGAAATTTTGCAGTATGCTCCTCCACCATGGGATACCCCCCGATCTAAAATCTGATATGTGACTGACTGCCCAGATTGCACTCGACGTGCTGGAGATGAGACATCAAAAAGAAGCTAGAAGGGCAGCTCAATTCCTTGCACAAAACAGAAAAAACGACGAACTGTTTGGCTACGAACTCACCACTGTCCTTGGTGCCTCACTCTTCTCACGTCTTGGAGAGAACACTCAGATAAAAAATATAGAGAAAAAAGCTCAAAAAATTATAGAAAAAGAGAAAGAACCAGCGTTTCTCAACTGGTACATTGAAACACTGGAAAGCTCTACACTTTCTTACAAAGAAGCTCTCATAGAAAAATCTCTCGAGAAGCTGCAAAGGAAGTTAGAGGAGATAACATTCTCCGAAAGCGTCAATGGAGAACGATAGAACATTCCCAACACCATCAGCTCGTTGAAACTACTAAGAAAGTATGATAAACTTGATTGAGAAAAAAATAAAAAGATCTCACAAGAAATAAGTTCATGATCGAACAGATTGACGATATCACAAAAATAACACTCCCATATTTCATGCTCCCAACAAACGTGTATCTCGTTGATGATCTTCTCATAGATACTGGATTTCCCCGAGGAGCAAAGAAAGCACTCAACCAGGTGCAAAAAAGAAAGATAACTAGCATTGTAAACACACATGGCCATATTGATCACATAGGCGGTAACGGCCTTCTACAAGAATATTTCCACTGTAACATCTTTCTCCCTGCGAGAGAGCAAGAGTTCACAACACTCGAGAAAATCCTCTTTGGAAGACCGAAAAAGTTTTCATCAAGAAATCCTCCTAATACGATAGAAACAGAAAACCACACCTTCCATGTGATCGATACGCCGGGACATGCCAGCGATCACATCACGCTTTTCGAATCTCATAAAAAACTGGCATTCTCAGGGGATCTCGTACTCCACGGCGAGGCTCGCGAGGTATCACGAGAAGTTGAGATCTATAAAGCAATTGAATCACTGAAAAGGTTAAGAGCACTAAATCCGAAGATGATATTCCCGGGCCATGGAGCGGTTTTCCACGACCCTGCCATCCTAAATAAGAAGATCACATACTTAGAGGAACTCGGCGATCGGATCATAGCACTCTATAATGAAGGAAAATCTCCACAAGAAATCGTGCAGATCGTGTTCGATGGGGAACAATTTCCGTATATGTTTATAAAGGATTATTTTTCTGCTGAAAATTTAGTAAGAGCATATATAAACAAGTCCCCAACAGTAAAAGAAAAATAAACAACTTGTCTGTTTTAGGTAACCGCTTATATGATAATTTGCTATTATAATAGGGGCATACTATATAAATAATGGTTCAGAGTATTTTTACGTTAGGTTCAGTGACCAAAAGGAGGATCTAACGGATAAAAACTTCTAAAAAGAGAAAAGGAGGTTAAAAAATGGCAAGTTTAACTTTAGTAGAGAACCTAGCTCTTTGGGGACCACCTATTCTTACAATTGTTGTAACTGTGTGGTACTTTTACTATACAGGGAAAAAACAAACATTGCACGTGATGGGAGAAGGAGGTGAGAAATAATGGCATCAACAAGCGCAATTATTACTTTTGTTATCTACCTGATCGCTGTCTTTGGCATTGGAATATTTGGCTACTTTCTCACCAAAACCTTCGAAGACTTTGCCCTCGGCGGACGAAAAATGAAGGACTGGATCGTCGGTCTCAGTGCACAGGCATCTGACATGAGTATGTGGCTATTGGTAGGATTGCCCGCAACTGCGTATCTTATGGGACTCTCAGCCTTGTGGATCGGTGTTGGTATTATTGTTGGAACAGGATTCAACTGGTTCGTTCTTTCCAAAAGACTGCGCCGTTACAGTGGGATGCTGGAAAGTATGACTGTCTTAGACTTTTTAGAACAGCGAGTCAGAGATAACCTCGGTATAATAAAAATTATCGGTTCGATAAGCATGGTGATATTCTTTGCAATTGCTACTTCTGGTGAGTTTATTGGCTCCGGCAAAGTACTAGATGCTACATTCGACATTCCTTTCACCACAGGAGTAATTATCGGTGGAATTGTTGTCCTTATGTACACCGTGTTAGGAGGTTTCATTGCAGTTTCTTTCACAGACGCATTGCAGGCGATGGTCATGGGGCTCACTGTGGTACTGCTCCCAATTGTAGGATTCCTTGGAATAAGCAGTCTGGGCACCGCATTTACAGATCTTCACGCCGCCTCCGGTGCACCGTTAGGTGTATTCGGAGACTCTGTTGGCGCGAAAGCGTTGTTGGCCCTTATGGGTGGAACAGTCGGTATCGGTCTTGGATATCCGGGACAACCGCATATTAACGTACGATACATGAGCATTGACAAGCCGGAAAACCTTCGCAGATCCACACTCATCGGGATGATATGGGTAACGCTCGCCACTTATGGAGCAATATTCCTCGGATGGGCAGCCGGCTCGCATCTTGGTGCAATTGAAGTAACAGATCAGGTAATGCCGTTGCTCGCTGAAGAACTCCTTCCTTCATGGGTAGTCGGAATCATGGTGGCCGGCGCCATGGCAGGAATGATGAGTACCAGCGACTCGAAGTTCCTCGTTGCAACGAACTGTATCTCGTACAATATCTACAAACGGTTCATCCACCCCGATGCGAGTGATAGAGAGATTCTTTGGATCTCCAGAGGATTAGTTGTCTTTATGGTAGCTATTGCAATGGCAATGGCACAACCAGAAGGTGTCGTCTTCAGTGTGATCCTCGGTGGGTGGGCAGGAATCGGTTCGTCCTTTGGACCGCTCATGATCGCTGCACTCTACTGGAAGCGACTGACAAAATGGGGAGCCTACGCCGGTGTGATCACTGGAATGGCCACTGTTGGACTATGGATCTTCTATGATATCGGATATATCTACGAACTGGTGCCCGGCTTTGTGTTCGCTGGACTCGCAATCATCATTGTAAGTTTGCTGACAAAGGCTCCAGGGAAAGAAGTGATAGAAGAATTCGAAACAGCGACAAAGGCACGAGGATTGAAAGTCAAAGAGTAAAATAGATTTCAGGAGGGCTTTTTTGCCCCTTCTACCTTTTTTTATTTTTGGATTGTTCAGTTAGTCTATATAGTTCCTTAAGAATCTATCAACAACACGATAATGTTCTTTTGGTTCGTCCCAGAGTGACATATGACTACTGTTGGTGAACTCATACAACTTGGCATTGGGGATCCTCTCTGCAATATCCTTCGCAATCTCAGGTGCTATTTCATCGTACCTCCCAGTTAGTACAAGCGTGGGAACTGTTATTTCATGTAATCGATCGCGCACATCCCATCCGCGAAGTCTCGCAGTATCCATTAATACATACTCATTTGGGCCCCACATTAGCCCATAGACATCTAAATTTGTGTTCTCAAGTGTATAACTCACTTCCCGAGGAAAGGGGTCCGCACGACAGACATGTTTTTTATAAATCTTCATCAACACATTTTCGTATTCTGGGGAATCGAATGCTCTTCTAGCCTCGTAATGTTCTATTTTTTTACGATCCTCCGCTGACAACTCGTTTATCATATTTCGCATAGATTCATAAGCAGTTTTTGTATCAGCAAGAGTATTGGCGAGTATTAAACTTTTTACATGTTCCTGATAGGCGAGAACATACTCGAGTGCCAGCATGCCTCCCCACGATTGACCGTAAATGTGAATCTTACTTTTCCCAATTGCCTTCCTTACCTTCTCAACTTCCTCCCGATAGTGATCGACAGTGTATCTATCAAAATCTCCAGGGCTAGGACGATCTGATCTCCCTACTCCAAACTGATCGTACAGGTACACAGTGAGATCATCTGATGCGTGGTCTGCCAAAGGCAGGAGGTAATCATGGGGCATTCCAGGACCGCCATGAAGTCCCAGTAACACTTCGTCTCCGTAACCAAATCGACGATAGAAGAGACTGTAATTATCTATCTCGAAAAATCCCTCACCGTGATCTTTTTCTAAATACTGATTTTTCGACATAAAATGCGTATTAAACACGATTATATAAAATTTTCGTTTTGATCGAAGATAAATTTTTAAATCAACAGAACCAGTATGTACTGGTGTAGCAATGAGATTCACGAAGCATCCCATACTGAATTTCACCGAGAAGAGAAAGAAAGAAATAGAGTTCATATACGACAGCAAGAAGATACGAGCGTACGACAATGAGACGATCGCTGCAGGACTTCATGCCTCAGAGGAAAAGGTACTATCGAAGAGCAGTAACCGTCTGAGACCTCGGGGATTTTACTGCGCCATTGGAAAGTGTGCCTCCTGCCTAATGACGGTGAACGGCATCCCCAACATCAAAACGTGTATGACCCGCGTGGAAGAGGGAATGACCGTTGAGATGCAAGAAGGACTT
Source organism: uncultured Thermococci archaeon (assembly GCA_964595645.1). Taxonomy (GTDB): domain Archaea; phylum Methanobacteriota_B; class Thermococci; order Methanofastidiosales; family B48-G16; genus JAYEIH01. The sequence goes on from CAZQQT010000011.1 coordinate 80,084, forward strand.
GGATCGTTGAAAACCCCGAGGAAGACAAAGGGAACAACGAGAGAGATGGAGACAGAAGTAGCAGTTATTGGAGGAGGACCTGCAGGACTCTCAGCTGCGCTGGAAGCTGCTAAATATAATAAAGTCGTCCTGATGGACGAAAACTACACGTTGGGAGGACAGCTGGTAAAACAGACACATAAATTTTTCGGATCCGGGGAGGAGAAAGCGAGTACGAGAGGAATTACCATTGCGGAGGAACTCGCTCAACAGGTATCAGAGAACGAGAACATTACATCACTCCTCACCACGAGTGTGATAGGCCACTACGATAACCATGGGCATACGCTCGCTGCAGTAAAAGACAACGAAGCATTAGTAAAACTCCGCACGGATACGTTCATTGTGTCTACAGGAGCTACTGAGAACACGCTGGTATTTGAGAACAACGATCTACCGGGGATCTACGGTGCGGGTGCTGTTCAGACACTGATGAACGTCTATGGGGTAAAACCGGGAGACAGGGTGCTCATGGTAGGAGCGGGAAATGTAGGACTGATCGTGAGCTACCAGCTTCTCCAGGCAGGCGTTGATGTGGTTGCTGTGGTGGAGGCGCTCCCAGAAATAGGAGGATACAACGTCCACGCAGCGAAGCTCAGACGATGCGGTGTCCCCATACTCACAAGACATTCGATACTCAAAGCGGAAGGAGAAGAGACACTTGAAAAAGCCACTATTGTAGAACTAGACGAGGAATGGAACCCAGTAGAAGGAACGGAGAAAGAAATTAATGTAGACGTGATCTGTCTTGCAGTGGGACTGTCCCCTTCTATCGAATTGTTGAGACAGGCGGGGTGCTCCACACGGTATATTCCTGAGCTCGGAGGAAATGTCGTTCCGCACAACGAATACTTGGAGACAGAAGTAGAAGGTGCGTACATAGCCGGAGACTGTTCCGGTATCGGTGAGGCATCCACCGCCATGATCGAAGGAAGAATTGCAGGATTATCTGCTGTGCTGTACCTCCAAGAAAATAAAAGGGCTAGGAAGCGGAGAGAGCAACTGATTGAAGAGTTAAATCAACTGCGACAGGGGCCATTTGGAGAAATGCCGCGAAAAGGAAAGAAAAAACTTTTCGAGGTGTGTGAATGAGCTATAAAGAAGATGGTGTACTCACACAGGAAGATCTGGATCTACCGCCCAAGAAAAGACTGGAGAAAGGTCCTATCGTGATAATCGAGTGTGTTGAACATATCCCCTGTAATCCCTGTGTTGATGCCTGTCCCTTTGATGCCATATCTATGAGAACAATCACGGATCTTCCTGAAGTAGAGTATGAAGTATGTACGGGATGCGGCACGTGCATCACCATCTGTCCCGGGCTTGCCATCTTCGTCGTGGATCTGTCTGGAGATACGGCACGAGTAACGCTTCCCTACGAGTTTTTACCGGTACCGGAGGAAGGCGACACGGTAAAGGCACTGAACAGAAGAGGGGAGGCTGTCGGTGATGCTACAGTAGTGAACGTGAGGGAAGGAGAAAACAAAACGTACGCAGTTACAATAGAGGTAGAAAAAGACCTCGGAATGATCGTGAGAAACATCGAGGTGGTAGAATGAAGATTGTCTGCAGATGCGAGGATGTGACGGAGGAGGAGATTCTCGACGCCATTGATGAGGGGTACACAAACATGGAAGAGTTAAAGAGACATCTACGAATCGGTACAGGTCCCTGCCAGGGGAGAACCTGTCTAAAAATTGTTGAGAAAATGCTCGCGAGGAAACTGGACAAAGAAACGGATGAGATAGAAAGACCGACATCCAGGCCCCCATTAAAACCTGTGCCCGCGTATGTGTACGGTGATACCGATGAAGAGTGACGCAGAGGTAGTTATCATAGGAGGGGGAGTAACAGGATGCGGCACCGCGTACAACCTAGCGAAAAAAGGACTCACCGATGTGGTACTGGTGGAGAAGAGCTACGTAGGTTCCGGTGCTTCCGGAAGATGCGGCGGCGGCATACGGCAACAGTTTACCTCAAAATGGAATATCACTCTCGCCATGGAGTCAGTGAAACGATTTGAAAAAATGAATGACGAGCTCGGTGTTGACATCCAGTACGACCAAGGAGGCTACTTAATCATCTCCAACGATGAGGAAGAACTCAAGGAGCTTAAGAAAAACGTGAAGCTCCAGAACAAACTGGGGCTAGACAGCAGGGTCCTCACCCCTGCAGAGGCGAAGGAGATCGTCCCTAACCTCAACGAAGAAAATATTATCGGTGCTACCTTCTGTCAGAGTGATGGAAACGCGTACCCGTATAGTGTAGTAAATGGCTATGCACGAAACGCAGAAGAAATGGGTGTAGAAATACAAAGGTTCACCGAGGTACAAGATATCATCACAGAAGACAATGAAATACAGTCGGTGGTCACAAACAGAGGAAAAATAAAGACAAATATTGTTGTCAATGCTGCAGGAGCGTACTCTCGAGAGATCGCGAAGATGGTGAATGTTGAGACGCCCAATAAACCGTACAGACACGAAATTATGGCAACTGAGCGGTACAAGCATATATTGGACCCAATGATTATCTCATTTAAAGAAGGGATATACTTCAGTCAGCAGCGTCATGGCGAGATCGTCGGCGGAATCAGTGATCCCGATGAACCGTCCTCGTACAACATGAAGAGCAGTCTACGATTTATGGAGCGATTTACTCGCGTAATGGGAAGGATAGTGCCAGTATTTACAAATTTGAATGTGATACGACAGTGGGCCGGTCTCTACGACGTGACACCGGACGCACAACCCATCCTCGGCCACACAGAAGGGATAGACACGCTGATACAGGCGAATGGATACTCCGGTCACGGGTTCATGATCGCGCCCATGGTCACAGAGCTGATAGCCGAGCTCATTGTAGATGGAGAAACATCGATGCCCATCGACGAGCTGAATTTGAAGCGATTCGAAGGAGAGACCGTTGGAGAGGCATATGTCGTCGGATAGGTTTGTAGTTTTTGATCTTGATGGCACGCTCATCAAAGAAAACTCGGCGTGGGAGATACTCCACCGACACTTTCGCGTGGATAAATCTCTGGTAGAAAGAAACAAAACACTCTACGATAAGGGAAAAATCGATCTTGATAAATGGATAGCAATGGATGTAGAATTATGGGAAAACCCACACAAAACAACAATTGAGGAAGTTCTAAGAGACTACACACTCATAGACGGAATAAAAGAGTTTATTGCGTATTTGAGGAAGAGAGGAGTTTACATTGGCATTGTCTCCTCTGGGATCGATATCCTCGCCGAATGTGTAGCAAATGAGCTTGGGATATCAGAATGTCACTCAAACACCCTCTCCTTTGATGAGAAGGGACTTCTTGTTGGAGGAAAAGGACATGTCGATCTGCACAGAAAAAAAGATACCGTGCAACAGCTCGCTACGAAGTACAAGATCCCGCTCAAAAATTTCATTGTTGTAGGGGATACAAGCTACGACATGATCGATGGTGTAGGAACAACGATTGCCCTTAATCCAAAGGGAGAACTACAGGCTGATTATACGGTGGATTCTGTACGTGAGTTGAAAGAGATCTTCGAAAAAGAGATAGATCTATAATACAGGAGAAAATTCAAAAAAATAGGAACCGAAACATTTATAATTTCTATAAACAACACTGTAGAGTCGTGAGTGCGACGTGATGCGATGAATGCCATTATCTCTCTTTCTGATATCGACAACCCCGATACAACTATCCTGGGCGGAAAAGCCGCCAACCTCGCATCGCTTGCCTCCGCAGGGTTCTCTGTGCCGCAGGCATTTATTGTTCCTGTAGACATCTACAAACAATTTCTTACATCTAACGGACTAAACGAGGAAATCGCTCAAATCCTGAAAAAAACAGAATTCGATGATAAGAAAAGTGTAGCGTTATGTTCTAAAAATATCAAAGAAATTATACTCGCAGGTAAAATGGAAAAAGAAACGAAAGAACGTATTCTGAGAATGTTGGCGGAAGAAAGCGGCCGATGGGCAGTCCGTTCCTCCGCCACAGCGGAGGATCTTCCGGACGCATCTTTCGCAGGTCAACAGGATACATTTCTCGGTATCAAATCGGAGGACGTCCCTAGATATATTAGAAAATGCTGGGCGTCGTACTGGAATACACGAGCGCTGGTATACCGACACAATGCCAGAGTGTCCCATCTTGAAGGAGGTATCGCCGTGGTAGTACAGAAAATGGTGGATGCCCGATCCTCTGGAATTATGTTCACCACAGATCCGACAAGAGGAGATACTACAATCGTGATCGAGTCGAGCTGGGGGTTGGGTGAATCGATTGTGTCGGGTGTGGTGAGTCCGGATCGATTCGTGTGTGAGCGATCCTCTGTGAAAATTGCAGAGAAAGAGATAAGCAACAAGAAAAAGGGTGTATTTCTCTCTGAAGGGAAGAAATGCATCAGAGAGATAAACCACGGAAAGCAACGGAAACCCTCTCTCACGGAGGAAGAAATCCGTCAACTCGCAGAGCTCGGCAAGACAATAGAATCACATTTCGGTACGCCGCAGGATATCGAGTGGTCCATTGAGAATGGTAACATATACGTCCTGCAGTCCCGTCCCGTGACAACGCTGGAAAAGGACGATGAGATTCTATGGACAAGAGGGTATGGCGATGAGTACTGGGCAGATGTCACCTCCCCACTCTTCTTCTCCCTGCTCGGTGAGTACCTTACGGAGTACGTCAATCATGAAGGGGCGGAGATTATGGGATATAAGGAACTCGTTGACACAGAGCTTCTACGGCTCCATAAGGGACATATCTATTTTAACACCGAGGTACTGGAACAGATATTCACCTTCAATCCACGGTTCTCCAGGACAAAGGAGCTCCTCGATTACTTCCCAAAGAAAGATCGGGAACGCATTGCCAACGCGAAGACAGAGACGTTGAGAAGGATATGGGCAGAGATGAGGATAATGCTCCTCGATCCCGACGGCATGATCTCTCGGACGGATAAAGCATACAAAAAATGGACGGAACGCTTCCTCTCGAAAATAGAAACATTTAATTCCCTCGATCTTACCACCTTCAGCAGCAAAGAACTCCACGAGACGTTCCTAGAGATGGAAAAGGCATATATAAAACACTTTCAGCTCATACGGTACGGAATAGTCACACACAGCATCGGGATGAACCTTATTCTCAAACGATGGCTCCACGACTGGCTGGACGATGAATCAGGCGCGCTCTACGCAAAACTTATTTCGGGGCTCTCCAGCAACAAGACAGTGCAAACAAACATGGCGATTGCAGCACTTGCACAATCCGCTCGAACGGATAAAACCGTGAAAAAATTACTAGATTCTCTCCCCTCTCACGAATTTCTCAATGAACTCAGTTCTAATCTCTCTCTCGCAGGGTTCAACGAAAAGTTTACCAAATTTTTAGAGGCGTATGGTCATCGATCCCACACAAGAGAGATGTACTTTCCACGGTGGAAAGACGATCCGACGCTTGTCATTGAAATTCTCAAACAGCTAGTACACACGTCGGACAGATTCAAGGAGATCGAGAAGCGAAAGGTGAAAGAACGTATCGAAACTGAGAAAAAAGTCCTTGAAGAAATTTCAAAGCTCAAGTATGGATTTATCAAGAAAATAATATTTAAAATTGTGCTGAAATACGCACAGAAATACCTTATGTTCCGAGAAAATCAGCGGTTCTATCTCGATCATATTATCTATCAATGGCGACGGTTGTTTACCGAGTACGGACGGAGATTCGTTGAGAAGGGGCTTATATCCAACGAAGACGATATTTTCTTCCTCTCAAAAGAGGAAATATTTGATATCGCGAGAGGAGATTCGCTGGACTCGCTCAAGAAAATTTCGCAGAGAAAGAAAGAGTTTGAAAAATATCGAAGTGCACTTCCACCAAAGTTCTTGAAAGGGGAAAGAGAGTTTGACGACATCATCATTGAAGAAGACGTGAGAATCGTCACCGGCACGCCGGCGAGCCCTGGGACTGCAGTAGGGAGGGTACGAGTTGTTGATTCGATTACCAATCTCTCTTCGGTAGAAGAGTCCGAAATCCTGGTCACATCAAATACTGATCCGGGATGGACCTGCGTGTTTTCCCAGCTTAATGGACTTATCACCGAGACGGGTGGTATCCTCTCTCATGGTGCGGTCGTCTCGAGAGAGTATGGTATTCCTGCGGTGACCGCCGTGAAAAATGCTACAAAAATATTTAAGACTGGACAAAAAATTGCTATTGATGGAAATAAAGGAGTGGTACACGTGATGGAGGAATCACATGCACACAGATAGAATTCACACACCGGGTAAGGAGAGGGAGTGGAATGAGAGCTTCTACTTCAACTGCGACGATAAGAAGAATGATATCTGCACATTTATGCGGATCGGATTTAAACCAAACAAAGATGAAAAGAGTATGTTCTGCTTTTTTATCATGCCGGATAACTCTGTAATTGGAATAAAAGGTGAAGAACCGTACGAAAACGACGAATTGGCGGTAAAAAATCTCCAATACGAATGTATCGAACCGGAGAAAGTATGGCACCTCACCTTCTCTGGAATGATGGGATCATTGGAGAAAGATACTCTGCGTAACGTCTCGTTTTCCTTCGATTACAAGTCGTTAAACAAAATATTTGACTATAAAAATTGCGTAACTGGGAAGAAAGAGAAAATATCGCAGCGTATAGCCTCAGAACACTTTGAGCAGTTTGGCCGCATGACAGGTACCCTCACCGTTGATGGAAAAAAGTATCAGATTAATGGCCTCGGAGAGCGGGATCACTCATGGGGTGTGAGGGAGTGGACTGCTCCCAAAATGTGGATATGGCTTACCTGCCAGTTCTCAGAGACTGCAGCCCTCAATGTCACCAAACTCGTGGTAGAGGAAGGAGAGGTAGATGCGGGCTTCATTCATCGAGGAAAGAATATTCCTCTCGTCTCCACAGACATTGATACCGTGTTCGATGATGATGGAAGCCCCCGGTCGCTCGCCACGACCCTCGAGGATATAGAGGGAAAATCCCATAAGGTCGAAGCTCGAGTACTCAAGAAAGCGTGCCTTCCTTTCGAAGGAGAGGGAGGAAAACTCTCGCTGCTGCACGAGACGCTGGCTGAGTATACATACAACGGAAGAACGGGCTACGGTATTGCGGAGTATCTTATACGGCAATAGAGAGTGATAGTATGACAAGAATAAAATCAGAGTATAAAATAAAGGGAATGAAACTGAAGAACAGGATTGTGATGCCACCCATGGCCACGGAAAAAGCCACCAAGACAGGCGAGGTTACACCGGCCCTCATTGAGCACTACCGGGAAAGACAGGGTGTGGGGATGATGATCGTAGAACACAGTTATGTGCACGAACAGGGGAAAAACTCGCCGCGTCAGCTCGGTGTGTACGATGATCATTTAGTCTCAGGATTATCGGATCTCGCTCACGCACTCCATACTCCTGTCGGTGTCCAGATCAACTATTCTGGAGGAAAGGCGATGCATCTTGAGAATGAATCACTCGCCGAGTTTGCACAGGTTGTCCACGGCCTCAGTAAAGAAGAGATTCAAGAAATTGTCGATGCTTTCGCAGAGGCTGCAATACGTGTAAAGAGAGCAGGATTTGACTTCGTTGAGGTGCATGGCGCCCATGGTTTTCTCCTCACCCAGTTCTACTCTCCGCTTACCAACAAGAGAGAGGATGAGTACGGTGGATCTTGCGAAAAACGTCTCCGACTTCCGCTGGAAATAGTAAATGCTGTACGTGAGGCTGTAGGAAAGACGTATCCTGTCGCATACCGCCTCGGTGTAATCGATGGTATTGAGGGAGGTCTCACCGTTGAAGATGGAATCTACGCGGCAACAAAGCTTGTAGAGGAGGGAGTAGACTTCCTCGATATCTCCGGGGGTCATAGAGGATACCATATTCCGGGAAGAAATGAGAACTACTTCGTTGCTGAGGCAGCAGAAATCAAAAAGGCCGTCGACGTACCGATCATGGTAACAGGCGGTATTCGCGATCCTCGAGAAGCCAACTCATTCATTGAGAAGGGAAAAACAGATCTCATCGGTGTGGGTCGTCCCCTTTTAAAGGATCCGAACTGGTCGGAAAAAGCATTGAAAAAACTGTAAATAGCCGGGCGCGGATTCGAACCGCAGTCGCTGGCTCCAAAGGCCCGCAGGATTGTCCTCTACCCTACCCGGCTCTGTGATAGCATTTTTCATTGAGGTATATAAATGTTTACTTCCTTAATTTGGGAATAAATCCCATACACTCACTCCACACTATACCTTAAAGTACCTTTCTCCGTTCTCAGCACGATCAGTACCAGTCTCTCTCGTTCTCCGTTTATCGTTATTATCGACTCATCTTTTTTTGGAAAATACTTTACTTTTATGTTGCCTTTAGCAACTTTTAAATGTTGTACTAAATTCTTAAGCTTTCCTTTTTTGTAGACGGAGACAATGTGGAAGTTGTTCTTTTGGGGTGTTGTTGTCTCGCTGTTATATGTCAGTTCCAGTATCTCTATATCCAACGTATTGGGTCGCTTTTTGTATTTCTTTGTTATTTCGAGTGTATTCCCAGTGTCATCTCTCAACTCGTAAACTCTATATGATTTCCCCTTCTCGTTGTACTCTTCATAGCTTACGTCCACATTATCGTCGATATTGTCTACGCCGATGACTTCAATGCCTTGTGTTTCAGTGTTGAAGGTTATCCTCGCCTCCGGCGGTGTTCTATCGATACTGAACTGGTTGAAGATCGTGTTGTTGTACTCCACACTTTCGCTTATTGTATTCTCGGGATCGATGATAATGCATGCTATAGTGGTAGAAACAAATATTTTTAATATTATGTGCTGTTTTTCAAAAATAGATTTATTTTTGCTCCTGCAATCCCTCCTATTATATAAAAAACACTAAATAGTAAAACTAAAAATGTGCCTTTGGGATCCGTTGTTCCGAGGAGAAGTCCTCCCCACAAGTTGATTATAATGAAAAAAAATAAAAAAAAAACAGAGGCTCCTCTTACAAAGACAGTACTAACTTGGTCAACTTTTAAGTTCGTTAAGAACCCCAATAAAGTTCCTAAGAAAAAATATGAACTTGAAAATGCAAAAAAATAGAGTGAAAGATAATAACTTTCGTGTGTTGACGAATAATAAGTAATAATAGCAGGTTTATAAATTGCCAATAAGAAATGCAGGAAATAATATAGGACTACACCCAATACAGTGACTCTATAAAACCACTTCCGTTCTTCCTTGTCCTCGGGAATAAAGCCCATACACTCACTCCAGTATATAACTTAAAGTACCTTTCTCCGTTCCAAGAATAATAAGCACCAAACCTTCCCGTTTCTCCATACCATCTCTTGTCACAATGATCGATCTATCCTGTCTCGCGTTGTAGGTGACGTTCACCATCTCTTGCTGTATTCTTAGGTGTTGTACAAGATTTTTAAGTTCACCGCGTCGGTAGACGGAAACGATGCCGAAGGCATTTCGCTGTGGCGTTGTGTGTTCTCCATTGTATGTTAGTTCTACTATCTTTGTGTAGAGCACGTTTCGTAACTTTAGATAGAGCATTTTCATTTCTAACGTGTTGCCGGTGTCATCTTTGAGCGTATAAAGACGATAGGTTTTGTACCGCATCCGTTTTATTTTGTTGAACGGTACACCGAAATCCTCTATCTCGCCTTCTTTATCCCTTTTGTTCTTTCCGTGGTGACCGGTGAATGTTTCTCTGTACTCTTCATAGCTTACGTCGACATTATCGTCGATATTGTCTACACCGATAACTTCAATGTTCTGTGTTTCTGTGTTGAACTTTATATTAGCCTCCGGCGGTGTCCTGTCGATGGTGAATTCTTTAAAGACTGTGTTGTTGTACTCTGCGCTTTCGCTTATTGTATTCTCGGGATCGATCACTGCGTAGATGGTGTAGATGCCATCTTCTGTAGTCCATGGTATAGCAACGTGTTTACTCTCTTCTGAGGCTAAAGTTATTACTTTCTCATCGATAACATTAGCGTTCTCCGGCTTTCCGTTGTAGAACTGCACGTTGACATTGTTGGCAGCTAATAGTCCACGGTTTGACGCATCACAGGAGAGAAGAACTTCGTTTTCGTTGTATTCAATGGATAGATTTGAGAGGGATAGCTCCGGTTGTGCCGAGGCTAGGAGAGTGAGGAAGGTGTTCAGTCCGTTCTCAGAGGATGCGGTAACTCTCATTTCATAGTCCTTGATTTCTACGTCCGGGACGTTCACCGAAAGCGTGAGTGTCGTAGTCTCTTTCGGTCCTACCGTGATCGTATCCTGCGAGAGCGATCCCGTCCATTCGTTTGGTAGTTCATGGTCTACCATGAAGGTCTCCTCCTGATCGCCTTCATTCGTGATATCTATCTCATACTGTAGCGTGGTATTCAATCTTAGTGGCTGAACTGCGTTGGAACTCGAGAGCGAGAGGCCTAGTTTCGGTGTTACCGTCTCATCGATGACAGAGTCGCCATCATGATCGATCTCTAGTATGTACTCTGTCATCGTTGGACTCATTTCCGTGTATGCTACTGTATCTGGCGTCACTGGGATATCGGTGTAGCCCCACACTCTTCCCTCATTCCATGAGCTGTACTCCGGAATGAAGTTGAATGTACCGTCACCTGTTCCATGGATCTCTACCGTGTAAATGTCGTTTGCTGGTACTAAGTACCTCTCTTCTTCGCCGAGAGAGTTCACATAAGAGTCCGGGATTTTGTGAATGAACTCGCCGTTTTTTGTTCCTGTGATCTGTCCCTCCGAGTTTGTGAGGTAGAGATCGGCGGGGCAGTGGAGAGAAAAGTCAAAAAATGGGAAGTCTATCTTTTTTCCATACCATTCTACTGTGAGTCCCCAATCCGCAGGCTCATGCCACTTCCCTCCTTGATATTTCGGACCCTTTGGCGCACCAGGTACATATCCCCAGTTGCCTCCAAACTCGAGCCAGGGTTGATCTACAATAAGTGTATCTTTTGATATCTTTAACCTGGTACCTCTATTAGTCTTATCAAAATAGGGAGGTTGTCTCCCAAACAGACCTTCATCAAAGTACGCTGCATGAGATCCTTTGGCAACATAGACAACTGGATGGGTCTCCTCCCCAATTTCATCATCGGGTTCAGTTTCTATGTCATTCCACTCTCTGTACTCTCCTCCTAGATGTCGTGAATATGCAGCACCTTCTGGGATTGTTTCTATTCCGTTCTGTTGGAACTTATTGTAATCTATCAAAACTTCGATCATTTCCCACTCGCCTTCGTGATTGTTTACATAATCATTGTACAGATAGTGGAACCAGTACTGTACCACTACGTATTTCTCGCCTTCGTATTCATCTATGATAATCCGCGCATAGACTCTGTTTGGATCGGTTTGCTTTTCTTCCATTTCATCCTTATAGTCTGCACTTTCATCGTTCAATAAGTCTAGATAGTAGTAATCGATAGGCGCATTCTCGTATCCCTGGATATCCTCCGCTGATAGTGGAGGATCTTTTAGGTTCATTCGTTCTGGAGGACTCTGTGGGTAGTCTATGCATCGCCAGAACCCAGAATTATCTAACATATCCTCTACTTTCGTAGGTCTGAACTTCTCCGCATTCGTTCCTTGCTGATAGTAGTACATATATGGCTTGTACGCCTCTGCAATCGCGGAAGCACTTATAACGTCAAACTCTGTGGACGCTTCTCCATCTTTATATCCTTCCCTGGAGACGATGACACCTATGCTGTACGTGCCCGACTGTGTCAACTCCAGATCCGAGGTGTACGTGCCGTCGCCATTGTCAGTCCACGTCACATCAATCGTCGAGGAATCGGGTGCGGTAATTGTCTCATCGATGGTGCAGCCTGTGAGTGGATCACCATTCTGTTTCTGGACGGTGACCGTTAACATCGCTTCGTCTCCTGGAAGGTAGCACTCCTTATCGGGCTCGATGGAGACCGTCATTTCGTTTTCGGGTGGATGGATATCGATGAGATCGAGCCACGTCACGTTCGACGTGTTCCAGACAGGGAAGCGGATGTAGTCCGTACTGGTGTACGACGCTGAGGTGGGAAGCGTGATCTCCTCCACTTCGTTCACGTACAATGTGAGGGATCCGTCGTAGATAAGGTGGAGATGGTAGGTTCCTGTGGAGATGGGAGAGCTGGAGGCCTGGGTGCCATCGACGTAGTTGGTAAGAAGGAATCTGTTCCCATCGATTTTTATCGAGTGGAGGGGATCCCCGTACTTCTCCACGCGGTGTTCGA
>CAZQQT010000012.1:0-60940 GCA_964595645.1 uncultured Thermococci archaeon
ACACCCCACACAGGCGTTGCTCGATCTCTACACGATAAAAAAGGAGCTGGGACGGCTGGATGATATTGAAGTTATCATATCAGGTGATATGGGGTTTGAGCGAACAAATCACTCCCTTCTTTATGGTCTAGCAAAATTTGACGATGTCACAGTGCATCTTGCCTGTCCCGAGAATCAGCGATTGCCTCGGGAGTACAAAAGAAATCTGGATAAAATGGACCTGAAATACAACGAAGCTAATAATATCTCAGAATATATTAAAACCGCTGATGTGATATACTCAAATGGAATAGTCCAAGAAAGAGGAATGACGACACCTGATCAATACGTTACCAATGCTAATAAACTAAAAAACGCGAAGGAAGATATGATAGTCATGCACCCACTGCCCAGATTAGATGAACTTGATGAGGATGTTGACAAGACCCGGCACGCCCGATACTTTGAAGAGGCGAGGTACGGTGTAATTACTCGGATGGCACTACTTACCCTTGTATTTGGTCGAGAAAAAGAATTATAAAAAAATAAATTTTTATTTTTTTATTATCTTCTATTTCAACTGTCCTTCTTATTTCCTGTAATTGGCATAATGGATATCCCATACTCTTTTTTAAGGAATCTGCCAATATCAAACACTGCACTGCTTCTTGCAATAATCCCTCCATGATCTCTTTTAATTTCATGCTATCGAAAAAGTTTTCCTTTGATTTAGTGTATATATCATCATGATCACATCTCTTCCTTTTATTTTGCTTTTCTTGATTAATCGCAGATGCAATAGAAGTAGTGGAGAAAAGGAATGAAGTGAAATAAAGAATTATTGTAGTGTCCCATAACCATTTTATACTTTCTTTCCCCTTTGTACACAATGAAAATAAAACCGGAGATCAGGGTCCTGGGAATAGACGACGGTTCGATTGTTGATGACAAAGTATTAGTTGTTGGTGTCGTCTTTCGTGGTGGGTTCTGGATCGACGGTGTGGTATCAACGCATATAGAAAAAGATGGACTCGATGCCACAGAAAAAATCATTACAATGGTGAATGAAACGAAACATCAAGATCTCCGGGTGATCATGTTCGATGGAGTGACACTGGGGGGGTTCAACACCATCGATATACAACGGATCACCGAGGAAACGGGACTCGCATGTATCATTGTCATCCGCCGGATGCCTGATATGGAGTCCATCAAACATGCACTCACGTATCTCGATCATCCGAAGGAACGAGAAAGGATGATCAACAACGCTGGAAAAGTATATAGGATAGAGTTAAAGGAAGAGAAGGAAATATATTATCAATTCTATGGACTTGCACAAAAAGATGCAGAAAAATTGCTACGGATGACCGCTACACACTCCTCACTGCCCGAGCCGGTACGGGTGGCTCATATGGTTGCCACCGGTGTTGTCCGTGGTGAGGCATCGAGAAAACCATAAAAGTATAAAAGAGAAAGAAGTGACTGATAGTTATGTTAAAAAAACTCGTAGGAGAACGTGCCGCTGAGATTGTGAAAGACGGAGATGTGGTAGGTCTCGGTACGGGCTCGACAACGTTAGAGTTCATTAAAACCCTAGGAAAAAGGATAGAAGATGAAGAAATGGAAGTCTATGGGATCCCCACCTCGTTTCAGGCTGCAATGGCAGGTATCGAACACAATATACAGATTGTAACACTCGATCAATACACACCTGAGAAGGCGTTCGATGGAGCGGATGAAGTTGATCCACACAATTTTCTTGTGAAGGGTCGAGGCGCTGCACTCCTTCAGGAAAAAATCATCGATTATACTGCAGAAGAGTTTTACGTGCTCGTCGATGAGAGTAAGCGAGTGGATATACTGGGAGAACGAGCAAAAATTCCCATCGAGGTACTTCCCACCGCGTGGAATACCGTCCTCAACAAAATACAAGAGTACTCTCCGGGGCTTCGAATGGCGGAGAAGAAGGACGGCCCCGTGATCACGGATAACGGAAACTTCATTATCGACTGTAAATTCACCGTTGATGATCCGAAAGTAACGGAGAAAGATCTCAACAATATCCCCGGTGTAATGGAGAATGGCATATTCACGAGAGCATGCACAGTGCTCATGGGCACAAAAAATGGGGTGGAGGAATTATGAGTAAATATCTCGTGTTTAATCCCTTTGGTGCCTTTGTGATACAGGACAATGAGATTATCGATAGAGTGTTTTTTGAGGATCCGATGAACCCTCTTGAGGACATCAAAACCCTCTACCGCCATCATCCCGAGGCTGTATTTGAACATAAGGAAACTGCAGAGGAACTCAACGCCGAGCACGAGTTCCCCAACCCAGGAGGAAGGTACCTGCGGAGGAATATCGACTCCATCATGAAACTGGACAACGAGTACTACATCGACCTTGCAAAAGAGAAAATCAAAGAAGCATCGGCACACAAAGACAAAGTAATAATCCAGAGTGTGCAGGCACTTGAACAGCTCGATGAGATGTTAAACCTTTTTTCCGAGAGACTTAGAGAATGGTATGGTCTCTACTTTCCAGAACTGTGTGATAGAGTTGAGGATCATGTACGGTTTGCAGAGCTGGTAAAGGAGGGCGAACGGAAGGAAAAGAGTATGGGCGCAGACTTGGATGAGAAAGATGTGGACATGATAAAGGTGTTCGCATCTGAACTCCTGGAGATGTACTCCTTTAGAGAAGAACTCGTAGCGTACATCGAAGAAAACACGAGAAAACTCGCGCCAAATACTTCACACTTGATCAATCCCCTTCTCACCGCAAAGTTAATCTCTCTGGCAGGGGGATTCGAAGACATTGCAAAACTTCCAGCATCGACAATTCAGCTGTTGGGTGCAGAGTCCGCACTGTTCAGACACCTGCGAAAGGGCTCAAAACCACCGAAACACGGCATTATCTTTCAAGACCCACGAGTACACACCGCACCAAAGAAACAGCGAGGGAAAATCGCACGGAGTCTTGCCTCGAAGATCGCCATCGCAGTAAAACTCGATGTGTACTCCGGAAAGTACGAGGAGAGTATCAGCGCGGATTTCGAAAAGCGGCTCAAAAACATCCGGGAGAAATACATGAGGGAACACCATGGTTGAGAATATCAGGAGAGAAAACGAAAAGATATATACAAAAAATCGTGTCCCTGGAGAATCAGTGTACGGTGAGAAGCTCATTTCTGTAGAGGACGAGGAGTACCGGTACTGGGATCCCTCGCGATCGAAGCTCTCTGCCGCGTTACTGAATGGGCTCTCCGACCTTCCACTCAAAAAAGACTCGAAGGTGCTGTATCTGGGGGCTGCCTCAGGTACAACGGCCTCGCACGTCTCTGATATCGTAGAGAATGGGCGAGTATACTGTGTCGAGTTCTCACCCAGAGCGATACGGAAGCTTATTGGACTGTGTGAAACAAGGAAAAACATGTTTCCTATTCTCGAGGATGCAAACCATCCGGAAAAGTACGCTCATTTAGTTGAAGAGGTCGATTTCCTCTATCAAGATATCGCACAACCGAACCAGACGGAGATACTGATCAAAAACATGGAGTTTCTCAAAGGGCACGGCGCCATCTGTATCAAAGCACGGAGTATCGATGTCACCATCCCTCCAGAGAAAATATTTAAGAGGGAAAAGAAGAACCTTCGGGATCACGTTGAGATTCTTGAGACACTCACGCTGGATCCATACGTGAAAGACCACGCCTTCTTCCTTTTCAGGAAATAACAATTCTCTTCCTTTTCTTTCCCTTATTTATTACATCTATAATGGTAATTTCCCCTATCTCTTCTGTGTTTTTCACGTGCGTACCCCCGCAAGCGTCGACATCGAAATCCTCGATCTCCACGAGACGTATCTCTTTCACGAAATCGGGAATCATGTCCAATCGTGTCTTGTCATCGACCATCGTTTCTGCCTTTTTTCTCGATACGATGTGAGTAGTCACGGGTCTACCCTCCCCAATAATTTCATTGGTCTTCTTCTCTATTTGTTCTGTGTCGTCGATTTCCTCGAGATCGAAATCGATTCGTGCCTTGGTGGGATGGATCTGGTTTCCAGCAACCATACCGCCGTAGAGATCAAATACCACCCTGCTCAACACGTGCAATGCTGTATGGTACTTCATCATAGGGTATCTTCGCTCCCAATCGATGTTTCCCATGACTGTGTCTCCTTCGTAAAGTATGCCGTCAACTTTATGGAGCACGTCTCCCTTTCTTTTCTTTACCTTCGACACAGTGAATACTTCGTCATCCCGTTTCAGTGTGCCTTTATCACAGTCCTGTCCCCCTGCCTGAGGATAAAAACACGTCCTATTGAGAACTGCATAATTATTTTCAACGGCTGAAATCTCTGCATTGAACTCCTTCCTATACGAATCTTCGAGATATAAAAGTTTTGTGCTCATATAAATGATATTGTGCATAAATTATTTAAAGTTTGTCGTGAGAACCATACATATGATAGATCTTCACACATTCAAAGATGTCGATTTAAAAGGTGGTATGGTGATAGTGGGACATCCCTCCGTGGGGATGATCTCAAGTATTGCAGCGAGCTACCTTGTAGACAAGCTCGATCTCGATCAAGTGGCTGCGTTCGATTCTGCAAGGTTCCCTCCAATCTCCCTTATATTCAACAACAAGCCGAAATGTCCGGCACGGATTTATGCCCGGGAAGATATAAACGTTGCAGTAATTGTCTCGGAGTTTGTCCCATCCCCTCTCGTCATACGGCCACTGGCTCGAAAGATCTTGGACTGGTCGAAAGAGAAGGGATGTGAAAAAATAATCAGTCTTGAAGGGCTGGTGAGCAGAGGTGATGGTGAAGAGATAGGCGTATACTATGTTACTTCGCTCGATGAAGAAGCAGAGAAAATGAAAAAAATGAATATACAAGCGGAGCCGCTGAATATAGGAATGATCACCGGTGTCTCTGCCATTCTTCTTAACGAGGGGAGAATGAATAACGTGAACGTCATCAATCTCCTTGGTGAGGCGCGAAAGGACCTTCCTGACTCCGAAGCTGCTGCGAAACTGGTACAGACCATCGATCAGATGCTTCCTGAGATAGAGATAGACATTGTTCCTCTTCTAGAAGATGCCAAGAGACTCGAGGAGAGAATGGAACGATTGAAAAAACAGGCGACTCCTGCAAAGATACCGGTGAAAGAAACGGCAATGTACAGATAGAGAGTGAGAAAAATATATAAATGAAAGAACAGTGGATCATATGGTGATATAATGGAAGAAGTAGGTGAAGTGTTCAAGTATTTCTCGCATGTTGGTGTCGCAGGAATAAATGTCACAGGTGAGATCGCAACAGGAGACGAAATAAGAATAGGAGATCTGGAATTTACTGTGAATTCCATGGAAATAGACAGAGAGAAGGTAGAAAATGCTGGGCCTGGAGACTCTATTGGAATAAAAACTCCGGAAAAAGTGAACGAAGGAGAAAAGGTATATAAACTCTAGAATTCCATTGCCTCGATCTCTTCCAGCATCACATCCACTGGATTTTCCATCTTTTTTAATACATTTCTCACATCTTGTTTGTAGGATGGTGTCATGAACTCTTCTGCTGTCTTCCAGAGCTTACGGGGCTCAAGAGTATGATCCTTTATTCCAAGATCGATCAGGAACTCTGTCACCGCCAAAAGATCGCCAGGGAACGCCGAGATAGCTGGGGTCTGTAGTGAAATTGCTTCTCGGTTCATTGACCCTCCTGCACTCACGACCAGGTCTGCGTGATGGATGAGGCTCAGAGAATCTATTGCTTTTTCTGGAATCCGCACATTCTCAAAATCAAACTGGCTCTTCTGCTCTTCAGAACGAGGAAATACCACAAAATTTGCATCCATTGGAGAATCAGCGATGATATCTCGTATCACAGAGTGATCTCTGTTTCCATAGTAATAATTGGCCTTGACAGGTTCAGGTCTCATAACAATCAGGGGATCCTCGCACCTGAACTCGTCGATCACATGATTATCCGGTACAAAGTCCCGCACATGCGCAAGCTCGGAGATACCATAGTACTGCCTCACATTCTCCCTTGCAACGCCGTATTTTGTGATTTTCTCTAACGGTATTGCTTCTGGGGTGATGACTTTGGTAGAAAGAGGTAGCATTAATTTATTTTGAGCTTCAGCAACCTCATTGTCCACTGCGCAAATTGAGGGTATGTTCAATCCATAACTTACTCTAGACGCCTCAACAGAATGTTTGTACAGCGCTAAGTCTGGTGATTCCTTTGAAATTATCTCTGTCAGTTCCAAAATTCTTTTTGAGCTCTCAATCAGTTTATCTCTTAAAGAAAATCCCCCATGGTTCCCTGCTAGAGTATATTCTATATTGAGAAGATTGAGGATTTCCTGGACAGAATCAAAATTACGAGCCGTTACGATGGTTTCATGACCCTTAGACTCCAGTTCTTTTATTACATTTTTAAAAAAATGAATATGCGGTGCATTTGAAATATCTATCCAGATTTTCATACTGATTGTACTACTGTGGTGTGCATTTTAAGCTTTTCGGGAATAATTGTTAAAAATGAAAATTGAAACTAATTTTTATTCTATCCTTTTACATAAAAAACACACACTAACACTTTCAAACGATTTTAGAATCTTTGAAAAAACATTTTTTAGAAAAAAAAGGTTTTTTATACAATAAAAACTGAAAAGGTAGCAATAATGCTTTTTATCAATATGAATAGAAAAAAATAAAAAGAAGGTGTCGTACGGTATATCAAAAAATAGGAGGGAATAAAATGAAGTATGAAATAGAAAAAATTGAGTATTTTCCAGTGTTTAAGTTAGTACTAACGATATGCCTCATACTGGGGATTGTCTTTGGAATTATCCTCGGTGCGATGATGGGAATGGGTATCGGCTCCTTTTCGGGGTATCCCGGGATGGGTAGACTTGGCATAGGCGCTGCTGGAGGTGCACTTGGAGTAATAATCGGTGTAGTTTCGGGTATCTTATGGGCGATTATGGCGGGTATTGTCTCTTTAATCTACGTCTTTCTGTACAATCTAGCCGCCGGCCTCGTAGGAGGTATAGAAGTACGGCTTGAAGGAGAGGAACTCTCACGAATCTGCCCCAACTGCGGATCCATGCTTGAGAGAGATGCCACGTACTGTCCCGACTGTGGTGAAAAGGTGAAGCTATGAAATGTGCGGCGTGCGGAACTGAGAATACCACTGATAGTTCATTCTGTGTGAACTGCGGATCGCGACTCACAGAAAAAAATCACCCTACCTTTGACATCGAACACAGACCGGCATATACACTCCTCAAAATGTATCTTGAAAGTAGTGAGGAAATCGTGGGAGAGGCCGGCGCCATGGTCTACATGAGTCCAACAATTGAGGTTGAAACAGAGATGAGGGGGGGATTGCTCAGCGGACTCAAAAGAAAGGTGTTGGGCGGAGAGTCCCTCTTCATGAATACATTCAAAGCCTCTGGCGGAAAAGGAACGGTTGCCTTTGCCCCGGGATACCCCGGTGACATTGTACATCTCGATCTGAGTAATGATGGCTGGGTCGCCCAAGGAGGAGCGTTCATTGCCTCTTCACCCTCTGTAAACATTGATACGGAGTTTCAGGGATTGAAAGGCTTCGTCTCAAGAGAAGGACTTTTCTTTTTAAAATTTGAAGGGTATGGTGATCTCTTCCTTTCTTCCTTCGGTGCTCTTTCCGCTTTTGACCTCGACGGAAACGAGTGTGTGGTGGATACCGGACACTTGGTCGCCTTTGAAAAAGGAATTGACTACAAAATAAAACGGATTGGTGGCCTCAAATCTACGTTCTTGAGTGGAGAAGGCCTTGTCGCAACATTATGGGGACACGGAAAAGTGTTGATCCAGACAAGAAGTCCTCAGACGTTTTCTTCGTGGATCTACCCATTTCTTCCAAAAAAAGATTAATTTATTTTTTCTATTTTTTTACTATCTTTACTGTCACTGCAACTACAGCGACTATTGCAGCCACGAGCGCGCCCAACACGACAGGATTGGTACTTGAAGGTTCAGAGGTTGTAGGGGGAGAAGTCGTGGTGGGTGCCGTAGTTGTTGGAGCCACAGTAGTAGGTACGGTAGTTGATGGTGGTGCAGTGGTCGTTGGTGCGGCTGTCGTGGTAGGGGGAGGTGTCTCACACTTCGTAATCCATTCCTCGCATGTAGCCACCATGTCTCCATCATCGAGCTCCTTGAACAGTGATTTTGCCTCCTCAAACTCCTCCTTTGCACTATCACGATCGTCAGAATCAAAATATGAGATACCATTGTTCAGATGAATGTATGCGTCACACCGTGTAATTTCCGTGAGACAGCGTTGAGCACGTGTTTTATCTGTGTACTTCAAAAAATATGATTTCGCTTCCTGATATTTTTCCTTTGCCTCCTGATATTTTTCTTCGTTGTAGAGAGACTCCGCCTGGTTAAAACGTAATAATCCATGGTTTCTCACGTGTATCTCCACATAAAATGGACCTTGCGGAGCAAAGGGGACGCAGCCTCCTGCACATGTCCCTTTTTTTCCAGACACGATAATGGGAATCGTGAACAGGATATTTTCTGTATCCGCACTCATTTTTATCTTTATTTTCCCGTTAACAGAAGCATCGGTAGCGATAATCTCCCATGTAGGTTCTGAAAGAATAGTGAAATGCTCTATCTCATCTCCCAGCAGTTCAACATCAACTATCGCTCTACAGTCCTGCAATTTTGTTCCTGAAGTGTTTGTTATTTCCAGTGATATCTCCACTCTTTCATTGGGTTCTATCTGGATTCTCTCAGGACATGATACCTCTACTATCGCTGCATGCGTCGTGCTAAAACACGCCAGTAATATTAACAGTAGTACCGCTTTTTTCATTTACATCACCAAAAAGAACGTAATAATACCCGTCAATACCACAAGTGACAGACAGAGCATCAGCGTTTTTTTGATTACTTCTCCTTCGATTCCTATTTCATCTATCACAGCGGCTGCGTTGACTATTTTTGCCGGTGTGATCCCGGATGCGATTCCTCCTGCAGTAGAATGAGCTGCCATTATCTGGAGGTAGTCCTTTCCTTTTAAAACTTTTTCTGTGGCGATGTACTGGATCCGCGCGAACATCACGTTGCTCGGTGTCTCAGAGCCTGCAACAACAGCGCCGAAAAGACCGAGGAGGGGCGCGAGCAACGAGTACAGAGGACCCGTCTTTGAGACTGCCTCACCAATCACGTAGTTCATGTTGCTGGATTGTTCGAGAAGTGTGACCTTTCCTTCGATGACAGAGTGGCCGCTCCAGTCCATTACAAAGGCAATGGCAAAAAAGATCGCGGCTGCGATCATCGGTTTGTACGCCCTCACCGCCCATGTCGTTGCGATATCCTTCAGCTGCTTTTTTGACGGCTTGAAGAGAGGTATTGAGATCAGTGTAGATACAAGAACCCAGAAGTATGCTTTCGAGAACATCTGGAGGTCTACGCTCCTATCCGCCAGCACATGGATGATCGTGGGCATTGTAAGAAGTTCGTAGGGACCTATATGATTAAACACGGCAAGACTTACCATCAGTGAAAATCCGACCAATGTAATCCATGGAAAGAGTGCTTTCCAGAGAGGAAGTTCTGAGTGGTACTCCTCCTTCTCTATTGTACCGGAACGATACTTCTTGAAAATAATCAGTGCGAGAACAACAGCGAGACCACCAAATATCCCTGGGATCATGGGGCCGGTGAGTTTGGCAAAGACCATCGTCGTGAAGGCAAGAACAAGTCCTGAGATAAGCGCGTAAGGAGCGCCCTTTTTCATCATTTTCCACCGTCCCACAAGATAAAGCATTCCGAAGGCAAATCCAGTGGAGATGGCGGGGAGATAGATGGAGATCTTCAGTCCGAGGTTGTATGCCACCTCTTCAGCCATCGCCGGATTGTTGAAGATAGAGGTGGCGATATACTCAGCAGGCAGCGTAATAGGAATACCGAGAAGTGCAAAGGAGGTAAGGGGATTATAACCGAGACATGGTAGCGCAACGGAAAGAAACGGGGAAAATCCAAGGCCCATCATGATCGGTGGGAGCATCGAGACCGGTGTCGCACCGATACTAACCAAAAAGGAACCGAATCCGATATTCAGGAGCATGATGAGTTCCGGTTTCTCAAAATCGTATCTCTTTATTTCAGCGGTAATTCTCTCCAAAGCGCCCACCTTGTGCATGAATATTATTTGCAAAATAGAAAATGATACGATCAACGTAATGCCCAAAGATTTAAGAATTCCGTACACAGATGCACTTGTCACTACTTCCAATGGTGTGTGGAAATACACGAAGGCAAGAAGACAGCAGAGCAACCAACCAAGTATCCCCATTGTGGTACCTTCCCTTCTGAACACAACGAGTCCAACAAAGATAAAGATTATCGGTATGACAGCTACTATTGCTGAAATCATATTCTCTACCGGTTAAATAGGTTTAAAAAAGTTTCGGTAGTACTGAATGAAGTTACAATAAAATACGTTAAGTTTATAAAGTTGTGCGATAATAAATAATAGGATGGATAAAAAGTTTTTAGTTGCGATAGCCATCGGATTATTACTCGTTCTATTTAAAGATCGGATAAATGAGCATTTAGGTAAATTAAATACCATCCAAAAACTAATGATAGGACAGGTTATTATTCTCTTGGGGGCATTAATAGCCTTACTCTACTACGTATTTGCTCCGTCTAAGGAATGAAGCTCAAACTCCGGCACAATTCTACCTACTTTCTCTCCATGATGATTTGTATTGAGTGGTTTATGATGGTTTTTAAGCTCTCTTAACTCCTTTTTCGTGAGCACATCGAGTTGTTTAAGTATCTCTACCGTTGCTGGGCCTCGGGCTCTAGATCCTCCGTCATCAATTTTCAGTGCTATCCCAACTCCTTCTTCAGGTAGTCCGATACAGTGTACGGCCTCTGCTCCAGCTTTGCACACAAGATTTTTTGTCGTACTCATGAGGTCCGTGTCAAGCCTTTCTGTTCCCGCCACCTGTTTGGGATACTGCTGCATAGCATTTACGATCGTTTTAGTGGCCTCTCTCTTCAACTTTTCAAGAGACTCTGAAGACGAGAACCTCGCAAATCCCAGTGCCATATTGTACAGTGGCATGCCAAAAACAGGGACACCGCAGCCATCTGTTCCAACTTTCACCGCGTCATATTCTGTCATGTACATGATCGTTGCCAGTACCTCCTTTTGAAGAGGATGATTCTGTTCATAATAGGTTTCTAAAGGATATCCCTTCATTTTCGAGAGGAGGAGCATCCCCGAATGTTTTCCAGAGCAGTTATTGTATATGGGAGTTGGTCCCTTTCCTTTCTCGAGAAGTCGTTGCTTCGCTTCTTCGTGGTAGGGAAGATGGGTACCGCACTTCAAATAACTCTCATCCAACCCTATTTTGTTGAGAATGGACTGTACTGCGTCTATATGTATAGGTTCTCCACTGTGAGAGGCAACGATTGTCGCCAGTTCTCGCTCAGTGATACTATATTGCTTCAGCGCTCCGCTCTCCACAATGGGAATTGCCTGAAGAGGTTTGGCTGCGGATCGCATGTACGTGAGAAAGTAGGGATCACCTACAGCATAGAGAAGCTTCCCCTCGTGGTTTACCACAGCAGCAGAGCCCCGATGGAAACTTTCCACCACTCCATTCCTGTACACATTCACAAGACACTCACTCATGCTCTACCTCCTTCATGTGCTCAACAAGCCGTGTAAGCCTCTCGAGAGAAGCATTAAAGAGAACTTTTCCTTTTTTCTCCGATGCATTTGTTGACACACCCACCACACCACAGTCGGTGAATTCGTGTGTCTCGTATACGACAGTACCGCCGTATTTTTTTGGTGCCCATGTAGTATCAACATCTTTCGCTCTCTCCATTTTCACGAGCTCCGGGTGCAATGCGAGGTTCACAGAGGTCTCACCTGATCCTGCGTGTCCTGTACATTGTTCAGTGTTCTCAGGATATACCTCCTGCAATGTTTCCGCGGGGATTGCCCGCCACCACTCATAAATGACCACAATGATATCCTCATCCCTCAGTTCCAATGCGAGATCCCTCAAACAGGCAGTGTTCCCACCGTGGCCATTGACGAAGAGTATCTTCCTCGCACCGTGATGTTTCAATGCTCTACATACATCCTTCAAGTACCCTTTAAAATGCTCATATGAGACCCAGAGGGTCCCTGAAAAATGCCGGTGGTGCTTCGAGAGACCGATGGGGATTGTTGGAACAACAATCGCATCCAGTTTCTCTGCAAATCGTTCAGCGATCATGTGATCTGTTCCCAGAGGATTCTGTGGACCGTGTTGCTCCGTAGATCCGACAGGTATCACCACAACATTCTCTTTTAACGCATCTCCAGCTTCTTCCCACGTCATATTTCTCAGTAACATACAATGATCTCATCTTTTCTGTAATATAAATTTTTTTGTTTGGTTAAAAAGGGTCTGAAAAATTTTTAGGATCCAACATGCAACGGATGTTATTTCCAAAAATTTTATGTATAGAAGTAATGAAGGGAGTATATGAAAAATGCTGTATTCACACGTATCTGTGATGATCTTGAAGGGATAATCGGTACCAAAAATCTTACATCCCTCCCTGAAACGTATGAGTTAATCGGCGAGATTCTTATTATTCATCTCCCTGATGAATTAACACCCTGGAAAAAAGAAATTGGAGAAGTATATCTCCATCATTTTCCTCGAGCGAAAACAGTTCTGAAAAAAGGACCGATCAGTGGGGAGTATAGAGAGCCACAGTTCGACCATCTTGCCGGTAATGGAACGGAAACGATCCACAAGGAGAATGAGATACTGTTCAAACTCGATCTTGAGAAGGTCATGTTCTCATCGGGAAATATCAGAGAACGACTACGCATGGCGGAAATCGCAGAGAACAACGAACACGTAATCGATATGTTCGCCGGAATTGGGTACTTCTCCCTCCCTATCGCATGCCACTGTGAAGCCCGTGTCACCGCGATAGAAAAGAATCCAGAGGCTTTCTACTACCTCAAAGAGAATATCGAGCTGAACAACGTTGAGAATCGTGTTGAGGCATTACAGATGGATTGCCGTGAGTATACAGGAAAGGGAGACAGAATTATTATGGGATATCTCCAAAAAACACACAAATTCCTAGGAAAAGCGTATGAACTAGTAAAAGAAGGAGGAATTGTCCATTACCACCAGACGGTTGTGGAGAAGCTGTATCCCGATGCCATCCACAACGAGATCGGTGCAGTGATAGGAGAATACAAGATTCTCTCAATGCGGAAGGTGAAGAAGTTCGCTCCCGGTGTCTGGCACGTGGTTGCAGATATAAAAATCTACTGATTTTTTACACTTTTTTCAGTATGAACCCAATATCCTCATCGCACTCCCTCATAGCCTCTATTTCAAAGATGGACAGTGCATCATGCACTTCCTCGGTGTAGCACTTCTTCAAGGTCGTCAGTACAAAGGTTCCTCCTCTTTTTAAGACTCTATGGGCCTCATCAATGATTGTATACGTGCGGAGATTTTGTAGGACAGTAAACGAGAATGCATAGTCAAAAATCTCATTCTGAAATGGCAGTGCGTCACAGTCTGCGAGGATCTTATTGGAGAACTGTCCTTTCTTCAGCATTTTAAATGAAAAATCTATACCCACATAGTGTTCATGGTCCAAAAATTCGTACAATAGTCCTGTACCACAGCCGATGTCGAGTACTCGCCCCCCCACAGGGAAATCTATCATTGTTTCATACTTCGTTTCCTGAATTTCTCTGTACCGGGTATTGTATATGGGGGCAGTGCTGTTGTACTTCCGTTGCAGTTCCTCCATCAGTACCTCACCCCCACCTCTATCTTGTACTCCTCCCCCTTCTCCTCCATGAGATAGTATATCGTCATTACCCCCGTGAAAAATGGAATGAGAAATATGTACTGGAGTATCGTTCCCACTACTGGTACAGCGGACACACCGATAGAAATGAGCGAGAACAATAATCCCAAAGAGATACCCCGTCTGAAATCCCTTCGCAGGAAAGATATACTATGAAGGAAAGCGTTGTGGAAATGATGACCATCTGCTGTTGATGGAAGGAGGTAGAAAAGAAGAGGGATCATGAAGATCGAAATGATGGTAACTGCGGCAGCCAAAACAATAACTCCGACACCGCCGTACTGCACGAGCAACGAAAACGGAAGAACCAACCCTATGTACACAGCGAGGAAGAGAAAAAAGGTCAAGAAAAAGATGGGGAATATTTTGCATGTTTGTAAAAACGTCCGTATGAGATCTATCTCTCCCTCTTTCATGAATCGGTATATCAGCAGACCCTCCATCAAGAGGAAGAATATATGAAGTAAACAGAGGATAAGTACGACATAGACAAAAAAAAGAGTGTTGAGAGACTCAAAATATTGTATATTGAATCCAGAATGCCAGAATGCCCAAAGGATATCTAATACTACAGTTCCAGCGGCTATCGCAGGAACTACCATTGGGATGAAAAGAGCAGGTTTCTCAAAGAGGGTGTCAATACTTTGACTCAGTATTTTCTCCATGAGGTGATATCTACAGATGAATTTAAAAATATTATTTGACAAAAGATTTAAATATTATTTGAACATACTATTACATTGGAGGAGAATGAGTTGGAACTGCCAAAGGGATCCACAGTCAAGTATTATGAAAAAGAAAATGTAGAAATCACTGAAAAGATGTTAAAAGAGATAAATGATGATTTTGTAGGTTATTTACGTATTTTTGGGAAGAATGGAACTGATACTGAGGATAATTACCTTATTATTAAGGAAGGAGAAATCACAGCTGCAGAGTCCGAGATCAATGGATCGGAAACAAGGTGGGGGGAAGAAAGTCTTTCCTTTGTAAAAGGGAGAGAATACGATCACGCAGCAATAGAATTTGTGGAATACGACGATTTCAGGTATGAAATGGCACTGGAAATAAATGAAGAATGTAGAATCGATGGGAAAGCCAAAAGTACACCTAGTACAAGAAAGAAACGAAGAAAAAAAGTAAAAAAAAGAACTACTGGAAAAATGGACAGAGAAGAACTCCTAAAGAAATACCGAATAAAAGATCCGACAGATGACACAGTAGTAGAATTGATCGGGGAAAGAAATGAGAAAATCGTAGAATTTGAAAATAGAATGAAATCAAAGCTGTTAAATGGAGCAAAAACTTTCCTTTATGCAGAAACACTATTTATGGAGGTAGCATTTACTGGATTTGAGATGTTTTTACGAAATGAAATCCTGAACGGTAATATCAATCTTTTTGCGAAGTGTATTGTCCATGAAAAAAATATTGAAAAAGTTCGAGAAAAATTGGACAATGGAATAAAAAATATAGTGAAGGAAAACCTAAAAAAAGAGGTTGGAGAACGATACAAAATCAATATAACACTTCACAACAAACTACGAATAAGAGATGCTGAAAGAAGCAATGTAAAGGAGTTCTCGATAAAGAGCACTCTCTAACTGCATTTATGAGATACCTTGTAAAATTATAATAGCAGCCAGAAACAAAAAGATAAATACGAGAATAAGGGGAAGGAATATTTGCCACAATGCAATGACGAAGGCCAGTATGTCCTTTTTATCCGGTTCTATTTTTAATGTGCGTTCTCCGGTATCTTCATTATCAGATGGTTGTGATCCGGAATTGAAACTCTCTTCCGATTTAGTATTTTTTTCTTCTACTTGCCGTTTATCTTCCATTGTGTCCATTGAATGCACCTACATTGCGTGAGAGTGGTCACTTTTCATCCAGTTTTTTACCATCATCGAAATAAATGAAAAATCTTTTTTCATTCTTGGAGACACCATACTGCAGAACTTCAGCACTAATACAACAACTGTGAATCCTCCAATATAAAAGATAAGATCGTGTGCGAGAAGGTACGGTACGTTATAGTTGGTCAGTACAATAAGGGTAGATAATCGTAGAATATTCCACGCAAAGATAACACTGTATATTAGTGCTGAAAAAAGAATCTTCTTTTTGAAATTGATGTGTGAGATGAGAAGAAATCCTATTCCAATTGCTGAAAAAATTGTTGATAGACACGATCGTGTAATGATAAATCCTCCCACAGAAATGAAATCGTCTATAATATGGAAAGGAGTAGACACACCCAGTAACCCAAGAAATGTAGTGGTAAATGAAGCTGAGATCTGCCTCAAAAAGAGGTAATCTGAAATGAAATCTAAACCATAATACACAAGAAGTGTAACTATTCCAAACTTAAGAATAAAGGCTGCGTCAGTCGAAAATAGGAAAAAATGTAATTTTTCGAAAAATCCTTTTTTTTCTGTATAATTTCTTTTCATTAACTCGTCCAAAAATATTGGCAAGAGCAGGAGAGAGAAAATAATGATAATCCAAAAGGGCACAATGGCACCGTTTTCGTCCTTAATATCTTTATATTGTGCTTGTTTATCGAGATTCAACTCCCACAAATCTCGTGTTTGCATGCCTGCAAGAAGATACTTATTGTCTTCTGCAGTCGCGATCGTCCGAGGAAGGGTATCTGGGGCGTAGTACCATTGAGTAGTTTCTCCTGTACTGATGTCTACATGAAAAACTTTCCGTGAGGTACACCCTGTGACTATAAGTTCACCATCTTTGTAGGTGATATCTCCTGCAAAGGCAACGGGGGATTCTATCCTCTCAAGAATTGTATTTGTGTCCGGATCGTATTTGTACAGGACCGCATCGGGATACACCCCCTCGCCAATTGTGGGATACTCTTCCATCCCAAACACATCCAAAACCCAAAGATGCTCGCCGTCCCATGTCAGTCCATAGGGTGTACTGTACGGTGTCCTGTACTTCCCTAATACCGTCCCCTTCGGTGACAACAGAGAATCGGTAGCTGAAATTTTATAGATGGTCCTCTTTCCGTAATCAGCAATCCAGAAGTTCTCGCCATCGAACGCCAGCCCAGCCGCCTGAAAACAGGGGATCTCGATACTCTCTACAACTGTTCCCTTCGCAAGATCGTACTTTATCAGTCGCTGATCATGAGAAGAAGATATCCATACGTAACCATTCTCAAAAAATAATCCGTTGGGTGTATGTGTGGGGCTTTCATATCTTATGCTTTTAAATCGATTTGGAACATACTGCTCCCCTTTCCATTCTTTATACTCCTTGTATACGAAAATAGAAAGTATAAAAAAAATAAAAATGGCAACGATTAATATTTTGTTCGTTTTTTTCATGTCTGGTCCAGTGGATAATGGCACGCAACCAAGTGTCCATCACCCCGATCTTGTAACTCCGGAACCTCGGTCTCACACCGCGACTTCGCATACCTGCATCGGGGATGGAAACGGCATCCAGGAGGTGGGTTGGAGGGTGTTGGAACGTCCCCCTTGAGGAGAATCCTCTCCTTCTCTATCCGAGGGTCTGCCACCGGTGTGGCTGAAAGTAATGCTTCTGTGTAAGGGTGAAGCATCGATTCAAATACCTGGTCGTTTTCACCTATCTCTACTATCTTCCCTACGTACATCACCGCGACTCTGTCACTCACGTGTCGCACAATGCTCAGATCGTGGGTAATGAACATGAGCGTTAATCCCTCTTCCCGCTGAATTTTCGACATCAGGTTCAGGATTTTCGACTGGACAGACACATCTAATGCTGAGGTCGGCTCATCTGCCACAATAAGTCGCGGATTCAGTGCGAGCGCTCGCGCGATTCCAATTCGCTGCCGCTGTCCTCCCGAGAACTCATGAGGATAGCGGTAGATATGGAACGGTGCCAGTCCTACCTCGTCCATAAGCTTCAGCACAGCCTTCTTTTTTTCTTTGGATTTCATCTTTGTCTGAATATCGTAGGGTTCAGCAATAATGTCGTGTACTGTCATTCGTGGATCGAGAGAGGAGTAGGGATCCTGGTATATCATCTGTGCTTCCTGTCGGTATTTGTTCAACGATTTTCTGCTCATTTTGGCTATATCGTCTCCACCAAAGTACACGCTTCCTGCAGTAGGTTTAATATGTCGCAAAATTGTCCTTCCAAGTGTTGTCTTTCCACAGCCGGACTCTCCGACAACACTAATAATCTCTTTGGGATATATATCAAAACTCACGTCGTCAACTGCCCTGATATCTCCAACTTTCGTGCCGAAGAATCCTGAGGTGATTGGAAAGTACTTCTTCAAGTTTCTTACTTTCATTAACGGTTTCAT
Source organism: uncultured Thermococci archaeon (assembly GCA_964595645.1). Lineage (GTDB taxonomy): Archaea > Methanobacteriota_B > Thermococci > Methanofastidiosales > B48-G16 > JAYEIH01. The sequence goes on from CAZQQT010000012.1 coordinate 18,244, forward strand.
ATCTCAGTCCCCTCCTGTTTATGCCAACATTCAACATAATGCCCACTGTCAATCCACTCTCCTTCTGGCTCTTTGTTCTCACAAATATCTGTCGCATACTTGCACCGGGGATGGAATCTGCAGCCGCTTGGAGGATAGATCAGGTTCGGAACAACTCCAGGAATAGTACCCAGTTCTTCTCTCTTTTCTGTGACAAGGGGAATAGACTCATGCAGGGCGATAGTATACGGATGGACAGGATGGTGGAAGATAGTATCCACATCTCCAAATTCCGCTAATTTTCCGGCATACATCACGCCGACGTTATCGGACATCTCTGCAATCACACCTAGATTGTGGGTAATGATCATCAACGTGGTTCCAAACTCCTGTTGTAAATCATTCATCTTCTCCAGAACCTGTGCCTGGACCGTCACATCTAAGTTTGTTGTGGATTCATCTGCAATGAGCATTTTTGGGTTACACGATAACGCCATGGCTATCATCACCCGCTGTTTCATTCCCCCACTAAACTGGTGAGGATAATCATTTATTCGTCCCTCAGGATCGGGAATGCCTACAAGATCCAGCATCTCAATTGCTTTTTTTCTCGCTTCTTTCTTTTTTAAGTTCTGATGAAGTTGGATTACCTCTCTTAATTGGTTGTCTACCGTATACACCGGGTTGAGAGCACTTTGCGGATCCTGGAATATCATAGAGATCTCATTTCCACGAATCTGTCTCATCTCTTCATCGCTTGCTTTGAGGAGATCCTCTCCATCAAACCAGATCTCTCCTGCAACAATCTTCGCTGGAGGGACGGGAAGTAACTGCAGAACAGACAGTGCCGTCACAGTTTTTCCACATCCGGACTCTCCAACAATGCCGATTGTCTTTCCCTTCTCTACTCCCAGATCGAGTCCCTCTATCGCCTTTACAACGCCATCTTCTGTGTAAAAATACGTCTTCAATCCCTTTATCTCTAGTAGATTCTCAGCCATGAATAATCACCTTTTAAGTCTCGGATCTAACGAGTCCCTCAGACCGTCGCCCAGCAGATTGAATCCCAGCACGGTGATAAATATTGCAATACCTGGCAAGGTAGTGATCCACCATGCAGTTCTCATGACCGTTCTTCCCTCGGCACATATTCGTCCCCATGAGGGGATCACGGGGTTCCCAAAGCCGAGGAAGGCAACACCGGCTTCAGTAAGAATGGCACCAGCCATACCGAAGGTTGCTGCTACAATGATAGGAGCAATTGCATTTGGTATCATGTGCCTTGTGATAATACGGAAGTCAGAGGCTCCCAATCCTCGCGCAGCCTCAGTGAACTCCCTCTCTTTTAAAGAGAGAATCTCGCTTCTGATCAATCGCGCATAACCCGTCCAATTGACAAAGGCAATGGCCAATCCGATCATCGTGAGACCGCCTTCAGGATACATCTGCACCAGAATGATCACAATACAGATGAAGGGGAGTGCTAAAAACATATCGACTATTCTCATCATGAAAGTGTCCAGTTTTCCGCCGTAGTACGCAGAGATCGAACCGAAAATTGTGCCGAAGACGCCCCCGACACCGACAGCAACGATCGCTACATACAGCGATCGCCGTGCACCGTGTAAAAGCCGTGAGTAGAGCCCTCTTCCCAGTGCATCTGTCCCAAGAGGATACTGGGAATTCTCCCCGGGAGCAAGATATGTCTGGAACAGGTTGGACTCCATTGGGTCATTGGGTGCGACTCTGGGCCCGATAATAGCAAGTACCACAACACCTATAAAGACTACCATTCCAAGGATTGCCGCTTTGTTCCTCACAAATCTCCTCAGTGTCGTCATTAGTACGCCGGCACTTCTCTCCGCCTCCATCGCCTGTCGTTCTAACTCCTTATCCATTCCTCGTTTCTTTTCCATTTCAATTTCAGAAAAATCAGCGCCTTCTACCATATGATCACCTTATAGTTTCACCCGTGGATCGAGCCATTTATAGGATATATCCACTAATAAATTCGCCACCAAAATCAGTATGGCCAAGACGACGGTGACACCGATCACAGGGAAATAGTCCCTCCTCTGTATCGCACCGACAAAGTACTTTCCTATCCCAGGCCATGAAAACACCGTTTCGGTAATTGGAGCTCCCGCAAAGGAGTACGCAACTCTCAGTCCGAGCACTGTGATCACCGGAAGCATCGCGTTTCTCAGGGCGTGTTTGTATATCACGACACGCTCCTTCAGACCTTTTGAACGCGCAGTAGTAATATAATCCTCGCGTAACACATCGAGCATTGAAGATCTCACCAATCGCGCGGTGTATGCCATGGAAGCAACCGCCAATGTTACAGTGGGGAGAGCCAAGTGCTTCAAATAATCGAAGTAGTAGCCTAAGGTGTGGGGAATATCCTTTCCTAAATACTGCGTAGAATGGGCACCACCACTCGGGAACCATCCAACTATCAGTGCAAAAATAAATATCAGCATCAATCCCAAGAAAAATATGGGAAATGACACACCGAGAAGTGCTCCCGTCATGACAAGGTTGTCGATTTTTGAGTACTGTTTGACCGCAGATATCACTCCCGCAGGGATTGCAACCGCTACGGCAAGGAATATTGCAGAAACCTGGTAAGCTAGAGTATTGGGCAATCTCGCTGCTATCTCAGTAGCCACCGGCCTTCCAGACAGAAATGAGTCTCCAAGGTTCCCCTGGAAAAACTCTTTCAGCCAGTAAAAATACTGGATATACCATGGTTTATCCAAGCCGTATATTTCCTTTATATGAATAATATGGCCTGGATCCACGTCTGGATTTAACGCCAGCATAAAATCCACAACATCGCCCGGTAGCATGTACATCAGTATGAACACGATAAAAGAAACTCCTACCACTAAGGGTAGCATTATTAACGCCCTTTTTATTATATAATTTCTCATTGACATCCGATACACCTCTTTTGGGAAAATTAAAAAAAAGAAAAAAATTAAATTTTTTTATTCTCTTTTGACCACGTAGCCAATTCCGAGTCCTACTATCAGAGCGACTATACCGACAATGGCAAGGGTTGTGGTAGATGTGCCGCCGCCAGTCTCTACAGTCTCTCCTTCTTCGGTCACTACCTTCGTCTTCTCAAGTACGTAGTATCGGTATCCTGCTTTGTCCATGAGCTCTCGAGCCTTCTCGAGGCTGAACTCATCTGCTTGGATATTCGTGTTGTACGCCCATGACGGAACCGCAACTGGGACAGCACCCTTGGTACCGTATCCTCCCAGCAGGTTCTCGATGATACCCGCTCTGTCAATACAGTGGGATATCGCCTGTCGGACGTACTTGTTCGCCAAGTACGGGTTTCTGCAGTTGAAGTGCAGGTGCTGGTAACCGAACTGCTCGGCAGTGGAGACTGTCAATCCTTCCGTTGCCTCAATATCTCCACCGATTTTCTGCAAGTTGTAGAATGTATCCATGATGTGTATCTCACCCTTTTCAAGGGCAACTCTCGCCGCCTCGATCTCGGGTATCAATTTCAGCATGAATATGTCGCTGCCTGCTTCGCCGTAAAGATCTGCGCCCCAGTAGTCCTCGTTCTTTGTCAGCTTCCAGAACTGGTCAGCCTCCCATGAGTCGAACTTGAAGGGTCCAGTACCGATCACATTCTCTCCCTGATTTATATCGGAGTTCATCCATGCAGTAGCAGCCTTCTCTCCACTTATCGGGAGATCACCGTAGACATCTTTGGGCAGTATTGAGACATCACAGTACCGCAGCCATGCAGCGTGCGGCATACCCACGTATACTCGTATCGTATAGTCGTCGATAATCTCGGATCCGCCGTAAACATCTCTGAACGTTCCATATCCTTGGAACGCTGTGTCTGCACTCTTACAGGCGTTGAAGGACCATTGGACATCCTCAGTGGTCAGTTCCTCACCATCGTGGAAGGTCACGCCCTCATGGATTGTAATGTCGAAGTATTTCGGGAAGACAACGGGGTCCGAAACCTTGCCGCATACTACAACTTCCTCCTGTTCAGGTTCGAGTGCTGCAATTTCCTCTGCGGAGAGATCTGCTGGCGCGAAGACGACAGTTGGTCCTGCTTCTGCCTCCTTTCCGATTAAGGGCACGCGCTCGAGGCTCTCGTTGTTCTGCCACAGTCCCTCAAATATGTTGGCGTTGCAGTAGTAGCCGTACACGGAGTTCCATCGCCAGACGAGCATTCCTTCTGGAGCCGCAGGGGTACCGTACACAATTGTATCCTCTCCTGGAATACTCCATGGCGCTGCACTATAGTTCTGCTCCCAGAGTAGCGGGTCAAATCCCTCAAGGGTGTCTACATGTGCGAAGACATCGAGGGGGATATAGGACACAGCGTAGGGCTTTTCTTCAAACACAATTTCCTGCCATCGGAAGAGGTACTCCTTTCTCTTCTCCTGGTCGAGGGCAACGCGGGCCTTTTCCAACAGCTCATCAGACTCTGGGCACCACCAGTGGGTGATGTTGTTACCCTGTGGGACCATATTGCTGGAATGGAATATACTGTACGGGTCCGGATCGACGCCAAGACCCCAGCCGAACGCAGATATATCGAATCCTCCATCATCAAAGGTCGTACCATAGTAATTGTTGAACTCTCTGTTTATCAGGTCCCCGAACTCGAGGAGTTTAAAGTCAGCATCGATACCGATCTTTGGGAAGTTGAGGTTCGTTGCCTGCGTATACTGCTCTCGTACCTTGTTCCCTATTGGGGCGATTTGCGTTACATGGAAGAACGGTGGGTATTTCTCATAACTCTCTGTAATGGGCACCTTCTTCCACTCTTCTTCTTGTGCTACAGTCGTCGAATTTCCAAAAACGGATAGTGCCATCGATGCAACTAACACAACAGATAGCACAACCGAAAATTTTTTCATCCATCTTTTCATTTTTTTGCCTCCTTTAGTTGGCCTGCCACTATTCCAAGCAGTATACACCGGAGGCGTACAATAGCATCGTACTATTAATAATAGTCCTACACTACTATACCCATCAAGTATATACTACTGTATATAGTAGCATTATAAATCATTCGAGAAAGTCATTTAAATAGTTTTCGGTATTTTCTCTTGATAGAATAATACTGTATTGTAATGCAAGAATACACATAACGTGCATTTGATTAATAATATTGTATGGTAGTGCAAGAATACACATAACGTGCATTAGCTCCATATTTAGTTATCTATCGCTAGATAACAATCACTACCCCCAATCTTTGTAGAAGAAAGTACACGCATGCAAAAAAAACAAAAATAAGTCCTAAAATTATAAAAAGCTCGTATTTATCTTTTGATTTTCTGTAATCGTAAGAAAAAATCCCTATAAGCAGCCAATCACATACTATCGCCAACAATAAAAGCAAAACACGTTTTTCCATAGCAATCCTCTCTTTAAATTTCTGTGTAACCCTTTCCTCTTTTCTCTATAAAAATCTTTTGGAACTGTTCGTCTGTATGACGCTCGCTTATTTGTCAGCTTGCCAGTAAGGTTTATAAAGATATACGATTACCCTTCCTATGGTGATCCGATGAGAAAATTACTGTCCGTTTTTCTCTGTAGTGTGTTACTCGGCTGTATTGTCGGTGTGAATCTCACGACAGCTGAAGATACAATAGAGACGTGGATACGATCCTACAATGATAGAGATACCGAAGGAATATACATTACCTTATCGAAGGAATATGTCGAAAATAATGGAGGAGAGACAGTAGTAAAAGACAACATAGAAACAATGCTGGCCAACGCAACAAAGAAGGACGCTACATATGAACTGAAAAGCATTGGACAACTCGCACAACCCCCTACGGGTGAAAATGCAACACATGAGTTTTTTGATATATATCTCGCAAGGATCAATAAAAAGTATACGGAAGATGGAGAGAAAAAAAGCGAAGAAATTATCTTGAACTTTGAGATAAAAAAGGAGGATGAAAAATACAAGATTGTAGACTACTGGGACTAAAATTTTCAAAATTCTGTAATATCTTATTCTTTTTTCTCCATTGAGTAGTTACAAGAACATAAGAGTTTATAAGGAAATATCAAAAAGAAGGATGGAGTATGGTAATCCCCTCTAGGTGAGAAGGAATGAATGTAACGTTAGTGACTCATACAGAGAATCCCGATAAGGTATGTGCCATGGCGGCATACGTCTCTGCGTCGAGCGACCCTCTAAGCGAGTTTTCTCGTGCGTGGACGGAGGAAGATACAAAAAAATGGATAAAGATTGTGGTTGATCGGGGACACACAAGTGTGTTAGAACACGCGAGTTTTACCTTCAGTCTCGAAGGTGTCACCCGCACCTGCACCCACCAGCTGGTAAGACATAGGATCGCTTCGTATACGCAGCAAAGCTTACGGCGGGTTGAACCGGCAAAGAAGAACTTCACGTTTCCGAAAACAGTAGAAAACAACGTTCATTGTGATACGGTTGATGATCTCCTTGATAAAATCTACACTACCTACAACGATCTCATTGATGCCGGTGTCCCCGCAGAAGATGCACGATTTATCCTCCCTATGGGAACCACAACAAACTTACTTGTGACAATGAACTGTCGGGAGCTTCACGATGTGTTTTTCCCGCTTCGATGCTGTACAAAGGCCCAGTGGGAGATCAGAGACATCGCATGGGAAATGTTGGAAATCTGTAAAGAGAAGGCACCAATTATTTTTGAGGATGTCGGCCCTCGATGTAAAAAGCGTGGCTACTGTCCTGAAGGCGATCCGTGTGAGGAGTTTAAAGAATATGTCAAAAGATAGTACCATCATAGACGGAAAAAAGATTGCACGGACGATTGAGGAGGGAGTGAGAAGTGAAGTAGCACTGTTAAAGGAAAAGAAGATCGTGCCCACCCTCGCAACGATTCTCGTGGGGGAGAATCAATCCTCAGAGATATACTCCCAATTGATCCAGAAGGTATGCGATCGTGTAGGGATCCATGTGGAGTGTTCTACACTGCCCGCATCTACTCCTGAGGAGGATCTTCTCGATCGCATTCGCTCCCTTAATTATAGTAATACCACTCATGGGATACTCGTCCATCGGCCTTTGCCCAATCATATCCGTGAAGAAACTATCATGGAGGCAGTTTCTCCTGAGAAAGATGTGGATGGACTCCACCCACTGCACCTCGGAAGGACGGCTTCGGGAGTAGAAGACATCGTCCCCTGTGCACCTCAGGCCGTGATCACCGTACTGCAACACTACCATGTGGAGATCCGCGGCAAAAACGCGGTAGTGGTGGGTCATAGTAGTGGTGTAGGAAAACCCATGGCACTGCTCCTCCTCAATAGAAATGCTACCGTGAACGTGTGCCATATCTATACGGAAAATCTGGAGAATCACACAAAGGACGCAGATATTGTAATCACTGCTGCAGGGGTGAAGAATCTCATTAAGGAAAATATGATCAAAGAAGGGGCTGTTGTCCTTGATATTGGAGGAGATATTGCATTTGATTCTGTAAAAAAGAAAACATCGCTCATTACTCCCCCTACAGGAGGTATCGGTCCCATCACCGTGGCACTCCTGATGGACCACGTTGTCAGGCTCTCTCAGAGGACATAACCCTTCATTGCTCCTACTACAGCGTGTATCTCCACCGGAAATGAAGGGGTGTAAAACAGGCACGGCGTGATTTGACGCGTTACGCGCCCTTGCCCCATGCAAGCCATATGAACACAAGAGGAGAATCACTCTCTGTCCACACGGTGTGTTCCGTATCGGGAGGGATGTAGTACGATTCGTTAGCCTTCACTGGTATCTCTTTTCCTCCTATATTCGCTGTACCTTCTCCTTCTATAAAAATAAAGGCTTGAGGAAAGGGATTCGTTTCTCCCGGTTCATTCAACATTTCTCCCTTCTTTACCTTGTACCATGCGCTCCTTAATCCTGGATGGTAGTAGAGAGCTACCACATGTCCACCATGCACAACACGTGAATGTTCTTCTCCTAGATGTATTTTCTCTGGATCTGTTCTATTGAAAAAATGCTGAATAAAGAAGAGTACATCGCTCATATACTCCGGATTAAAATCTATTCCTTCGGGCAGTTTCCAGTCCAAAGGTGCGGTATCTGATACCATTGCTTTCCCCGCTGCGGTGAGAGCAGTGATCTCACCGTCATAGATCTGCTGTAATGTGGTAGAGGATGTCTTTAATCGAAATGCTGACTCCCCTCCTTGCCCTTCTTTCACCGTCACCTCTCCATTCTCTACCTTCACGTGCCACACCTTCTCCGTGTCTGTGATCTCACATTCTACGAGAATGCTAAATTCCTTCTCCATCTTGTTCTGAAAGGTATGCGCCATCTCTTGAAATATTTCATATGTATCCATATTCTTTCCCCTCAACAATACTTATTTAACCTTCTACCTCCTTCTCTATCCTTTCTGAGATATCGTATCCCTGCACCTCTTTTCCATTCGAGTAAACTCTCTTATTCCGTATCCCTATTTCTTCATTCTCAAAGGCCTGCACCGTATAGTGAATAAGCGGGAACTCCCGTTTCAGCTCCTTTTCTCGTATTTTATCAAAAAGGGGGTGCCCCTCTTTCTTGATCTCTTCAAACGATCTTTTTTGAAGCTGGACCTCAAAATCCTTCTGCAACTCAGGGAACTGTATGGGAAACGTGCAATACGTCACCACAGGCCCTCTATCTAATTGTTCGGTCACCAGATGCATCATGGCCCCTGTCTCTTCTGCTCCCTCCTTTATCAGCTGCCATATCACCTCCTGCCATGTCCCCTTGGGACCGTCGGGTAGAGCAGGGTGAAGGTTGATCATATTGAGGTTCTCGCAGGCGAGAGGACTTAAAATGAGCATGTATCCCGCAAGTACAACAAGATCAGCATCGGGAATACGGTTCAGCATTTCTTTGTCGTATTTTTGTCTCCATTTTTCTCTATTCTTTTTCCATAGCGTCGGAAGGAACTTCTTTGAAGAAAAACAGATGAGATCGATTTCCTGCGATTCGATAAACTCCATGAACTCATCGGATTTCGTGGACTCATTCCTCTCTCTGTTACAAAAGACAAAGGAGATCTCCGTCCCTTTGTTCAGAACGTACTCTAGTAAATCGATAGCTGCTTGATCCCTCCCCGTAGAAAACCATCCGATTTTCATAGTGGTGATAAAAAGACTACGTATAAATAGTTATTCGCCTGTGTGCTTCGTCTGGTATATGGCGAGAACGGTACCTAGATATACCGCCCACAACCATACGGAAAGGGGAACTGCACACAGGAGATTTTCCTTTATAAGGTAGAGATAGTCATCGTGTAGACTGGAAGGAAGGAGATTGTCCTCCTGGGTAAAGATTCTTCGCATAGATCTGAGAAGGAGGAGATCAAAGAGTGCTTTATCTGTTTCTCCAGTATCCATATGAGTAATATATCGTGCTACTGTCCTCTCGTAAAACCATTGGAGAGAATCAAGGTGGGTGTCCACAATGACAGTGGTTTGTAACGTCTCTCTATCCATATAATATTCCTCTTTTACCTCACTGCTCTCCGGGAGTTCCTCCCCCAAAGACCCCAAAAAGTCTCTCCACGACTTATTGTCCCAGTCATCGGATGTCATCCTGTGCTCGTTTTCGAAGGTAGTTCTGTACTGCATTATTGTGGATTTATACTCAATAAAAGCATATCCCAGTGCTGACATGAACTGTGTGGTGTACGCTATTTTTGCTCGTACAGCTGGAACAGCCTGTAACACCGGTACCAAAAGCATGCTAACTGATTCTACACACTCCATCTCGGCAATCATCAGATCTTCTATATACGCTGTCTCTTCGTTTGTTCTTTGAAGAATAAATAACTCATTTTCTCGTGATCTCTGTTGTGAAAGTTGCTCATATTGAGCGTTGATCGTAAAATCGCGCCATTTATTATATTCCTGTGCACTCCTATAATTCTGGTATACGGCTACACTATAAAGGCTGAGAAGAAATATTAGAAGAAACACAAGAATATGTCGTTTATCCAATGTCTTCATTTTGATGACCTTATTCTTTTTATTGTTACTATTCTCTATCTAGAAATTGTTATAAAAACCTATTGTTCAAAAGGTAATCACTGGAGAAAATCAGAGAGAGACATCTGCTTTTTCTTTCCCACGAAGATACTCTCAATGCTCGTTTCTAACATATGGATGCGTTCTTCTACGTAGGGATCGATGTGGTACTCCTCAATAAGCTTCTTGGAAACGGCGAGATATTTCTCCACAGACCCTTGGGAAACAGTAAGGATCACCCTCCCCCCGCAACTACACTTCCCACTCAATGGGACTCTCCTGTATTTTTTGTTGCAGTCTACACACCGCATGGACTGAGTGGAGAAGGCCCGGAGGTTACCGATAAGATCGGGGAGGAAATGAGAGTTGATGATTCTCTCCGCGGTGTCATCCTCATCAACAGCCATGATCTTCTTGGCAAGACCCAGCTGTGCGTCCATTTTCTCCTCCATTGCTCCAAGCGTCTTGTATGCACTCATTTTAGGTCCTAATGAAATGTTTGAGGTCTGATGCGTAAATTTAAACCCAGAAAAAGCGTTTTTCTTTCCTAATCTATCTCCAACTTTCTCTATTCGTATTTTCTGAGGCGTTACAAGATTTTGGGTAGCCTCGTAAAATTTCAGTGGATAGATACCGACAATATCCATGTTCCGTACTTCCTTATCCACCTCGGCAGGATCAATTTTTGTCGTGAGCACGAGGGGAGCATCCATCTTTCCTCCTCGTCTCTCGGGGAGGAATAGTTTTGAGAAATCCAGAAGTGCCTCCAGTGTCAGCATGAACGTATCCTCATCGCCATCGCAGTTTCTTCGTTTGGCAGCGTGGAAAAAAGGGTGTGCGTATCCCACGCTCGTTGAGGAGAACCCAATGATCCTTCCGAGTACCCCCGCCGATGTGTGTGGGGCGAGTCCAATAACGAGTTCTCCTATAAGATCGTCCTTTGTTGAAACACTGTAGTATGACTCCATTCCATATATCTTTTCCAGACAGTCATCTACGTACTGTGCCACGCCTAAAAAGTATCGCCCTGCATCTTCCGGAAGCACCACATCTTGGGGTTTCAGCTCCACTATCTGATCCTCGCTTTCGAGTGGATTTCCCTGATAATCTTCAGTATATCCAAGCGCTCTTAACTGTTCAAGGGTAGTCTGTATCTCCTCGGGTTTGAAATGCGTGAGGGGAGCATCTGTACAGTCATAACGAACCGTTCCATCCTTAAAGACGTAGACCTCGTTTTTCATTCTCAAAATTCCTTTTTCGAGTATTTCTGGGAATTTTTGAGCGGATATCATTCCCTTGACACCTTTTACTTCTTCGAGGGATGAGATATTCAGGTTGTTGAGCGCCTTTTTGTACTCCTCATTCAACTGTATCTTTTTCACAGAATGTATCGCCAGTTGAGAGTTGCAGGCGGGACAGGTTTCCTCTTCCGTTTCGAGCGATGTCACACTGCATTTCCTATTCGTACAGTTTTTATAGAGTTTCGTGATGGCTCCACAGTCATCACATTTCCTTTTAAACATTATTTTTCCACATTTTGGGCACTTTAAATTTATTATATCTACCTTAATGTAGTTTGATGCTGCAGCCTTCACAATATTCCTCGTTCGTCCTCCATACTGTCTCACAGGAAAGAGACCATGGACGGGAGGTGACATTTTTCTCTCCTTCGCCTTCTCAGGTCTCCCCATTCTCCCCCCGACAGTGTATGGACATTTGTCCCGTATTTTTATTCCTGTACAGTATTCAAGGACATTGGATATTTTTTCTTTTTCTGGAATATCCTTATCCTTGAGCTTATTATATATCTCGTGAAATTTGGAGAAATCAACTTTTTTCAGAAAAAGAGAATCTATGACAATACTATTACCAGAAACGGTATGCTCTATACATATCTTTTCGAGGAGCTGCTTTTTTTCAGAGTATGGAAGCACAAAGGTGTCTCCCTTCTCTCCTGTAGCGAGATAGTCCATGAGTTCCTTCAGTTCGTCGAGGGATAGATAGTGCCAGAAAGGAGTATAGCGTGGATGCAAAGGAATATTGTATTTTTGAGAGAGTTCCAGTGCTCTCTTCTCTGAGACATTAAAGGGATCTATCTCAACATCCTCTTTTTCCTGAAGTTCTTGGATCCACCACTCCTCAACATACCCCGATGGGAGAAGTACATGGTTATTTTCGATGAACTCACCGTATGCTATCAACGCATCGCCGAGAAAGAGGATCGTATCGATACTTCCCCGTATCTCTAATGCCTTTTCGGGATTGTCGAGTCGAACAACATCACCGTTCTTCAGTTTCACAACAGGTGGCTCAATACCATCTACAGGACAGGTAATATTCGCCTTTCCGGGCCGTTCAGTCTTCATCTGTGTACCCACAGCTAGAAAATCCTGGAGGGCAACCATTGTGGAGGGGTGCACACCCCACGCTGCGAGTCCCGTATTTCTGCTCCTTCCGTACCGTATCCTGAATCCTCCTCTTCGTGAAGGATACGAAAATATTGGCCTTCCGGCAATAATGTCCTTTAAGTACTTCCAGTTTTCCTGTGTGAATGTCTCCTCATCCTCGGAACTGGAAGATTTACTTTCAAGCCAGTCCCATCCATCGAGATCCAGATCTTTCACATACCGCAGGAGCTTTGGTGCCTTCTGGAGTACCCCCTCACAGAGGGCAAGCATCGCCCCTCCGCGCACTCTATTCGTCTCGATTCTCTCCAGGTCTCTGTAGCCGGAAACCTCTTCCTGTTCTGTGGATTCCCCAGTGATCTCAATAGAAATATGTTGCAGTGCCGTCCTCACCTCCTCATCGGAGGGGTAGTACTGTAATCGGGCAATCCGATCGTAAAGCCCTACCTCTTCAATGAATCGTTCAATTTCTTCATCAGAGGGTTTGTACTTCATCAAAGAAAGCTTTTGCCTTACGTAGTCGCCCACCAAGACTGATAACGCTGCAGCAGTCCCTCCAGCGGACCGTATCGGTCCTGCAAAGTATAATGAGAGGTACCTCGTATTATCGAGATTTTCTTTTATTTTTACCTGAGCGATGCCCTCGAGGGGAGCAGCAACAATCCCTTCTGTAAGAATTGCCAGTGCTGTTCGTATCGCCTGGTCTGCACACTCTTCTTGTGTGTAACTTCCAAATTCCCCCTCAGCTATCTCCTCAGCAATTTTTAGCGCAATCTTTTCCCGGGAATAGTTCATTTTGTCGAGTTCTCGAATACGTGAGGCCACATTCCTAGGCCCTACTAGTCCTTCAACTCGCGCAGCCATATCCCGGGCTGGAGGTATCTCCACCTCCAGGTAAGGATCCTGCCCCTTTTTCCTGGCTTTTTCAGCGACAACATAGAGCTCGTTGAGATCCTCCTGGAGAGCATTGAAGTACTCCTTCATAAAAAAGTGTATGTGGTGGATAATATAAAATTATTTTGTAGGATATAGTTATATGAGTGTTTGCTGATCCAACTCGCTTCTGATCTTTTTTACGGTATCCCATGATTTTCTCACAAATTGGGGGAAATTTCGATGGTTCATATACCAGTTCTTGAGAAAGTCTACTGTTTTTTTGTCTGAGGGATAACCGGAGCCAAGATCGTAATCGAGGTTCTGTATATACTCATCACGTTTTACCTTCGCAAGAATAGATGCTGCAGAGACGATGGGGTATGTACTATCCGCTTTGTGTTCTGAAATAAGATCGATTTCCCCTGTTGTCGCTCTAATACCATCGCTAAAACGTTGCGGAATCACATCGCACGCATCCACATAGAATCGAGAAGTAGAATCAAACCGAGCGATAATCTCAGAAAATCCTCGGAGCTCCAATACGTTAAGCTTATGTCTTCTCGTATACTCATCAATTTCTTCTGGATAAAAAATCTTATAATGTATTTCGGTCCTTTTTTTGATCTTTTTTGCTATTTTCTCTCTTTCATATGGGGTGAGGAGTTTTGAATCCTTCAGACCGTCGATATCGATCTTTTCTGCGCTGACACCACAGATTACAAGGGGACCTACCACACAGCCTCTGCCCGCTTCATCGACTCCGACGATCATGCGTGTACTAGTTTATGAGAGATTTTATATCTTTTGCTAATGAACCTCGAGAAGTACTATCTCTCTTTCGAACGAACTGCCTCCTTGATCGAATATGCCCTCCGCATATCCTCCAGTGTAATAACTCCCACCAACTCTCCCTCTACTACAACACCATACGCATTGTGCTGACCTTTCTGCATCTTTATGTATACCTCATCAAGTCTCTCCTCCGGTGTGACGGTGGGTACCTCTCTCTCCACAACGTCTCCTACCGTGGTCTCCATGGGATGTTCATGAATGGCCGAGATCAGCTCCTCCGATGTGATAATGCCCACATACTCACTCTCCTCTTCTACAGGGATGATACCCTTGCACGTCCCGTGGAATATCCTCTCTACAAGTTCCGATATCTGTGTAGCACCAGACACAACGGTACACGTGGTATCCATGACATCTCTCACGGTAAGGTTTTTGAGTACTGAACGTATCATCACACTATACTCCTCAGAGTTTGCACCAATATACACAAAAAATGCAATAATGATAAGAATAGGATTGAAAAGAATTCCAGCAATACCAAAAACAATGGCAAATCCTTTTCCAATAGATGCAGCGATATTGGTGGCCTGTGTATAGCTCATCCGCTGGGCAAGATACGCCCGTATTACTCTCCCTCCATCCATAGGAAAAGCAGGCAATAGATTAAATCCTGCTAAAAGAAGGTTAATCCATGCGAAATAGACGGGAAAATAACTGAAAGAGGTGGCTATTTTTTCAAAACTAAAATCGAGCACATTGAATCCGAGAACTATATCAATAATCATCAGCCCTCCTCCAAGGGCGATACTCGCCAGTGGGCCGGCGAGTGCTATCTTCAATTCCTCCTTCGGTTCCTCGGGCATTTGCTCCATATTTGACACGCCCCCAATGGGGAGCAGCGTGACATCCCTCACCTCTACATTGAACTTCTGGGCCTGTCGGGAATGGGCAAGTTCGTGGATCACAACGCACACAAAAAGTAGTAAAATAAGTACTACACCTCGAAGGGCCCCCATCGACCCATATTGATAGCCAAAAAGTGCAGCATACCCAATGATAAGCATTAAAAAAGTAACATGCATCCGCAATGGTATTCCATATATCATTCCAATTTTATATGACCATTTCATAGCGGCACAAACGTTTCTAGATTATTAAATCTTTCTCCTCCTCTAAATCTCTGTACAAGAAAGATTTTTATGCATTCCTCCCGACTCATCACTATCATGTAATAATGAGAGGAATGACATGGACAGTGTATTAGCGTGTATATCTAACGATGGCAAAAAAGAGGCCACACAAGAAAGCTATCCTTCCTGGATAAATCCTATGTTAGCGAAACTCACTCACGATTATTTCTCAGATGAAAAATGGATATTTGAAAGGAAGTTGGATGGCGAACGGTGTCTTGCTTTCAAACATGGTGCAGAGATTCGGTTGATGACGCGCAACAAAAAGAAGATCAACGGAACGTACCCTGAACTTGTGAAAGCGATTGCTAACCAAAAAATAAGCAATGTTATTTTGGATGGAGAGATAGTAGCCTTTGAGGGTGAATGTACCAGTTTCTCAAAACTACAGGAACGTATGCACGTAAAAAACGCAAAAGAAGCGCAGAAGACGATAGATGTCTTTTATTATCTGTTTGACATCCTCTACGTAGAAAAGTACAACGTGACAAAGATTCCTCTTATTGAGAGAAAATCGTTGCTCAACGCCGCGGTGGAGTTCCATGGCCCCTTGCGGTTCACCGCCTATCGGGAAAAGGAAGGAGAGGCATACTATGAAGAAGCATGTGAAAAAGGGTGGGAAGGTATTATTGCCAAACGGAAGGATAGTGCCTATCTTCACACGAGATCGAAGAAATGGCTCAAATTCAAATGTGTGAACCAGCAGGAGTTTGTGATCGGTGGGTATACAGAGCCCCACGGTTCTCGAGTAGGGTTTGGGGCACTCCTCCTTGGATACTATAATGAGGATAGGTTCGTCTACGCTGGAAAAGTAGGGACGGGCTTTAATGATGAGACACTGCGTCACCTGAGTAAAAAACTCGCTTCTCTGGAAACCGATACACCTCCCTTCACTGATGAGGATTTGCCACACAAGGAGGTGCATTGGGTGGATCCTGTACTAGTATGTGAGATCGGATTTACCGAGTGGACCGATTACGGAAAGCTCCGACACCCCCGATATCTTGGGCTGCGCCGGGACAAAAATGCCCAGGAAGTAGTGAGAGAAGAGCCAGAGGGATTCCATGGTTAGCATAACGGTAGGATCCCATACCCTTGAAATCTCTCATCCAAAGAAGCTCTATTTCCCATCGAGTAGCATTACGAAGACGGATATAGTAAAGTACTACAAAAAAATTGGGGAGGTAATGATCCCACATATGCGAGGAAGACCTGTAACTATGCACAGGTTCCCGGAGGGGATAGAAGAGGAAGGATTCTATCAGAAAGAAACACCTGACTACTTTCCCCCATGGATCGAGCGGATTTCAGTGAAGAAAAAGGAAGGGGGAAGTGTCACCCAGGTGATATGCAATGATGCTCCTACACTAGTATATCTCGCCGAACAGGGATGTATCACGCCTCATATCTGGTTGAGCCGTATCGACAATGCGAAATACCCTGATAAAATGATCTTTGATCTCGATCCTCCCACCAATGATTTTGAGTCCGTGCGCACAGCAGCGTTCTATCTCAAAAACATCATAGAAAGAGTAGGGGGGACACCTTTCGTGATGACTACCGGATCCCGTGGTGTACATGTAACCGTTCCCCTCCATAGAAAAACCCCATTCGATACGGTCAGAACATTCGCCAAGAAAATAGCGGAAATATTAGTCCATAGATATCCAGAAGAGCTTACTACTGCACAGCGAAAGGAAAAACGTGGTAATAAATTATATGTCGACACCATGAGAAACGCATATGCCCAGACCTCCGTGGCACCCTATGCTGTAAGGGCAAAGGAAGGAGCACCAGTGGCCACTCCTGTAACATGGAGAGAACTTAAGAAGATTCCCTCCTCTCAAGAATATACCCTTGACAATATTTTCAGAAGACTCGGACAAAAAGAGGATCCATGGAGAACAATGTATACAAAAAAAGTGAATCTTTCAGGAGCTGTGGATGAACTAAGAGATTCAACATAAAGACAACTCGAAAGAGAGAAAGTGCCCGCTGACTTCTACAACAATTGAAGCCGCTGATAACAGTAGGAGATACGAGATTGTTGAAACAATGAGGTGTCGGATTTGCATAGTAGAGTCGTAGAGTAGAGAATGATGACCATGTCATGTGGTATGATAATCTATGGGTGGTATGTACCCGATCCGAGGAGCACCCCCACCTTCAAAAAAATATATAAAGTATGTAACCTCAAAAGGAATGGTTAGAATGGACGAAGTGTACGAGAAATTTGAAGGCATAATCACTGAAGAAGAGCTTGAAAGCCTTATAGAGGAAAAAATAAAAAATGTAGGAGGGCTTTTAACGAGAGAGGGAGCTATAGCAATTATTGCTGCTGAGTATGGCGTAGATCTTGGAATAGAGGAAGAAAAAAAAGAGAAAATAAAAATTGAAGAACTTCATGAAGGGATGAATGATGTTTCTGTGGCGGGCAGAGTAAAAAAAATCTACCCAATAAAAACGTTCGATAATGGAAAGGTCGGGAATATTATACTCGACGATGAAACGGGAGAGATCCGTGTTGCCCTGTGGAATGAGAAAACGAAAATACTTGACACCCTCGATGTTGGGACAACCGTTGAGATAAAGCACGGGTATGTTAAGGAAGGGTTTAGAGACATGCTCGATCTCAACATTGGAAAAAGAGGAACAATAGAAATAAGTGACATCTCATTAGATCTCCCGGAAATAGAGAAAAAAATGATGCGAATAGGAGAGATAGATGAGGAACTACGAGATGTTTCTGTTGTTGGACGAGTAAAGAATGTATTTGATATACGGGAATTTGAGAAAATTGATGGGGGAAAGGGAAAAGTTGGAAATATCATCCTCATGGATGACACGGGTGAGAAACGAGCAACCTTCTGGAATGAGAATACGGAGATACTCAATAAGATCAAGAAAAATGATGTTTTGCTTCTAGAGAATGTCTATACAAAAGAAGGATTCAATGGATACGAAATACATGCGGGATGGCAGACTCATGTCAAGATAAATCCTGAAATTGCTGTTGATCTGCCGGAAGTCAAGGAAGAGTACGTAAAAATCGAGTACGTCCAGGAGGGAACGACAAACATAAAAGGGGAAGTGAAGAGAATACTTGGAGTGAAAAGCTTTGAGAAGATAGATGGTGGTACAGGAAAAGTTGGGAGTATGGTTCTTGAGGATACCACGGGAGAGATACGAGTGGTCATGTGGAATGAAAAGACCAAAATGCTTGAGAACCTCTCCCCGGGAATGAGCCTTCGAATAGAGAATGGACGGGTAAAAGAAGGAATGGAAGGATTGGAAGTCCATGTGAACAACACAACAGATGTAGCAGTTGATATCGCCTATGAGAAGAAAATACAGAATCTTGAACCGGGAAAAGTTGAAATGATTGGAAGAGTTTCCAGCGTAGAGGACGGTGGATTCTCCCTGATGGATGAAAGTGGAGAAATATTTGTTGAAACTGAGGAATCTCCGAACGAGGGAGAGCTTGTAAAAGTTACTGGTGAGTTGGACGATACCCTCACAGCGAAAGAAATCGAAACAATAGAGCAAGAGTTTCCCACTCTCAAGGAACTGAAAACACCTGAAAGAGGAAAAATCGGTGATAAGGGAATGGTGACAATTAGAGGGGTGGTAAAAAGTAAGGTAGAGGGAGAGGAATGCTGTAGAGTAGTACTGGATGACGGACAGGGGGAGGTGAGTGGTGTTATCTTCGGTGCTCCTGAAGTCGGTGAGGAGTATCTTTTTAAATGTATGATAAAAAATAATAATAAATTTGCTTGTTATGATTTTCAAGAAGTAGATATATTAAAAGAAGCGTATAGACTTCTAGATAGAGTTGGTAGAAATGGCTGAGGAAAAAAGTGAAGAGAAGAAGGAAGAAAAAGTAGAACTTAAAGATATTCCTGGAATAGGTCCTAAAACAGCTGAAAAATTAAAAGAAGCTGGTTATAATACATTAGAGTCGATAGCAGTAGCAACACCCAACGATCTTGCCGATATTGCAGGGATCGGTGAAGGAACATGTCAAAAAATCATTAACAAGGCAAGAAAAATGACCAATATCGATAGGTTCACACCTGGAAACAAGGTAATGGAAAGAAGAGAAACCGTCGGACACATTACTTCAGGAAGCGCAAATTTCGATAAACTCATCGGAGGGGGGTTCGAAACACAGGCTGTGATGGAGGTATTTGGAGAGTTTGGTTCGGGAAAGTCACAGATCGCCCATCATCTGGCTGTGAGCGTTCAGCTTCCAAAGGAGAAGGGAGGAATGGAAGCAGGCTGTATCTTCATAGATACTGAAAACACCTTCAGACCGGAAAGAATCAAACAGATTGCAGAGAAGTATGGACTCGATCCAACCGAAACACTCTCGAATATCCACTACGCCCGAGCATATAATTCCGATCATCAAATGTTGTTGGCCGAAAAGGCTGAAAATCTCCTGCAGGATGGAGACATCAAACTTGTGATAGTTGACTCTCTCACCTCAACCTTCAGAAGCGAGTATGTGGGGAGAGGAACACTGGCAGAAAGGCAGCAGAAACTTGGAAGACATCTACGAAAACTTCATCAGCTAGCAGATGTCTACGATATCTGTGTTTTTGTGACCAACCAAGTTTCTTCATCACCGGACGCCTTCTTTGGCGATCCTACACGACCCATCGGCGGACATATTCTGGGACACTCTGCCACAATGCGAATCTACCTGCGGAAATCAAAGAAGGGAAGAAGAATCGCTCGACTCGTGGACTCACCGAGTCATCCAGAGGGAGAAGCAATATTTGTAATTACAGGAGAAGGTATTACAGATCCGTGATAAAATGAATAGGGTGCTTCTTACTGGCTTTGAACCCTTTAAAGAGGAGGAAATAAATCCCTCGCAAATAGTGGCGAGGAAAATGCACGGGAGAAACATTGGAGGGAAAAAAGTAATCTCTTCGATATTGACCGTGGATGAGACATGTGCAGAGAAAATACAAAGGGAAATAACAAATGTAGATCCTTCGCACATCGTGAACCTTGGATTGGCCAGTGGAAGGTCTGGAATATGTCTGGAGAAGGTCGCAATAAATGTAATGCCAGAGAAAAAGACAGAGAAAATAGTTGAGGATGGACCAGATGCGTATTTTTCACGACTCCCAGTGCAACGTATTCTAAAAGAACTCCACGAAAATAATATTCCTTCAAGGATCTCTTACTCTGCAGGGACATATTTCTGCAACTACATCATGTACTACACGCTCCACTGCACCAGAGACATCCCGACAAAATCCGGCTTTATTCATATCCCATACACACCCAAACAGGTGGTGACTAAAGATAAACCCTCGATGGAACTGGAAATGATAGAGAAGGGAGTGGAAATAGCAGTACGGTGTCTGTGACACAAGCCTTTTTAAGAGGGGGTATGAAGGAAGGAACATGGATGTGAACATTGACTGGAAAAAAGAGGCACGGGAGTATGCCGAAGCAATCATTATCGCACTCATCATTTATTTCGGATTTAAATATATTCTCATATTCGCACTTGGGGCTAATCCCCCCTTTGCAGTCGTTGTCTCTGGGAGTATGGAGCATACGGAAGAATTTGACCAGTGGTGGCCTCCTAAAGCAGAGCTATATGACCGATTCCATATCGCCCAAGAAGAATTCAGTACCTTCCCTTACAAAAATGGGTTCTCTCGGGGAGATATTGTAGTAATTAAAGGAGAGGAAATCATCGAAGTGGGCGATATTGTGGTGTTTAAGGTTCCTGAAATGGACGTGCCTGTCGTCCACCGGGTTGTCACGATCACAGAGGAGGAAGGGGTACGATACTATCTCACCATGGGAGACAACAACGGATTCCCTGATCGATACTACTGGGGCAAAGAGGGGGTGCCAGAGGAAGAAATCGTGGGGAAAGTAACATTAGTAATTCCAAAAATTGGATATCCCTCTATCTGGTTGAAAGAACTGTTGGGATTGGTATGATACGGCTCGCTGTAGATATAGTTATTGTAGAAGAAAACTCAATATATCTAATCAAACGAAAAAACGAACCGTTCAAGGATCACTGGGCATTACCTGGTGGATTTGTCGAGTACGGTGAAACGGTAGAAAGGGCAGCGGTAAGGGAGGCAAAGGAAGAAACAGGTATGGATGTAGAGCTCCGTGAACTGGTGGGTGTGTTCTCAGACCCTGAGAGAGATCCACGGGGTCATACTGTGTCCGTTGTTTTCGTGGCAGAGGCCCAAGGCACTCCAAAGTCTGGGAGTGATGCAAAAGATATAAAAAGGTTTAAGATATCCCATTTACCATCCTTGGCATTCGATCATGAAAAAATAATCAATGAGGCGATAAGGTGATTTTTTGTAAAGAGTGTGGGAATTTGATGTATCCCACTGAAAAGAAGGGCAAAAAAATTTTGAAATGTAGAAAATGTGGTGCAACGGAAAAGGTGGACAAGAACGCCGAAGAGAAATACAACCTTGAAGAGAATGTTCATAAATCGGAAAAAACGATTCTCGTTGAGGAAGAGTACGATACAAAACCAAAAGTAAAGGAAACATGCCCCAAGTGTGAGAATAACGAGGCTTACTACTGGTTTGTGCAGACGAGAGCAGAAGACGAGTCTGCCACTAAGTTCTACAGATGTACTAAGTGTGGCTATACCTGGAGGGAGTACGATTGAATCAGCCTCGAAGAGCACCATCCAAACATAGGAAGATAAAGGATATAGATGAAGATGAAATTAGAATAAGCTTGATAGGGGCTGTTGTATCCAAAAAAGACTTTGAATTCGTACTGGATGATGGCACAGGACAGATCGAGGTAATGTGTGAGGAAGACGCAGACTTTAAGGAAGGAGACCTTGTAAGAGTTGTAGGGAGACTGTTTACAGATATCGTACAAGCGGAAATCGTGAGAAAAATAGAAGATATGGATATGGAGCTGTACAATAAGAGTTATCCGTTAATCAAAAAGTATTTTTAAACAATTCCCTTTTCCTTTAAAAAATCGACAAAACACTGCCTGCCACAGAAGTAAAGCCGTGAAAGATGATTACTATCTCTCCAGAACTCGAGCACGATTCTGTTCTTCCCCTTGATATTAAACTTCTTGCCACATTCTTCACATTCTTTGAACTTCTTCTCCATGGGTCATACTGTGTAGGTTCATATTTATAGCTTTTGCACCGCATTCTGATGAAAAAACTTTTATACTCTACACCGCTGATTAAAAGATATGAAAACTGTCTATGTCAGAGATATCGGTGAAAAGATAGGCGAGGAGGTAGAACTCCGTGGATGGGTATACAGAGAGAGACAACACGGAGGAATTGTATTCGTTGTGTTGAGAGATTCAACAGGTATCGTTCAAGTGAGTATCCATAAAAATAATATTGATTCTAACTCATTTAATAATGCTGAGAAGGTAACGGTAGAGTCATCCATCAAGGTAAAGGGGAAGGTGGTTGAGGATTCCCGGGCACCTACAGGAATTGAGATACGATGTTCTAATTTTGAAATTCTCCACCTTGCTGAGAATTTCCCAATAGAGGAGGATGCGGGTAAAGAGTTTTTACTTGACATCAGGCATTTGTCTCTGCGAGGTTTGAGACTCACGGAGATCATGAGATCAAAAGAGTTAATAATGCGCGGAGCAAGGAAATACCTGCAAGAAAATGAGTGGTATGAGTTATACCCTCCTATAATCACGTGTGCTGCATGTGAGGGGGGAACAACGTTGTTTTCATTGGATTACTACGGAAAAGAAGCTTATTTATCGCAGAGCGCACAAATGTACTTAGAAACAGCTATATTCTCCCTCGAAAAAGTATATTCATTGACGCCATCATTCCGTGCTGAGAAGTCGAGAACTCGACGACACCTCTCAGAATACCAGCATCTAGAGCTGGAAGCAGCATGGATGGACGACAAAGACATTATGAAAGTTGAGGAAGAACTCGTTGCAGCCATGTGCAGAGAGATGGCAGAACACGGTAATCTTAAGGAGTTTGAGAGAGAACGGGAGGACCTCCTTCTGGATCTTCCACTTGAACGAATAAGTTACGATGAGGCACTTGGGATGATCCAAGAAAAAGGAATTGACATAGAGTGGGGAGATGACTTTGGCTATCAGGAGGAGAAGGTTCTTACTGAAGACTTTGATGAGCCGTTCTTTGTGTACAACTACCCAATGGAAGCAAAAGTTTTCTACATGAAGCAGAATCTCGATGGAAAAACCTATGCCTGTGCAGATCTTCTTGCTCCCAAGGGATTTGGTGAAATTATCGGGGGTAGCCAGCGAGAGGACGATCTAGAGGCACTTGAAAGGAGAATAGAGATAGAAGACATCGATAAAGAACCGTACGAATGGTACATCGATCTGCGGCGATATGGCAGCGTCGTCCACTCTGGATTCGGTCTCGGTATCGAGCGGTTGCTCATGTGGATATGCAACCTGGAACATATTCGGGATGCCTGCATGTACCCCCGGACAATCACCAGAATGGCACCATAACGCGGTCGTGGTCTAGTGGTAGGACAGTGGCCCCCCAAGCCTCTAACTCGGGTTCAAATCCCGGCGGCCGCACTCATTCTTTTCTTCTTTGAAGAATCATATATGTTAGAAGAAAATAGTAAATTTTTATTTGGAAAGTATCTAATATAATAAATAACAAAGAAAACATGATAAAAAAGATGATGTGAAGGGATAAAAAATATGTCTATAAAGGAAATTTTTAGAGAAAAGTGGAACGAAACTCCTTTTCTTATCCTTATATCTTTTTTATTATCTTTCTCTATTGCTAGGCTGTACGTGTTTATTCTTGGTGAAATGGGCGCTGCCAGCAGAATTTTCCCCTTAGAAAGATATATACTCCATCATCTTTACTATGGTGTTGCCTTGTTAATCGTGGCTGGTTGGATATCTATAAACTATAAAAACAAAAATCTCCATCGAACTGCTGCAGTACTATATGGTGCTGGATTGGGAATCTTTTTTGACGAACTAGGACTTATTTTAACAGAATTCGGCAGTTACTGGGACTCAATAACATATACAATTTCTGTCGTGGCTATCCTGATTCTACTCAATATCGTTTTTTTCTCGGACTTTTGGAAGGAAGTTAGCTCCGATCTTTATGCATTTGTTGAAAGTGGTAATTTGCAAAGAGGTCCGTGGAGTGCGTTGAATATACTAAAGGTCGCAGATAGAACGAGCGAGAAAATTGAGAAAACAAAAAGTATTACAACAGCATTCGCAGGAGTTATCCTCATAGTCTCTGGATTCCTTATTCTTCGATATCCCCAGCTTATCTACTATTGGGTGGCTGCAGCCTTCATTCTGAGTGGGATAGCGTACATTCTGCAAGCAATGAAAAACGTATAAAAGTTCACCACGAGACCTCAATCGCATCTTCTGGACAGATGTCAATACACTTTCCACAGCGGCTACACACGGAGAGCCAGACCGGCGTGATCCGCCAATGTTGCGGATCGTGTGAATCCCTTTCCTCAGCACCGATAGTAGGATGCATTAAAAAGACGGCGGGATCACAGATCTTCAGGCATCTGCCGCATTTCCGTGGATCTACTTCTCCGTTTTCGCCACATTTTGTGTAATCAATTGTAATTGTTGTTTTTCCCACAGTACCACCTAGTACTCTCCGTCAAATCCCGGAAATTCTTCCCGGGGAACAAGGTGGAGTGCATCATGTGCACATACGTGCCGGCAGATCCCACATCCGAAACATTTGTCGTAGTCAATGATAACACGATCCTGTGAAGGGATGTACCGAATTGCGTTAAACTGACACATTGCTACACATGCTTTGCAGCCCTGACATGCATCGTGATCCAGTTGGATGATATACTCAGCCTTGTACACGGATTTCAAATCAAAATTGTTCCGCAACCGAAGTCCGCCACACTCCGGACTTTCGCATGAACATATCGCGTTGATGTACGGCACGGGCTGGAACCATACCGTGGCAACGTAACCCTTTTTATTATGTTCCTCCAAGCGTTCCATCGCCTCTTCCCGATCGATCCGCACCGTTTTCTCCTTTGGAATGAACCTTGGGAGTTTCTCAATGATACCGGAGAGCACGCCAAAGTTGATACAGCACGCTTCTTTCTCTCCCCGTTGCATCCAGCGGCACATACAGTAATTTTCAATGATCGGTTCTGCCGCTAGTTCGGAAAGGATGATCTTCCCATCTTCAAATGGAATCACCTGCCCAAAATGGCCATCTGCCCGTATAGGATTCCTATTTTTACTCTCGCTGTGTATCATTCGCTCCGCGTTCCATCGGATCAATCTCCCGATGATCGGCATTTGGAGTTTGTATCCGAGTCCAATAGAAGAGAAACCCATGATTTTTCGGATAAATACCTGTTCAAAGTTCATCCACTGCTCAGTGAGGTATTCTTCCAGATCTAGCTCCTTGGCAAGCGTATCAGAATAGTTTTTTGCGTTCATATACCATTTTTTTCCATTGCCGTGTTTCAGACACCAGTCACACATAGAATGCGATGAAAAGAAAAATATAAAAAATTTTTGTTGTTCTGAGCTATATGTTAAAGATATATACGGTTATTTATTCTTCTGTAGAGTATTCTTTGATCATCTCTTGAAAGGCATTGTAGGCACTCACAGCATCTTTTTCTGCTATTATGAAAATTATCTCTGTCATGGTTGAAATATTCTCAAAAATATTGATATTTTCCCATGCGAGCTTTCTCGTTGCAAGAGAGAGGATTCCGGGTGTATAAAGGAATTCATCAGTCACTTTCAACGTTAAAGATACTAAGTTTTTCTCAATATTAAAGATTTTTTCATCCTGTAAGGCGTCTCTTAATTTTTTTAGATATTTTTGAGAAATGACAATGGCTATCTCATGGTTCCCATGGAGAACATTGAGTGTGTCTCCTTTTTCGTAATTAACCATATCATACATCTTTTCAATTTTTTCCAATGCCGAAGGAGTTCGTACAATACAAATATCGCACAGGTTGGTCTTCATGATGATCTCTCGATTGAACTCAAAGGGTTGTTGTACAACAGTCTTTTTTTGCAAATTTTCTGCATGTCTGCGAAGAGCCATACTGATTGCCGAACGTTTCGCCTCTTTCCCTAGTTCCGACTCAATTTTAGGCTTCATTTTTTTAGAAAGATTCCCATAACTTACTATTCCTTCAATTAACGCTTCCTGCAACATTGGGCGTGAGTCCACTGTTTTCTTTACGATATGACTTATTGTTACCATAACATATTCACCTTAAGTTTGTTGTTATGCCAACATTAAGTTTTAATAGTATTAAAAATTATTCCCTCTCTGAGTTTTTTACTCACACACAAAGAGGTGAATATGATGGCAGAATGTATAGTTTGTGGTATAAAAATGACCATACCTGAGGATACAGAAGTAAACGAAATAATACTATGCGAGGAATGTGAAACAGAGTTAGAAGTAGTGGGGTTAAACCCGATAGAACTACAAATGGCTCCTGAGATAGAAGAAGATTGGGGAGAGTAACACTGCTTTCAGTGAGAAAATGGTGCAGGTACTCGATTCTACACTCCGCGAGGGAGAACAAACACCCGGTGTATACTTTGATAGTCATATAAAACTTGCTATTGCCGATCTTCTGGATAGAGTAGGAGTAAATTTCATTGAAGCGGGACATCCTGCAGTAAACATCGAAATAGAACATGCCGTACAACAGATATCTCAGAAGAATCTCAGTGCGGAAGTGGGGGCCCATTCCCGCAGTCTTAAAAAGGACGTTGATCAGGGGCTTGAATGTGGTGTGACGTTTTTAGGAATATTCTACTGTGTTTCCAGGGAGAGACTCAATGGAGTATTCAACCACTCGTTTTCTGACGCTGTAGAGAAGATCACCGGTGTCATTGGATATGCAAAGGAGCGAGATCCCAACCTGACAATAAGGTACACTCCAGAGGATACGTTGCGATCTTCCTTTCAGAACGTGCTTAGAGTGGCAGAAGCTGCAGTACATGCCGGTGCAGACATCATCAGTGTTGCAGATACTACCGGATACGCCATCCCAGGAACGGAAAGGAGTATGTTCACCTATGTGAAAAAACTAGAACAAGGACTCGAAGATCGAGATCTCTTTCCGAAAATAGCTGTTCATTGCCACAATGACAGAGGTCTCGCTCTAGCGAACGCACTTGATGGGTATAGAGCGGGTGCTGACATAATTGATGTGTCCGTTCTCGGTCTTGGAGAACGAGCAGGTATCGTTGATCTCGCACAGCTCCTCACTGTCCTAAAAGTTGACTTTAAAGAAAATAAAAACTGGAAGTTAGAGTTACTCCCTGAATTATACTCCCTTGTGAGCAGATATTCAGGTGCTCCCATCCCCATCAATTTTCCTAAGACGGGAAAAAATGCATTTACTCATTGTGCGGGGATTCATACCCACGCCGCAATGAAGGACCCCCTTCACTATGAAAGCCTCGATCCCGGACTGGTAGGAAGGCACAGAAGGATATGTCTGGATCATATGGCAGGTCGGGCTTCTGTGCGATACGCATTGGAGAAGATCGGTGAAACACCGGAGAAAGAACTTATTTCGACGGTGTTGAGAGTGGTAAAATCAATCGGTAGAAAGGGAAGAACTGTAGGATTGGAGGAGTTAGAGCATATAGTGAATTTCTGTAAGAATCAGATGATACAGAAGTGATAAGATGAAAATAGGATTTTTGCATTCAATAATACGGAAAGATGAGAAGTTTTTGCTCCACGAGTTCAGAAAAAGAGGCGTATCTCCTGTAAGGATAGACGATAGAACACATATTTTCGATCTTCATGAAAAAGAGTGCGAACTCGATGTTGTACTGGAACGGTGCATTAATCGATCCAGGGCACTCCATTCATTAAAAGTCTTCAATGATCACGGCGTACCAACGGTAAACAGCTATGAGGTTACCAATGTCTGCGGAAGTAAGTTTCTCACAACAGAAGCACTGGTTAGCCACAGTGTTCCCACCCCACGATGTTTTATTGCTTTTACACTGAACTCGGCACTGGGGGCAATAGAGAGAATAGGATATCCCTGCGTCATAAAGCCAAACATGGGATCTTGGGGAAGGCTGATCTCCAAGATCAACGACAGAGAAGCGGCAGAAGCAGTTCTTGAGCACAAGAAAATTCTCGGCAGTTACCACCACTCCATCTTTTACATACAGGAATACGTAGAGAAAGAGGGGAGAGATATACGAAGTTTTGTTGTGGGTGATGAGTGTATTGCAGCGATCTATCGGAGTTCGGAACACTGGATCACCAACACCGCACGAGGGGGAGAGACCTCACGTTGCGAAATCACGTCAGAAATAGCTGAACTTTCAGTTCACGCCGCCGAAGCAGTTGGAGGTGGTGTAGTGGCAATCGATCTCTTTGAAACGAGGAGAGAGCTCATGGTGAACGAGGTAAATTCCACTATGGAATTTAAAAACAGTATTGACGTTACCGGGGTAAATATCCCGGGTAAGGTGGTAGAGTACGTGATGGAGGTGGCAAAACAATGAAGGGAAGCATCGTCGGAGCCAGTGGCTATGTTGGTGGGGAGCTCCTTCGGTTACTATTACATCACCCGGAAGTAGAGCTTCATCAGGTTACTTCAGAATGTTTTCAAGGTAAAATGATCTCAACAGTTCATCCCAACCTGAGGAATCAGACGACTCATCGCTTTTGCAGTGTTGAGGATCTGGAAGATGTCGATCTCCTATTCACCGCTCTTCCTCACACAACGTTGATGGAACAATTTGATACCCTTAATGGGGTATCTGAAAAACTAATCGATCTCTCAGCAGACTTTCGCTTAAAAAATCCAGAAGTGTACAGAAGATGGTATGGTGTAGAACATTCAAGGCCGGAACTGCTTGAAAGGTTTGTTTACGGTATCGTGGAACTCCACAGAGAAGAGATAAAAAAAGCACGGTATGTCAGTGGTGCGGGATGCAACGCAACCGCTGTGATTCTTTCACTGTATCCTCTTATTGTAAACGGAATTATTGACACAGAACAACCCGTAACAGTAGAGGCCAAATGTGGTTCATCTCAAGGAGGAAACACTGGTTCTCCAGCTTCACACCATCCAGAGAGAAGTGGATGTGTGCGACCGTACAAACCAACCGGACACAGACACACTGCAGAAATAATCCAGGAGCTTGGTACAGAACTTTATTTTTCGGCAACTGCAATTGAGATGGTGAGGGGTATCTCCATCACAGCAAATCTCTTCCTCAATGGAAACTATAGGGAAAGGGACATATGGGCTTTGTATAGGAAAGAGTACGGAGGTGAGCCTTTTATACGAATAGTCAAATCGAGAACTGGAATTTATAGGTATCCAGAACCAAAAATACTCACAGGGGCAAATTACTGTGATATAGGATTTGAACTGGATGAACACAGGCTCGTTGTAATTGGTGCCATCGATAACCTAATGAAAGGTGCAGCAGGACAAGCAGTCCATGCAATGAACGTGATGTGTGGATTCGATGAGAAAGCAGGACTTGAATTCACCGGGGTGCATCCGATATGATGGTCGTAAAGGTCGGTGGAGCTCAAGGGATAGATTACGATGCTGTACTACAGGATGTGGCCAACTATAAGGATCTAGTGTTAATTCACGGTGGATCATGTGAGTTGAATACCTTCGTAGAAAGGCTGGGGAAAAAACCGAAGATGGTCACCTCGGCTTCAGGGTATGTCTCCAGAAGAACGGATAGAGAAACCATGGAACTCTTTACCATGGTCTATGCCGGAAAGATGAACAAGATGGTGGTGGAAAAACTTCAGCAGCTGAATGTCAATGCAGTTGGGCTGAGTGGAATAGATGGAAGGCTGCTTATGGGAAAAAGAAAGAACATTGTTATTGTAGAAAATGGTAAGAAAAAGGTGCTTCGAGACGATTATACCGGCAGACCTGAAAAAGTCAACACTGAGCTGCTCCTATCACTTCTGGAAAAGGGATATCTCCCCGTGGTCACGCCCCCTGCACTAAGTTACCAGAGGGAGAGGATCAACGCTGACGGTGATAGAGCGGCCGCTCTAATTGCAAGTTCCTTGGAAGCTGACACGCTCATCCTTCTGTCAAACGTTCCCGGATTGCTGCGAAATCCTGAAGATGAGGAGAGTCTGATAGAGAGGATAGACAAAAAGAGTATGGGCACTGCCATGGACTACGCTCATGGAAGAATGAAGAAGAAGATAATGGGGGCTGTTGAAGCGTTGGAAAAAGGTGTTGGTCAGGTAATCTTGGGAGACGCTCGTATAGAAAATCCGGTGACAGAAGCGCTGAGAGGGAAAGGAACGGTGATTCAATGAACGTAAAGGAAAAGGAAGAGAGATACAAGATGAACCTCTATCCCAAAAGAGATATCGTGCTGATCCGAGGAGAGGGATGCCGACTGTATGATGAGAACGGGAGAGAGTATATTGACTGTACAGCCAATGTGGGAGTATCAAATATAGGGCACGGAAATACGCGTGTTGCCCACGCCATCTATCAACAGTACCTCAGGCTGTCCAATTGTTATGGAATTTTCTACAATGATGTCCGTGCAAATCTGGCAAAAAAACTCATCGATATCACGCCGGAAGGATTAAATAAAGTCTTCCTCTGTAACTCGGGAACAGAAGCCGTGGAGGCTGCAATAAAATTTTCCCGGGCCTCAACAGGAAAATCTGAGATTATCTGTGCTATACGTGGTTTTCACGGAAAAACGATGGGATCGTTAAGTGCTACCTGGGCACCAAGGTATAAAAAAATGTTCATGCCGGTACTCCAAGGGTTCACCCATGTTCCTTTCAATCGGTTTGAGAAGATAGAGGCGCGTGTAAATCAAAATACCGCAGCAGTACTACTTGAACCGATTCAAGGAGAAGGAGGTGTACGGATCGGAGACAAAGCGTTCTTTGAAAAGGTGAAGGAGTTGTGTGATGCAAAAGACATACTGCTTATCATGGATGAGATACAGACGGGATTTGGGAGAACAGGAACAATGTTTGCATGTGAACAGTATGTGACACCCGATATTCTCTGTATAGCAAAATCCATTGCTGGTGGTGTACCTATGGGGGCAGTGGTATGCAATGAGAAAGTAGATGTTCCAAAAAAGAGTCATACTTCCACCTTCGGAGGGAATCCTCTGGCATGTGCAGCAGCCCTTGCATCTCTCGAAGTGATTGAGACAAAAAAATTGGTAAAAAGATCTGCTGAAATGGGAGACTATTTTTTAGAAGCACTGAGAAAAATAGAAAGTTCAAAAATAAAAGAAGTGAGGGGGAGAGGACTGATGATTGGAATCAGGCTTAATGAGAAAGCAGGCCCCTACGTGAAAGAGTTAATGGAGAAAGGAGGGGTGCTCGTGCTGTTAGCAGGGAAATACGTGATACGGCTTCTCCCTCCTTTGATAATCCGTAAGGAGGAGATCGACGAAGTGGTAGAGAAAATCACAGAGGTTTTGCAATGTTAGTAAAGGATATGGTGAAAATCTATAGCCCCACAGGATCCGAAAAAAAATTGGTTGATTTTCTCATTTTCTGGGCAGAAAAAAATGGATTTAAAGCCTATAAAGATGAAGTAGGAAATTTTATCGCAGAGAAAGGGAAAGAAAGATCGATATTACTCGTAGGGCATGTTGATACTGTCCCAGGGGAGATCCCCGTGAAAGTAGAGAATGGAAACCTCTATGGAAGAGGCAGCGTAGATGCCAAGGCTGCATTAGCCTGTTTTCTGGAGGCTGCAGCTGCTGTAAAGAAAGAGGGAACTGTAATCATCGGTGCCGTAGATGAAGAAGGAAACTCAAAGGGGACAAGAAATATTCTGGAGAAATTTAATCCTCAAAATATTATCGTAGGTGAGCCAAGTGGATGGAACAACCTCACTATCGGCTACAAGGGCAGGATCTGTTTGTATTATACAAATGAAAAAAGCAAAAAACATGCCTCAAATACTGAGCCAAACGCAAGTGAGGAAGCTATTACATTCTTTAATAAACTAAGCAATTTCCGTGATTCCTTTAACGAAAGAAAAAATCTTTTTGAACAACTAGGGGTGAAACTCTTATCTATTAATTCAAAAAATAATGATTTTGTGGAGCGTGTAGAGATGAAAATTAGTTTTAGGATTCCTCCAGAAGTTAATAGTAGAAAAATAAAGAATTTTGTGGAAAATATAAAGGGAAATGCCTCAGTAAGATACTCGACGTACGTACCCCCAGTAAAGGTGAGCAGAAGGAATAAGTTAATTCAAGTATGTATGAGGGCCATCCGGTCTGTTGGTGGTGACGTGACATTTAAATTGAAGACAGGTACATCGGACATGAATATACTTCAGGAGTGCAACGTACCCATGGTAACCTATGGTCCCGGAGATTCCTCTCTGGATCACACAGCCCATGAACACCTCAATCTCGGGGAGTATAAAAAGGCGGTTGAAGTAGTAAAAAGAGTGTTAAAGAAACTTTAAACCATTTCAAGAACAGAACTTTCTGTACAGTGTCAGAACACCCTGGGCTATTCCATCGACCTCCATGGTCTCTTTTTTTGCAGAGTCGCCCACGAGATAGAGACCCTCCACTGGTGTTTTTTGATCCAGATCATGAGCGTTGATTGCCCTGTTTACCGGAAATCCATTTCTGAAGGTCTGGACCAAGAGCACTTCGTACTTTGTATCTCCAAAAATCTTTTCGATATCTTCAAGTCCTTTATCAATTTCCTTTTTTATATTGCTCGATCGCAACGTCTGATGAGTCATGATGAGATGCTGTCCCTTCGGTGCCAGGGAAGGATCCACGTTAGTAACCTGATTTAGTCCTTCCACTCTCTCCGTATCGCAAGTAAGAAGCACGCCGTTGTGGTGGAGTATTGGTTCTTCCGCAGCAATATTTATTTTTATTCCCTCTGCCTCTCGTATTTTCTTAACTCGTCGTACGTATTCCTGTGGAAAATGAGTTTTGCCCGCTAACTTCACTGTATCCTTCGCTCCCACATCACTTATTACAGTACCGTCCTCATAAAAGACACCCTCTCCATCTACTACACCCTGTACTTTTCCGTCCTCCACAACGATCTCTGTGATCTCCCTTTTGACTATCTCGTTTCTTCGTGTGAGCTCATCGGTAATTGCACTGCAGCCTCCCATGATCGTTCCTGGACCGCCATAACTATACAAACTCTTCACAATGCTGAAGAAATCACGTGTAGGGATCTCGTGAGGATCGATACTCATGCCGAATCCGCAGAAGGCTCGTGCCACATTGTTCACCAACTCATTTCCGCACGCATCCTCCAAGTACTCGTCTATGGGCGTGTCATCTCCTCCCCTAAACCGCATATCGAGAAGGATCTTTGAAACCTTTAACCGTTGCATGAAACTCAAAAACGTGTGAAGATCCTTGAACGTGTGTTTTTCTCCATTAACCAAAAAGGTCCCCCACCTATCTCCATCAACAATTGTGTGAGGTACCCCTGCTTTCGTCAGTACTCCGGCTGTGGGACCAGTAGCACCATGGGGAAGTGCGTGAAACGCACCGGTACTCAGCTGGAAGCCCTTATACGGAAGATTTCTGAATCGTCCTCCAACAATCCCTTTCTCAAAAATGATGACATCATTGTTCTTCTGAAAGAGAGCTCCAGCGAGGAGCCCGCCTATTCCAGCACCGATGATTATCATACCATAGGGTAGGGTGAAGATTTTAAAAATCTTGCGAGGCACAAACGTTTTTAAACGAGATCATACAGGTAAAAGATAATGTACACACGATACGAATGCCCGAACTGCGGGTTCTACGAGGTTGCACAGCATGATCTGGGAAGAGAGGAGTGCCCCTCCTGCGGACACAGATACCACATATTTGAAGAAGAAGTCGACGAAGAGAGGTACTCATGGTTACTCAATGACGTAAGGGAGCACTTTTCCTTTGAAAATTTTGTAATACGAGATGAATCTTTTCTTTTCATTGGGACAATGATATCTGACTTTCAAACGATAAAAGAGACGTTCGAAGAGATGGAATACTATCCTTTTATACGGGAGAAAGAAGGGAAAGTGTACCTTCACCTTTTCAGAGGAAAAAAGGAAGGAAGTTCACGATCGATAATTCCAATCGCACTTTTAATAGGAACAGTTCTCAGTGTCTTTTACGCCGGATTTTCATGGGCGAATCCTTTGAAAGAGATGGGATTCATTGAGAACACATGGGTTACAAGTTTCATATTTATGATAGGTCTTATTCTCATTCTGGGAAGTCATGAACTGGCACACAAGTTCACTGCTGTAGAGAGAGATGTAGAAGCCGCTGGTCCATACTTCATTCCATTGCCACTTTCACCGATCGGAACGTTGGGTGCGCTGATACGAATAAAATCACCGATCCCTTCTAAAAAGGCGGCGATACGATTAGGAATTAGCGGTCCATTGATCGGGTTTACATTCTCCATCATTGTTCTCTCGGTTGGACTGATGATCTCGCCGGTAGTTCCGGCCGCCGAGTACACGGAGGCAGTGACTGCCTTTAATAGTGCCCACCCCGATGCGTTCACGGCGGGATTTGGTACCACACTCATTTTTGAGATCCTTTCCACAGCGATAGTGGATGTTCCAAATGGATATAACCTGGTCATGCACCCGCTGACAGTGGCAGGATTTATTGGTGTGTTTGTCACCGCACTCAACCTCATGCCCATGGGGCAGCTAGATGGTGGGCATATCGCCCGATCCATTCTGGGAAAACGGCACCACGAAATACTATCGAAGGTGATCGCCTTCTCCCTTGTCGGCATCGGCTTAGTCGGTGCGCTACTCGACTACACAATATGGCCCGGTTGGATAATATGGGGATGTATCGGTTACCTTATTGCATCCCGCGGACATCCGGGCGCCATGGACGAGGTCACGGCACTCACCACAGAAGATAAACTGCTGGCAGTACTCGGGATTATTATATTTATACTGTGTTTCACTCCAACACCGATTTACGTGGTACTATGAAAACTCATTACTACTGCAGCCAGTGCACTGTGAAGCAGGCAGTGAGAACAGCTGAAAAGGCAACAGAAGATGAAAAACTGCGTAAAAAGGCTGTACTGCAATGCATGAAGTTTTTAACAAATTTCGATCTTGGGAAGACTCCTTCTTACTTTGGTTCAGAGCTTCAGAAGATCGTTTCTCGTGTTACAGACAATCCTGACCCGTACAAACTACAGAAAGAACGATCCACCGAGTTTGCTGAGGAGATGCTGGAAGAACTGGAAATCTCCGATATCGAGACGGCGTTGAAAGCGGCGTTGACTGCGAACTCCATCGATTACGGTGGTGACAACGTCATCGAGTATGAAAAAGAGTTCGAGGAAATGATGGCGTCACCGATAGTGCATGATGAGAGTGAAGCGCTCTTCAAGGAAATGGAGCATGCTAAAAAAATTGTGTATTTTTTTGATAATGCTGGAGAAGCTGTGTTTGATAAAAAGCTTATCGAGTTTTTTAATGCTGAAATAGTTGCTGTTGGAAAGAAAATACCAATGTACAACGATGTCACCGTGTCAGAACTGAGAGCGATGGGATTCGAGAACGTGATAGATTGTGGAGAGAATACTGGTGTGTTACAGATTCAGAGAAAACTTCGACAGGAGATGAAAGAGGCAGATCTCATCATTGCTAAGGGACAGGCGAACTTCGAAAGTTTACCGGAACTCTGGGAGGGTGTGTTCTATCTTTTCAAGGTAAAATGCAGACCCGTGTCCGAGTATCTAGATAGATCTATAGGTAATGATATTGTTATAAAAATATAAAAAAAAGGAAATTATTTTTTCATTGCAACAATAACCACCAGTACAAGCAGAAGCAGTACAAGGGCTCCGCCTATCAACACCAACGGATTTTCGAACATCGAAGAGATGGGAGATCCTCCTATAGAGGCTGTGGTCGGGGGCTGTGTAGTTCCTGGCACTGCAGTGGTAGGTGGTTGTGTCGTTCCTGTCGCTGTAATCGTGAAGGTCGCGCTGTACTCACCGGCGTTAAGTGTTCTGAGTACTATTTTGTATGTCCCTCCAGGTACAAGGGCATCATTGCTATCTTTTTGATTCCAACGCCAGGTCGTATGATCGTCAACGTCTGTAATCACCTGTGCAGCAGGAGGACTGAATACTTCGTAAAGACTGCCATTTTTTACTCTGTACACAACCCATGGTGCTGCGTTGGGCAGTGTTATTGGTGTCTCGCTTGTACTTCGAAGATGTATCTCCACAGCTTCACCTGATGTGTACTGAGATTTGTTCAATGCAAAGGTACCTGTCGGTGCTGGAGTGGTAGTAGGGGCGGCGGTCGTCGTGGGTGCTGCCGTCGTTGTTGGTGCTGCTGTGGTCGTAGGCGCCGCGGTCGTTGGTGCTGCTGTGGTCGTGGGAGTAGGTGTGCTTGATTCTGAGAGAGTCTCGGTAAGCTCATTGTTTGTTTCATCCGACTCTGTAACATCCCCATCGGCGTCTACTACCACTTTTACCGTATCGGTTCCTGTCACCTTAGCAGATGACCCGACGAGATTCAGTGCCGGAGAGATACTTCCTGCTGGAAGAGTCAATGTCAGATTCCCACTCACGATGGGTACACCATTTTTGTAGACTTTCACTTTCATAGTCGTTGATGAGAGATCTGCTCCACCTTTATTAGCTATCTTGAACGCGATGTTTCCATCATCATTGGTATAAATATCATATACTGCAAGATCCGGAAGTGTGATAGGCCCAAACGTAGGCACCATTGTGGGGATGTACGTTGGTATATAAGTAAATGTAGGATACGGTGTTACACCGCCCGTTGACCACGCTACGACAAGTTTGATATTACTGAATATCATGTCATCGACATTCCCATCGTTATCCGTCTTTTTAGAGAACCGTAACCTGAACTGTGCTTTCCCATCCCCGTCCACAACGTTTTCTACATACGTCTTGAGGAGGGGCATTGAAAAATTAGAGCTGGGTGCTGAAGTATAATAGCCAAGAGCCAACGAAGAGGTGGAATAATCTCCACTCTCAAGTGAGTTGCCATAATTGACTGCTTCCACATACATTCTTCCGAGATCACCAAAAGGATCACCTTTTTTGGTATAGTTGGTGAGATCCAGCTCCACTGAGTCAATACTTGCACTTGATGGAACTTCACTGATATCAAAGGTAAGAAATGTCCTCATTCCCTCATTTGCAGCGCCACCTGTTGCATCTCCTACGTAGTATGTCCCTGTGAATTTGCTACCATCCGTTCGCAATGTGCCACTCAACGACGTATCAGGATTAAACTTCTTGATTGCAGCTGCAGATTTCACGTAAACAGTTGCACTCATTACCAGTATCGCCACAAATAATATGGCATAAATAGCTTTTCTGTTCATATGCTTCCTCTTTCGTATATGTATATATAGTTTTCCCAGTTCTGGGTACCATTAAGTTAGATGAGATAACTTTTATTACTAAAACAATGGATAATTATGGACAGTGTCATTCTTTTCAAACTCCATATACATCATTTTAAGTTCATATGTTGCCTGTCAGTATCCAACTTTCTCCAATTCCGTAATTCTTAATAATCCCAATAACAAGGAGAATAAGAATAGTACACAGCCGAAATTTTTAAATAGAAAATCCACAGAATATTTACGTTTTCAGCTGCTTATATAGTTCCCCTAACCATAGTACGAGAGATGAAAAAAGAACTATAATTAACAGTTCTAATAAATCCAAAGAAGCAAATTGAAACACATCTTGGAAAAATGGAACATAAAGCACCATGAGTAACAGGCCCACAGAGACTATAAGAGATGCACATACAAACTTATTGCTAAAAAAACCTATGTTGAAAATAGATTTTTTGAGTGAACGCATATTTAAAACATTGAAAAGCTGTGTGAATGCCATGACGGTAAAAGCTCCTGTTCTTGCCTTTCCTATTTCACTTGATAGATAAGAATTAAAAATAGTTATTGTAAGAATAGCCATAATACCTGCCATGATAAGAACGAAAGGGATAATTTCTTTTGATAAAATATTTTCTTTTGCCTTTCGTGGCGGCTCTAACAAAACGTCTTCATGACTCGGCTCAACAGCCAAGGCAGCATCAGAAACACCATCAGTAACTAAATTAAGGTACAATACCTGGGTAGGTAACAAAGGTAAAGGAAATCCAAGAAGCAACGCAGTTATAACACTTATGCCTTCTGCAAAATTAGTTGTAACAAGAAATGAGCTTGCTTGTCTCGTATTTGTAAAAACAGTTCTTCCTTCTTCTATCGCATTCACAATAGAAGCAAAATTATCATCGGCAAGTATAATTGCACTGCTTTCACGAGCAACATCAGTACCGCGTAAGCCCATTGCAATCCCTATATCTGCCTTTTTCAGGGCTGGAGCATCATTAACACCATCCCCCGTCATAGCCACAGTGTGACCTTGCTTCTGCAACGTCTCAACAAGTTTTAATTTCATGTTCGGTGTTAACCTAGCAAAAACAGGAACATTTTTTACAACATCGCCAAGCTCTTTTTCTGACAGCTTGAGCAATTCCTGCTCTGTGAGGGCTTCTGGATATCTACCTTTTTCTTTAATATCTGCTGCTTTTTCATCAATGAGCCCTATCTGTTTGGCAATTGCAACAGCTGTATCTTTATGGTCTCCTGTTTTCATAATAACTCTAATGCCTGCCTCTTTAGCTTTGGCAATCGCTTCCTTTACTTTAGGTCTTGGAGGATCCATCATGCCGACAACACCAACAAGAACAAGTTCGCTAACCAAATCCTCTGTGAGGTTGTTCACATTATGTGGTACTTTTCTATAAGCAAGAGCGAGCACTCTCATTGCCTCTTTCGCTAATCCCTGTGTTTTAGTTAAAATCCTCTGTCTCTCTTTTGATGTCATCTTTCTTTCTCCTCCTTTTTGGAGTATGAAGGAAGAATTACTGAGAACAGCTTCTGGAGCTCCTACAATATAAACCTCTTTCTTTTTAGCTTCTTCCACAAGTACTGAAAGCGATGCCCTATATTTTAATTCAGGATTAAAAGGTAGATCGTCTAATCTCTTTTCTTTTTCTAGCAATCCTTCTTTCTTTAATCCTGCTTTCTCTGCAAGAACAACCAAAGCAGCTTCTGTAGGATCGCCAATGATTCTATAATTATCTTCTTCTTTTGCTACCTTAGCATTATTACAAACAGCAGCAATATGTAGAAGCTTTTGTAAATGGGTATGTTCTAACGGGGAAATGGTTTCATCTTTTTGAGAAAAGCTTCCTGAAGGTTCCCACCCCTCTCCTGAAACAATGATCTCCTCCTCACCGGGCAAAATTACTTTTTTGACATTCATTGTATTTTGTGTGAGGGTTCCCGTTTTGTCTGTCGCAATGACTGTTGCTACTCCAAGTGTTTCTATTGCCGGCAATGTTCTAATAATCGCATTTCTTTTTGCCATTCTACGCGCACCAATGGCTAACACAATTACAAGAACGGCTGGCAATCCCTCGGGGATCCCAGAGACTAAAGTAGTTATAGTGAAAAGAAAAATTTCAGAGAATTTGAATCCTCTAATAAAAAATCCTACCGCAAAAGTTATAGACGCACCAATAACAGTGATAATGCCCATTTGCTTTGCAAGTGTATTCGTCTTTTTTTCAAAATGTCCCTTACCTTTTTTTATTTTTTCTATACTTTTAAATATCTTACCTATAGCCGTTTCGGTGCCTGTTGCAGTAACAACAGCCTTGGCGTGTCCGCCTACGACAAATGTTCCCATCCACACCATATTTTTACAGTCGGCTAATCCTGTTTCGGCAGGTAACACCTTAATGTCTTTATCAACGGGGAGCGACTCACCTGTCAGGCTCGCTTCAACAGTTCTAAAATTTTTTATTTCGAGAAGCCTTGCATCAGCGGGGACCCTGTCTCCTTCTTCTAATAGGATAATATCTCCGGGTACTAATTTTTTTGATGGTATTTGTAGTAGTTCACCCTCTCGAAAAACTTTTGCATGAGGTACAACCATCTTTTTTAAAGCCTGGATTGACATTTCTGCTTTGTGCTCCTGCACAAACCCTATTATGGCGTTAATTAGGATAACAGTAGTAATTACACAAACGTCAATTAAATGACCAATGAAAAATGAAATGATCGCGGCAATAATAAGTATATGGATCAAAACTGAACGGAATTGTTTGAGAAAAAGTAGGAGAGGATGTTTAGCCTTTTTTTCGGGTATTTTATTGGCACCAAATTGTTCTAAACGATTTTTTGCCTCTTCTTCCGAAAGTCCATTTGCCTCAGAAGATAACTCTTTTAACACTTCTTCAACTTTCTGTGAATGAAATGATTTATTAATAATTTTATTATCTTTCAT
This sequence comes from uncultured Thermococci archaeon, assembly GCA_964595645.1. Lineage (GTDB taxonomy): Archaea > Methanobacteriota_B > Thermococci > Methanofastidiosales > B48-G16 > JAYEIH01. Next base: position 58,929 of record CAZQQT010000012.1, read on the forward strand.
GGCAAAAAAAGGATGTTAGTTACTCTTTATTAATCTATTCATTTTCATATAGTATACTCCTACAACGCAACGGAGTCCCCCATATATACTCACGTTCTCGGGACCTGTTGAAGTTCGCTTTCCTGTAAAGCTCTCGAAAGGATAACCAAGATCTAAAACAAGCTGTTGCTTACATGTAATGTATCTTAACAACTCCTCAATTACTGACGTACATTTAGTTAAATGACGAAGACAGTAACAACAATAGAAAGATTTTTATAGTTGTCAAAAATAACAGTATAGGTTAATATGTTGGATCCCCTTCCTATACTCATCGCATTCGCGATCTGTTCTATTATTGGGCTGCCCGCGTATAAACTCCATGTTGTTGATCTTTCAGGATTATCGAGTGGGTACATTGTTGGAATAGGGGTGATCCTCTTTACCGATCTACGGTGGTTCGTGTTGATTTTTATGTTCTTTTTTCTTTCCGGTGCTGCGACAAAATACAAGTACGATCAAAAGAAAAGGAAGGGAATCGCTCAGGAAAAAAAGGGCGCCAGAGGATACCTCAACGTCTTTGGTAACGGGCTTGTCGCGCTGATGTTTGGTGTACTGGAAGGGATCTTTGGAGGGGGTGTATTTTTGGCAGGATTTTTAGCGGCAGTGGCATCCGCCAGCTCGGACACTGCAGGGGGTGAAATTGGACGATTATCTCCGCACAAGCCAAGGTTAATTACTACATTCAAAAAAGTACCTACAGGAGCTGAGGGTGCTATCTCTCTTCTTGGAGAAATCGCAGAGCTCCTTATTGCCCTTTTTATCGGTTTACTCGCCTTTGTGATGAGAATGGATCACGGTGCGAATCCTATTATTGTCGCTACTCTCGGTGGATTTATCGGTGCAAATATCGACAGTGTATTCGGTGCCACCGTAGAGACAAAAACGGCATGGTGGGGAAACAACTGTACGAACTTCTTTTCAACGCTGGTGGGAGCGATTGCAGGTGTAGGAATCTATCTCCTTTTATGATCGTTTCTTTACTGCTCTATCATACACAAGCCAGTTTTCTTTCCACTCAGGATTTTTCTCTTCCAGTAATGAGAGTACTTTCTCTCTGAGCTCACGTGAGTCTGTTTTTTCATTTAATGTCCTCTTTATTTCATTGGAAATGCCCCGAGCAGTTTCCAGATCCGCACCTGCCTTCATACAACTCACAACAATTTTCTCGGGGACGAACTCTTCGACTGTTCCATCCCTCTTTTTAATTTCAAACATGCATGCACCTATATACTAATAAGAAAAAAAGATTTAAAAATTTTGTGTTAATCGAGTCCGTGCACTAAATCTTCCAGAACTTTTTCTGGATTTTTCGCTTTTGCCACGCCTGATGCGAGCAGTACCCCTTTTGTTCCAAGCTTTATCGCTTTTTTTACGTCTTCTCCTGTTTTTACGCCGGCACCGCACAGCACCTTTACTTTCGGATTTATCTGCTCTATTTTTTTCACTGTGTTTTCCACGATCTCGGGGGACGCTGAGGTCACCGAAATATCACCACCGATGAGTTCCGGAGGTTCAATTGCAATATAATCAGGATTGAGGGAAGCAGCTGCCATGGAGACCTCAATGTTATTTGTACACACAATCGAGATCAGTTCCTGTTCTCTGCACTTCCTCACGAGCAGATCGATATCCGCGAGTCTCAATCGTTTCTCAGAGTGATTTATCAAGACCCCTGAAACGTATGAAGCTACAGCTTCTACTGTTACATGTCCTGTTCTGCTCCCAGGTCCCACAGGATCCGCGTGCTGTGAAAAAACGGGAATGGAGACTTCCTGGGAAATAAGAGAAAGATCGGGAGATTGCGGAGATATTACGATCTCCTTTCCGGTTTTTTTCGATACTTTTTCGCACATTTTTGCTAGTTTTAATCCCTTTTCACCGATAGTTTCACTGTATGCCTTAAAATTAACAAATATCATTCTACCTCCTCAAATCTGTCCTCCAGTCTATCGAGGACTTTGGGGAGGGTG
>CAZQQT010000013.1:0-49631 GCA_964595645.1 uncultured Thermococci archaeon
TTGTATAACGCCCTGTTAGTTGTGAAAGAGGTGATGAGAATTTAGTGCCAAACCCCATCAATCGAAAGAGTTATATATGGAAAGAAAAATTAGAATATTGTATATTGGCCAAAGGAGATTATATGAAAAAAACAAAATGGATAATAGGAGCGATGGTACTTTCGATCGTCGTAATAGCAACAAGCGTAGCGGGCGCTAGTGGCTTCAAAAATTGGCAAGGGACTAACGGCCGACCACCCCCCATGGTTATTCCACCCAGCTGTTTTTGCGCAGTTTCGCACCACCAGCTGAGAGTGGTAAACGGACTGCTCGCTGAAGTAGAAGAGAAGCTTCCCGACCCAGTACCAGAAGACATTCAAGAACTCTTGAATGAAGCGCAGGTACATATCGACAATGCGAATACAACAAATGTATGTGTATACGCTAATAATGAATTGTTAAAGGCAAAAGAGATCTTAGAACAGATACTGACACAACTTTAATTTCCTTTTTCTTTTATTTTTTTAATGTTCAGGACACCGTACTATTCTTTTCTTCTATTGGCAATGTAATAACTACTTCTGTTCCCTTTTCACGTGAAACAATGTCCATTGTTCCGTTAGAACTTTCAACAATCCTTTTTGAAAGGAAAATTCCCATTCCTGTACGTTTAGATAATGTTTCAAGGTTTTCAAGAAGATCTTTTCTCTTTTCTTCAGAGATACCAAGACCGTAGTCGCAGATGCACACTTCGCACATGGAATCTTTTTCTTCGATAGAAATATCTATCTGTACGGGCTCCTGGACAGTGTACTCCACAGCATTTTCTAAGATATTGAAGAATGCTTCATCGAGAAAACTATTCGCGGTAACATGAATCTCAGAACTGATATCGAAGTTCAGTTTAATCTCCTGATCAAAGTCTTCTTTTAGGTTATTTGCTGCCTTTTTTATACAAGTACTTATTTTAAGCGTTTTTTGTGGTTCCTTATTTATTTTTTTGAGTATTTGTATATTTTCCGCAAGTCGTTTACATTTTCTGATAGATTTTTTCATGTTTCGGATGTTCTCCTCTCGTGTTTCTGCATTCTCTGTGTGTTCCAACAGGAAAAGGTACCCCATCATTACTTGATTGATATTTCCTATATCATGGGCGAGGACATCCGCGTAGAACTCTGCTTCTTCCTTAGCTCTTTCTTTTTGTTTTTCCGCTCTTTTACGCCCTGTGATCTCCAACGTAACTTCAACTACTCCGACAATGCCGCCATTTGCATCTCGAAATGGATACCCCCGTATAATCCAGTCTCTTCCATCAGGGGCAGTTACCTTTGCTTTCTGAGGCTGTCCTGTTTCACGGGCTTTTATGACAGGACAGTTAGGGCAGGGATCATTTCGTTGGGGCCATATCTCATAGCAATAGCGCCCCACCAGCTGCTCAGGTGTTCTCCCTACTGATTCGCCTGCAGCTCTGTTTGTCCATAAAATCCTATTCTGCATGTCCTGATACACTACATGCTCTGACATGCTGTTCAGAATGGCCGTTTTCTCCTGTTTTGCTTTTCGTAGCTTTTCTTTCATTTGTTTGCGCTCAGTGATGTCGGTGGCAATATGGAGTATCTTCTCGAGATCGCCGTTCTCATCTACTACGGGTGTACAGGAGACAAGGTACGTACCAGCTAGTGCTTCCACCTCCATATCCTCTGTTTCCAGCGACTTGCTCTTCAGTAATTTTTTCATCGGGCACCCTTCTGCCGGCTTTTTGGTTCTATGGAACACCTCATAGCACTTTTTCCCTCGTAGTTTCTCCCTCGAGACGCCAACGGCTTCAACCGTCGCTTTATTCGCATCTACAATAGTATGATCTGGAGTAAGAATTAGGACGGAATGGCCGATAGCTTGAAAGAGATCCTCCTTCTCTTTTTCTCTCATTTATGCTCATTATAATTTTTTTCTATGTATACTTAAAGTTTTCGGAATGGTAATTAAAGGAATAGATGAGAGTATCAAAACTAAAAAAGGACCACTATTTCAGTTTCTCTGAAAGTTTCTCCAACATATCCTCCGTCATGGCAGGAAGATCGTACTCAGGTTCCCATCCCCATTCCTCCCGTGCCGCAGAGTCATCGAGAGATTTGGGCCATGAATCTGCGATCTCCTGCCGAGAATCAGGTTCAAATCTACAGGTGAACTCGGGAATATGCTCTTTAATCGATTGAGCAAGTTCTTTGGCTGAAAAACTCATCGCCCCAACATTAAAATCACAATGATGCTTCAGATTGGAGATGTCTGTCTCAGCTAAGTCTATCAGTGCTTTAATTGCATCGGGCATGTACATAAACGGAAGTACTGTATCCTCACGTACAAAACACGTATATTCTCCATTTTTTATTGCTTCATAATATATTTCAACTGCGTAATCTGTGGTCCCCCCACCTGGTAATGTCTTGTGGCTGATAATTCCCGGAAACCGCACACCCCGCACATCCAATCCGAACTTAGAAAAGTAGTAGTTGCCAAGAAGTTCTCCCGTCACCTTCGTGATACCATACATTGTTGTGGGACGGAGAACCGTCTCATTCGGTGTGTTCTCTCTGGGTGTCTCCGGACCGAAAGCTGCGATAGAACTGGGTACAATAATCCTTTCAAGTTCGTGTTCCCTCCCCACCTCAAGCACATTGTACAATCCTAGTATATTCACTTTGAAGGCAAGCTGTGGGTTCTCCTCACCTACTGCAGAGAGAATTGCTGCCATATGGAAGATAGTATCGATGTCATACTCTTCAACAACGCGCTCCATCGTATCTCGTTCAAGTACATCGAGCTGCTCAAATGGCTCTATATTCGATGTATCGTCCTCAGGATCTTTGATATCGGACGCAATGACATTATCTCTTCCGTGTTTCTCTCGAAGTGTATCAATTAACTCTGAACCTATCTGGCCGCAGGCGCCTGTCACAAGAATATTTTTCATGATAGATTCTCCTGGGGATACTACCCCATACTTATTGCAGAATCATCATTTTTATACTTTTTCGGTTTTTTTCTCAATATGAATATTCTTTTTTTCCAGCTCACGTAGGTACTGCTTTTCGGATACCAGTTCTGGGATTATGATCTCCTGTGGTATCGCTCCTGCCACGTGATGATCAGTGATAAGTCTAGCCGAGAGCGCCGCAGGATACGCCGTAGTCCTGGCCATGGCGGTAAACTCTTTTTCGTAATCTATCAATTCGTATATCGTTTTTTTCTCCCCTTCTGCCGTCACTCTGAGAAGCACCATATCCTCGCTTTCGTAACTGAGGTTTTGGGAGAGCAGCTGTATCAACACCTTTCTCGGGACCACTTCCCGTCCATCGACATCGATTGCTTCCGTATCGGCAAATCCTAGATCCAGCAGCGGTTTTATTACATCCCGATGTCCGGGAAATCGTATTGTTTTATAATCGAGATACTCCAGTTGACGTTCAAATGTTTTGGGAAGTGTAGACGTTCCTCCAGAGGTGTAAAAAGCTTCATACGTCGTTTTTCCGAAAGAGAGTTTCTCCAATCCTGTCATCGGATCTACATATGTAATTTTTCCCTTTTTCAGTATCCTCACAGGCTCTACGTATTCATTTATCAATCCCTCTGGAGAAAAAACAATTTTATATTTCAATATTCCCTGTGGATTCTGCGGTAGACCGCCGACTCGTATTCGTAGCTCTCTACAATCCTCTGAATACGCAAAAGAAGCTAGAATGTCTGCCAGCCCGGGGGCAAGTCCACAGTCGGGAAGAATTGCTATTTCGTTCTTTTCAGTCTCTTCGTGAAGCGCCAGCTCTTTATCTACAATCGTATCATTACCGCCGAGATCACAGAAGCTGGTACCGGCCTTCAGTGCCTTCTTCGCGAGTTCATAGTTAAACCTGTACGGTACTGCACCGATGGCACAGTCGTATCCCCTCATTATGTCCACAATCGCATTATCCTCAATATTCTTTTTATATGTCTTGTATCCAACACTTGCAGCCTTGTTCAGTACGTCTTCATTGGAATCGACCACGCCCACATCATATTTGTGAAGATAATCGGCTATCGCCTCCCCCATTTTGCCAAATCCTAGAACAAGAAACTTCATCGGGATGTGCCTTCCATCAACTCTTCTATAACATCCTGTTTATCTTTGAAATAGTTTCTGCATGGTTCGAGCAGAGAGATCAGTTCCGCTGCTACAGCCTTCTTGAGATCCAGTGGATGAAGATCCCCCTCTCTAAATGCATTTTTTACTTCATCATAACACCAGTAAGTGACATCTCCTCCAAACTTTTCTGGTCTAGATACTGTAAACTCCCTCTCCTCACCTCTGAAGAGTGCATACTTCGCTATCTCAAGGATCGGATTGTTCTCCACGATCTTCGCGGGACAGTACGCATCATTCACCTTCTCCTTTATCTCTTCCTCTGAATCGTGGACAAAAATATTCGATTTTGGCGTTGATTTGCTCATTTTTGAACTTATTGCAATATCTTCCTCTTCTTTTTCTTCAAATCCATCTTTTTTGGGGCTGGTAAGTCCCATAAGTAGGTGGTAGTGAACACAGCAGGGCTTTTTCACATTCAAGTTTCCACTCACCTCTCTGGCAAGCATGTGTGCCTTTCGCTGGTCCATTCCTGCACAGGCAATATCGAGTTCCATCTGAAAAATATCGGAGGCCTGCATGGCAGGGTAAAGGTACTGGGCAACATCCTGCAGTTCTCCTTCTTTTCTTCCCATGATAGTGAGACATCGGGTCATCCGCGCGGTGGTGGTATTTTTCGTGATCCGTATTATCTTCTCCCAGTAGGAGAGATCATCCAACAGCTCAGACGCCCAGAGATACGTCACCTTCTTCTCATCCACGCCCAGAGAGGTCCACACATCCTTAAGATACTCTCCAGACTTTCTGATGAGGTCCATATCTCCTCCCATTTTCTCATTTATCCAGGCGTGCCAATCGGCAAGATAAAAAATAAAATCCACGCCTGCGTTTATCATATCGATCGTTTTCATTGCAGCTAAAAGACCTGTACCTAGATGTGCCAGCCCCGAAGGCTCGAATCCTTGGTATGCGCGGGGCGAATCATTTGTTTCAAAGATTTCTCGGAGCTCTTCATCGGTCACTACTTCTTCTGTAGGTAACCGTGTTGCCAGTTCTATCTTCTTCTCTGTGTCCATAGTCCCACCATATATTAAGCCTATTTCCTTTCCGAATCGCCTTGTACTCTTTCTTCACTGTGATATTTATATCTTCCGGCAACTCATTCTGTGGTATGTACTGTGTCTCATATCGCTCAAGTGACATGATCTGGATCTTTTCCGGTGTAATTTCCGTCACCATCACATCAACAACCTTTGGCTTTTCTAGGATGGTAAATTCATCCTCCTCAATGTCTCTCCACTGAAAATGCTTTTTCTCACCTGAGAGGGTTCTCAAGTGAAGCGAGTCCTTCGCATCCTCCACAACAAATAGCTCTCCTTGCCGCTCGACAATCATTCCCTCTTTGTACTGTGGGAGCCTGAGTACGGAGATCGTTCGATATTTTTCTTCCCCTATACGTTCAAAACTTCTTTTTATACTCCCCCCATACCGTGATTTCAGGCGTTTTAAAGAGATTTTTGCTGCTTTTTTTGTAATAAAGTAAATATCAATGCCTTCTTTTCTGTTGGTAAGTTTTGATACCTCTTCACTTTCGTGCGTGCCCTCGATGATTCTCACCATGTCCTCTCGCTCCTCCTTCGTTAGTTCGGTGTTCTCTCTTCGAATCTGGAGTACAGCCTCGTAGTATCCTCCTCTGATCTTGGCACACCGCGGACATGTGGTGTAATTGAGATGAATTTCTGATGTCAGTTCTTCTCGTATCTTAAACTCGTGCACAGTAAGAAGTTCTATATCGAGATCGATCTTTTCTTCTGTACGAAAGAACTCTATCCGTATTTGATCCTCATTCTTCTCGTCCTTTATCTTTTTTACTATCTCAAACATTTTTTTTGGCTCTAAATAGTAAAAAACAGCCTTCTGAATGATATCATGTACCGTGCCGTGTTCCCACCCACCCAGATAAAACCTTCCACAGTGTTTACATACCTGGATATCAATTCTCCTTTTGATAGAAAAGGGAGATTTTTCCTTTGAGAAACAGGATTCACACATTCCCTCTTTCACTCTATCCGTCTCTTTACCGCAGATACAGCATCTCATACCTTCACCATCTGAGCGTGGACTGTGTCTCCCACGCGCAGCACCTTATCCTTCTCTATATACCCCCACTCTATGCACTTTTCAACAACCGCAGTTCCTACGAGGTTCAGCACCGTCGCTCTTTCCAATGTTGATTTGATATCTTCCAATTTTTCTCTGTTCCCTCTGTAGAAGCTCTCTTTCACTTCAAAATCAATATCGCCAAAGGAAAATGTCTTTCCAAGGATATCCTCATCGCACACAGCTATCAGCACATCTCCAGCTGTTTCGTATACTTTTATATACACATCCATCTAATTCCCTAAATACGTTTAATGGGGTGTCTGGCACCACAGGCGCCGCACTTGAGGAGGTACACTCTCTCTTCCTTTATTATTTCGGTATCGGGTCTTTCACACTCTGAACAAAGCACGTAATCCTTAGTGTACTGTTGTATTTTCGAATTAATGATTCTCGTTTTAAATTTACCCTGGAACTCTGCCTTGTTGTCCATAATCTCACCTGATGTTGCTAGTTCTTTTAATAAAAATTTCATCAAATGGTCTGGATCTCTGCCGAGTTGTGTGGCTATTTCGTTGAAGTTCCGGATCAATGTTCTGCTTCCTGAGACAACAACATCAGCTTCAGGTATCTCAAACCGTCCATCCTTCAGTACATCTTCTGGGAGGTTTTTCCATGCCCTCTCTAACAAATTCTGGTAATTCTCATCCATAAGATCACCTTTTTAATCTAATTTTCACAGTAATAATTATGTATAGTCTATGTAAAACCTGTTTAAAAAGACTTGGTTTGAAGGGCGAAACAGGGGGGTGTGAGTTATGTGGTAATATCTTTGAAAAAATTAATAATCTTACTGACTTTGCGTATAACGCAGAGTTTTCAGACTTTAATATCGGTATAAAACTTAGTTCTGAAATGGAAGAAAAAGAAAAAGAAATCATGAGAAGGTACAATCTCTCTGGGGAAAAAACGTTGAAACGAGAGTTGCTCTCCCTTCTTCGGGAGGAATTGAAAAAGAAATTTGAGAAAGAAATAGAATTTGAAAATCCTGACGTCATATTCATCTTCGATCTTGAAACGGAGGAGGTAATACCCAAAACACAATCCCTTTACATAAAGGGGAGGTATAATAAATATATTAGGGGGATTCCTCAAACGAAATGGCACTGTAAGAAATGTCGAGGGAGGGGATGTCCCCATTGTAGCTTCACAGGGAAGATGTACGAGACGAGTGTGGAGGAGATCATTGGGGGGGTAGTATTGAAGTATGCAGAGGGGGAGGATGAAAAATTCCATGGTGCTGGAAGAGAGGACATCGATGCAAAGATGCTCGGAGATGGGAGGCCATTCGTGATCGAGATTGTAAATCCAAAGGTGAGAACGCTGGATCTTGAAGAGATTATGTCGAGGATAAACGAAGACGATAGGATTGGAGTTCGGGAACTGGAGTACACAGACAAGAAAGAAATTGTGCAATTGAAACAGGGGAGCTTTGATAAAACGTATCTTGCCTATCTAAACACAGAAATCACCGATGACGAACTCGCAAAACTCAAAGAACTTTATGAAATCCATCAGAAAACGCCACAGCGGGTACTCCACAGGAGGGCGGATAAGACGAGAATCAGAAAAGTTTATAAAGTAGAGAGGAAAAACACTAACTGTCTAAAGATCTGCTGTGAAAGCGGACTTTACATAAAAGAATTGATTTCAGGGGACGATGGAAGAACAGTACCCAGTGTGTCTTCTGTCCTCGAAAAAGATGTGAAGTGTATAGCTTTGGATGTAGTAAAAATCCACGATAGGTGAGAGTATGGAACGATCAAGAGGTTTCAGATCAAAAAGCAGAGGAAAGCTTACAAAAAGATACAGAGATAAAGATTTAAACATTATTTCGCGACTTTTAGTAAACTACAAAGAGGGAGACAAGGTACATATAGTACTGGAGCCCTCTATACAAAAAGGTATGCCACACCCCCGTTTCCATGGGACAACAGGAACAGTTATTGGTAAAAGAGGGAGTTCGTATCTCGTGAAAATTAGGGACAAAAATAGAGAAAAAACGATCATCGTCCGACCAGAGCATCTCAAAAAGCAGGAGATATAATATGTTGGGCAAAAAGAAGCTCGATGAGAAAATGCTGACACTTCCAGAAGTAAAGGCGATCTTGGAAAAACGGCAAGAGGGGGATGAACTACTGTATGAACAGGGGATCGCCCTGGATCACCTTATGAAGTTCTGCAAACTCGACATTGAACAGGCTCAAAAATTGAGAGAAGAACTTGTCGAGAATGACGTGCCAGCCGGAATCGCTATAAAAATAACAAATATACTGCCCAAGGACAGACACGACCTTGAGGTAATATTCGCAAAGAAACGACATGTGCTGGATGACGAGAGGGCAGAAAAAATCCTGGAGATTGTAAAAAAATACGAGTGATATCATGGCAAAACTCTATGAAAGTTACGCATACGTACTTGATTATCTCTCTGAAGGATATCCTTCCGAGAGGATGTCTCGATCAAAAAAATCACCGGTTGGTCAGGTTCTTGGAGAAAGCTACTTTTCACTTTTAGAGGTTGCCCCAAAGGAAAGGATGGAGATCCACGAACGCGTATTCGTCGGAAAGGGTGAGAGAAAGAAAGTAAGCCATATCAAAAAGAGGCTCTCCTATGATGAAATTACCTCAACGGCAAAAGCAGAGATGCCATATCTTGTGGAAGAGATCGTAAAGAAAAATGAAGAGCGCTTTGTGAAGTTCTTTAACGATGCGAAGCCCATATCCATACGATTTCATCAATTGGAACTTCTTCCAGGAGTTGGAAAGAAATTGATGCAATCGATACTGAAAGAAAGAAAAAAAGAAAAATTCAAAAGTTTTAAAGAGATAGATGAACGTGTTCCATCCATGCCAGATCCTACCGGCATGATTACAAAAAGAGTTGTCAATGAAATAAAGGGGAAGGATAGATATACTGTGTTTGCCCTCCTGAGAAAAAAAGAATGAACACTCGCTTTTTTAGTATCTACCCATTCCAAGTTCTTTTTCAGAGATATTATTTTTCTCATTTACTTTGATTTCTTCATCTACTTCTTTTATTTCGCCGTACCTCCCGGAATTTAGGCGTAACGACCCTTTGAAAACATTTGTGTAACCATTCTCTAGTTTGTATGTGTTTCCTTCTTCTACTGTTTCTATGTCATCATCCCAGAGTGTCATGATTACTGTACCTGTTTCATCTCCCACAGTAGCTTCTACCAGTCTGTGCTCAGACCCATCCCTTCGGGAAGTGACCGTCCGTTCTTCCCCCAAAGATACAACCCTAAACACTAAATCCACCTTTCTACTTCTTGGTCCCAGTTCTTCAACTTTCATAGTCTATTTCCTCCATAAAATATTGCATTTGAATCCTATCATGACAAATATAAAAATGTTTTCTTTCTCATGATTCCTCTGTTAATATCTTGTTTGAGGAAAAAAGTATGAACAATCAGGTGATAAATGCATTTTAGAAGGGTAAGGTATTTAAAGTAGGGGCTCTTACACTCCACTAGCAAAAGGCTGAAGAATGGATGCTCTAGTACGTTCATTTGGTTCAGTCCTTTTGTAAAAGTTCGGGCATAATGCCCGAGGAGTTGAAAAAATGAAAGGAACAGTAAAATGGTACAACCCAAGAAGAGGATATGGGTTCATCGACGGTGAAGGTGAAGAAGATGTCTTTGTTCACCGATCTGCCGTGCCCGATGGAATCTTCCTCAATGAAGGGGACGAAGTTGAGTTTGAAGTTGAAGAATCAGAAAAAGGACCGAAAGCGGCAAATCTTAGAAAGTTGTAAAGCACTCTATTATAAGAGGACGTGTTAAAACTTTCTCATTTTTCTCTTTTTATTTAATTTTATTTATATTCGATAAATAAAGAACTATGTAGTATTATTCGTGTTTTCGAAGCCCTCGATCACCTTTTGTGAGTATTTAAATACGAATGCTAGCGTAACAATTGCTGTACAGATCACCGCTCCAAGATTGATAAAATGAGCGGGAAAGATATCGAGCAGCAGACCCATTATCCCAAATCCTATGGGGATGATTCCCTGTGTACCAACTTCCAGTACTGAAAATATTCGTGCTCTAAACTCCGTGGGGGCGAGTTTTTGGAGCTCAGTCATCAAGGGGGTATTTACAAAGGCATTGAATGATCCGACAAATATAAATGTAGCTGAGAGTGCAAAAAACATCGTCCAACTCGCATAGCCCAGATACTGAATGCTTATTGGGAATATGAGGGCAGCAAATACAAAAAGGAGAGTAGTTTCGCCCAATAGTCCTTTGTTCAACAACTTTCCTGCTCTTTTTTTTGCTAAAAACGTCCCAATAATAACATTTCCAATAAGAAGTCCAATCATAAATGAAGCCTGAATACCACCATACTGCTGGGAGGAGAACTGTATCACCTCTCTTGCCACGTAAGGAAGAAGGACACTAAAGACAGGAGATAAAAAGAAATTTGTTATCAAGGCAAAGATAAGCAGAGTGAGAAGACTCGTATGGTTCTTTGCAAAAATAAATCCCTCTTTGAGGTCATCAAACGTTTTGTGTACTCCTTCAAGCTTCTTTGTTTTCTGTTCATAACTGATAAAGAACTCACTCACTCCAGAAGCAATGAAGGAGATGCCATTTACCAAAAACGCAAGATTTATGCCGCCTAATCCGTATATGACACCACCAAGTGCTGGACCCACAATGGCAGAGATACTGTTGATGGATCCAATGGTGGAGTTTGCCCTGTTGAGATCCTTTTCCGCTACAAGATCAGGGAGCATGGCCATGGTGGTGGGACCAAACAGTGCATTCATAAGTGAAATGACGAACTGCGCACCAAAAAGTACAGGGATAGTGATGAAATTCCAGGAGGCGAGTAGTGCAAGGGACAAAATTACAGCTCCTCTTCCGTAATCCATCTATATCATGATCCATTTCCTATTCAGGCGATCCCCCACCACACCGGCCAGAGGGTAAAGAATAAGCCGTGGTACCATCGTGATGATCATAAAAGATCCCATCATAGTTCCTGATCCTGTGAGATCGAGGATGAATAGCGGTACCGCGATATCCTGTATCCCTGTACCTATCAATGAGACGAGTCGGCCTGTGGCATATAGCCAAAAATTTCTCCACTGCGTCATTAGATATCACTCTCTCTAGGAACAGTTCCTTTAAAAAGTTTACTAAAGAAAACTTCAAAATTATAAAAATAGACAAATTTATCATGAAATTGTATCATGACCAACAATGGTTCCATGTACTCGCCCATGAAAAATGTAAAAAAAGTAGCTGAATTAAATCGTTACTTTTGCTGAAACTTTGCTTGGATACGTGAGATGTATGCGAATCTCGTCATTGAGCATACTCTCCACGGTATTCTTCGCCTTCTTCGGTGTATTGTTATTTTCACTTATATGTGCAAGAAACACCTCGGCATTGTTACACATCTCGTTCAGTGCAGATCCACACTGTGTGTTGGAAAGATGTCCATGATCGCTGGCAATTCTATTTTTAAGGAACTCAGGGTACCTCCCGTTCCATAACATTTCCCTATCATGATTGGACTCGAAGATATAAACATCAAGGTGTTTAAAGTAGGATAAAAGCCTAGAATCTACCGATCCAAGGTCTGTAGCCATGCCTATATCTCGATCCCCTTTGATAAGATATGCGACTGGATCTGACGAATCGTGGTTGGTGCATACCGGTGTGATCCGAAGCTCCTTTACTCTAAACTCCTGAAAATTTGTGAAAAGTGCAGGAACAATATTTTCTTCTATTCTTTGGTATGTTCTTTTGTTCATCAAAAATGGAACCTTGTATTTCCTGGAGAAGGGTCCAATCCCTCGAATATGATCGGTATGCTCATGCGAAATAAGTACTGCATCGACTTCGTGGGGATCGACACCTATTTGTGACAGTGCAGTTTCTGTATAGCGTAGAGAGAATCCAACATCTACTAAGAGAGTCGTGTTCTCTGTTTTTACAAGAGTGCAGTTCCCTGCACTGCTGCTTCCAAGCACGCATATTTCCATTGGAGAAACATTCAAATAAGTATATAAAAGATTTTTTGATTTCGAAAACTTTTTTTACAATAAAAGAAGTGTTAGAATACTTCTCCGCGCGTGTGGACGATGATTCCATTGTCCTCAATGCTGAAGGGATACTTCCCCATTGAAAAACTTGTTTCTCTCATCTTTCTCACGTAAAGAGCTCTTTCAAAGGTAGTACCCTTCTCTATAATTTCAAGCTTAATTACTCCTCGAGAAACAAACTCCTCCACCCCATATCGAGAGAATCCTTCTCCCATAGGTGTTTCCGTCGTGACAAAGGATGTCACTCCGATCTCAAGGAGAAGTGTACTCAATCTATAGATAGAGTTCCTTATTTCTTTTTCTGTTTCAAGACTTAGCCCAAGAGAAGGAATCGAATCGACAACAACTCTTTCTGCATCTATCTCTTTGGCTACTCTATTTATTTCAATTATCAGTGCATCAACATCCATCTCTATGAGCGAGTGTTTCTCCTTTGTACTTTTTTTCCTTAATTTGGCAGACGTTCCATCAATTATGGCCAGTTCATCCATATTCTCGTATTTTTTAAAATCCCATCCAAAGTTCTGCATCTCTCTTCGCAGATCCTCGGCTCGTTCCTCCAGCGTTACAAATATTCCATTTTGGTTGTAATCTTCTACCCCTTTATAGAGAAACTGGGAACAGAGTATTGTTTTGCCTGTGCCTGTACCCCCCACTACCAATACATTTGTTCCTTTGGGAACGCCCCCTTCCAAAATTTCATCGAGACCTGGTATTCCTGTCTTTATTTTCTCCATCGTACTCACCTACAAAATCCTCTCCGTTGTCTCCAACTCTATTCCTTTTTTTGTGATTCTATAAGGAATTAATCGTGAGCTGTATATTCTCCTTTTCAACTTTAACATTTTCATATATCTCTCTATCTTGCTTCCTTTCTCATTCACGCGGAACTGAATTACACCATCCGCCATATGATAGATAGTATTCACTACGTTTTCTTCATGCATTCCTTCGACAACTAAAAAGAAATATACGCCGCCGTATCGCTTAATTGTAAGCTGAATGGTCTCAAAAAGATCTACCATCTCTTCAAAATCATTGATTCGCAACAGGTACGAAAAAGAGTCCACAATCCCTCTGCATGATGTATTTTCGTACTCCTTTATATGTTCGGAAAGAAGAACCCTCAGTTGGTTTGCTGCACCCACATCCCATGACCAGTAGTCCTCCTCATCTACCTCTTCCCCGGAGATACTTTGATACCTGGGAGTGTACGCATCAATAAACTTCAATATTTCTTTCTCAAGAAAAAGATCGATATCCCAGTTGAAAAAATCCATTTCTTCCTTTATCTCTGATGGTGACTCCTCTGATGTAAAATAAAGCCCATGATCACCATTTTTCAATCCATGGTATAAAAATTGATGTGCAAAAATCGAAACACCTGATCCTGGAGGACCTGAAAGGATCATTATTGTTTCATCAGGTAATCCTCCTCCTAGTGCATTATCCAACAGCGGAATTCCTATCTCATACATACAGTCACCCATAGTTCAATTTTTTCTCTAATTCTCGTATTTTCTTATGTATCTCTTTCATTTCATTTTTTTTGTCCTCAAAATTCTTCAGCAGTGGCTTGTACTCCTCAAACAAATTCAACTGACTCTTGAGTGATCCTATCTTTTCCTTCAATTGTTTTTCCTCATTTTTATGATCGTGAAGCTTTGATACATACTCTGTCATCAGGGATTCAAAAACTTCGTTATTTATTTCTTCTTTCTTCTTTTTTAATTCTTCTATCGATCCCTCTGTCATCACTATTTTTAAAGATATCTTTATTTTATGCTCTTCAAGCTCTTTTATCCTAGAGCGAAGCGCCGTAAGTTTACCGCGTAACTCATCCATCGAAAACCGTGGTTCTTGGACCGTGATCTCATGTATTTCTTTCATAGGACTCCTTCTCCTCCATTTCATTCTTCACGATTCTCTTCAAACCTTCAATCTCCTTGAGCATGTCTTCCTTACCCATTTCTCTATACTCTTCTTCCTTTTTCTCAAGGTTCTTTAAATCTTTTTCTAACGCTCTTAGTTCGCTATTTTTGATGTGGTTCTTCCACATTTCTTTCTCTTTTGTTTTCTGTGCAAATAGCTTTGGTTCTACAGGATTAGAAATCTTTTTCTTTTTTTCTTTCTTTTTTACAGTACTCATATTCCATAATTCTTCCATTTCTATAGACTCTCGTGAAGGTCTTTCAATTTCTCTGTCAGATTCTTCTGTGTCATAGCTTCTCATTCCCCCGAGCACCCTCCTTTCTGCCCTTCTCTCCGTTCTTTCCACTGTCTCGTCTTCACCCCAGATATCCTCCTCGGTGACAGTTTCATCATATGAAGGAATTCCATACCCCTCTCCGTACTCCTCTCTCCTCTTGGAAATGAGCAGGTAGAGGAGGAAAACTACAATCGTTACTATTACCGGGATGAAAACATATCGTAGATCTATTCCAGGACCAGGTTGTTCTGGTGTTGGTGGAGCGGTAGTTGAAGGCGGTGGTGTGGGAGTCTCTTCTTTCTCTTTTTCCTCTTCCTCCTCTTCTTTCTCCTCTTCTTCACGAGATATTGGGGTAGATTGAGAGACTGCCTGGTAACTGTCGTTATATATATCTCTCCATTCCACAACAGCGCCGGGAAGTTCTGCTGCATCGCCCATCTTCGTGAAGGTATAGGAGAACGTTTTTGATTCACCGGCATTTAGACGGCTCAATTCAAATATCCGTGAACTGTTTGTCTCAAATCCAGAGGGTATGCGATCCACTATCGTGAGCGCAAATGCCTTCTCGCTGTACGTATTCGTCACTGTGAGCTCCACTGTATTCCCCTTAAATGTCTTTTCAAGTACAACCCCCTGTACATTCAGTGTCGTTTCCTCTGTGTGTGCTGTGTACTTATTGCCAAACCTGTCCTTATACTCCACACGTGCACTGCTCAATATGACCTCTCCAGGGCGTGTCGGCGTGATTGCATACCGTAACGAATGTCTCTCACCGGGATCCAGTTCTCCTCCCCATGAGTAGTCCTTTCCAACAGAGGAGGGAAGATCATCCTGTAACACAACCTCCGCCTCACTCTCTCCTGTATTCTCTAGTGTATACACGAGCTGTGTACTGTATCCAAACCGAATTTCACCTTCCTCCAAAGACCGGGTAATGGTTACTATAGGCTTTTTTGTAATGAATGGAACACTCAATTGTTTATTCAGCGAATGTTCTACTCCACTCCTGTCCTGGTAGCTACCATTAAGAGTGAAAGAGAGCTCTTTATCCCCCACTGGTGTCTCGAATGTACTCTTTGTAATATAAGTTTCTCCAGGTTTGAGTTCACCTATCTCGTACATTAGTCCATTGTTCCTCTTTCCCTCTGTATCAATGACCTTAAATCCTGTATGATCTAAGGTAACGGTGAGATTCTTGGCTGTAGATGTTTCGCCGCGGAGCGTAAGTTGGAGTGTGAGTATCTCCTTCTCCTCTGATGGGATCCTGTCCAATACCACCATCCCTGCATCTACTGTGGGAGGCTCAGCCTCGGGAATCACAACATCGAAATCGGGAGAGGTCTTCTCTTTTTTAGTTTTATCGATGGTGTATGTGGCTCTCAATCCGAGAATCCTATATTTGCCCGGTTCTACGGGCGCCTTGATAGCATACTTTACTATCTTTGCTTCCGAGGGTCTCAACTCATCGATATTGTAACGAAGGATTTTATTTTCGCTGTCCCACTCTATATTATCAGTATAGATCTTTACTAAATGAAACTCTTCGGGGATAATATCCACAGCTTCAATATCTTTGATGCTCTCCTCTGTATTATTCCTCAACATCAATGATATGTTAACGGTTTCTCCAGTGTTGAGATAGTTTTTACTTATCTCTTTTGTCATTGTAAGCTTTTCTGTGCCGATTACATGGATATCTATTGTGTTTGACACCACTTTATGTCGTCCATAGACGTCTTCGTAGTACGCCTTTCCACTAAAGGAGTATGTCCCCTCTTCCTCAGCTTTCAGCGTATAATCTATTTCTACCGTTTCGTCCGACTGTATTTTTCCTTCAAATGTAGGACTTCCCTCAACAACACTCAATCCCTGAGGGATATTATCTTCAAATTCGACATACTGCTCTTTTTCGCTCCAATTTCGGATAAAAATTTGAATTCTTTTTGTTTCTCCTACTTTTAGTTCTTTTTCTCCCACTACATGCTTTTCTACGCGTAGTACCTTCTCCTGTGGGTTCGGTTTGATATTCACTGTATATGTTTTTTCAGTGTTGTAGCTAGTACCCACATCATCCTCCCATGAGATATTGAGTGTTGTGGTATACTCCTTCTCAAAATTAAGGGATGGTGCCTCCATCTCGAGAATGATATCTCCTGTCTCCCCTGGGTAGAGATCAAAGTAGTTCTCTCCGCAGGGATTGGGGTACATCCATGTGACATCCTTGCATGGTAACTCACTTTCAATAGAGTACTGGATATTCCTCGCCATTCCCTTTCCTATATTCAGATCATCCTTTACATTTTTAAGAGAAACGAAGAGGTAGAACGTATCATTCGCGTAAATTCCACTGCTCCAGATCTCTTCTTCTTTATCCCATCGTTTAAACTCGGAACTCGTCTGAACATTCGGAACAACTCGTTTATAAATCCTAAAGAGTCCCTTAAATTTCTCTCCTGTTCCAGTGTTATCAAGGAACTCAAAAACCATACCATCGTACACGCATCGCTGGTAGAGTGCCATGAGCGGTTCGCCAAGTTTCTGCGATCCTTTGTGGATCTGGACACCGTTATTGTCATACCAGTACTTGTGTGTTTCTTCAAGAATGAGGCTGTAATCATCATAACTTATCATTCCACCAAGACCTACCCACTGTTCGTTTACTTTTGCGTACTTTTTGTACTCGTATGCCCGCACATAGTATGCATTCTCGGATATATCTGGGTTAACCATCGCATCTACTGTAATCGTTCCGCTTTCTCCAGCATTTACTTGTGGTATCTGCCAGAGGAGAAGGTTTCCATCTACAATGGGTGCTATAGACGCATTAATAAAAGTCATATTTTCTGGGAGCGTATCGAGTATTTTCACGTTATACGCGTTCCCATTGGCACAGATGCCAGTATTCTGATACCGTATAGTATATGTAATAATATCGCCGGGCACAGCGGTGAGAGGAGCCTCTTTCGCGACATCCATCTTGCAGCAGGGAAGCGTAGAGCGGGCGACTCCTGAAGGGACAGTCACGGTGGTGTGGACGGTGTTGCTGGTAATACCGTGGGAATCTGTCTCCTGCGAACTGGAGGTACCGTTAGGATCGCCAGAATCGCTTCCATAGAGGTTGTACTCCACGATCGTTGCATTATTATGGATCGTTGTGGAAGAAGTAACGCTGTCTACCGTTGCCTGAAAAGTAAGAGCGTGGCTTGACTCAGGGTTTAATGTAGTAAGACCGCTCCATTCAATTGTATTTCCTGATACACTTCCCCCATCACTTATACTACCTACTGTAACATCGTTTGGAATCTCATCTTCGATATCTATATCTGTTACGTCTATCGTACTGGGAACAGGGGGAGTACCATACTCTCTCCCCGACGACGTCGTATTGTAGTACGTCAACGTATAGGTGAGTGTATCACCAGGAGTGGCAGAGGTATCGCTTACTTCCTTGAGGATATCCATCGCCTGCACTTTGAAGAGAACAGGATTGGGGCTAATGCTCTGCGGTGTTCCCTCTTCTGTGTAGGAGAGGGTGATATCACTAGGGATCTCTGTACCATACGTTGTGCCATCCTTCACTGTCGCCGTGACCTGTACTGTACCGGAATCTCCTGGGTGGAGTGTGCCAATATTCCAGGTTACCGTATTTGTAGCAGGATCGTAGGAATATGAACTTGTCGCAGAGGCAAAATCGAGATTGGTATCGAGTGTGGCAGTAAGAGAGACATTTGTCGCATCGTCTGCAGCTAACGGACTGTAGGAGTAATCAATGGTGTATGTAATCTCATCGCCACGCACGCAGGTACCATAGTTATTCTCCCCGGGTGTTGCATATCTGAAATTCGGCGGTGCAGTATCTGCCCAGCCAGAGCCCGTGAAATCATGAGCATTTGGGTTCTCTCCCTTCACAGAGAGATTCATGTACGTCACTGTCGTTTCTGTGGAGTCTTTTTCAAAGGGCATTTCTTCGTAAGATCTCCCCTGTACATCCTCATACCGTAGACCTACCTTATTTTTCAGGATTCGTGAGCCAGACACTACATCTATGAACAAATTGCTGTATGTTTCATTGAAGGTGATCTGTTGATCACTTTCCGCGAGAGAGGACGTATCTATCTCCTTTTCATCGACTTTCTTCAGGAACTTCAGATAAACTTCTTTGGCCGTGGGGTCGAATTTCGTCACCACAATGCCAAAGCTATCCTTGAAGATGATATTCTCCTTTCCATCGTAGACTGTGTAAATATCCTCGCCGACAATAAGCTTACAGAGGTTCATCATTCCTTCTACTGTCTCGATCGTACGTAGAGAAGATGTTATATAACCTCCTTCATTCATCTCCGAGTTGTTCACTGTAGCGTACAATGGATCTGCGGGATTCATTGTAGAGAAAATGGTATCGTTGATTATTCCAATGGTGTGCCCTGCATAACTTGTTTTATTCATTCGAAATTCGGGCATGGGGATATTTAAAGAGAGTTTAGCCCCATAATCTGTTTCATAGACCATGAATTTATCGTCTTTCAAAGTGATATAGTACGGATCAGAGACGATGATCTCATCTTTGGATACCTGATAGCCCTTCTCGTTGTTGTCGAGAAGTCCTTCTTCTTCCATTTCAATCAGTGTCTTTTCGGCAATGGTGTCGTATTTTTTATGGAAATATATCTGAAGTTTCGTATATGTGCCGACAGTAGTGGTTGACTCTACTGATGAGCAACATGTTTCTTCTTCCTCCTGCGTTGTTGCATCTCTATCAAAACAATGGAACTGTATAGAGATATCACAGTACTTATTCTCGTATACCAACGTATTGGAACATGCAGGGCAACATTCCAGCAGATTGGATGCTTCATATATATCTCGATCACAATCACGCTTGTAGAGAGTCTCCTTTTTATTGCCTTTGTAGAGATCCAATTCTATCTCTCCATTTTCGAGATTATAATCCACCACTTTCAGCCTGTACGGACCTTCTATATTGATAAACATTCCTTTGTAAATTTCTGTAAGGGAGGAATCGAGGGTACCGTCCTTGTACACCTCCGTCTTTATCTTGATCTCGCTTTCGTACGTATCCGCCCCCATCTTAGGAAGAAGTAGTACAATGAAAAAGAAGACGAGAAGCTTATTTTTCATATTCCTCCCTCCATTTCTTTGTAATCTCTACTATCTGTGCCAAAAAGTCTTCAAATCCTTCATAAATTACCCACGTATTGTTTCGTTTGTAAATAAATCCTCCCGCTTTGAGTTTACTGATGATACTATCATACTGTCCCCGAGTGATATTGTTATCTTCACAAAACGTCGACCAGTAACTATCGTTTAGTCCTCCTCTCTTACTGATCAACTCTAAAAATCTCAAGGCGGGTCCCGCCAGTTCAGGGTTTCGCCAGAACATGCAGGCTAATACATCCTCCATTTTATCTATCATGCCGTTTTCCGGCTGAATTAGGAACGTGGTTTTGAGCTTTTTTGGCACCTCATCACCGTTTATGCACTGTTGATATACAACAATACGAATCATTAGTATTTAAATCTTTTGGTCAGAGTTTATGTCTGATAAGAAGAGCAATGTATATAAAAAGTAAGTTTGGATTATAAGAATGATAACCAATAAAGGTTAGTAAACTTGTATAACAATAATTTCGTAAATGGTATCTTCACCTCTCAACACGATCCTGTAGCTTCCCTTCTCCATAGGGAGGTGTCGTGTGTACTGTGAAGAGGTAAGCGTGAAGGGTTCAGAGTTTATCTCCAGCGTCAATCCTCGACAGTTTGAGGCGGTGACAATAAGATCTCCATCCGCATTGACATCAATACCTCTCTGTTCTTTTTCCTTAAAGATAGTGAACAGGATATTGATGAGCGTTTCTTCATACCCTTCCTCGATCGCAGAAAAGAAAACGGTACCGGTGGATATCTTCTCTCCGTCTTCAAAGGAAGTACTACCGTATACTATTACATTCCTCGTTCCGCGGCGAAGAAAACCTGTTCCCTTTCCTACCATTACCAATTTTGTGTTATCAACGTAGAAATCGTGTTTCGTCATGTTGAGAACCCGTATACCTTCTTCATTAAGTAACTCCACAAAGGTTCGACCACTTCGTCCCAGAAAAAGAAGATTGCCCCCATTTTTTAGATACTCATAGAGTTGATGGACCTTCTCATAATCTACGCCAGAAATATCATTGACAATCACGAAATCATACTTTTCTATACTTCCATCTACTACCTCATACGGTGTGTACTGTAGAGGTAGTGGCGAAAAAGAACCTATTTTTGGAATTATCTCTTTATAATATCCCTCTACTCTGAATTCACTCCCACTCTTATCGGACTTTATAAATTTGTCCTCGTATCGATACAGTTTTTCGTACCGGTAAAAATCTTCATTGTCCACGACGTCTCCCTTCACAATAATTTTATCCAGAAGAAGATCCTCCACTTTTACCGTTTTCGATGAGGAGAGTAATATCGTGAATGGATCCTCTATCATTATTTCCGAGTTAAAAAGTTTTAGATAAAAATCAATACTGGTTCCCTCGATCTCCCAGTCAAGAACAATATTCACACTTTCCTCTCTGCAGAGCTCTTCCAGTTCCTTCTCAAGCGTCGCCAGATCCTCCGTAGCGTTGGTAGAGTACTTCACCGTGTCCACACACGCATTTTTTATACTTGTATAGAGGGCATAGAAGTTCTCTTTTTCTGGAGATGGAGGTGGATAGGAGACTTTGCTCACTGAAAAAATTGAGAGACATACTACCACTGCCGCTATTAAAAAAAATTGTGTCTTTTTATTCATTTATACCACAAATAAATTCTTATTTTATATATAAACGTCTCATCATCTACAACTTTTACATATCTACTTATCGTCGTTTCCTTATCGGTCTCTCTTCCATACCGTGTATCATTTATCTCCACTGCATACGCCACGTTCTCAGGAAGACAGTCTCCAACTTTCTCGTAGAGGAGACTGTGATCGTGTTGTAACGCATAATACAAGAAGGAAGTTTCGCCCTGAGGCAGAGAGTCCAATACAATGAGCGTATCGTCTCCAAGGCCCTCGAGCTCGGCAAGATCGGACCTTTCAACGATGAGTGTTTCTGATGTATACGTGAGAAAACTAACCATAAGAATGCCGGCCAGTACGGCCTCTAGAATGCGTGCATATCCTCTCCTATTCATAGTATCACCAGACGTATAGCCAGAATTTTCCGAGCTCGTTATCGAGCAGTATTGGCCTCTCGTACTTTTTTACACCTTTGTCCCGTGGAAGTATTTTTCCATAGGTAAACCGGTAACTTTCACTCTCGATCACCACCCGGAAATCTACTGTTGTGCCCAGCATTTCCTTCACATCTTTATAGTTTATTTTCATAAGTTCTTCTACCTTCCCTCTGTGGAGCACATTGGGACTCGATGCCAATCCTATTTCTTCTACCCCTGCAGGATTCGATTCCCAATCTTCTGGCGATCCTTTACTTTTTATGAAGGTCTCCAACAATATCTCCCCTTCCTGGGACTCATCCATCCCATATTCCGTGGACAGCAGCGAATGAACCACAAAGGAGAAGGAAAACATGAAAATCACGAATGCAATTCCGAACTCTATCTTCTGCATGGTATCATCCCATAAAGTAGAACACGATATATGATACAACAACCATAATGATGCTATGTTTCAACCCAGATATAACCTTCCCGTTCATTATTTTTCCCATGATAAGTCCGTTGAAGGCTCCTTCGAGTACTAAAAGTCTGAAAAAGAGTGTTTTGTATCCTACTAAGGACAACCCAGTAATCATCCCTCCTGCCTCTATCTGTGACATCGGGAGCAGAAATGCATAGTAGAGCAGCACCGTCATCGCGAGAAAAAGAGCGAAAATCATATACATGATCACCAAGTACGGTGAAATATTCCCTCTAAGCTCCCTCTCTATCTCCTTCAGTTGTTTTGAGTTCCGTGCAGCAGAGTCCAAAATCTCTCGCACATCTCCTCCAGATCTATTGGCCTCGATAATAAGATACACAAACTTCTCAATAAAGGGACTCTTCACAGAAAATGCAAACCGTTTTAAGACTTCCTCAAAGGGAACACCCCAACTGATGAGCCTGTTTACTCTTTTTATTTCATCCGTAAGAACTCCGTAATCCCGCTTCGCGCATATGGAAACAGCTTGAGGAATACTCATTCCTGAGTTCACAGAAGAAGAAACATCTGCTAGGAAATCTGGAAATATTTCCTCATAACGCTTTATTTTTCTGAACTCAAAATATCGGTAGGTGGTGTATGGGAGAGATCCTATTAAAAATGAGAACAGAAGGAAATCATCGTATATTTCTGTACCGAAGTAAAATATTGTCGAGTAAAAAAGGAGGGTGCAAGCTGCCACTACGGGAACCATGACTAACCCTATATTGGTAAGGGTCCAGAATCCTCTCGTTAGCTCTTCTTGTTCATTTTGTCTTCCCATCTTACTCCTCCGGATAGATTGTGTCTAACAACAGGATGAAAAGTATGGAAAATCCGGGAACAACGACGTAGGTGAGGATATTAAGAATATCATCATAAGTAAATGGCCCTATTTTCTGAGCGGAAAATAGTTTGAAGACACTCATGCTCACGATGAGCAGTAAAATCAGGAAAATGAAGGAAATAAAAATCTCAGAATATATACCAAGTGTTTCTGTAAATTCTCTTCGCGTTTCTCTGTAATCGAACATAATTCCATCGGCTTTATTCCTTAAATACATGTTTAAATCTCCTCCCGATCGTACGGTAGCTACAATTCCCTGCAAGAGATCGCCAAACCGATCAGAGGGGGTAATAAACGAGTACTCAGTCAATACCGTTACAATATCTCTCCCAAAAACACGTGATTCTGTCACAATATTCTTTGCTTCCTTACTTATCTCACCGTAAAGAGGAGAGGTAGCGATATTCTCAAATATTCGTATAGGTGGCACACCTGCTCCCGCCATAGCTGCCATGTAAGTTACAGAATGTGCTAGCTTTGCATTGATATCCCTCTTTCTATTCGATGCCACAAATCCGGGATATATGTAGAGGAGTGCGAAATTGATAAGAAGAATTATAGGAAGGATAATCAAATAGAGCAGATTTAAGTTAAAGTAGTAATATAGAGCGAAGAAAACACCAAGAAATATAACACTGTTGAGAAAAAGAACGAGTACCACCATACTCATGTACTCATGAAGCCTGACCTTCATGTTCGCACTTCTGAGTGTTTTTTTTAGTTCTTTAAAACTATCTCCAAAAACAATTTTCACGAACCCTCCAAAAAGAGTATACGCAATCTTGTACATCACACCACTCCAATCCTCTGCAGTACCCGATCCGGATCTTTGTAGTATGTGGCAATGATATCCGCTACCTCCTCATAATGCCGGATATTATTATCTTTCATCCACTGCAAAACGTTTTTTCTGTTTTCTATTTCATTTTCAATTTTTTCCATGGATGTACCGATTTTTTCGCTCATCTCTTCCAGAAGGTAGCTCCGTCCTGTATAACTGAAATTGTCCTTAAATGGATCCCACTCATAAAGTGTATTTGTGATAACCTCGTTTGTTGTGGGGTCCAGATCCACAACCTCTACTATCTCAGTGACCCTTCTCACAAGCTTTTCCTCGATTTTTGCCCTCTGTTGAAGTACAAGACAGTCGATGTTTTTAATGAGTATTCGTGGTATATTGATCGGCTCTGATTCCAATCTATGAATCACTCCCTGTGGGGAATCAGCGTGAATTGTTCCCATAGCTGCGTGACCCGTGGCAATTGCCTGAAACAGTGTGTAGGCCTCTTCGCCACGAACTTCGCCCACAATCACATATTCGGGCCGTTGTCTTAGCGCTGCCTTCAAAAGATCGAACATTGTGACCTCCCCAAGCTTTCTCTCTCCTGTTTGTGGACCGAATCCTGTCCGTGTGACAGAGGAGATCCAATTTTCGTGAGGAAGGTTGAGTTCTGGTGTGTCCTCAATAGTAATCACTTTCAGCTCCGGCTTGATGAAAAGGGAGAGTGCATTGAGCGTTGTCGTCTTTCCAGAAGCTGTACCGCCTGCAACAAGTGTTGAAGATTCCTGCTCCATAATGTACCAAAGATATGCCAACATTTCCACCGAAAAGGTGCCGAAGTTAATGAGATCGATTGGCGTGAAGGGATCTTCTCTAAACTTTCGAATAGTAAAGGTGGAACCCTTTTTTGTCACCTCTTTCCCCAGCGAAAGCTGAACTCTACTGCCATCGGGCAATGCTCCATCCAGCAACGGTTCTGCCATAGAAAGATGTCTGCCGCACCGCTGGGCCAGTTTGATGATAAATGAGTCGAGTTCTTCCTCGGAGTGAAACCGCACATTCGTCCTCGTGGAACCGTAGAGCCGATGATACACGTAGACAGGGATCTTTGGGCCGTCACAACTTATATCCTCAATGTTTGGATCCCGTTTGATCGGATCTATCTTTCCATAGCCTACAAAATCTCTAATAATATAATATATAACTCTTTTCTTAGATTTGGGGCTCATTTTTACTTTATATTCTTTTATAATTCTTTCTATCTCTTCTTTTACTAGTCTTTCCAGCTCCTTTTCCTCATAGGAGGTAAAGTCTATTGTAATTGTATCTTCCAGTGTACCCACAATCTCCTTCAGAACTTTCTCCTCCCCTTGTGTGAGGCCGGGTTCAACGATGCTGTATAGGAGTGATTTCTTTTCAGGATCGAAAAATAGATGGGCAAAGGCATACGGATAATGTGTAGGGTACATAATATTCAGCTCTGTCTCATGTGTTTCGAGGATCTCGTCGGAAAGATAAGGATCGTTCAATCGTTCAGCCTCGATACTGTGGATATTAATAGGATCAGGATATTCTTTCTTAAAATTTGGATTCTCTTTTTTTCTTCCAAACATCTAGACCAGCTCTATCTTTTCTTCTTCATCTTCTTTGAGATATATTACCTTCATATGCTCAGCCCATAGCCCTTTTTCTACTATAATGCTCTCATCTATATTAAGATATGTCCTTACGAAATAATCCAGTTCTGGACAGTATACCTCTACATACTCTTTTGTAAGCGTTATCGTATACACATGCCCATTTATCTCTTGAGGTGCGTGTAACTCCTTTACAATCCTCACATGCGGTGCATTTATATTTTTTCCTGAGAGATATGTGTTTGTCACGCCATGAACGATATACTCACTTATCTCCTTCATTTGTGCCTTTGCGTCTCGTGTACTCACCTTCTCATCCAATTCAACCATTGAAAAATAAACAAAGCTTACCAAAAAGGCTCCAAGAAGCATTAGAACGATTGCATCTGTAATATTCATCAGTGCCCGATTATTCATTAGTATCTATTTATCTTAAGTCTTTTTTAAGTTTTCGAAGGGTTCGATAGTTCGAATGATCGATCAAATAAACCAAAACCTTTTTATAGAAATTTTAAGATGTAGAGGGGGTGAGGATTATGATACAACCGATAGTAATCACAGACAAAAAGAGAAAAGGGAGAGGTTTTAGTTTAAAAGAGCTAAAAGAAGCAGAATTGCATATAGATAAAGCCAAAAAACTGGGAATTATCGTAGACAAAAGAAGAAAAACAGCCTACGATGAAAATATTGAAAAACTAAAAGATCTTTTGGAATCTAAAGGAAAAGAAGAAAAAATAGAAGAGAAAGTAAAAGAGAAAGAAGAAAAAGTGGAAAGGAAGAAAGAAGTGCCAAAAAGAAAGCCTAAAAAAGAAGAAATTGCACTTACAGAGGTAAGGGGTATCGGGAAGAAACGATCAGAGACCCTAGAAGAGGCTGGGATCACAAGTGCGAACGACCTTGTATCGCTGAGCGTTGAAGAAGTAATGGAGAAAGCTGGATTGTCCGAAAAGATGGCAAGCAAGCTGAAGAAAAATGCTGAAGAGCTCTTCTAAACCTCCCGAAACTCTTTTTATCTTTTCTTCTGTATACATCTTATGATACGTGCAGCAAAAAAAGAAGACGCCCCTACTCTTGTAAAGTGTATCCACCGTATTTTGAAAGAAACATGGAAACAGTATGAAAGGGGATACTATCCTGAGGAAGCAATAGCATTTGATATTCAACAATTTACTGTGGAAAAAATAAAAAAATTTATTTCATCAGAGAATCGATTTCTCTTTATCGCGGAGAAAGATACAGTAGTCGGATACGCGCATGGAATGCACTATGGAAAAAGTGGATTTGGAATACTCCATGGAATCGGTGTGGATTTCGCGTACCAACGAAAGAAACTAGGAACACGGCTCTTGGAAAAAGTCTTCGAGTACTGCAGAGAAAAGAACCTGCACAAGCTCTCCCTCTACACGTTTCCTGTCCTGCGGCCGGCAGTAAATCTCTATCTAAAGATGGGGTTTGTGCCTGAGGCATACCTCAAAAAGCAGTGGTGGGGCGTGGACTTCATCTTTATGAGCAAATGGTTTTAGAAGAGTTCAATCAGTTCTGCTCAATTTCAATACTATTCTAGTTAAATGAAGACGTCGTCGCCTAGATAAATGTAGATTCTGCCGTTCGCATTTCAATACTATTCTAGTTAAATGAAGACGGCCTTTTCCGGAGGTTCCTCATTTTTTTCGAGCTGTATTTCAATACTATTCTAGTTAAATGAAGACCTACAAATAAGGAACTAGAGAGGAAAGCATTAATGAAATTTCAATACTATTCTAGTTAAATGAAGACATAAATGAATTTATTGGTAGCAATTGATGGATTAAAATTTCAATACTATTCTAGTTAAATGAAGACCTTTCCAAAGTTGTCATGGATACTTTTTCTCATTTATATTTCAATACTATTCTAGTTAAATGAAGACAAAAGGAAGGGAAAATGCTGATGTTTTTGAAGAGTTATTTCAATACTATTCTAGTTAAATGAAGACTCGTCTTCGAAAAATACAGCTTTTGACAATATACCAACATATTTCAATACTATTCTAGTTAAATGAAGACAAACTATAAAAGAAGTGGGATTATTTAATCAATCTTATTTCAATACTATTCTAGTTAAATGAAGACCCTTATTGCCGATAACAATGGCTGTCAAGTTAGATTTATTTCAATACTATTCTAGTTAAATGAAGACTTTTATTTTAGTCATATTCAATCACCTCTTATATTTATTTCAATACTATTCTAGTTAAATGAAGACGTATTTCAGCTGATTTCTTCCCCATTATTGCACTAATATTTCAATACTATTCTAGTTAAATGAAGACCTTAATGATGAGTTGCTTGAAGAAGACTTAAGTTGTAATTTCAATACTATTCTAGTTAAATGAAGACATAGTGAAATGATCAATATAGGAGACATGCTTGTCAATTTCAATACTATTCTAGTTAAATGAAGACTGCGATCAAATGGGAAATAGGTGATCGTTACAGGTGGATTTCAATACTATTCTAGTTAAATGAAGACTTCCTCAACTGCTGTTGTACATTATTAATCAATTGAATTTCAATACTATTCTAGTTAAATGAAGACCATACAGCATGGTCGGGGCGTTGGGGCAGGATCGGATTTCAATACTATTCTAGTTAAATGAAGACCTGCCTCACAGGTACCATTCTATTGGATTCAAGCTATATAAGGTTTCCGATCGGGATTTGCCCAACCTCGCAGATCGTCGTTATTTATAAAGACTGGGACAAAGGGGGATGGATCCAGATATTTGATATCATCAGTTAAGTCTTTAACATGGAGAATTCTCTTGCAAAAAGATTTTTATACCGATAAAATATCGTACACTCATGTTGGGAAAGTACAGATCATGGTACGAACGCACATTTCGAGGCCTTGGAGAGAAACTTGCCCGACTGAAGATCACGCCGAACCAACTCACGATCCTCTCTCTTATTCCTGCAGTAGCCTCATGTTACTTTTTTTCTCAGCAAATAGTTCTTTGGGGAGTAGTGTGTATGGCAGTGAGCTTCTTTATCGATGCACTGGACGGAAGTCTCGCACGGGCCACTGGTATGACCACGAAGATAGGAAAGGTACTGGATCCTGTTGTTGATAGGTATGTCGAGTTCTTGGTCCTCTTTGGATTGGCATTGGGAGAAATGGCAGAGTTCTGGGCAACTATGTACTGCATTTTTGGAATGCTTATGGCTTCTTATGCAAGAGCTCGTGCAGAATCAGTAGAGAACATTAATCTTTTAAGTGTTGGGGCTATGGAACGCCAGGAAAAATTTTTACTGCTCATCGTTGGAATAATACTCTTCAACTACTATACAAATGCGCTCACCTATACTCTGGTAATTATTGGCACTTTTTCTCATATTACCGTGTTACAGCGATTAATAGGTGCAAATAGGAGGATGGAAGAATGATTACATGTATTGGAAATCCTGTATATGACTATATTGAAACGCCATTGGTAAAACCGGAGAAAAGAATCCTCTCAGGATGTTCCACCAACGCGTGTATTGTAATGCGGAAATTGAACATGGCTACGACACTTGTGGGTAGCGTTGGTAGTGATTTCCTCGAGGACTTTAAAAAGAGTATGGAAGAACTGGGGATACAGTATTATGCGAAGGAATGTGAAGAATCTGGAGGATTTTCGTTGAAATACTTTGATAATGGGGATAGAGAGCTAAATATACTTGGTATCGCCGAGAAGATCGAGCAATATCCTCGTGAAGTACTTCACTCTGATGCTATTCTTCTTGCACCCATACTGCAAGAGATATCCTTCGACCTTCACCACTTACGAGAAGAGTATGAAGGAATGATCGTCCTCGATCCCCAAGGATTTCTGCGGTGCATCAAGAATGATAAAATCATGAGGCGAAAAAATCCACAGATAGAAGAAATTGTGGGAGTATGTGATATTGTGAAGCCGAACGAGTACGAAGCTGAGGTGATGACAGGAACTGACCCGAAAGAAGACCCCAAAACAGTCCTGGAAACACTCTACTCATGGGGGCCTGATATTGCCATCGTCACCTTGGGGGAGAAGGGGAGTCTCATCTTTGATGGAAGTGAAATCATGGAGATACCCGCCTATAGAACAACTACTGTTGATCCAACCGGTGCAGGAGATACCTACGCAGGAGGATTCATATTTGAGTACCTCTCCACAGGAGATTCATGGAATGCGGGCCTTTTCGCCTCGTGCACCGCTTCAATTATGGTAGAAAATTTGGGAGAAATTCCTGTGACTGAAGAAGAAGTGAGAAGGAGAGTCGCAGAATTGGAGTAGCGGGGAGTGGATTTGAACCACTGTCCTGTGGGTTATGGGCCCACCGGGCACTCCTAGCTGCCCTACCCCGCTCTATCTTCACTATATTATTGGGAGGATAGTGCTTTAAAAAGCTTTCTGTGCCCTATGTAGCATCTTTTCTTCTTTAAAAGTTAGGAAAAAATAAAATGTAGATCGTCTATATTACCGGGAAAGGAAGAAAAAATAAAAATTAATATTTTTTTGTTTTCCAGGTCGTATTTTTTCTTTTTCTCTCGTATTCTTCCACATATACCATTTCAGGACCAAACATGTCTATCACCTCATATTTTGTAGTATTTTATCTTTCTGCACAGTTCTTCTATCACCGTACCTTTCATTCTTTCCTGGTGTGTGTCGTACACATGCATCATCTGCGGATACTATGGAACCTTCCTTTATAAAGTTTACGGTAATGTACTTCAATGCTATATTTTTATTTTTGAATTCCATGTTATTAATTTTCAAGTTTACTCTACCTTACATAATGTATATATGATTAGATCAGATGGAGCAATACCGACTCCTCTCATCCGCTTCCTTTCATCACCCTCCCCTAAGTTTGATAACGTATCGAAAGATTTAATAAAGACGAAATAGGGAAAAATATGATGGAAGAAGAGTATAAACCCTATATAATTTTTTTACCCTCTGCACATGAGGATCAAATTGCTCTTTTGACTTCAGTATTCGGATCTGAAGTTAAATTGGAGATACTCGGTGAATTTCGTGCAGATAAAGAAATATACCAAAAAAATCTCATTGCAAAACTCCCCTACTCTAATAAAACGGTGATAACACACCTGAAAGAATTAGTCTCTCTGAGGATATTAAAAGAAGACATGGTGAAAAAGGAAAGCACATGGGTGAAGAAGTTTACTGTCAACGAATCAATGAAATGGCTTGTGTCTCTTCTACGAGACCCGGATACACTCCCTGAAGACGAAATGAAAGAGATGATCACAGAGTTCTTACACAAGTACATCGAGAGTATTTTTAGAATATCGGAACATTATGGTATTGATAAAAAGGAAATTCGGGACGCTCTCAGTGATATCTATGAAAAATCTGCCTGAAAGAATTACATTGAGGTCAGCCCTCAATATTTTCGATGAAGAAAGTGGATATATTAAACTTACAGACGAATCTTCAAAGGGGACCTTATTCTTCAAAGAAGGGAGATTATCTTTGGCGATATATAGACCCCTCAAAGGCTACAGTTTCACAACGGGAGAGGATGCAGTAAAAAAACTAGAAGAAAGAACATTTTTCACGCCGTTTGTACGTGCAGCTGATAAAAAATTCGTTTCGTCTATGGAGAAACATTTCCCTGAGGCATCAGCAGAGCTGGATAGAGAAATACAGTACCCTTGTGAAGAAAAAATGGATCTCGTTCTTGATAATGTGGAGAGGAAGGAAGAAATAAAAAAAGAGACTATCGAGTTCCTAGAAGAGTTTATATCGGAACATATAAATGATATCCCATATATAGAGGATTTTGAAATTGGAACGGAATTACGGGAACATTTGAACAGTGTATTTTCCGATCTTGAAATAAATGAAGAATTCTATAACATCGCTCAGGAACTGCTCGATACCCTTCCCCAAAAAAACATACGAGAGGAGTTCCACAATGAACTTTCTAAAACTATACAGACAGAAGGGAAATTAGACGGAGAATTTAAAGAAGAAACAACGTCAATGATAAGCAACGTTGCAATAGAGTATATTAAAAGTATAAAAGAATCAGCGAAAACAAAGAAGAAGGTAAAAGAGAGAAGTATAGAGTATTTTTCAAAGGTAATAAACAATCATTTGAAAGAAACGAAAAATCTTACTCCATTTGAACGTGGCGTCCATCTGAAAGAGATCGTTCTCAGAAAACCTATAGGAGATATAGAACCCAGTGTGAAGGAACATTTAAAGATCTTAAAAGAGAAATTCATAAAAAGGCTTGACCTTATCAAACGATGTCATCTTTGTGGAAAACAGATAGAGGAAGGATTCCTCTGTGAGGAATGTGAGGGGGAATACAGAGAGTACCGAGAGAAACGCAAAAAAATAAAATCATTAGTAGAAAAGATAAAACGCTTATATATCCGTGGAAAAATTGATGAAGAAGAGTATAAATATCTTTTTAGTTCAGCAAAGGAAAAAATGAGGCTTATTCAAGAATCTGAGAGAAATTTCGAAAGTCTAAAAGAATATATAAATTTATGAAAAGGAAATTCTATGATCGACTGGCTGAGGTCTATGAAGAGAGATATAACGATGATCTGAATCAAAAAATGAGAGAGGAAGAGAAAACATTGCTTTTGAGATATTTAAAAGAAGGAAATGTTCTCGATATCGGGTGCGGACAAGGGTACCATACCACATTCCTACGGAACCATGGATTCGATGTATATGGTCTGGACATCTCAAAGAATATGATTGCCACTGGAGAGGTACAGAATGCACTCGTCGCCGAAGCATCGCATCTTCCCTTTACAGAGAGCTCTTTTGACAATATCATCTCCATTTTTGGTGCGTTGAACCATACGGATATTCGATCCTTCTCAGAGGAACTTATGAGGGTGCTAAAACCGAATGGAAGATTCTTGTTCACCGTGGCAAACGCCCTCTCATTCAAAAGAGTGATAAAAATCGGAGTGAAGAAAAGGGGAAGAGTAACGCTGCGGCTCAATGAGAAAATGTACTCTACAAAACTCCATTATTACACACCAGAAGACCTTACTGAAATTTTTGAAGAGTTTAATATAAAAATAGGAAGTCTCTACCCTCGATCAACATTTCTGCCGGTGCTGAGGAACTTTGGCCATTATTTAGTGGTGTGCGGAAAAAAAGCTTAATCCTCCAAAATAAAATCATCAAGAATATCTTTCGCCTTTTCTCTCCTTTCTTGATGCATTTTTAGGAAGGATACCACCTTTTCAGTGAGATATTTTTTACATTCTCCGCATATTACATTACCCCTACGACAGTCTCGTTCTCTCTGTTCCAGTGAGGCATCATTTTCTTCAAAGAGATAATGAAGATACTGGAATACGGAACAGACGTCGGGATCTCCCCCTTCCTCTCTCTGCTCCTTCAGACTCTTTTTTCCTCCGGTGAAGGCGTTTCCTATCTTTCTTCTTACGTCCTTTTCCGTGTCAACGGTAAATATTGCACTGTCTGGATCCGATGCGGACATCTTTCCACCCGGACCCTGGAGAGACGGGAGAAGAGCGCAGTGGAGGGCCGTTGGTTTGTGATACCCGATTTTCTCGGCCACATCACGGGTTATCCTCCAGTAGGGATCCTGATCAATGGCTGCAGGAATAAGTACCGGCATTTTCTCATTCTCAAGATCGGAGGGTAAAAAGCACGGTGCTGCCTGTATCGCAGGGTAAAATATCATGCCGATATTTGTTGAGTTTTCGAAGCCGAACACTGCTCGCACCGTAGAAAACGTCACTCTCTCAGCTATTTTTATAGCAATGTTGTATAACGTCTTCGCATAATCTGTGTCTGTGAAAATGAAGGTTTTTTCCGGATCGAATCCCACGGCAATAATATCAAGCGCGTTCTCATACGCGAAGCTGTGTGTATCCTCCAGCGTGAGATCCCGGTTGTGAAGGAACTTCTCATCATCGGTCAGCTGAAAATAGAGATTGGCGCCCGTTTTATCCTGCAGGTATTTTGTGAATATCCACGGCATAATATGTCCCAAGTGCGTATGGCCCGAGGGACCTCTACCAGTATACAGCGCGAATTTCTCATTTTTTTCGTATCTATTAAGAATTATATCGAAATCTCTATGAGAGAAGAATATCTTCCTCCGTAAAAATATATGTAGCTCTCCAAAATCTTCTTTGATCCTCCTCAGCATTTCATTATCGATAGGTGTTGTACCGAACTTCTCTATCAATCGCTGATAATCTACAATACCCTCTACATCCCATGGTGTTACCTTAAAATCATCCATCGAATCCCTCCTCGCAGATCTCCTTAGGAACAAATCTAAGAACAGCCTTTCTCGCTTTTTCTGTTACGCACGAGCAGTCCATCCCAAAGAAATCACCTACACAGAAGAGAACCTTCGTCTATAAAAATGTTTTGGTTTGGTTGGTCATAGCAAATTCTTTGCAGAATATTCTTAAAATGAAAGAAATAAAGAGAACTGTATGAAAAAGTACCTAATATTTCTAACAATTATCCTGATTGTATTCCCTTCCTGCGTCGAAAAGGAAAAACCAACTGTTGATTCAGCGAGGCTTGATCTCCTCGAACACGCTGAGATAACGATAGACGGGTGGCCGTCGGACTGGGAAGGGATCGATCCGATATATACAGACTCAGAGAAGTCGATGTTCACGGTGATCGATGGAGACTCGCTTGTACTTAGAATAGACTACGTGTCTCTCAATCCGCTGAAGGAAACGTACTTCCTCGGACTTGACACGGACTTCGATGAGGAGATAGACCATACCATCGAAATCAGAGAAAATAAAGCGAGCATGTCGGGAGGAGATGCAGAGGTACAGGTTTTCATTGAGCGCACCATCGAGGTCGCGATCCCCCGCTCCCTCTGTGGTGAAGGGTGCTTCCTCACAGGGTGGGTCTACAACGATGAGATCGGAATGGCCACCGCTCATTTCCCGTGGATCCGTTCATTGGAACAGGACACGGGGTTCGATCCCGAACTCACGAGAAATGAGTGGGAAGAGGATTTTGAGGCGCTGTACTACCTCGTAAAGTATAACTATCCGTATCTCTGGCTGAAGGAACGGACGCACGGCTACAACTGGTTAGACTTAAAAGATGAGTATATGGAAAGGCTGAACGAGATCGAAACAAATGAGGAGTTCCTCTCGTTGATGAGAGAGGCGGTCAACACATTACAAAATGCACATACGGCGGTACTCGCCTCCAAATGGATTGAAAAATATAATCATTATGTGGGAGAGGGAAATAAAGAAGCATATGCATATTGGAAAAAGAAATGGGAGTATTCCTGCCCTGAAGTATTTTTCCGCTACTTTGGAGGAGAGTACGTTGCTATTGATGGCCTCGACGGCTGGAAAAAGAAGTACGAAATCGAAGGAGGCGACAAGGTAATAGAAATAAACGGGAAAAATGTGGACGACGCAATCAAGTCGGTGAAAACGCAAGCTCAGATACTATATGATCCGAGAAGAGACAAGCTCTACATGCACTATCTTGATCCATCTCCTTTCGGTGAAGAGACTACGTTCACTATCAGAAAATTAGACGAAACAATAGTGAAAAAAAACAATTGAATCTATCTCTCACCCCATACATGAAGAGTACTTCCAGAGCGATGCCCCAAACATTGAGTGCAAAAAATGGGAGGATAAGAAAATCGCGTATATGAAAGTACGATCGTTTGCTGTTGATCCTTCCCGAGATCAAAAAAAATTATTCGCATTTTACGATGAAATACAAGAATACAACGACCTCATTATTGATATTCGGGGAAATGGGGGAGGAAGTATTGTATACTGGACGGATAACATTGTCGCTCCACTCGCCAACAAAAATATGGAAGTTGA
The DNA here is from genome assembly GCA_964595645.1 of uncultured Thermococci archaeon. GTDB lineage: Archaea > Methanobacteriota_B > Thermococci > Methanofastidiosales > B48-G16 > JAYEIH01. The sequence goes on from CAZQQT010000013.1 coordinate 35,379, forward strand.
GTTCGTTATTGCTCTCAGACGTGGAAAGTATGCCGCCACGCGGGAGCGTCTTTCCTTCCCCAAAGATGATATACTCCCCCCAGAAGCAAAAACTGACGATTTCATTATCACAAAATATTGTGAATGCATCGATAAATCGAGGGAAAGATCCTTTGAAGGCGAAATCTACCTTTTAGTCGATAGAATTGTGTACTCTGCAGCCGAAAACTTCGCAGTATTTGCGAAGGCTTCGGGATTCGCTACACTCGTGGGCACAACAACTGGTGGGGATGGTATAGGATTTTCTCCTATCCAGTTTGTTCTCCCCAATAGCAAACTCGTACTGCAAATGGCAAGTGGTATGGGTATCAATCCCAACGGTACCGCAAATGAAGAAACACACACGTCACCAGACATCTACGTTGAAGAAAAATGGGGAGAGGGTGATGAAATACTTGAGTACGTGCTAGAGTTGATTGAGGAATGATGATTCCTGTCCTAGGATTTCACATGCACTGATGCGAAACTTATCCACGTGAAAATCACGTACACCAATACGTTTAAATACAGTTATATAAAGTCCTCATACATGAAAATTGCTGTGATAGGTGCAGGGACAATAGGCAAAGCGATTGCACGGAGCCTGAAGAAGCATAATGTAATTGCAACGAGAAGAAGAACAGAAAAAATTGATCATTTGAAAGAATATGGGATAGAGGTCACGCACGATAACACGTATGCCGCTGAAAAGGCAGATATCATCCTTCTATGCGTAAAACCAAAGAAAATTCCTCACATACTGAAAGAGATCAAACCGTCCGTGAAGAACAAGATACTCATTTCCTTTGCTGCTGCAATAGAGATCGATCTAATCAAACGGATAGTACCTCACAGCAAAATAGTGAGAGCCATGACCAATGTTGGTGTCATTGTTCACGAAGGGTTTACCGTCTACGTCACCGAGGACCTTACCGAGAAGGAGAAAAAAATAATAGAAGCTCTTTTCAGCAACATAGGGGAGTACGAAAAGGTCGAAGAGGAGTATATGGATGCGTTGACAGGACTGAGTGGAAGTGGTCCTGCATTCGTGTTTACTATTCTCGAGGCACTCATGTACGCAGGATTGAAGACCGGACTTCCCCGAGAACTCGCGTTGAATGCAGCAATCCACACAGTAATCGGCTCGTCAAAACTCATATCCGAAACAGGAACTCATCCATCACAGCTGAAAGACAAGGTTGTAACACCTGGGGGAACGACAATCGAGGGAATCTTTGAACTCGAAGAGAGCAAAGTGAGAACTGCTTTAATCAAGGCTGTTGAGGCAGCAACGAAAAAGGCTGCCATCATCGCAACAACACTCAACAGGGAATTCCAGGAGTGAATGAAAAAAGTTTATATATCCATTGCACATAAAAAGGGATAAATAGAGGAGGCGTCAAAATGGAATCAATCAGTCAAAAAATGGCGAAATTTGCGTTAGAACTTGAGTATAACGATATCCCGGAGGATGTGAGAAGAAAAACGAAACGGTATCTGCTAGATAGTGTGGGCTGTGGACTGGCCGCACTTCACAATGAAGATATGGAACAGGCCTTTGCATATATCAAAAAACTCAGCGGAAAAGAACAAGTTACCGTGATAGGGCACGGACATAGGACGAATATGGCGAATGCTGCGTTGATGAACGCACTTCTCATTCGAGGTATGGACTACAATGATATTTACTGGGAACAGGATCCCTCGCACCCATCTGATCTTATTCCTGCTGCGCTGAGTCCTGGGGAGTATAGAAAACGTTCTGGGAAAGAGATTATTACAGGAATTGTCATCGCCTATGAGCTGGAGATACGGATGTGTCTGGCAGCCTACCCGGGAGTCAGAGAGGTAGGATGGCATCACGGGACACTGACACAGTTTGTGAGCCCTGTAGTGGCCGGAACAATGTTTGGACTGGATAAGGATAAAATTACCGCGGCAGTCGGCATCAGTGGATCCTCCCATTCGACATTCGGCGGCGTTGTTGCCGGGGCGCTGACCAACATGAAAAACACTGCGGATCCCATGGCTGTAGAGGCCGGTGTTCGAGCTGCGATGTTGGCTGACACAGGGTTTACTGGACCTGTAGAAGTGTTTGAGGGAAAAGAAGGACTCTTCGAAGTGATAAACAATGTAGAGTGGAAAAGTGAGATACTGACCGACGGTCTCGGAAAGAAATTCCTCACCACAGACAGCGAGTACAAAGCGTTCCCTACGGAAGCACTCACTCACCAGCCGATCACTGCCGTGCTTGAGATTATGAAGGAACACAATATTGACCCAAAAAATGTAGAGGCGGTCCTCATTGAAACTACCACACGCGGTGCCGACATTCTCTCCGATCCAAGTAAGTATCAACCAAAAACAAAGGAAACGGCCGATCACTCACTCCCATACTGTATTGCCATTGCCGTTACCAAAGGGAATGTACTTCCCTCACATTTTGAAGAAGAAACACTCAACGACTCCTTCGTGCGAGAAACGATCCAGAAGGTGAAAGTTAAGGCTAACAAGGAGATAGACTCTCTCTTCCCGAAGGTGAAACGTGCCATCTGCACTATCACCACGAAAAACGGAAAATCGTACAAAAAACAGGTGGATCACGCGAAAGGGAGCAAGGAGAATCCCCTCACCGATGAAGAGCTGATTGCAAAGTTCAGAGCAAATGCGAGTACAGTAATGTCTGAGAAAAGGATGGATGAAATTGTGGATGCCACACTTGATCTTGAGCGTTTCGCAGATATTGGAGACTATATGAAGTTGCTTGTAAGTACATAGAGTGTCATACAAAACTATAAAAAAGGGAGAAGAGAAGTAGGTACCGAGGTGATCCCCACGACCACCATAAGCGAAGTTATGAGAGGTGACGTAATAAAACTAAAACCCCGTGATAGAGTATCGCGAGCAATAAAAAAGATGAGCGAGAAAGACGTGGGGTGTACGGTAATTGTAGAGGATGGAAAACCCATTGGTATAGTGACCGAGAGAGACATCTTGAGGAAAGTAATATCCAGGGGAAAAAAGCCATCAATAGTGTGGTTAAAGAGTATTATGTCCTCTCCCGTTGTTACTGTCGACTACGACAGCACGATAATCGAAGCCGCAGAAATCATCTCCGAACAGGATGTACGGAGGCTCGTAGTAACAAGAGACGATAGAATTGTGGGTATTGTTTCCTCGCTCGATCTCCTCAACTATGCCCCTGAAGTATTTGAAGAAGAAGTGGAAAAAAGGGGGGAGATAGGACCTGGTGTGTGTGAGCTCTGTGGACAACACTTCCAGGATCTGGAGGAGGTCAACGGCAAGTACGTCTGTGGGGACTGTAAAAAAATAATGGAAGGATAGCACCGTATATGGAAAAAGGTACGGTATTCGATATAAAACAATTTGCAGTTCACGATGGCCCAGGTATTCGTACTACTATCTTCTTTAAAGGATGTCCCCTCAACTGTTGGTGGTGCCACAACCCCGAGGGACTCTCTTCCGAAATAGAGATTTTTTACTACAGTTCCCGGTGTATGAACTGTGAAAACTGTGTAAAAGTTTGTCCAGCTGAAGCTATTGTAAAAAAAGAACACGGAATATTACTTCTTCGAGAAAGATGCACGATGTGCGGGAAATGCGTTGAAACGTGTCCTACAGGATCGCTACAAATGGTAGGCAGTATCGTCACTGCTGAAACAATGATAAAGGAGATCAAAAAATACATCATCTACTACAATGCATCTGATGGTGGTGTTACTTTCTCCGGTGGGGAACCATTAATGCAACCAGAGCTCCTCACGGCCATTGTACACGAATGCAACCAACTCGGTGTACATACAACACTGGATACCTCGGGATACGCACCTTCACACACCTTTCGGTCTGTAGCAGAAGGTATTGACCTTTTTCTCTACGATCTGAAGATTATGGACGGGCAGACACATATGAAATACACAGGGGTATCCAATGACGCCATCATCAACAACCTGAAATATCTAGTAGACACAGGTCGAGGTGAGGATGTGATCATCCGCTTCCCAGTAATTACAGGGATAACAGATACAGAAAACAACGTAAATGATATTGTAGGCTTCGTATCATCTCTAGATGACGTGAAAAAGATTGATCTGCTACCCTTCCACAAGGTAGAAGAGAAGTATAAAAGGCTAGGAAAGAAATATAGAATCACAGACATTGTGTCTCCCTCTACAAATACTATCGATCGGGTGAGGAAAGAATTTGAGGAGAAAGGATTCACCGTGAGGGTAGGTGGATGAAGATGGAGAAGGAAATGAAAATAAGAAGATCGTCAATTCATCCTGTAAGTAGAAGAATAGAAAAACTCAGAGAGGAAAGTATTACTAAAAAAGTAAAAATTTCATCGGAAAGAGCAAGATTAATCACCGAATTTTACAAAAATAATAAATCAAAAGAAATTTCTCCTCCTGTAAAGAGGGCAATGGCCTTTAAATACCTCATGGAACACGTGAGCCTCCCCATTGAGGAGGGTCAGCTTATTGTAGGTCTCCGGGGGACTGGTGTAAAGGAGGTCCCCACGTACCCAGAGGTGTGCTGTCACTCTCTAAAGGATCTGGATGTACTAACTACCCGAGAAAAAAATCCCTATGTGGTAGACGGTGAAACGAAAAAATTGTATGAGGAAGAGATAATCCCTTACTGGAAGGGAAAGACAATGAGAGAACACATCCTCCATAAAATGTCCGAAGAATGGGAAGATGCGTATAATGCCGGCGTGTTCACCGAGTTCATGGAACAGCGTGTTCCAGGCCACACGGCTGGTGGTGAGAGAGTATTTACGAAGGGGCTTATAGAAATAAAGCAAGCAATAAAAGAGAAGAAACGGAAAACAGACTCATCAAACGAAAAAGAAGAATTAAAGGCTATGGAGATCGCAGCTGACGCAATGATCATTTATGCACGTAGATACACCAAAAAACTGGAGAGGATGGTAGAAGAAGAGGAGAATGAACGCAGAAAGAAAGAACTTAAGACAATGGCAAAAATCTGTCGTAGAGTACCGGCTCACGCTCCACAAACATTCCGGGAGGCACTTCAGCACTACTGGTTTGTGCATGTAGGGGTAGTGACAGAATCAAATCCATGGGATTCATTTACCCCGGGGAGACTGGATCACTATCTCTATCCATCCTACAAAAAAGATATTAAGGAGAACAGACTCACAAAAACAGAGGCAAAGGAACTGCTTGAGGCGCTGTGGCTCAAATTCAATGCACAGCCGGCACCACCCAAAGTGGGTGTCACAGCAGAGGAGAGCAATACCTACAACGATTTCGCGAAGATCAATATTGGAGGGGTAAAGAGAGATGGTACCAATGCCGTCAATGAGGTATCGTATCTCCTCCTGGAAGTACTAGAAGAAATGAGAACGGTACAACCCAATACTGCAGTGTTAATCAGCAAGAAAACACCTGAAAAACTACTCATGCGTGCACTGGACGTTGTAAAACCCGGATTTGGCGAACCGCCTTTCTTCAGCCACGACGGCATTACCAAAATACTCCTACGGCAGGGGAAATCTCTGGAGGATGCAAGAATGGGGGGTGTGAGTGGGTGTGTGGAAACAGGCGCCTTCGGGAAGGAATGTTATATCCTCACCGGCTACTTTAATCTCATCAAAATACTCGAAATCACGCTGCACAATGGTACGGATCCGAGAACGAAAAAGAAGGTAGGAATAGAGACGGGTGATCCCTCTACGTTCGAGGAATTCAACGATCTTTTCACAGCATTCACAAAACAACTAAAATACTTTATCGATATAAAAATAAAGGGAAATGACACTGTAGAAAAACTCTATGCTGAACAAATGCCCGTGCCCTTCCTCTCATTCTGGATTGATGACTGTGTGCACAACGCAGAGGACTACAATGGCGGGGGTGCACGGTACAACACACAGTACATCCAAATCGTTGGACTTGGGACTGTCACGGATGCGCTCACCTCCTTGAGATACAACGTTTTTAAGGAAGAGAGGGTTGAAATGACAGCTGTCGTGGAAGCCTTAAACAACAACTATGAAGGGAAAGAAGAGATGAGGCAGATGTTTCTGCATAAGACGCCCAAATACGGAAACGATGATGGCAGAGCTGATACCATCGCTAAAAAGGTGTTCCGCACATGCATAGACCTCATAGAATCCTATCCTCGATCTCCGGTAAGAAAAGCCTCCAAAAGGGTGTACGGTCTTCCCACTACAGTCCATGTGTACTTCGGAAGTGTATGCAACGCAACACCCGATGGAAGAAAAGCAGGGGAGCCTGTCTCAGAAGGCATCTCCCCTGTACAGGGAGCTGATAAAAAGGGTATCGGTGCAGTATTCCAATCCGTGACAAAACTCGATCATACACGATCCGGCGGGACGTTACTGAACCAGAAACTCTCTCCGGATCTAGTTCAAGATGAAAAGATACTGAGGAAACTGGGACAGTTAATGCGGGCATACTTCACGATGGGCGCACATCACGTGCAGTATAACGTGGTGAGTGCCGATCTCCTCCGTCACGCGCAGGAAAATCCTGAGGCGTATCAAAACCTTATGGTGAGGGTAGCTGGATACAGTGATTATTTCGTCAATCTACCCAAAGGTCTCCAAGATGAGATCATTAGAAGGACGGAACAGAAAAACTTTTAAATAAGGGAACAAAGGTATATTAACAAATACGTGGGATGTGAAGAGAGTGGGATCGTTACATGTGAAACTATGGACAGTACTTCTTATCGTACTGGTTTTTTCTCTATGCCTCAGTGATGAGAAGCCGCAGGAGAGTATGATTGGAGAAAAGGAACCAAAAACTACTGTACCCATACCCACCACGACAATCGCTCCCGCCACTTCGGCACAGGAAAAGGCCGCACAGACGACACCAATAGCAAAGGCTCGAGATCTCCTCGGAGAAACAGTGACCGTGAAGGGGGTGGTGACAGCCCCTCCCGGTGTGTTTAGAGAGGATGTGATGTATATCCAGGATGACACTGCAGGAATCAAGATATACTCAGAAGTATTGGCGGATTGTGAAATACGATTAGGAAATGTGGTGTGTGTTGAAGGTGTTGTTGATAGATTCTATGGAAATATAGAGGTAAAATTCATAAAAAAAGATAAAATCTCTGTTCTAGAAGATAAAAATCCTCATCCACTTCCTTTATCAATAAAGAAAGCAAAGAAAATGGAAGGATCATTTGTAACAGTAAAGGGAACAGCCGCCAACATTCAGCACAATAAATTTTATCTTCAAGATGATACCGAAAAAATTGCCGTGTACATCGATAGAGATACAGGGATCACATTGGATATTGAAAAAAATGAGAAGATAAGAGTATCAGGAATTATAACGCAGTACAAAGGACAAATGGAAATCTTGCCTAGATATGATGACGACATAACATTACGGGAGTAAAATTTTTTCTAACGTATCGATATTCTCTCCTTTTTTTGCTGAAATAGGGACGAAGTTTCTGTTTCTATCCCATGGAGTCAAAAGACCAAATTTTTCTGCAATTTCGTTGAGAATTTCATCTCGCTCATACGTTCGTAGTTTATCTATCTTGTTGGCAGCAATGATCGGTTCTGTAAACTCGTGGAGAAAGTGGTAGAACTCAATTTCGACAGGTATCTGTGTCTCTACCCACCGCTCGTAAATGTCCAGAAAGGCCTTCGTATCGATGACCTCTATCGCTCGACTAAACTCTTTTGACTCGATGTATCGGACGATTTCATCCTTTAATTGCTCCTGTCTCTCTTCTCTTACATTTTTCATGAAACCAAAACCAGGGAAATCTACCAGGATAAAATTTTTGTACGGGTACTCCTTGAATTCCAGAGTCATTCCTGGTCTTTTCCCTATCTCGATATTTTTTCCTGTGAGAGCTTTTATGAGGGAAGATTTCCCCACGTTCGACCGTCCGACTACAACAATTCTCTTCATCAGAGGAAATAAAGCGAGGAGATTAAAAAAAGGTTTGGACAGGAACAACGTTTATTAGTATGTCCTCTCACAAAACATCATGAAACACGTGCAGAGGACCAAAACACTCATACGTAAAAAAGGGATAGACGCTGAGGTACGGGAGCACGAGGAGTGGGGAAAGGAGAGTGAGAAAGTTGCTGAAATATTTGATGTGCCGCTGAAACATGTGATAAAATCACTTCTCGTATTCCTTGATGATACGCCCTGCCTCACCGTGCTTCAGGGAAATACACGCTTGGATACAAAAAAAGTTGAAGAAATAACAGGAAAAAAGGTGAAGATGGCGCGGGCAAAGGATATCAAAGAACTTGGATTTGAATTTGGTGGTATCCCGTGCCTCGGCTCCGATCTCCCAATGATCGTTGATAAAAATGTAATGGAGGCCGAGTTCGTCGTGGGGTCTGCCGGATCGCCCTATGTTGGAATAAAGATCAGACCAATGGATCTCGTGACGTTGAATGACGCCGAGGTTGCTCATATCTGCAAAGCGGTTTAGCGAGATGTCTCCTCGCGATGGGTGGTACCTCATACAATCCTTCCTCGATTCCTCGTGATATCTCTATTTTCTCTTCAATCTCTCTTTTTCGTGCCTTTTTCCCACATTTCTTGCATTTATACACTCCTCCTCCCCTCGATTTGAATGTGCCTCCACAGGTGCAAGTTCTTTTTCGTATCTTGTACTGGGGGACGAGATCTACAACCTCAATTTTTTCAAGATTTATCGTAAGCCCCTTCGTATACTTTACACCACCGTAGACCCTCACATAATCACCCTTAATCAATTCTCTGATTATTGCTCTAAACTCTTTGGTAGGTTCGTAAGCCGCACAGAATATCTCTTCGTCATCTTTTAGCCTAAAAATGACATGTCCTCCTTCTATCGTATGTGGAGTCTCTGATACCCGCCCTTCCACAATGACAGAATCAAACTCCTCTACTTCAGATACGTTTTTTTTCACGAGATGCATATCGGTGGCCTGGTTGGTGAGGAAGATCTGCTGTTTGTCCATGTTCTCGGACTCTACCATCGCCTGTGCTTTTCTGAGAATCTCGGGAGATTCGCCTCTCAGTCCGTAGAGCACAGGACACGGGGAGTGGGGTGCAATACAGAGATACTCGTTCTTATAGTCGTAGCTGTCAAATACCGCAGGATAATATTCCCTATCCATAGTGATAACACTCCCTGTATCTACATCTCTCTCTGTGCCAAACCTGAAGGGTTCACGGTAGGTAATGAGTTCGTAAGTGTGATCATGGAGCTCCATCCCTACAGCTGCCAACGCACCAATAAGTCCCCTCTTGTTTCCAAAAGCATGGTAGCTCATATTGTGCTTTTTTACGTATTCAAGCGCCTCTTTTATCTCTATATTTTTGTGTAACGCTCTTAATGCAAATTTTTTAAGAGAGGAAGGAATTTTTTCCATGAAAACAATGCCAGGATTTGTATTTTCTTTTGTACGGTGAGAATAATTCGCGAAGAGTTCTAGTATCTCACTCATCTCCCCCTCAGTAACGAGATTGAGTGCTCCATTTCCCCTCGTTTTATAGGGAATATTTGGATTCAATCGAATCAATCGGGGATGGTTCTCACATTCTGCATGTTCGACAATGAGCGCTGCCAGATATGTTGTGCACATTCCTTCACGTGAGTCTGTGTCATCGATGCCAATGTACATACCGAAAGAATTTTTAATATGAAGCTATATAAATCTAATTAGATGGAATACAAAACATTCGATATCACAAACTCAGTCGCACAGATCCTTAAAAAGGCAGGGTTCGAGGTATCCCTCTGTAATATGCGATCCTGCTACGATATCATGGCAAGGAGGGGCCTCTTCAGTTTCATCATTAAGATACTGTCCAATGTAGATTCTCTCTCCTCAGAACATGCCAGTGAAATACGAAAAATCGCCTACTATTTCAAGGTGTTTCCTCTAATAATCGCTCACAAAACAAAGAAAGAGAGATTGAAAGAAGGTGTAGTATATAATCGAGATGGGATACCCGTTATCACTATGGAAACACTTGAAAACCTCGTTGTAGACGGACAGCCACCGTTAGTGTACGCAGACAGAGGAGGACTCTACGTAAAGATAGACCGGGAAAAATTAAAGGAGGAAAGAGAGAAACGGGGACTCTCCCTAGGTTACGTAGCTGACGAAGTGAATATATCACGATCCACCCTCTACGAATACGAAAATGTAGATAAAGGTGTACTCCTCGAAAACGCAATAAAACTCGAAGAGTTTTTTGATATTCCTGTCACAAAACCGGTCTCAATTCTAAAAAAAGTAGAAAAAGAAAGTGGAAAGATTAGTTTAGAAGATGTAAAAAGAGATCTAGAAAGAAAAATACTCCTCAAACTCCATGATACGGGATTTAAAGTTGTTCCAACGGAGAAAACCCCCTTTAATGCACTTGTAAAAGAAAAAGAAGTGATTATAACAGGAATAGGCAAATCACGATCCAGACTCCTTGACAAAAGAATCAGAATAATGCACGAATTCTCAATGATGATAAATAAAGACTCAATGTTTATTGTCGATCTGAAAAAGAGCCCAGAAAACGTGGAAGGAGTGCCCATTCTCAGTAGAGGAGAACTAAAGAAGATAAAAGACGTTGACAGTATACTCGAACTGCTCAAAAGTAAAAAACCCGATTAAGACCGGAGTCGTGTAGAAGAGATTTTCCCACGCTCATCGGAGAGAAGATCGATTTTCACGATTTGCAGCTTCTTCATTCCCAACTTTCGCCTTTTCTCATTTATTTTTTCCGCGTTTTTGTAGGTTTCTTCTGTGACAAGAATGTAATCGGCATCTCTCTCCAGTGAAAATCCGTATGTATCATCTATTTTGATTATTTCGTAATCTTTTTTCTCTTTATGTCCTAAAGAACGTAAAAAATCCTTAATTTTTCTTTTCCGTTTGCTGTAATCCCATATTTTCTCAGCGTACTTCTTATCCTGCACCATCTCATCACTTGTGAGTCCTATCAATACGTACCCATATTCAAATGCCTTCTTCAGGAAGTATTTATGTCCTTCATGGAGTCGATCGAACGTACCAGAGGCAATTATCGTTTCCACACGACCACCCCCACTGCAGCAACGATACAGAGAAGTACAAGATATTTGAGAAAAGGATAAAGCGCAAAATACATGGTGATGGGTGTATAAAATGTGGAATCGAGCGTTTCAATCTCTTGTATTAATCTTTTTCTTGTAACATTCTCAATTCGTGTTGTGTCATTAACAACAACAGAGGGAGTCTCTGAAAATCCATTCAGGTAGAACTCTTTGGAGTGCTGCGAGATATCTATCCACAGGATAGAAACAGTATTGTCATATTTCTCAGACGTTATTACCTCATTAACCGTTTTTTTCTCTTCTTCTTCAGTGTAGAATCCAACAATTTTCACCGGGTTCTTCTCGTGGTAAAATGTTACTGCAGATTTGATCAAATCCTCCGTGATATTTTCTTCAAAGGAAAGCTCATTGACCGCCACTGCCGGTGTTTCTGAAAATCCAAAATAGAGATAGCTATTCCTATTAAGCTCGTAATCAAGGGGAAGCGTTGCTACCTCTTCTGTATCAATTGTAGAGAGGATACGATATATTCTCTCGTACTCCTCTCCTTTATTATCGGCATCGTGAAAAAATCGTACAAGGACACCTTTAGGATGTGCAAAATGCTCTATTACCTCTCGGAGATCTTCAGCTGTAATACCTCCTTCCATTTTTATTTGATCATTGAACACGAGCCCTGGGGTCCGTATGAATCCATTGTTTTTGAACTCTCTGTATCCCTTCTCTGTAAACACATCGACCATCTCGATCTCCAGGATTTCACCGTATTCCTTTTTAAAATCCTCGAAGTAGCCTTTTACTGTCTCGCAGTGGCTGCAGTCTTCGGTGAAGAAAAAGGTGACCTTCACGTGTTGTTCTTGGTTGTTCTCTTCGGCAATTACTGCGCCGAGTATAAGCAAAAGTACGAGAGGTATCACATATTTTTTCATAGTGTGGAAAACAGTACCAAGTTTAAAAACATTTTGGTTTCATCCGACGGAAAGATTATACAATATCGACTGAATTTCTTTAAAAAGGCCCCATACTTCTCTACGTCCAGAAAAATTCCCATACAATCGCTCAAATATATACTTTAAAGTATCTTTCTCTGTATGGTTAGCAAGTATTGCTATTATCGTTGATAGACAGAGTGGATTCTTCTCCAGTGCACATGGGCAGCTCTCCTTTATATCTCCTCTGATCTTTGATATTCTTCCTCCATTCCACTCGATGCTTTTTTTCAAGAAATCGCATTCGTTTTCGGCTGATTGGAGGTTGTGTAAAATACCATAACCTTTTGCAGATTTTCTAATTGCTGTAGTAGATCTTTCTGCAATTGCAGCAAGCGTTGTTGATACAGCTGCACCTGTCTCTGCTACAAGTTTCCATCCACCTTTTTTTAGAACTTCTTTTGTTCCTACCCAAGCACCCATTGAGAGCCCATCCCCTATATCCCAGGTCCATATGTCCCATGTATGTTTTATAGTTTTCCACTGTTTGTCTGCTTCACCTTTCCATTTAGTGTATTCTTCATTTGCAATTGCAAGTTCAGTTGCCCATTCTTCTTGATATTTCAGACGTTCTTCTAAATCGTCTATCATCGCTTTCACCTCGTCGTTATGTCTGCACGGACAGGGATCGCAGCAGCCCTCCCAACAGCCATTCTCGCATCCCTGACTGCAGTTTTCTCTTTGTTTCTCCGTTTCGGTGTACGCACAGTCATCAGTGCCGTAATCGTAGTAGTAGTCTCGGTACGTTTGGTAAACGACTTCAGAGTGCGGTTCAGTACTCATTGTTGATCTCCTCGTTATATTTCCTATTCTTAATCCACATTAGAACTGGTGTCCCTATAAAAATCATTAGCACTACGAGCCATGCGAGTATTACTCCAATCAACTTGATATATCTTACGTAAACTTCACGGAGGTATCCCATCTTTGCACAGACTTCGCCTAAGCTGTAAAATAAGAGTCCACATCCTAAAAGGGTATGTTCATAAAACTCCATATTGGATATTTCATCCTGTCTCGCAGTAACTACTAGAAACCATGCCCCTAAAAAAATAAGAAGCATCATCTCTTCTATGATCCAAGGAGGATCGCCGATTCTCCAACTCCAGAATACAGCAAAACTTATTAAAAATATAGAAAAGGAATAAAAAAATTCTTCTCCGTGTTCTTTTAAATCTCATCGTTAATCACTTAATTCACCGTTTTACAGCAAGGTAGAGTGGTGTGGATGTGACTCCAAAGAATATGGTCATATCGTAAGTATATTCCTCCTGTGAATGTTCTGCTAGCAGAGAGATAATCACGTCAATCACCAAGTGGAGAGAGAACGCTCAAGATATAGGAGCGTACAAAGTGCCAAAAATACCAAAATCCAATATGGCGCATTATTCAAATGAAATACACCTTCTGCACTTAATATATCGAGTGTTATAAAAAAGGCACCTGTCAATACTATCCCTATGAGAAAAAAAAGGCATCTTTTTCCCAATTTCTTTAGATCAGTGAACAACACCGATAGTCCCAATATTATGATCACTCCATTGCTTCTGTTAGCACCGTGGAAAACAGAAATAAAGAACAGTGCAACTATCAAGAAATAAAAAAAGTATTTTACGTAGTTTTTTTGTTCCTGCTCCATTCATATCACTCCAGTGCACATGGGCAGCTCTCCGTTATATCTCCTCTGATCTTTGATATTCTTCCTCCATTCCACTCGATGCTTTTTTCCAAATTATCGATTTTGTTCTCGGTCGATTGGAGGTTGTGTAAAATACCATATCCTATAGTGCACTCTTTAGTTGTTGCAGCAGCCCTCTCTCCAACAAACCAAAGACCTGCTGAGTATATGGTTGCACCTATTCTAGCACCTATGCTTTTAGCAACACTTTTACCTCCTTCTGTTGTTATCCATTTCTTAAAGGCACCCCAGCCAGTAACAGCACCATCTACAATATCCCAGTTCCATACTTCATACTGATGTTTTATAGTTTCCCACTGTTCATCTGCTTCACCTTTCCATTTGGTGTATTCTTCATTTGCTATTGCAAGTTCAGTTGTCCATTCTTCTTGATAATCCAAGCGCTCTTCTAAATTGGCTATCAACTCCTCCACCTCGGGATCATGACTGCACGGACAGGGATCGCAGCAGCCCTCCCAACAGCCA
>CAZQQT010000014.1:0-11005 GCA_964595645.1 uncultured Thermococci archaeon
TGGAGGTCTGCAGATCCTTCAAAATTTTTCCAAATTTCTCTGTTCTCGATGCCATATTGATCACGTCTTGTTACTCTACTGTAGTATACACTTAAAACTTTTTCTTTCACACAACAAGAGAACATAGAGCTCTTCCCAACAACAGAGTTAATATGTTTCCCATCTTTACGCTAGTCTTTCAGTAGCCACCCCTTGTATCTTTCCTCAGATTTAGAAAAGAACATTTTACGCCCTATTATTTACAGTAAACAAGAAACAACATGAATATTCTCTGGATGTTATTGCCAAGAACTAGAAATAATCATAAAAATTTTGCCCATCACACTAACACGGAATGTCATCGGTTAGGGGATCCTCTCTCAATCCGCTACTCTCATGTGGGGCTTTTCTGTGTCATGCTTATCCGTAATCATCAATCATACGGCGGGATCATGACACAGTCTCCCCCTTGATTTGCTCCGATTATCATCGTTTCAAACCGGTCCTCTTCCAAGGGGTTACTACATTATAAGACAGGAAAATTTAAAAACTTTTCCTCAAATATAGAAAAAAGGAGGGGCTTTTATGGAAGAACCGTACTGGAACAAAAAAATCGAAACAATGGATTTTGATGAGTTGAGAAAACTTCAATTAAAAAGACTGAAGGCGGTAATAAAAAGAGCATATGACAACAATGAGTTCTACCGCAGAAAATTCAAGGATGCCGGGTTAAAACCTGGAGATATTAAAACACTTAACGATGTGCAAAAAATTCCGTTCCTCACAAAGGACGAACTGAGGAAGTACTACCCATTCGGGCTGTTGTGCACTCCTCTAAATAAGGTTGTGGAAATACATGCATCCTCAGGTACTACTGGAAAACCTGTGGTGGGGACATATACTCAGAATGATCTTGATGTGTGGGGAGAGGTCATGGCACGGAGTATGTACACTGCCGGCGTGCGAAAGAACGACGTATTCCAGAATGCCTATGGCTACGGACTATTTACTGGAGCCCATGGATTTGAGAAAGGAGCACAGCGGATCGGTGCAACGGTAATTCCAATGTCCAGCGGGAACACGCTAAGACAGTTGCAAATGATGAAAGATCTCGGAACTACCTCCATTGGCTGCACGCCTAGTTATGCAGTGTATATGGCCGAGGTAGCAGAGAAGGAGGGATACGATATAGAAAAGGACTTCAAGCTTGAAAGAGCACTGTGCGGTGCCGAAGCGTGGTCTGATGAGATGAGGAAGAACCTTGAAGACACGTGGGGTATCTCAGCTTTTGACAACTACGGTCTGACAGAGATTATTGGCCCCGGTGTCTCTGTGGAATGTGCACAACATAATGGACTCCATATCAACGCCGATCATTTCTATGTGGAGGTCATCGATCCGAAAACGGAAGAGGTGGTAGAACCTGGTGAGAAGGGAGAGCTCGTCTTTACCACACTTACCAAGGAGGCCTTCCCCTCAATTCGGTTCAGAACAAAGGATCTCTCCAAACTCATTGTAGAGGAGTGTGACTGCGGCCGAACACTCCCCCGACATGTGCGGATTCTGGGAAGAGCCGACGATATGATGAAGGTGAGGGGAGTCATTGTGTTTCCCAAACAGATAGAAGAAGCTATCATGAAGACGGAAGGGGCCAGCGAAAACTATCAGATCGTAAAATACAAAGAAGGGCCGATGACACGATTAACTGTGAACGTTGAACCCCGAAAGGAGTTTAAAGGTGATAGAGAAGCACTGGCAAAAAAGATTCAGGAGCGGATCTATGGAATCCTCAATCTCACAGTTGAGGTTGACATTGTTGATATCGGCGATATTCCACGATCAACAGGGAAAGCAAAACGTGTAATCGAAAAATAAAAATAAAAAGAAATAAAATTTTAAAGGGGCAAGATATTCTTGTCCCATGTTTCATTTATTAGAAGCGCAGCAGATGTGTAGAGTGCTGAAAGTGCACAGAGAATCCCTTCATATCCTGCTATTTTGTGTATTGTGGCATTGAATTCTCCTGCGGCAAGCAGGAAGAATAGTATTGTCAGTGTGAGGAACACTGTCTGCGATGTTCTTGTTAACTTTAATGTGCCAATAAACATATACGCAGTAAATATCCCCCATGCTGCCAAAAAGACTGCCAATCCTTCCTTTGGCACGGTGGCAATTGTGCCGTTATTCTCGAGTAGTACCATTGTACCCAGTGCAATCCAGAAGGCACCGTATGAGGAGAATGCGGTAGATCCAAATGTGTTTCCTTTTTTAAACTCCCACATTCCCGCTACAAACTGCGCCGTTCCACCATAAAAAATACCGAGGGGCAGTACCATTCCTATACTCTCTGCAGGCACAATCCCTGCGTTTACAATGTTCAGCACTAGTGTCGTCAGTCCAAATGCTGCCAATCCCAATGGCGCGGGATTTGCTATTTCTTTTTCCATTTACCTTCCTCCTTCAATTTTTTGTTTTGAAGTGCGATTTTCTAAGAGTGACCATCGGCTATTCTGTATCATACTTGCTCATGGACAACTCTTATACTGCACGCACATGTTTTCTTTTGGACTATTTAAAGGTAATGCTACGTAGTTACAGGTTTTTTCGTATCGCATCCAACCGTTCCTTTGTGTCCGGTACCATTTCAAAGAACTCACTCAGCTTTTCACATGCGTACTCGTCACAATGTGCACAGTTCATCACATCCTTTTCGCGGGCACATTTTCGTATTTCACAGACGTTGCAGTGGCGAAAAACTCTTTCGTTGCTGAGACATCCATCACAATTGATATCTTCTGGTTTTATGTCCGCGTTAAATTCTTGAGACCATGTTTCAGCAGTTTCTTTTCTTTTTGCATTGTCATCTTCCTGTGTTGCAATGTACGCCGGACAGTCGCTACAGGATAACCCACAATATGCGATTATTTCTGACATGGCACGTGTTATTTTCCAAGAATTTAAATCTTTTTATTACATACCGAAAAAAGATCCTCCCCGGACTATGTAATATTATCTACCACTTCTTTTACCGTATTCAACCCAAACTCTACAAGTTTTTTTGCCTCTTTCTTATCTTTTGATTCAGAGTAGCATCGGATTATCGGTTCTGTTCCAGAAGGGCGGATAATAAACCATCCTTTATTCGTGAATGCCTTTACCCCGTCTGTTGTATCTTTCTTGTATTCTCCAAGTTTCTCCTCAACTCTCCGAATTACTTTTTCCTTATATTTGTTCTCACAGGATGTCTTTTTTTTGTATTGATAGTACGTGGGAAGCTCATCCATCAATACGGATAATGGTTTTTTCTGTTCAGAGAGTATTTCCGCTATCTTTAATGTGGCGAGATCTCCATTTTTACCCGGAACAAAATCAGGGAAGATAACACCGCCGCTCTCTTCACCCCCGATGATTCCATTGGATTCCAATAGCTTTCTTGCCACGATGAGATCACCAACTTCAGTCCGTATCACGCGATCGCCTGCTACGTCATCTATCACCTGTGAGGTGGCAACCGTGGTTACTACGGGTCCTTCTCTTTCTTTCACGTAGTGCTTCACCAGCAGTGCAAGGGATCGATCTCCCCGGATAAAATTACCCTTCTCGTCGACAAACATGGCCCTGTCCGCGTCTCCATCGAAGGCCATTCCAAAATCTGCACCAATACTTTTCACCGTTTCCTTAAGAGCTGTCACGGTTTCAGGCGTGGGTTCCGGACTTCTCCCTGGAAATGTTCCATCCATATGCCCATTGAGCGTGATAACCTTACAGCCAACTGTTTCGAGAAGGTACGGCAGCGTGCGAGATCCGACACCATTTCCACAGTCCACGACCACGGTGAGATCCTCTATTTTCTTCGTATTCACAAAGGAAAGTACACTTTCAAAGTATGCATTAAGCACATTTCTTTCTTCTACTTTCCCTACATTTTTCCAATTTTTCAGATTAAATTCTTCTTTTTTTATTTTTTCTTCTATAATGGGCTCTTTTTCTTTTTTTAATCCCATACCATTCGGTTCCAGCAATTTTATTCCATTGTATTCTGGGGGATTATGGGATGCCGTGATCATGACACCACCTACAGCATCCAATGATTTCGTTGCGAACATCGTTACAGGTGTAGGAACGGCGCCAACGTCTATTACATCCACACCACAGGAGATGAGTCCAGAGATAAGCGTGTCAGTGAGCATTTTATTCGACGTTCTTCCATCACAGCCTACTACTACTGTGCCATCCTGCAGAAACGATCCGAAACTCATCCCCATTTTTAACGCGAGTTCCGGTGTAATTTCTTTATTCACTATACCTCTAATCCCAAATGTCCCAAATAGACCCATACAACGAGAGGGGAAGAATATTTTATAAACTTTGGGTATATAACAGTAGCGAGGTGAGCACATGAAGACAGTAATAATGGCAGGAGGATACGCCACAAGATTAATGCCGTTGACTGAAAATAAATCAAAACCGTTGCTCCCTGTTGCAGGGAAACCTATCATAAATTATATCATTGAGAAGATCCCCCAGGATGAGATTATCGTCACGACAAATGAAAAATTTAGAGAGGAATTTGAGAAATGGGAAGCAACAGTGGACAAGAAGATAGATCTCGTGATAGAGGAAACAAAAAAAGAAGAAGAAAAACTTGGAACTGTCGGGGCAATAAATTACCTTATCAATAAGAAAAATATAGATGAGGACCTCCTTGTCATTGCAGGAGATAATATTCTGGAGTTCGATTTCAGTGATTTTATCGCAACTTACGATGGTAGCACTCCACTCATCGCGCTCTTTGATATTGAGGATAAGGACATGGTGAGGGGTAAGTACGGTGTTGTTCTGCTTGAAGGGAATAACGTGACAGGGTTCCAGGAGAAACCACAAAAACCCAAATCAACGTTAGTGAGTGTGGGGTGTTATATCTACCCACAAGATGTCCTTCCGCTCTTTTCAGAATTTTTACAAGAGGCAGATGCATCACAAGACGCACCAGGATATTTTAATCAGTGGCTCAATGAAAAGAAACCGATGGATGGATTTATTTTCCATGGAGACTGGTTTGATATAGGTGATAGAAAATCGTATATAGAAGCCAATATGAACTACTCAACGAAAGAAGATTATATCGCGAGAGATGCTGAAATTGTGAATTCCACCGTGAAAAACTCCGTGATCCTGGAAAATACGAAGATCATCGATTCTTCTGTAGTAGACTGCGTAATTGATAAGAACTCCTACCTCGAAGGCATCGAACTGGAAAAGTGCATTGTAGGAGAAGGGACGAAGATCCGAAAAACATGATGCACTGAGCAAAAATTTTTAAACCTCTTCATAAGAGAAAGCATAACAATTATTGTCTTGTCTGGAGTGAATAAATATGGAACGATTACTGATTGTGTCGAACCGATTACCCGTGACTGTCAAGAAAAAAGAGGATGAGTTCGAGTTTAGTGAAAGTATTGGTGGGTTGGCCACTGGGCTCAGTTCCTTTTATGAATCGCGTAATAGCAAATGGATAGGATGGAGTGGGATTCCTTCCGAAGAATTAACGAGAGATGAAGAAAATACTATCAAAAAGAAATTAACTGAAGAATTTAGCAACTACCCTGTATTTTTGTCTGAAAATGACGTTAATAAATATTACTATGGCTTTTGTAACAAGACGATCTGGCCACTGTTTCACTCCTTCACTCAGTATGTAGAGTATGACAGTGAGCTGTGGAATGCATATAAACGAGTAAATGAAATTTTCTGCAACGAGGTGACGTACATTGCAGAGCCAGAGGACACTCTATGGATCCATGATTATCATTTGATGCTTCTTCCAAATCTTGTCAGAGAAAAAATACCGGATATTACCATTGGATTCTTCCTCCATATCCCCTTTCCACCCTTTGAGATATTTCACTTGCTTCCATGGCGGGATCAAATCTTACAGGGTCTTTGGGGAGCAGATCTTATCGGATTTCACACATATGACTACGCCCAGAAATTTCTTAGCAGTGTCCGAAGGTTGTTGGGATATGAACCTGTGTTGGGGAAAACAATCGCTGAGGATCGAGTAGTAAAGGTTGATAGCTTCCCGATGGGAATAGATTACGATCGATACGAAAGTGCAGTAACTGATTCAGAAGTACAAGAAGAAATTACGCGAATTCATGATGAAGTAGGACATCACGACATCATTTTATCCATGGACAGATTAGATTACACGAAAGGTATACTTCAGCGCTTAGAGGCGTTTGATTATTTCTTAGAGAAAAATCCAGAGTATAAGGAAAAAGCAACGCTTATGCTGGTAGCTTCTCCTTCACGCACACGGGTAAAGCATTATCAAGATCTCAAAAAGCAATTAGAAGAACGCATTGGACGAATCAATGGGAAATACGGGACCATAGAATGGACACCCGTGCGGTACATGCATCAGGTCATCCCGTTCAAGATACTTATCGCTCTATACAAGATTGCGGACGTAGGGCTCGTGACCCCCCTGAGGGATGGGATGAATCTGATGGCAAAGGAGTTCCTCGCAACGAAAACTGATGGAAAGGGTGTACTGGTTCTTAGTGAAATGGCAGGTGCAGCCAAAGAAATGGGAGAAGCACTGATAGTAAATCCAAATAATAAAGAAGAAATTGCGGAAGCACTAAAAAACGCACTCTCCATGCCAGAAGAAGAACAAAAAAGGCATAATAGAGCAATGCAAAAGAGATTAAAGCGTTATGATGTTGTACGGTGGGCAAATGATTTTATGGATCAGCTTAATCGAGTAAAAGAAATGCAGGAAGATCTTGAGGTAAGGAAGCTCACCCATAATATGAAAAAGAAACTACTCACAGAGTACCAGGAGAGTGAGAGTCGACTGGTACTTTTGGACTATGATGGTACACTTGTTCCCTTTGAGAAGAAACCGGAAGAAGCACGTCCCGATAATAATCTTTTAACAATACTCGAAGCGCTATGTCACGACGAAAAAAATCATGTGGTAATTGTGAGCGGACGGGATAAAAATACACTCGGAAGATGGTTTGCAAATCTCGATGTAGCGTTAATTGCAGAACATGGTGTCTGGATTAGAGAAAGAGATGGAGAATGGGAGATGATAGAAAGCCTGGAAAACAACTGGAAGGAAGAAATACGACCGATTCTTGAGCTTCATGTTGATAGAACACCTGGATCTTTTATTGAAGAGAAGGAGCACTCCCTCGGGTGGCACAGTCGGAGGGTGAGCAATCACAAACTACGTTCTGTGAGATCCCGGGAGCTCAAAGAATCCCTCGTTGAGCTTACCGCCAATCTCGGCCTCAAGGTCCTTGAGGGAGATAAGGTAATTGAGGTGAAGCATCAAGGTGTTGATAAAGGACGAGCAGCAAGAAAATTCCTTTCTGAGAAGGATTGGGATTTTATTATGGCTATTGGAGATGATTGGACAGACGAAGATACATTCAGTGTGCTCCCAGACTCGGCGTATTCTATAAAAGTTGGACTACAGCCTTCAGAGGCTAACTACAACATTCCTTCTGTAAATGATGTAAGGTCATTACTGAAAGAGATACGTGAAATAGAAGGAGAGTAACTGTATGGACGGAAATTATATGCGGACGTTAGAAGATTATCGAGAAATTGTAGGGGATAGAGTACTCAATGATATTTACCGCAGGAAAAAGACGTACGGAAAGCGCGTGTTGCACATAAATTCTACGTACCAAGGGGGTGGTGTTGCAGAGATTCTGAATTCCTTGGTCCTCCTCATGAACGATGTGGGTGTACAAACGGACTGGAAAATTTTACACGGTACCCCTGACTTTTTTACCATTACCAAAAAGTTTCATAACGGTCTTCAGGGAGATTCTATCAATATCTCAGCCATGAAGAAAAGGATTTACTACGAGGTAAACAAAAAGAACTCGGTGTTCACCTCCGTGGATCAGGATTTCGTTATTGTTCACGATCCCCAGCCTCTTCCCATCATACGGTTTTATCAGAAAACGCAACCATGGGTATGGCGGTGTCACATCGATCTGAGTGAGCCTTACCTCCCCCTTTGGGAGTACCTTACAGGGTTTGTGTCCAGGTATGACAAAATGATTGTATCCATGGAGGATTATAAACGAAATGATTTACAGATTGATCAACAGGTGATTATGCCTGCGATTGACCCCTTGACACCCAAAAACAAAAAATTGCCAGAACGAACAGTCTCAAAATATCTTTCAAAAAATGGTATTGAACGAGATAAACCAATTATTGCGCAGGTATCACGATTTGACAAATGGAAGGATCCTCTCGGTGTGATAAAGGTCTTCGAACTGGTAAAAGAGAAGGTCGACTGTCAACTTGTGTGGGTGGGAAACATGGTGGTGGACGATCCAGAGAGTACTGACATTTATAATGAAGTTATAGAGAGAACAAAGGAAAGAGATGACATCACGATTCTCGCAAATGTAACAGATATTGTGGTGAATGCGGTGCAACGGGCCTCTACTGTCATGATGCAGAAGTCGATTCGTGAAGGATTTAGTCTTACTGTGTCCGAAGCCTTGTGGAAGGGGACACCAGTAGTAGCGTCGAATGTGGGGGGCATACCCCTTCAGGTAATCAATGGGGACACAGGGTATTTGGTCGAACCTCATGATGTAAAAGGAACAGCAAAAAGAGTAATAAAAATCCTGCAGAACGAAAAAATCGCCAAAAAAATAGGCAAAAGAGCAAAAGAACATGTGAGAGAAAATTTCCTCATTACACGGTTATTATCTGATTATTTAGGGCTGCTAGAGCATCTGAGTGACAAAAAATGAATTTTAAATAAAAAGAGGCTTCCTTTACCGATATATTTTTCTGATTTTTTCTTTATATAGTTTTATCATTTCTTCCATCTTTTCCTCATCAAGTTTTCCCTGCAGTGTTTCTGTTTCAAAAAATCTTTTTGGTATCTTTACTTTAGCAAGATCGTATCCTATATCTTTCTTTATTTTCATTTTTTGTTTGTATATTTTTTTACCGAGCTTTTTCAGTGTTTCTTTATTCTTATGTACCCCTACGGTTTTCAGCGCACGAGAGACAAGATCGAGATCGTAGATACCCCGAGAGAACAAGCACATGATCAGTGATTCGTAGATACATCTCGTTTGCTCTTCAGTCAGCAACCTATCTACAATGTCTTCCGGTGTTGCTGTTTCCTCTATTTTTTGATCGATAGAATATCCCCCGGAGAGATGAGAGTGTCGAGCACCAAAGGTTACTCCAAGAATATTGGCATACCCGGTGTGGTAACCCGGCATCTCATTGCCTCCGAGAGCCAGGGCAAAGTCTTCTCCACCGTACATTTTCGATGCGTAGTCAACACCTCTGCCCAGTGCTTCAAAAAAACTGTTTTCTTTTTCTACCAACGAATCTATAAATTTCAAATAAGTTTCTTTATCTCCAAACTCCAACGCGTACTTCGTTTCTTTCTCTGATACTACTCCCTTTTTCAGTGCTTCTGTTGCCCAGGCCAGACAGACGCCAGTACTCATTGCATCCAACCCATGCATTTCCACCCGTTCCATAAGTTCAAGAACATCAGAAGGGTCATCTATTTCGAGCATCGTGCCAAGTGCGAATATTGGTTCATAGTCGTAGCTCACCTGACTGAACTCATACTCGTGGTCTGGGGCGAACTGCCGCTTCAGCATTCCGATATGAATACACCCAATAGGACATCCTACGCATGCTTCCTTCCTCATTAATATTTTCTCTCCGAAACTCTCTCCGCTTATGTTTTCTGCGTTCTCAAAGGAGCTCCTCTGTAGGTTTCTTGTAGGAAGAGCATTCATTTCGTTGAGCGGCAGAATATTTTTTGATGTACCAAGATCGTGGTACTTTTTCATCTTATCTGTGCCCGTCACCAGCTCGTTGATCTTCTTATAGAGTGCGATGTATTCCTGAAAGTTTTGTATGGGATACGATTTTGTTCCAGAGATTATCATCGCCTTCAAATTTTTTGATCCCATCACTGCACCCAGTCCAAGTCTCCCGAAGTGTCGGAAGGAATCAACATTCAGACACGCATATCTGATCTCATCTTCGCCGGCAGGGCCAATGCGTATGATGGATCGATGGCCCCTTCCTGGCTCAAGGTTCCGGATTATTCGTCCTGTTTTCTCTACAGGCAGACCCCAGAGGGTTTCTGCGTTTTTGAACCGTATTTTGTCATTGTGGATCGAGATGTACTTTGGATCTGCGGATTTACCTTCTATTACTACTGCATCGTATCCTGCAAATCTGATAGAGGACGCTAACCTTCCTCCTCCATAGCTTTCTCCGTACTCGCCGGTAAGAGGAGATTTAAAAGTGGCAACAGTCTTTGTCATTACAGGATAGATTGCAGACAGCGGTCCTATTGCGAAAATAATGGGTTGATCGGGTGCAAGAGGATCTTTTTTCTTTTCACACTGCTCATCGAGGAGCTTTGCCCCTACACCGACACCACCAAGGTACTCTGTCAAGTCTTCTCTTTTCTCTACCTTTGTTGTTTCCTCTGTGAGATTGATTCTAAGTATTTTGATGTAGTCTTTGTTCATCATTCCACTTCCACCTCCTCAAAGCTTATGCAGCCGTGAGGGCAGTATAATGTACAGATTCCGCACTGTTTGCAGACGATGGGTACATTTTTTTCCTTATCGAACCATATCGCATCCACTACGCATGCTTTGATGCACTGACGGCATCCGATACACTGCTCTTCGTCAAGGGTCACCCCCCCTCCTTCTCTCGGCGAAAGTGCATCTGTAGGACACACTGCGGCACAGGGAGGGTCATTACATCCAATACACGCATCAATTACAAACTGTCCTTCGAGTCCCCCCTCTGTCTTAATTCTAATTGCACTCTTTGTGATGGAGTGGGACTTGTATTGATAGCTCGAACAGACAATGGCGCATAGGTTACACCCTATACACCTTCCTGGATTGGGTATTTTCAGCTTTTTTGTCATTCTACCTCCTCAAATCTGTCCTCCAGTCTATCGAGGACTTTGGGGAGGGTG